>NZ_WNJL01000036.1 GCF_010378095.1 Acidithiobacillus ferrianus | reverse complement strand
GTGGCGGTGAAAATGCGGTTCCCATTGGGCCGATATAACTTGCGCAATGGCTTGCTGGATGAAGCGGTCCAACACCTGGGCCAGCAACGCTTGGGGGTGAATCGACTCCGGTTGTCCTGACGGTCCAGCGACGAGTTCATCCTGCGGTATGCCCGCAGCCTGCCTTGGCAGGTGGTCAGATGCGTTCCCGTCTCTCTCCATCATGGTCCTTCGTCTTTCATCGTTCGGGCCTTCGGCGGGGGCGCCGCTTACTATGCCCTCTACTGACTTCTCCACGGTATTCAGCGTTCGTTTCCAAACGCCCAGCTTCGAGCTTCCGAAGCACCGGGGAGATCTCCCGGGGTAAGACACGTTACCTTCACTGCATAGACGCCGGATTTACAAAATGCACCCCATTCGCAGATGGAGGGCTTCGCGGTCACGTGCCCGCTCGCCCCGGATGCATCACGCCTCATATCCGGTTTTTATTCATCGCCCCGCAGCTTCGGATTGGGCTTCCTCCAGTCCCCGCCTCGCGACGACGCCCTTGCCCTTCTCCTTGCCTTCGGCTCTGCGTATACCTGGCCACAGGACTCTCACCTGCGAAGTAACGCGCCATGCCCGGCGCACACGTAAAAGTGAGGGGCTGCGCGCTTTTGCGCAGTCCCTCTCGACTGACGGGTTATGCTTTATTGCTGTGCTTAACTGCATCAATGACTAGGTTTGTTGACAACAATTCAATTCCGATATTTTTCATTTCAATCCGCCCCTGATCGTAAAGACCGGAGACAGCATCATCTACCAGCACAACCCGAAAATCTCTTTCGCTTGCCTCGTAAATCGAGGTGCGTGGACAGTTCGGGAAATTACACCCGGAAAATATGAGTGTTGAAATATTCTGTTTGCGGAGATACTGCTCTAGAGGCGTATTGTAAAACGCGCCCCAGCGAGGTTTGTAGATCACCACCTCGTTAGCGCCGATTGTTTGGATGTCATGAGAAAGCAGCAGGCCTTCGTCAAGTAGTATTCCTTTTTGGGGAAGAATGTCCGATGCCAATTGACACCCAGAAGACCTTGCCAAAACCAAGTGCGCGCCCTTTCTTACAAGCTCTTTGCGGCATAAATCAACGTTCGATCCGTCAGCCTGATAGATTCGTACAATGTGAATAATTGGTCGCCCCGACAAACGAAAGGCGGCAAGGAGCGACTTCATACGCGGAAGAATTGCCGTTGTCCCTGGAATCTCGAATGGCTGACCATCAAGGGTGTCGCATTGTGTGTCAATCGTAATGAGTGCGGAATTTCTCCACTCGGGTGTCGTGTAACTTTCCATAGACATCAATTTAGTCGGCATAACGGGGCGCGAGTTGTGCGGCACCCGCGTGAGGCCGGAGGGCACGGAGTGCGCGGAGGCTCACGCGGGCGTAGCGGTATCCGCTCGAACAAGGGGTTCGCGGGGGCTGTGCGCCCGACGCCCCGGTGTTCGACACTCGAACGCAAGGTTAGGCCGCATTTTGCCCACCTATGATGCGAGTGAGTACTGCTGGTGCGATGAGTCTATGCAGTGGCGTGACCGGAAGCATGTAAATTCGCCCCAACAGGTTGTGAATATGGACAACTGTTGTTACCGAAATGGGCTGAACGCCACTTGGGCCAGAAGGATGCTTATAGACGGAGAGCACGACATCCAGATGCTTGTCGCGATCTCCCAGCAACGCCTCATTGGGTGAATTGGAAATGAGTGTGAAGATACCTACTCGATCTCCAGGCGCATAAGTTGACGCAGGCTTTGATGGGCTCAACTCTCCAAGGCCACCAAGGTCTTTTAAGCCGGCAAATCGAACCACCTTGTTCCGCAACGCCATGAGCGAATTAACCCAAGGTGGGGTATTTGCCAAAGCAGTTAGGAAGTAGCTGAGCGCAGTGCGTGTAGTGTCGGGAACAGATATAACGTAGCAATCGTGAAAATATGCACCGGTTAATCGTGCGTTGATTGCACTTCCGGGTGGTACATCGGAGCGTATGGCACGTGTTTTCATTATGGCCCAACGGGGAGTTCAGCGGAGCGCCGCATCGTGGTGCGTCCGCTGGAACGTAGTGTTAGAAGCAGACGCTTCAAGGCGTTCAGCGAGCCACACCTTAATAATGGATTGCCGGGTAATGCCGAGCTTTCCTGCTTCTCGATCTAATGATTCAATCATCCATGTGGGAAAATCGACATTAACGCGCTTTTGCTCCTGCAACACGCGTTTCGCTCTGGATAGCTCTAGAGCAGCAGTAATGTCAACACCCTCATCAAACTGTTTATCGAACGTTTTAGCTTTCATATAGTGCTGCCTCCTCGGTTCGTGATCGACGAACAGAAATAAGTCGAATATTTGCACCCCTGTAGGTGACGACGGCTGACCAGTGTTTCCCGTTGATAAGTCCTATCACCAGATATCGGGGCTCATCTTCTGTTTTTGCCGGGATTTCTAATAGCCTTGGGTCATTCCATAAAAGCTGCGCATCAATAAAGTTGATGCCGTGCTTGGAAAAGTTTGCCTGACTCTTGGGCTCGTCAAATTCGAAGGTGAGCATGGTATAAAAAATATACCATTATTGGGTCGGTTTCAAGTGCTGAAGTAGCTTCTAATCGGGGTAGTCCCCCGGTGTCAGCTAAACCGCTCCATCCAAACACCAGGCTCACGGTGCTGATGAAAGAATGAAACTACCAGCAACTCATCCGGACTTGGCAGATAGATTAGCATGTAGGGAAATTTGCGGAATAACACACGCCGGAACTCTTCTTCGATACGCAAATGCCCGAAGGGATTACGAAGCGCAGACGCAACTGCCGCGTCAGCGGCACGGCCGAACTCAAAACCAAGCCCCAGCGCTTTTGATTCATATCAAATCTGCGCTTCCAGAAGCTCATGCTCTGCCTCTGGACGGAGCACGACCAACATCAGGGTTTATTCGGAAATAATTTGGATCGAACCTGTTCCCACGGGATGGCGGTGGAAGGGTCAGCACGATGCGCAGCAACGCGACGATGCAACTCATCTTTTTGAGCTTGTGACAATTCAACGGTATCAGGTGCCTCTGCAGCAATGCTATCCCATATGTCCTCAACGAGTTGGATGCGCTCGGAAACGGACAACTTCATGTATTCAATAGTGGCAGTGGGGGTAGGCATGGACGTAATATAAATCAAGGCCAACGTTAAGGTAAAGGTGGCAGACCCAATCGGGATAGGAAGAAGCCTCACGGCCCCTCCCTCCCACACCACCGGACGCACGGATCACGTATCCGGCGGTTCGATGAATTGAATGCTTACCGGGCCGCAAGGCTCGGCACTCCCAGGTTCTTGAAGAAGGCCAATGGTAATGCATGGTCAGCGCCGGTGTCTTCGACAGCCGCCACGGCTCATGCGCCGACTTGTTGGTGTACCCCAAGCGCAGATGGAGGAGTTCGCGGTCACGTGCCCGCTCGTCCCGGGTGCATCACGCCTCATATCCGGTTTTTGTTCATCGCCTCGCAATTTCGGATTGGACTTCCTTGTATACCTGGCCATAGGACTCGCCTATGAAGTAACGCGCCATGCCCGCACACACGTTCAAGTTCATGGGCGCGGCGCGGCTTTATCGCGCAGCGTTCCCTGCAACACCGGTTTAGTTCGCAGATTGGCAAGCTGCGCGGCAGACTGTATAGTGGAACCGTTATGGTGCCATTATGGTTGGAGAAAGCTATGCCTACAACGCTGACGTTGAAGAACATTCCGGATGAGGTGTATGAACGCCTGAAGGTTGCAGCGGAAGCGCACCGTCGCAGCCTCAACAGTGAGGCGATCGTGTGCCTTGAGACCGTGCTTACGCCGACCAAGATAGCTCCCAGCGAACGGCTTGCGCGTGCGCGCCAGCTAAGGGCGGGGTTGAGCACAACGAAGTTTCGAGCGCGCGACATTGACACCCTGAAAAAACAGGGACGTCCATGATTGTCGTGGACTCGAATGTGCTGGCGTATTTGTATCTGCCTGGCGAGTACACCTCGGTCGCAGAAGCCCTGCTCGAACACGACCCAAATTGGGCTGCGCCGGTTCTTTGGCGAAGTGAATTTCGAAACATCCTGGCTGGGTACCTTAGACGCGGAAGCCTGACGTTCCAGCAAGCGCATAGCCTCCAGTGTGAGGCAGAAGATTTGCTCGCTGGAGCCGAATACGAAGTGGACTCGCTCAGTGTCTTGGAACTGGTGCGGGATAGCGAATGTTCAGCATATGACTGCGAGTTTGTCGCACTAGCGATGAAATTGGGCACGAAGCTTGTAACGATGGACGGTAAGTTGTTACGGGCGTTTCCAGGCATCGCAGTCGCGCTTTCTGCGGGCTAACGGGATAGGGAGAAGCCTCACGGCTCCCCCCTCCCACACCACCGGACATACGGGTCACGTATCCGGCGGTTCGATGAAGTGAATTCCTACCGCGACGCAAGGCTGGGTAGTCCCAAGTTATTGAAGTAACGCAATAGTCAATGCCGGCGTCTTCGACGGCCGCCACGGCCCATGCGCCGACTTGCTGGTGTTCCACGCTTCGCGCACTGTTGGGCGCGGATGCCCGGCCAGTGCTGTTTGAGGTACTCGGGCAGTTCATCGACACTCATGCCGTCGATGCCCGGCGCGCCTTTGTTCCGGCGCACTTGCTTCAAGGCACGTCGCAGGTTCTCCCGGTCCAGGACCTGGGCGAGCAACGTGCGGGGAGGAATCGACTCGGGTCGCCTTGACGATCCAGCCTCGGGTTCATCCGGCGGCAAAGCCGCTGCCAGCTTGCACTGGGGGTCTGATGCGTTCCCGTTGCTCTTCGTCATGGTCCTTCCCCTCTTCCATCGTTCCAGCCTTCGGCGGGGGCGCCGCCTACTATGCCTTCTGCTGACTTCTCCACGGTTTTCAGCGCCCGTTTCCAGGCGCCCAGCTTCGATCTCTTGAAGCACCGGGGAGACCTCCCGGGGTAAGACGCGTTACCTTCCTTGCGTAGACGCCGGATTTACAAAATACACCCCAAGCGCAGATGGAGGACTTCGCGGTCACGTGCCCGCTCGTCCCGGGTGCATCACGCCTCAGCCTCATATCCGGTTTTTGTTCATCGCCCCGCAATTTCGGATTGGACTCCCTTCAGACCCCGCCTCGCGACGACGTCCTTGCCCTTCTCCTTGCCTTCGGCTCTGCGTAAACCTGGCCATAGGACTCGCACCTATGAAGTAACGCGCCATGCCCGGCGCACACGTCGAAGCTCAGCCGCCGCTTTTAGCGGTCGGCTGGAGCGCCTGGTTATATTTCTACAAGCCCATGCCATAACACAAAAAATCCGTATTTCCGAATCTTGTTCTTACCACCACATTGTCCGTTTCAAACAAAGAGCTGGCACCCCCCCGCTGAGCTGCTGGACCATTATTCATCAGAAAATTTATAAGGTCATCTGGTCGCTCAACTGGCAAAGGTTGATTATGCTTCCAATGACTGGGGGAAGATTTGCTATGCCCGAAATTAATTTCCCCATCCTTGAACAAGTTACGGACGCTATTCCATTCATATGAAACGATCCCAGAAGGCCAGACACAAAAATCAAAATTGCTGACATTATGGATTAGCAGAAAAAATGAATTATCTTTATTGCAATTATGCAACCCTCTTTTGTTCAGCGGCTTCCATAGCTTCCCACAATTCATTGCCTTTTCTGCGTCAACTAGCTGGCTTATTCCCTTCGATAGCTTTCCAGATACTAGGTGCTCCAAGTCACCTGATATATACGCTTTGCCGCCAATACGCAGATACTTGACCTGGATAAAATAAAATACATTTCTACGCGAATCTTCTAGAATAAAGTCAACATCTGGCTTAAAGTCATTACCTTCGATTTCGTGCGCTAATATACCTGGATGAACTTTATACTTGTCACGCAACTCGTCGCGCAAGAAATATTCAGAAACGTATTCTTTTTCGAAGAAGTTACCAAGTAATTGGTTTAATTTATTTTCAGATATAAGATTTGCTATATCATTAATGATAATTCTTAGCTGATTAGTAATGCTTGAGTTTTCTATCTTCACCCCTTTAGCGTTTTTGGAAAATACTCTGTCTGGCTGGGATCGCTTTTTAACCAAGGACATTAGCTGATCGATATCACTACCACTTATCCCAAGTTTTTCTATAAGCTCATATGGAGCACAATTCATATTGTTCTTTAGCTGGCACCACATACACAAGGCTGCGAGGTTGCATATCTTGCTTATCCATTGAACACTTTCTAAACGATTTAACTTGCCAGGAAGCTCATCAGCCGGTATTGAGAATATTTTATCTCTAAGCCCCTGGCCAAAAAGAGATATTATCTGGTTGAAATTTTTATCTTTATCAGCACCCTTTGGAAGCAAATCAAAGTACGCAATACTTGCCATTGAGCTTAATTGTTCCCAGTAATTGGCAAACCACTTTCTGTGTAATTCTTTAACCCTTTCCTGACTTTCCGGCTTTACAATGATCCGGTCATCATCGAATTCCACTACTGCCATCCCTACAAGCACGAAGAACAAAGCTTCACTAAAAAAATAAAATGATATAAAGTCGTTCAACTCGCTCCTAAGCGTTTTCCCCGAGCAACCATCAACACCAAAAGACTCCAAAAGCCTATCGATTTGCATATTAACCGAATCACAGGTTTTAACTAGCAATGATTCGGAAACCTTGCCAGAAATATTTACGTCTTTAGATAGCTCGTGGGACAAGGGTAAAGCAGCGGTTCTATGATTATTGATATCGACATTTAAACTATTGGCTAAAAAAAATGAAACAGCGCTAATTTTCGGGAACAGTCCTTTCCTTACATCGTTGTAAAAATGAGCAAGGTGTAACGTATTTGGATCAACTTCACCCACATTTGAACCAAAAGTCCTATCAATGTAATCAACTGGGTCGAAGTCCAGAGGGGATTCCAAAAGCACCTTAAGAGCCCTGAGCGGGCCATTGCCAAATTCATACCACTTCAACCGTGACGCTCCCTAGTAAATATAATCGGGATAGGGAGAAGCCTCACGGCTCCCCCCTCCCACACCACCGGACATACGGGTCACGTATCCGGCGGTTCGATGAATTGAATGCTTACCGGGCCGCAAGGCTCGGCACTCCCAGGTTCTTGAAGAAGGCCAATGGTAATGCAATGGTCAGCGCCGGTGTCTTCGACAGCCGCCATGGACCGTGAGCCGACTTACTGGTATTCCACGCTTCGCGCACAGACACGCCACGCTTGCGCAGTTGCCGGTAACCGGCCGATCCCCATTGTTTCCAGAGATAGCAACGTAACTTGCGTCGTACCCACTTGTCGATATCGCGCAGAGGGCTCAGCACCTCGGCGATGCCGAAGTACGCTTTCCAACCAAGCAGGGCTTTCCTCAGCTCTGCCACGATAACGCCAATGGTGTTGCCTCGCGTACGGCTCTTCAGTCGCGCCATCAGCCGGTCATGGTTGACCCGGTCAAAGAAGGCTTGCAAGTCCATGTCC
>NZ_WNJL01000035.1 GCF_010378095.1 Acidithiobacillus ferrianus | reverse complement strand
GGGGATGAGCCTGGGTCAGGCGAGCGTGGGAGCGGGGGGGGGGGGAGGGCGGTCCTTTGCACGCAACCCATCCACGTCCGCTTCCCGCATCGCGGTGGTTGCGGCGGCTACTGCGGGTGCCACGCTCCCGGTGCGTGTCCGATTGGGATTGGTGAACACGTTTGCATGATTCTTGCAGAACAGTGCCGATAACGATACGGTGACCGCATGGCACAGGATATTCTTTCTCAGGATGAAGTAGACGCCCTTTTCAAAGGGATGGCGGGCGGTGATGTCGATGCCGAATCTGACGCCATGCCCGATCCAGGTGGCGTGCGCCCCTATGACCTCGCCAACCAGGATCGTATTGTGCGCGGGCGCATGCCTACCCTGGAGGTGGTCAACGAGCGTTTTGCTCGTCTATGGCGGGTCAGCCTGTTCAATTTTTTGCGGCGCACGGCGGAGATCTCCGTGGGGCCGGTGCGATTGATCAAATATAGCGAGTTCATCCGCAGCCTGGTGGTACCCAGCAATATCAATATGGTACAGGTCAAGCCGTTGCGCGGCACCGCATTGTTCGTCTTCGATCCCCGCCTGATCTTTGCCGTGGTGGACAATTATTTCGGCGGTGACGGCCGTTTCCACGCGCGTATCGAGGGACGTGAGTTCACTCCGCTGGAGCAGCGCATCATCAAGCGGCTCCTGGATATGGCGTTCAAAGATTTCAAATCGGCCTGGGCCCCGGTGGCGTCGCTGAATCCGGAGTTGACACGCTCGGAGGTAAATCCGCAGTTCGTCAATATTGCGACGCCGACGGAAGTCGTGATCACCACCACGTTCACCGTGGAACTGGAGTCGGGGGCGGGCACTTTCCACATCTGCCTCCCTTATGGCATGGTCGAACCGGTACGCGATCAACTCACGGCAGGCACGACAGCGGATCGTTCCGAGGTGGATCGGCGTTGGGTGCAGTCTTTGCAACAGGAAATGCAGGAGGCCGAGTTGGATCTGGAGGTGCAGTTCGTGCAAACGCATCTGACGTTGCGGCAATTGCTGGCGCTGCGCGACGGCGACGTCATTCCCATTGAAATGCCGGAAAGCACGATTGCGCGCATTGATGGCATTCCGGTATTTTCCGGGCGCTATGGCACGTTCAACGGTAAATACGCTGTTCAAGTGACGGAGCATCTCTGTCCGGAAATCACTGCAGGGCAAGCCGCCATGGCGGCATTGGAGAGCTGAATCATGGCTGAAGAGCAAAAACCGGTGAACGTGGAATCTCCCGTGGCGGATCACAGCGCGGCCGACGATATTATGGCGGACTGGGCAGCGGCGATGGCGGAGCAGGACGATGCCGGCACGCGCCCGCAGGCCCCCCAAGCGGCTCCCGCCCCCATTCCCGAGCTGCACGCCGCCGCTGGTGGCGGCACGCAGACGCAGAACCTGGACATGATTCTCGATATTCCGGTGACGCTCTCGGTGGAGTTGGGCCGTACGAAGATCCAAATTCGCAACCTCCTACAGTTGGCGCAGGGGTCGGTGGTCGAATTGGAGCGCCTCGCCGGCGAGCCGATGGACGTGCTCGTGAATGGCTATCTCATCGCGCAGGGTGAGGTCGTTCTGGTGAACGACAAGTTTGGCATTCGCCTCACGGACATCATCAGCCCGGCGGAACGGGCCAAGAAACTCCGTTGAAAAAGCATTCTCGTCCTGACTCCGGTGTCAAAGTTACCGCGCCGCGCGCGTCAAAAATCCGACTGCTGAGCATGACTTTCGCCCTGTGGAGTCCGTCGGTGTGGGCGGACACCTCCGCTGGCGCGGCGGCGGGCGGTGTTTTTTCGTGGTCCTCCATTTTCCAGTTGTTTTCCGCCTTGGTGTTGGTCCTGCTGATATTTTTCGGAGTGGTGTGGTCGCTCAAGCGCTTGCAACCCGGCTTGGCCAGCGGGCAGGCCGGGGGCATGCGGGTCGTGTCGTCCTTGTCTCTCGGCGCACGGGAACGCCTTTTGCTAGTGCAGATGGGAGAGCAGCAGCTGCTTCTCGGTGTGAGTCCGGCGGGGATTACCCTGCTGCACACCCTGGAGACGGCGTTGCCCGACACCATCAGCAATTCGCCGGCCACTTTCGCCGGTTGGTTGCGCACTGCAACGGAGAGGCGCAAACAAGGGCCATGGAACCAGCATATAAAGACCCCCACCGGGGGGGCGGGAGAACCCTCGTCCGCTTCCGTGCCAGGACCGCCACCTTCGGCCTGATCACTCTCGGTATCCCGGGAGCGGCTATCGCTGGCGGGCTTCCCGCCTTCACCAGCACTCCCGTGGCGGGCGGCGGCACCGAGTACAGTCTGAGTATTCAGACACTCATCTTCATGACGGCATTGGTCTTCTTGCCCGCCATGCTGCTGATGATGACGGCTTTCACCCGGATCATTATCGTCCTCTCCTTGCTCAAGCAGGCTCTGGGCTCGACTCAGATGCCGCCCAGCCAGGTCATCGTTGGCCTGTCGCTCTTTCTCACCTTCTTTGTGATGGCGCCCGTGTTTCAGAAACTGAACACGGAGGCCCTGCAGCCCCTGACTCAAAACCAGATCAATATCACCCAGGCCATGTCGCGCGCTGAAGGGCCGTTGCGCACTTTCATGCTCTCTCAGACGCGGCCGGATGATCTCGCGCTTTTCGTCAAGCTTTCCGGGCACCCGCAGTTGCAGGCTCCGGCGGATACGCCCATGACTTTGCTGATCCCGGCCTTCGTCACTTCGGAGTTGAAGACCGGTTTCCAGATCGGTTTTCTGATCTTTATCCCCTTCGTGATCATCGATCTGGTGGTGGCTGCCGTTCTGATGTCCATGGGCATGATGATGCTATCGCCCGTGACGGTGTCCTTTCCTTTCAAGCTCATGCTTTTCGTGCTGGTCAATGGCTGGGATCTGGTCATCGGTTCACTGGTACAAAGTTTCATCCACTGAGGGGAAAGCATGACTCCAGAGAACATCATCACGGTCGGTCAGCAAGCGGTGTGGACGACGCTCTTGCTGTCGGCTCCGCTGCTGGGGATCGCACTGGTCGTGGGACTGCTGGTGAGCGTCTTCCAGGCCGCCACCCAGCTCAACGAAATGACGCTGAGTTTCGTGCCCAAGATCTTGGCAATGGCCTTGGTGCTGGTGTTCGCCGGCCCGTGGATGCTGCATCTGATCATGGATTTCACCATCCATCTGTTCCACGACATTCCGCATTTGATCAACCAATGATTCACTTGACGACGTTGCAACTGGAGCACTGGATCGGCCGGATCTTCTGGCCTTTCCTCCGTATTCTTGCACTGTTGTCCACGGCGCCGGTGTTTAGCGCCACTCAAATACCGATTCAGGTGCGGGTGGGACTGGCGTTGCTGATCAGTGTGGCTATTGCGCCCGCTCTGCCCACGATGCCTGCCGTACATTTTTTGTCGGGAGCGGGCTTTGTGCTGCTGATCCAGCAGATTCTCATAGGCACGGCGCTGGGTTTTGCCGTGGCGGTGATTTTTAGCGTGGTGCAATTTGCGGGATCGGTCATCAGCCTGCAGATGGGATTGGGATTCAGCAGTTTTTTTGACCCGGTCACGGGCGTACAGGTCCCGACGCTTTCCAATTTCCTCAACCTGATCGTCCTGCTCCTGTTCATGACCATGAATGGCCAGTTGCTGGTATTGGCGACGCTCACGCGCAGTTTCGTCCTGTTGCCGGTGACGGCGACGCTCCGCCTCGATCCCTCGGCCTGGCATCTGCTGGTGGAGGAGGGCGCGACCATCTTCTCTTTGGGTTTGGCGATCTCCGCGCCCGTTTTGGGCACGCTGGTGCTGGTGAACATTGCTTTGGGTGTGCTGGGCAAATCAGCGCCTCAACTCAATATTTTCGTGGTCGGGTTTCCGGTGCTTTTGGGGTTGGGTATCCTCGCGCTCTATGTATTCATGCCGGCGATGACCATGATCGTTCAACACCTGCTGAACCTGTCCATGGAAACCGCGGGACAGGTGATGCTGTCGGCGGCGCATCCATGAATTCCTCGGCAAGCGCGTAAGACACCATGGCCGAAGAAAGTGCCCAGGAGCGTACCGAGGCGGCGACGCCCAAGCGCCGCGACGACGCACGCAAGAAAGGCCAGGTCGCACGCTCCAAGGAATTGTCCACCAGCGTCTTGCTGATGGTCTCGGCAAGTGTGTTTTTGGGCTTGTCGGACCATATCTATCGAAGTATCACCGGATTCCTCTACACGGGCCTGCATCTATCGACCCCGGTCATGACCGATCCTCAAGACCTGCTCCGTCATTTGGCGACGATGTGCGACGCCGCGGTGGAACTGGTGCTGCCCTTTTTCGTGCTGCTGCTGATGGCCGTGATAGCGGCCGGGTTGATGGTGGGCGGCTGGGTCTTCAGCATTCAGTCGTTGATACCGGACCTCTCGCGCATGAATCCCGTGAGTGGACTGCAAAAAATTATTTCCAGGCAGGGCGCGCTGGAGCTGGTGAAAGCGATCCTGAAGGCGGTGGTGCTGGGCGGGATTGGCATCACGCTGCTCTGGGCCCAACGCAACGCCCTCTTCGGTTTGATTCAGGAATCGCCTGAACGAGCCATGCTGCACCTTATGCACATGAGCGGCCTGGTCCTGCTCTTGCTCGCCGGATCTACCCTGCTGATCGCGCTCTTCGATGTGCCCTTCCAGATCTGGACCCTCGACGGGAAGTTGAAAATGTCGCGCCAGGAGCAGAAAGACGAAATGAAAGAACTGAACGGCAACCCTGAGATCAAGGCCAAGGTCCGCGCCATGCAGCGAGAGATGGCGCGCCGGCGAATGATGGCGGCGGTGCCCAAGGCCGACGTCATCGTCACCAATCCGACCCACTACGCGGTGGCGCTGCGTTATGCCGAGGGGGAAACGCGGGCCCCCGTCCTGTTGGCCAAGGGCGCGGATTTGGTGGCCGCCAAGATCCGCGCGTTGGCGGCGGAACATCGCATACCGATGGTGGAAGCGCCGTCCTTGGCGCGGGCGCTCTACCATCATGTGGAGTTGGAGCAGGAAATTCCCGTCGCCCTCTATCGGGCGGTGGCGGAACTTCTCGCCTATTTATACCAGCTCCGGTTGGCGGCCCCGCAGCAGCAGCCACCGGTGCCTGTGCACTGGTCAGTGCCTCCGGAAATGGACGAACGAGGATAGACGGTGAATGCCCTGAACCGGATACTGCAACGCCTCAACTGGCACACTTTGGCGGCCCCGATCCTGGTGATCATGGTGCTCGCCATGCTCATTATTCCGCTGCCGACTTTCCTCCTGGATATCTTCTTCACCTTCAATATCACGCTGGGCCTGATCATTCTGCTGGTCAGCCTCTACATGGTGCGGCCGCTGGAATTCGCCGCTTTCCCGACGGCCTTGCTGCTGACCACTTTGCTGCGCCTCTCCCTGAATGTGGCGGCGGCAAGGATCATCCTGCTGCACGGTCAGAACGGACCGGGTGCGGCCGGGCGGGTGATAGAGTCTTTTGGCGAGTTTGTGGTGGGCGGTGACTATACGGTAGGCATTATCGTCTTTGCGATTCTGGTGATTATCAATTTTGTGGTGATCACCAAGGGCGCGGGACGTATCGCGGAAGTGAGCGCCCGCTTTACCCTCGACGCCATGCCCGGCAAACAGATGGCCATCGATGCCGATATGAATGCCGGCATCATCGATCAGGAAGAGGCCCATCGGCGCCGCAGCGAAATCGCGCAAGAAGCCGATTTTTTCGGTTCCATGGATGGTGCCAGCAAGTTCGTGCGCGGTGACGCCATCGCCGCGATCATGATTCTATTCATCAACCTGATCGGCGGCCTGGTCATTGGTATCTGGCAACACGGTCTCAGCCTTGGCACGGCAGCCCATGACTATACCCTGCTCAGTATCGGTGACGCGTTGGTGGCGCAGATTCCCGCGCTGGTCATTTCCATTGCCGCCGGCATCGTGGTCACTTCGGTCAATACGGGGCAGGATTTGGGGAAACAGTTGGTGGGCCAGATTTTCCAGAACCGGGACGTACTGGTGATTGTCGCGGTGATCCTCGCTATTCTCGGATTGATTCCAGGGATGCCCCACCTGCCGTTTTTGGGGGCGGCGGCCGTGCTGGGTGGCATCGTGTGGTATCGCCAGCGCCAGCAACCCAAGGTCGAGGCCGAAACCGGAGCACCCCTGTCGCCCGTCGAGCCGGAGGAGGTCACCTGGGCCAGTGTCGAACCGCTGGATCCCCTCGGGCTGGAGGTCGGTTACCGGTTGATTCCGCTGGTCGACAAGGGGCAGGGCGGTGAACTGTTGGCGCGGATTCGCGGGGTGCGTAAAAAGTTTGCGCAGGATTTTGGTTTTCTGGTGCCTGCCGTGCATGTCCGCGACAATCTCGAATTGCGACCAACGGCCTACCGGATCACCGTTAAAGGGGTTGAAGTGGCTGGCGGTGAAACCTTCCCGGATTTGCTGTTGGCCATCGATCCAGGCAATGTCCTCGGTACGCTTGAAGGAACCCCGACCACCGACCCGTCTTTCGGCCTTCCGGCCCTGTGGATCAACAAGGAGCAGCGCGACAAGGCGGTTGCCTTCGGTTACACCGTAGTCGATCCGGCCACGGTGGTCGCCACCCACCTGCATCAAATCCTGCAGTCCCATGGTGCTGAACTGCTGGGCCGCGAAGAGGTGGAGGGGCTCTTGTCTCATCTCGCCAGCCGTTCACCCAAGCTGGTGGAAGATGTCATCCCGAAACTGCTCTCCCCCGATAAGCTCAAGAAGGTCTTGCAGAACCTGCTGAATGAAGGTGTGCCTATCCGCGACATGCGCACCATCGTCGAAATTTTGGCGGAGCAAGCGCCGCAGAGCCAGGATGTTGACGATCTCACCGCGGCCGTACGTACCGCACTCGGTCCCTATATTGTGCAGGGACTCTTTCCCGGGCAGGGAGAGTTGCCGGTCGCGGTGCTGGACGGACAGTTGGAACACTTATTGCAGGAGAGTTTGCGCAACAGTAATGGCGAGGCTTTGGAGCCGGGGCTGGCGCAGCGGGTGCTGGAAAGGGCAGGGGAGTTGATGCAGCAGATGGAGGCGGGTGGTATGCAGCCGGTATTGCTGGCCATGGCCCCCATGCGCGCTTTCCTCGCCCGCTTCCTGGCTCGGACCGCGCCGCGGATGCGGGTACTCTCTTACGCGGAGGTCCCGGAGAGTAAACGGATCAGGGTGGTGGCCACGCTCGGTGCTTAAATGGCCAAACGTTCACCCTTGAGGGAGAAAGAGACACCGATGAAGATCAGACGATTTAGTGGGGCGAGTACCCGCGACGTATTGCAGCAGATCCGCACCGCCTTGGGTACCGATGCGGTCATTCTTTCCAACCGGGATGTGGACGGCGGTGTCGAGATTGTTGCGGCCATTGATTTCGACGAGAAGCAATGGGCTGATGCCGCGCCGACGCCGAATTGGCCTGAGGCCTTGCGCGGGGCAAACCCCAAGGCCCCTGATTTGGCTCCCGAACCGGTGGCCTCCGTCGCGGCGGGCGGCGCAGTCCCGGAAACCACCCCGCTCCGCAATGAACTTCAGGCCTTGCGACAATTGGTGGAGAAGCGCTGGGGAAACTCGCGCGCCAGCAAGTCCGTCCGTGAGATATTGACGGATATGGGATTCTCGGCAGACTGGGCGACGAAAGTCGCCGAGCAGGCCATCGACGAGGCCTGGGAGGAGCCTTTGCGGTCGATGTTGGAAGAACGGGTCGGTTTGAGCGACGCCCCCTTGGGAAAAGGCGGAGTCTTCGCGATTCTGGGACCTACGGGATCGGGGAAGACCACCAGCATCGCGAAACTCGCCGCCGCCCAGGTGCTGCGCCACGGACCTCACGCTGTGGCCTTGCTCACTACGGATACCTATCGCATCGCCGGCGTTGAGCAACTGGGGATATATGCGCGGATTCTCGGCGTCCCACTGGAGGTCATCCGGGGCCCGGAAGACCTCCTCCATGCCTTGGAGAAGCATAGCCGGCGGCCCTGGATCTTCATCGATACCATCGGCATGAGCCCGCGTGATCCCCGTCTGGGGGAACAATTGCACTGGCTCGCGGCTCTGGGTCCGGAAGCGCACCGTTTTCTCCTCATCCCGGCCGGGTCGAGCGGCAAAAGTTTGCCGACGGTCCTGGCGCCTTATGTGGATCTTCCCCTGGCCGGAGCCATTCTTTCCAAAATTGATGAAACCCCGGCTTTCGGTGGGGCCCTGGAGTGGTTGGCACAACATCATCTGCCCATCGCCTATTACAGTAATGGACAGAAGGTTCCGGAAGACCTCCACGAGGCCCGATGGGAAGCGCTGTTGCCTATCTTGCGATCGGCTTCAGAGGGGGACGCGGTGGCCAGTGCCACCCAAAATCGCTATCATGGCGCCTGAAATGCGGGGGTCGGCACGAATGGAGACCTCGCTGGATCAGGCGGAGGGACTCAGAAGGATGCGTGCGCGAAAGTCGGTCAAGGTGATCGCTGTCGCCAGCGGCAAAGGGGGCGTGGGCAAGACGAACATCGCCGTGAACCTGGCCGTCGCCCTCGCCCAGAAGGGCGCCAAACCGCTATTGCTTGACGCCGATCTTGGCCTTGGCAATGTGGATATCCTGCTTGGTCTGAGTCCGCGCTATAATCTTTCCCATGTGATTTCCGGTGAAAAAACCATGGAGCAAGTCCTGGTCGATGGCCCTCAAGGTATCCGGGTGCTACCCGCGGCGAGCGGCATCGCCCACATGGCGGTTCTGGGGAGTCAGGCGCAGGCGGGTTTGATTCAGGCGGTGAGCCACCTGGATATCGATGTTGATTATCTACTCATCGACCTTGCCGCGGGTATTGCCGGTGATGTGCTGACCTTCAGCCGTGCCGCCCAGGAGGTCATCGTTGTGGTCTCCAATGAGCCCGCTTCCATCACCGATGCCTACGCGCTCATCAAGGTCCTCAGCCGCGATCACGGGGTGCGACGTTTCCGCGTGCTGCCCAACATGGTCCGTGACCAGCACGAGGGACAGTCGCTTTTTCAACGTGTTGCCACCGTGGCGGACCGTTACCTCGATGTGAGCCTGGAGATGGTCGGCACTATTCCTCTGGACCCCGCGCTGCGCAGCGCCGTACGTGCGCAGCGCGCCGTTGTCGAACTCTACCCGGACAGTCCTGCCGCCCGAGCCTTGCGCGCCCTTGCGACAATGGTGCGCGCTTGGCCTTTGCCTGCGGGGTCCGCCGGCCATATCGAATTCTTCATGGAGCGTCTGTTATCGGCAGAGAAGGCACTGCAAGACCTATGAGCGCTGGCATGGCGGTGGACAGAAGGGTATTGCGCAGCGCGCAGGTGGCGCGCTATACGCCTTTGGTACAGCGTATCGCCCAGCGTATTCGTGCACGTCTACCCGCGAACATCGATGTGGCCGACCTGATGCAGGCCGGCTTGCTGGGGTTGATGGATGCCCTCGATAGTCAATCCGGAGAGGAGGGCGAGACATTCATCCATTATGCCAGCATGCGGATTCGTGGCAGCATCCTTGACGAGTTGCGCGCCCAGGACTGGCTCCCCCGGCGCGCGCGCGCCAAAGAGCAATCCATCGGCAAGGCCATGGCCCGGCTGGAGCAGTCCCTCGGGCATCCCCCTGGTGATGAGGAAATCGCCCAGGAATTGGGCTGGACCTTGAGCGCCTATCAGACCGCTTTGCGTGAAAGCGGGGGGCAGATCCTTTATCTCGAGGATCTGGCAACGGACAACGACGCCTTTGTCGGTCGCTATCTCCGCGACGCCACGGAGGACATGCAGGCGGTGCTGGCTTCTGAGGAATTTACCCGGGACCTCCAACGCGGCATCGGCACATTGCCGGAGAAAGAGCAGTTGGTCCTGGCGCTCTACTATCAGGAGGAACTCACCCTGAAAGAGATCGGCAATGTGTTAGAGGTCAGTGAATCCCGGGTCAGTCAGATCATGCGGCAGGCGATCCTGCGTTTGCGCGCCACCTTGGGGGAGTGGTGCGATGCGGGAGTCTGACGTCCTCTTTTCAATCTGTTTCGGAGCGGGGGAGTCGATGTGGATTTCCTGACCGTGATTGGTTTGGTGGTGGCGTTTGGTGGTGTTTTTGTCGGGCAGCTTCTGGAAGGCGGTAAGCTCAGCTCCATTCTTCAACTCACCGCCTTTATCATCGTCATCGGCGGCACCACCGGCGCGGTGATGGTGCAATATACCATGCCGGTGTTCGTGCGATCCCTGAAAATGATTCCTTGGGTGGTACTGCCCCCCAAAACCGATCCTCAACCCATCATCACCCAAATCCTGGAGTGGAGTAATACCGCCCGCAAAGGCGGCCTGCTGGCGCTGGAAAGTCTGATGGACACGGTCAGTGACCCTTTTTTGCAAAAAGGCTTACAGATGCTGGTCGATGGCGCTGAGCCCGGCAGAATTCGGGCCACCTTGGAAGTGGATTTGGACTCCCGTTCGGAGATGGAACGCCAGGCCGCCAAGGTTTTCGAGTCGGCGGGGGGGTACTCCCCCACGATTGGCATTCTCGGCGCTGTGTTGGGTTTGATTCACGTCATGGAGAATCTCGCCGACCCGGCCAAACTGGGGGCGGGTATCGCCACGGCTTTTGTGGCGACCATCTATGGGGTGGGCGCTGCCAATCTGCTTTTCCTGCCCATTTCCAATAAACTGAAGGGGGTGGTCCATCGGCAAAGCTATTTGCGTGAAATGGTCATCGAGGGTCTGGTGGGCATCGCCGAGGGCGAAAATCCCAAGATGATAGAAAGTCGTTTGCAAAGCTTCTACGCCCGCTGAACACCCGCTTATAGAAAACCGGCAGATGTTGGGGTAGTCTACCCTGTATTGTGGTTATGATGCGCAGGGAGCCTCTACGCCATGGCAGAATTCCCCATCCCTCCCGCTGGAAACAGCACGCAGCCTGTGGAACCTTTGCGCCCCCTCTCCGATGAAGCACGCGATAAAACGCCCCACCCCAAGCCGCACCCGAAGCGGGAGAAAAGAGGAGACGAATCGGGGCATCAGATTGACGAGTTTGCCTGAATGACGTAGGTGCGGGCGAAGGAACGAACCTTCAGGATACAAAGCGCGCCTGATTCCGTCCTCCCTGCTTTGCCTGGTACAGCGCGGTGTCCGCCATGGCCATCCGTTCATGGGGCGCCCCTCCGGGGAGTAGCGGAGTGATGCCAATGGAAACGGTGACATGCAGCGGGTGACCATCCACCGTTTGAAGAGGCGTGGCTGCAACGTGCCGACAGAGTCTTTCCGCCGTGAGCAAGGCACTCTCCTCGCTGAGCCCAGGCAAGATCGCCAGAAACTCCTCACCCCCGTAACGATACAGGCCATCGTAGTGCCGCAAGGCCAAGCGCAGACCCTGGGCAATGGTCCGCAGCACGGCGTCACCAGCGGCATGACCGTGGGTGTCGTTGAGTGATTTGAAATGATCGACATCGATCATCGCGATGAAACTGGTCGTTTTGCGCTCGACCAGCGCTTGCTCGCGGATCAGATCCTGCTCCATGCGCCGACGATTCGGTAATCCCGTGAGCATATCTATCTCGCCGAGATTTTTACTGTAGGCCACGATCTCTTCGAAACATTGCTGTTCCAGAGCCAGCGCGGCATCGATGGTGGGTACCAGGGCCGGGCAGGGAAAATCTTTTGACGTTCTCGCCGAATCGCTCTGCAGTTGATGGAGAATCTCGTGGTAGTTCAACTGCAAGGCTTGCCAGTGCGCTCTTTGGGTCTCTGGGATCTGTGTTTCAGGGCCATGCAACGCCTGCAAAAGACCTTGTTCCGCCTGCCTCGGCAGTTTGTTGCCCCGGAAGTATTCCCGTAACCAAGCCTGCCAGAATCCTTTCCAAGCGGAATGGAGAGCGAGCAGACTGGCGAGATAGCTATCTTCCGCCACCAGGGAGTAGGCATCGTGATGGGGTAGGGCATGGTCCAGCAACTGAGCTTTCATGGGACAACCTCCTGTTGAAAGAGGTAAAGCAAGCATCATGCCAATACCCCTTCAGGAACCTTGGGGGTTATAGCAGGGATTGCCACGTAGCGCAGCGTTGCAGTCCGGCAAGGTATTGCCATTTCTTGGTCTGACAAAGTGCTTCAGGATTTGCCGACCTGTGCCGTTATCTCTTCCAATGGAAGAGGCGAGGAATGTGTCAATGCAACAGTTGCCCCTCATGTTGACAGCGGATCCCATACGAGGGCTTTCCGGCGATAGGACTGATGGATTGATTCTGCTTGGTCTGGAAGGGATAGTGGAGTATATGCGCCGTATCCGGGTGGCCATTGAACGGCGGGATGCGGCGGCAAAGAAATCGGCCATGGAGCGCGCGCAGCAGATTGTGCAGCATCTATTAGTGAATCTGGATGAAGATCTGCCTACGGAGCAACTACTACGGCTGGACAGTTTGTATCGATACCTGCTGCTCAAGCTGGCACACGCCAATCTTTTCAATGAAGCGCAGGCGATTCTCGCCTGTCGGCCGATCGTCGATGATTTGCGCGGGTTATGGATGGTGATTTTGAGCTCCTCCAGCGAGCATTCCGGGAGCTTTTCCGGCCAGGTTGATTTTGAGCGCATGCTGGTTGGTTGAATGGAGAAAGATAGACGCACTGACGCCGTGGTCGCGTGTTGTCGATCCGCGATCGGTACCGGCAGGTATGCATTGGGGTAGACAGGGGCAGGGAAGCCATGACAGAAGAAAAGAAGTCGGGTAGGGGCAGGTTCATCCTTCTCATGGGGACAATCGCCGTACTGCTTACCGTGGTGGCGAGCGCCGTGTGGTGGTTTGTCGTACGCCCGGTGGCCGCACCAACGCCGGCGCAGATCGCCAAAGAAAAGCTAAAAAACACCAAGTTCATTGACCTGGGTTCTCTGGTTACCAATTTGCAGAGTGCTGATGGGAGCACGCATTACATCCAGGTGCAGATTCAGTTGAAGACCTACGATCCAGCGATCGCGGCCTCGGTAAAGTCGTTTATGCCGGAAATCAGGAATGGTATTCTCATGCTGCTGAGCGCCCAACATGCCGATAAAGTAAGCGAGCCTGCCGTTCGTGATCAATTGCTTCAACAGATAAAGCAACAGGTGAACACCATTCTTGAAACAGATGGCGGTGCATTAAAAGTAGCAAAGCCTGGAGCTCATCCACCCATAGCGGCAGTCTACTTTGCGAGTTTTGTGGTGCAATGAATAAACGAGGTGTTGGGCAAAGATATTTCCATGTAATCCATAAGGGATAATGTTATGTTCTTGATATTGGGTTACATCATCGCCTTGGGTGCCATTTTTGGGGGGTTTGCTCTCGAAGGTGGGAGCATCGCCGCGCTTATTCAGCCCTATGAGCTGTTGATGATCGCAGGCGGCGCTTTTGGTGCCTTTTTTTCGGCCACATTCCCGCGCACATTCAAATCGGTTCTCAAATCATTGCCTCTGGCCTTCAAAGGTTCGAAATATACCAAAGCGGTCTACATGGAGCTACTCGGTTTGCTCAGTGAGTTATTTTCCCGCATCCGTCAGGGCGGTCTGATGTCGATAGAGAGTGACGTGGATGACCCGCAATCCAGTGAACTGTTCAAAAAATATCCCCGTATCCTGACGGATCATCATGTGCTTGAATTTCTCACCGATTACTTGCGGCTGATGATCGGCGGCAACCTGGGCGCCTTTGAAATGGAAAATCTCATGGACGTGGATATCGATACCCATCATCGGGAGCAGGAAATTCCCATCCACGCCCTGGCACGAACCGCCGATGGTATGCCGGCCTTCGGTATCGTGGCGGCGGTGATGGGGGTGGTGAATACCATGGGATCGGTGGATAAGCCGCCTGCGGTACTGGGTGCATTGATCGCGGCGGCGTTGGTAGGCACTTTTTTAGGTATTTTGCTCGGTTATGCGGTGGTATCGCCCTTGGCGGCCCGTCTTGGGGACCGTGCGGGTGAGAGCAGCAAAATATTCGAGTGCATCAAGGTAGCACTGCTGGCCACGATGAATGCGTATCCACCACAAGTGGCCGTCGAATTTGGGCGCAAGGTGCTATTTTCTACGGAGCGCCCCAGTTTTCAGGAGCTAGATGCTCACTTGCGTGATCTGAAGGGAAGATAAGACGCCATGGCCGGTGGTGATAAAAACGCGCCGATAATCATCAGACGTGTCAAGAAGCATGGTGGTGGCGACCACGGCGGCGCCTGGAAAATCGCCTATGCGGACTTTATCACGGCGATGATGGCATTCTTTCTGTTGATGTGGTTGCTGGGATCGACCACCAAAGCGCAACTGCAAGGCATCGCACAGTGGTTCAAGAATCCGGAGCGGGTGTCGCTCATGGGTGGGCCGGGCAGCGGATCTTCCAACTCCATTCTGCCGGGTGGTGGCAGTAATCTGAATAAAACGGTGGGCGAGCCGCAACGAGGACAGAAGCAGGTCATCGCGCGTAAGGAAGCGCCCGTCAGTGCTTCCGAGCGCGTGGACCGGCACAATCTCGAACGCCTTGAGAAGACGCTTAACGCGCAAATTGCCAGCAATCCGGCGCTCGAGACATTTCGTAGGCAGTTACTTATTGATATCACCCCGGAGGGTTTGCGTATTCAGGTGGTGGATAGCGCGAAACGTCCCATGTTCTCTAACGGCAGTACCACACTCGAACCTTACGCGCAGGCCATTTTTCGGGCCATCGCTCCGACTCTGAACGCGCTGCCCAATCAAATCAGTATTACCGGGCATACAGATGCCTTACGCTATCTGAATGACGGTAAAGGTTATAGTAATTACAATTTATCAGCGGGTCGTGCCAATGCGGTGCGTCAGGTGCTGGTACGGAGCGGATTGGGGGAATCCAAAATTTTACGGGTCGTTGGCATGGGCTCATCCGTATTGTTTGTGCCTAAAAAACCGGATTCCCCCTTGAATCGCCGGGTCAGCATCGTGGTGCTCAGCCAGGAAGCAGCTGCGCGCATCATACATAACCAGCGGGCGGAGAATAGCGTGACGAACACCGGTGCGGCTCTGCGGGCGATTCACACGGCGTCGCTGTAACGCGGTGATTCTCTCCAGAAGGGCATCGATTATACACGCTGCGTAGCGCAAACCACCCGATTTCTGCCCTGTCGCTTGGCGATCAGCAGGGCTTGGTCGGCCGCGCGTAGCATGGCTTCCACGTCCATCATCCCCGCATGCATTTGTGCAATGCCCGCACTGAGCGTGATCGGAGGGAGGTCTCCCGCCAGACACTGCGTTTCGCGACGAATTCTATCCGCCAGTTGGAAGGCGTTCCGCAAGTCGGCGTGCGGGCATATGACCAAAAACTCTTCACCACCGATACGCGTGGCGAGATCGCCCGCACGCGAGTTATGCGCGAGCATCTGACCCAGCGCCAATAAAACCCGGTCGCCAACATCGTGTCCGTGCGTATCATTTATCTGCTTGAAATAATCGATGTCCAGGATGATGCAACTCAGGGGATGTTGGTGACGGACGGCCTGACGCCATGATTCAGCCAGAAAATCATCTGCCGCGCGGCGATTGCCCAAGCCTGTGAGGGCGTCCTTGCAGGCCAGGATTTGCAGGGTCTGATTTTTTTTGGCCAAATCTTCGCACGACGTCTCCAGCGTGGCCATGAAGGCCATCATCTGGGTCGCGGCGGCTATTTTTGCGACCACCTCTTTGGAGTGAAAAGGCCAGCGCAATACATCGTTAGCGCCCGCTTCAAGAGCGGCGACCGCACGGGCGACGTCATCGTGTGTGGTGTGTATGAGGATGTAAAGGCGTGGACCAAACTCACGGCGCAGTCGTCGACAGAGATCCGGTCCGTCCATACCCGGTAAAGTCCAGTTCAGGAGGATGATGCGCGGAGTGGATTGATAGACGAGGCCGATGGCCTCTTCTGCACTGGCTGCCTGAATAACGGTATATCCCGCCGGTTCGAGCAGGTGGGTGAGGAGCATGCGATCACTGCGCTCGGCGTCGATCAAGAGCAGTGGACCGGGGGTGTCCTGCGCGGCATGGAAACGCGCCGTCATGAGGATCTGGCGAAAATGTTCCAATTTTATGAGCGCCGAATCTGGTACGGTTTGATCAAATATATCCGCTATTGCGGCCCACTCCGCGGTAATTTCCTCGACGACCGCCTCGAAAATGGTGTCGGAGAACCACCAGCTCTGTATCTGAGAGTACAATTTGGCCGTGGTGTCGCTGGGTTGTCCGGCGATGATCCAGTCCGCGATATACTGCCCCGCTTCGATAATGGCCCGGAGCGCATGAGGACGGTTGGCTTGTTCCAGGGGGGTGGTGGGGTCGGAAGGCCTGTATTCGGACTCAACAGCCAGAACCATGGGATCGGGAAGCCACCATTGGCGTAGCAACGCTGCGCTCAGTTGGCGATGGTCGAAGCCAAAACAGGCTGTTTCCCGCTGCCGCAAGATTTCCGGTGACAAGTTTTCCCGCGCGATGGCGGCGGTGTCTTCCGGTGCCGCGCAAGCCATCAAAAGGCTTCCGATGTCGCATAACAGTCCCAGGGTAAAGATTTCAGCCGCAGACCATCCACCGATGCGGTTTGCCAGTGATTGCATGGCAATGGCACGTAGCACCGCCGTCGCCCAGAAGCGGTGTAGGTCGAAATGTGCGGCTACCGAGACTTTTTCATGGGCGAGGGACAGTCCAAGTGCAAGGCGGACGACCACCTTGAGTCCGATGCGCAGGAGCGCGGCGTCAATGGCCACCGCTGGCCGCGAGCCCCGATACAGAATGGAATTGGCTAACTGGATGATTTTTGCCGTAAGGACCGGATCAAGCCGGATCAGTTCCGCGACTTCCGCCAATCCCGCGTTTTCGCGCTGCAGGAGTTCCATCAGTGCCAGGGTGGTCCGAAATGGCGAGGGGCAATCCCCTTTATCCAAACTGAGGAGTAATGTTTCAATGTGCATGATGATCACTGAACTCCGGAGGTCGTCCTCGAATTGTAGTGACGGCTTGTGAATGGAAACAACCAGGTTGTCACCTCAGACTGGCGGCCCAGGCCATGGATTCCAGAGACATCCGGGTGATGTCGGCGGCGGTGAGACCCAAGGGGGCGGCACCGTCACGCACCGCATCGATATCGCCGCGCTCCGCGGCCTCGACGACTTGCAGCAAAATGCCGTCTTCGCCCTGATGATGCATGATGGCCGCACGCATCTCTGGGCAAAGCCGCAGCTCCTCTAATAATCCCGCCATCGGTTGTCCCAGGCAGACGTCCAGCAATGACAGCATCCCGACCAGAAAAGACCGGTGCAGTGCGAGGGGGTGGGATTCCAGTAGTGGTGAACGTTCACGTAACATTTCAGCGAGGCGGGCGCGGGTCGCCGCAACCACCAGTAATGGACTTTTGTGGCTACCCTGGCTGGCGAAGAGCAAGAGGGTCAACCAGCGCTGTAAGGGTTGTCGACCGAGCAGAATAAGTGCGCGGCGAATACTATCGATCTCCTGGCCGCGGGTCAGACCGGCTGAGTTCAGGTAGCGGAGGAGCTGATAGGACAGACCTGGGTCCTTACGAAACGTCTCTTCGATATCGCTGACAGGGTTCTCTTCGGCAAGCAGATTTAACAAGTTGAAAATCGTGCGCTGGTCTGTGGCAAGAGTTTTTCCGGTGATGATCTCCGGGCGCATAAAATAATAACCCTGGCTATAGTCAACACCCATTTCAAAGCAGCGCCGCGCCATGGCCTGAGTTTCTACGCGCGTGGCAATGAGTGCTGGGGTGTTGGGCAAGTTGGCGTTGCGAATCATATGGATCCATGCCTCCCATACCGCGGGCGTATTGGCATGCGTATCTATTTTAATGAAACTCATGACTTTCAGTAATGCCACTTGCCAGGGGGCACCTTCAAAGCGGTCCAGTGCCAAGCGAAAACCGATTTTTTGTAAATTTATCAGATTTCCAATGAAATCCCGATTGGGTGCTTCGGTAATAGTAAACTCTGGAATGATTTGTTGGGGGGGGAATAATGCCAGACTCTTCTCATCAAAGTAACTGTCGGTAAAATTTATGAAGGCCAGTTTCCCGCCCAATAATTGTTCTACATTAAATACGCTGAAGGTCTTGACCAGAACTCTGGCCGAGGAAAGGAAGGGATCGGCCAAGGGGCCGTAGTCTTCTTCCCGGGCAAAGAGTTCATAGCCGATGATTTCACCCTGGCGGCCAAGAATGGCCTGCCTGGCGATGAGTTCTTGCATGTCTCTGGAAGCGGATATTTCGGGGAGTTCAGTGGGCATATCACACCGTCACAAAGCGATCTGGCCGAGGTTCGGAAAAATACCGCTTATCTCCAGCGGGTGCGCGGTACAAGTGTGTCCGGCGAGAGATTGGCATAGATTCCGGACGCGAGGAATGGCGGTGGCCGAGGTACTCTCGGTATTGGTGATGCTCAGAAACTCCATATAGACCCCTGTAGGCTGAACACAATATCAAAGGCTTCAGTGTGTGGATCGGCACACTCCCGGCAATGCGCGCCGGTCGGTGATCGGGGCACATTCTGCAAGCCGGGGCGTCGACGCACGACTAATGAATTAGTACAAGCTCGGCGGTTTGCCACGGGGTAGGATCTGGCCGCGAAAAAAGATTCTGCCGCACGCGAACATGCAGTCCGAATACCGTAGACGTGCGCCCAGCGACCGGAAAACACTGTCGGATGCCGAGATGGGTAAGTCCGGTTTCTATGCCATGCCGCTCAATCGCGCCATGATCTCGTGACCGTGTTCGCGAGTCGCGTCCTGTTCCGCCCGAATCTCTCTGAGTTGTTCCAACACCAGATGGTCTTCTGCCATATTTGAATCCCTGCGGAGCGTTGCAGCCCCTGGCGGATGAAGCCTCGCTCCACCGCCGATTCCACTGGTCGCGCCCATGCCTGGGCCTGCGACTTTTTCTCAAAGGTTCTGGATGGTGCCGGATGCGGACCTGCGCCTGCCAGCCGATGGTGACACCGTCAGATAGGGGGATGGATCAGTTTGGATATAGTGCTACAGACCCGCGTAGAAGCCAGTGGAGCACAAGGGTGGGAATTTCCCCGGCGCTGGCAAGACAGGCCACCTTGTAGAGCCTAAAAAGGGCTGGCAACGGCTACTGCAACGGGCAGTCTCAAGGACTTGCGCTTGCACGACCTGAGACAGTCCCTGGCGTCCTTCCAGATCGACGCGGGGGTATTCCTGGCCGTGATAAGGCAAGGGGCTAGGCCACCACTCGCAGCAAACGACCGCCGTCTATGCGCGACTGGCGCAAGACCCCGTAGCAGACGCCTGGCAGAAAGGCACCGATGCCATGTTCGTGGCCGGTGGATTCAAGAGCACTGCCGAGATCGTGCCTTTGAAGAAATTGCCCGGCCATCGCAAAAGTGCTATCTGAGAGATACGCGCCACGGAGGTTTTACAATGACTCTCATATCAGAACTGAAAGAGCAATGGATGAAAAACCCCGCGTTCAAGGCAGAATACGACGCGCTGGAAGACGAATTCAGCCTTGCCCGCGAGTTGATCGAGGCCCGGACCCGCGCTGGACTGTCGCAAGCGGAACTGGCGCAGCGCATGGGCAACCACACAATCCGCTATTGCCCGCTTGGAAAGTGGCAAGGCCCCGCCGTCCATGCGAACCATTGCACGTATCGCCGCCGCTACCGGCAGCCGTGCCGTAGTTCGGTTGGAGCCGCGCCCTTGAATGAGCGCGTCGCAGACGTACAGATCACCGAGGACACGCTGTCCGTGCGGCTCATGGATGGGCGCAGCATATCGGCTCCCCTTGAATGGTACCCCGCCTTGCCCATGCCAGCGCCAAGGCCCGCGCCGTCTGGGAGATCGCAGGCGGCGGCTATGGCATCCACTGGCCGGAGATCGACGAGGACTTGAGCACCGAGGGACTGCTGAGGGGCGCACCCGCACCGCGAGGGGTGGCATGAAAACCGACTATGACGCCACCGACGATATTCTGGTGCTCCACTTCACCGATAAGCCGGCCAGCCGCGAAGTGTCGCAAGACTGGAACAAGACTGGAACAAGACTGGAATCTGAATATTGCCTATGCCGATGACGGAAGCATTGTGGAGATCGTCATACTGGACGCCAAGCGTCCGGCGCTTGGCCTATAATAGGTAACACTATCAACCCAATTCACAGATGTCCCTTTTGAGCAAAGCAGAGATGTCCTCTTGGGGAGGGTCAGGGAGAGGGTTCTGGGGAGGATGTTGGGGAGGATGTTGGGGAGGAATAGCGACGCCAAGGATGGTCGGGAGCGGGTTTCCACTGGGGGCGTTGGGCCTGTAGGATCCGGGCCTGATCGACGGTGTTTCGACCCGGCCCTTGGCCTGGGGAGTGCGCGCATGGATCGGCTGGATATCGAGGGTCTGCAGGGCGCGGGTGAACTGGGTGACTTCCCCTTCGTGATCGGGATGATTGACCCGAAAGATGCTGTGGCGATCCGAGTAGAGCGCGACAGAGCGGCCATGCGGCTGTAGGACCTCCCGGAGGGTTTCCATATAGGCCTCTCTCGCTGGGAGCCAGGCGCAGACCCAGCAGGGCACCGGTGGCATCGTCGGTGAAGACGATCAGGGTGCAGCGGGGTCTCCGATCCTCCAGCCAATCATGGGGAGAGCCATCGATCTGGACCAGCCCCCCCGGCAGGGCCGTCGAGGGCGGCGGGACACCAAGCCCTGGGGGCCCTCGCCCCGAAGCCGCGCCAGCAACCGTTTGACCTGGCGCACACTGATTCCCAGTCGTGCCGCCGCTTCCTGCTGCAGGATGCGCCGTGCCGCCACCTGCTGCATCACCCCCACCCGATCTACCTCGTTGCGACTCATCGTCAGATTCCCCTCCACCCACACGCCCCCTTCCACGCAAAGTGGATATTTTGAATTGTTCAGAGGGGACATTACTGCTTTGGGCTAACACAAGGCCGATAAAGGCTTGCTGCCCAGCTACCTGGCCCAGCTACCTGAGTGATACAATAGCTGCCTATCCACAGGATGCATTTACTGCAAATGAGGCAGCAGCTTGGAAAGCTGGTTTTCTGAAATCATTCCAGGAATACGACCGATCTGACCGTTTTTGGCACGGTAAAGGATAGCAGGAGTGCCCTCGAAACCTAAAGCGCCCATCATGGCGAGATTCTGTTTCAATTCTTTCGTTGTTTTTGCGTTGGGCGTGCTCTTCGGCAGAAGATGATAACTGCCACTACGGATTGCAATTTTTACGACACTTTCGAAGTGCTCCAACGCCTTCAAAGGGTGGGGTGATTGAAGCCATGCGGCAGCTTCTGCCGGGCTTTGCGGAGTCAGAAAGGCCACCGGCACATAACGGACCGTCAATTTACCGGCCTTGATCAATGGGGCTTCATGCTCGTACATCACATGACAATAGGGACAATTAGGATCCTGAAAATCATAAATGACTGGACCGTGATGCCCTTGTTGAATATACGTGAGGTGGTGCGCCAGGATTTGCTTCCAGAGAATACCTGCAGTGAGTTTTTTAGGGGGGATGGCGGTGGATGTCTGTGCTTCGGCGAAACCAATGCCGAAGAGTAACACGCTACCCATGAAGATCCCTACCCTCAGCCATTTCGGGATTGCTGAGCTGATACTAATTTTCATGCTGCACTATTCTCCTTGTATACAAATTATTTTAGATTAGGGAGCATCGTCAGCAGTTCCCCGCGAGACACCATACCAGGCATCAATCCAGCACTGCCACATATTGCGCGACGCGGCATCACTCGCCGTCACGTTCACCCGGATCAGGGTGAGTGGTTGCAACGCCTTTTCAACGCGGGGATTATCATAGGTTTCGACATCCATACGCTGGCACTCCATACACCATCTCGCCCAAAAATCCACCAATACCGGGTGTTCCTTCGCCGCCGTCAATGCCGATTGCAGTTGCGGAAGACTGTGATTTTGCGCACGGTATACCGGTTCGTGCCGCTTGGACTGCACCGCGAAGAGACCGTCAAGGTCGAAATCAATCTCAACGAAAGCGCAGGACTGTATTCGCTGGTTGACGTCTAAATCGATACAAAGGAACGCACTTTAGTACCGACGAAGCCCATGCGGCACTTGATACGCGCTTGTGCAAGGATGCGTTCAGGCGAGACATGGACACGCTACTACGCCCTGGCCTGCCAAAATGTGCTATAGGCGCAAGCGCTATAATCGTGCGTGAAGCCTACTTCCGGCACATCATCGGGTAGCAGGTAAATGATGGGCAAAGGACAAGGCTGTGGAAAGGCCGGAGACAAAGGGTCGTTTTGCCGGCCAATCACCGCCTTGAGTCCAGTGTGTAATGATGATCTCGAACGCACCCCACTACTGGCGGCATCCGGGATTTGTGGGTCAGCCGCCATCATCAACTGCTGTACTCCCGCAGATTGATCATGGCGTACTTCTTGAGTTTCTCCACCAGCGTGGTGCGACGCAGTCCCAGACGTTGCGCCGCATGGGCCACCACTTGGTTACAGGCGACCATGGCCTGGAGCAGCAGATCCTTCTCGATCTCCTCCAGATGCAGCTTGAGGTCGAAAGGGCCATCCGGCAAGAGGGACACCGGCGCGGTCCAGATGGCGGCGAGGCTTTGCCGCTCATTCTCCACATCGTCCTTGACACCACTCCGAAAGCGAGCGGGCAGATCACCGACCTCTATCTGTTCACCGCCGTGGAGAATCATCAGCCGCTCCGCAAAATTCTGCAATTCACGCACGTTACCGGGCCACGGATACGCCTCGAGCGCGGCCATACAGGCATCCGACAGGGTGACCGGCGCATACCCATCGCTTTCCAGGCGATCCAGAAAATGATTGAGTAGCAGGGGAATGTCACCGGATCGCTCCCGCAAGGGAGGCACCTCAAAGGGAAACACATTGAGCCGATAGTACAGATCCTCGCGGAAGGAACCCGCGCGAATGCGTTCTTCCAGGTTGCGATGGGTGGCCGCCAGTACGCGCACATCCGCCTGAAATTCCCGTGTGCCGCCCACCCGCTCAAAACGCCTTTCCTGCAAGACGCGCAGCAGCTTCACCTGCATCTGCGGACTCATCTCACCAATTTCATCCAGGAAGATCGTGCCGCCCTGGGCCAGCTCAAAACGTCCCTTGCGGGTGGCCAGCGCGCCGGTGAAGGCCCCTTTTTCATGTCCGAAGAGCTCACTTTCCATCAACTCCGAAGGGATAGCCCCACAGTTGATGGCCACAAAAGGCCCGTCCCGGCGGGGGGAGTGCCGGTGCAGGCACCGGGCGATCACTTCCTTACCCGTGCCTGACTCACCGAGGATGAGTACCGTGCTGTCCGTGCGCGCCACCTTGCCCAGCATCATCGTCATCCGGCGTATGACCGGGCTGCTGCCTATCAACCCGCAACCCTGCCTCGACAAACTCCGCCTTTCTGGTTCAGAAATAGTTTGCTCAATCAATTCAACGCACATGAAATGGCCCGTCACTCATCAAGTGGATAATGCTGATTCCTACTGCGCGCCACTGCGCGCCGATGGTGACGGAATATTAGTCGATCCAAGGATTCCTGCACGGGGCTATCCAAACAAAAATGCAGATGACAGCGGATCGCGCCTGAAGCGCTGGCGGGGACGCCGGACGGGGGCCGCATGGACCCGGGAAGCAGCAAGGGCATGGCGATGCGCGGGCGCAAAAAAAGGGCTACGCAGGCTTCAGCATCCGCATCCGGACACATGCCGGGATCGGAACAATCCCAGTAGAGATCCCCGGAACCCAGGATACAGGGGTAGCTCGGTGGTAGCGGCCCCAACCCCTTGATACCCGCGCTGACCAGCAACAGCAAGAGATCGATCTTCGTCTCCAGGTTGCTGAGCCCCTCATGACCCTCTTCTTCGTTGATGACGACAGGCGCATCCATCACCAGCAAAGCGCGCAACAAGGCGAGATTATCGGCCATCAACGCACTACGGGCGCCCGCGTCGACGGGCCATTCGCCCAAGGCCAGGGGTAAATGGGCCCGCAGCGCTACAGCATGTTCGGTCATAGTCCCTCCCGGGGCAGGAAGGGCTGCGCGTCAAACGCGCTCCAGCAATCCCCGCCAGGCGTCGCGCAAATCCTCCACCACCGGACGGCAGGCATCCAGCGCCTGCAGGTCATCAAAGATATTGGCTTGTGCCAGTTGATTTAACAGGAAACGGTAAAGGCTGTCGAGGTTCCGCGCAATTTCGCCACCGTTCTCGAAATCGATACTGGCGAGCAAGTGCGCGGTCAGCTGATAAGCCTTGTCCATGGATTGCGCCTTGGTCGTCAGGTCCCCCTCTTCAATGGCCAGCCGCGCCCGCCGCAGATATTCGAGAATACCGTCGAGGCCGAGCAGGACCAGCCGGTCGCTGGACAAGCCCTGATTGCCCACCTGCCGATAGGCCTGCATAGCCGCTGTCGCTACACGCATGATGTGATTCTCCTCGAATTAACCACTGGTCGGGTTGGAGTTGGAAGTGCTGGTGTAAAAGGCATTGAGATACTGGCCAATGGACTGCAACTGCGAAAGCTGCGACTGCATGGCGGCGAACTGCTGGGTCAACAGGGCGGTCTGGTTCGATGCCGATTGTTGCAGCGTCGTGATCTGCGCGCTGAGCCCATTGATGGAGGAGGCGATGCCGTTCTGCGCCGCCGCCACGAAACCGTTTTGGCTGTTGAGCGCTTGAGTCAGCAAGCCATTCATCTGCTGGTAGAGGCCCTGGCTCACGGTCACCGTGCCCAGGTTGCCGGTCGTCGATCCCGTTACCAGCAACTGCAACCCCAGGGCGTTTCCGGGACCGGTCACCGTCAGATTCTGACCGGCGCCACTGGTGGTCTCGGCATTGACCGTACCCACCACATCCGTCCCGGAGGCCGCCAGGCTGCTGGTACCGATACCCGTCCCGCTGGCCCCCGCCGCCACGTTGGAGACCACGCTGAAACTCTGCGCGCTGCCGTAGGCGCTGGACCGAAGCTCCAGATAGCCATTCTGGTTGCTGGCGGTAAGCCCGGTGACCCCGGATTGTTGCAACGTGTCGTTGATGGTGTTGACGATAGTGGCGAGACTGCTTCCTGAGGCCAGCGACACCACCACCGAGCTCGCGCCGGAACTGATGGTCAGGCTCTCACTCTGGGCGATGCCGCTCGCCGGAACCGCCGCGCTACCCGACACCGTGGCCTGGGTCGCCGCCTGACTGACGTTGAGCGCGTAGGTGCCCGCCTGCGTAGCGCTACCGGCGCCGACGTACTGCACGTTGGCGTTGCTGGTGCTGCCCACCTGCCCGAATAGCCCGGCGACATTGTTGAAATCGCTGTTGAGCGCGGTGCTGAGGGTGCTGGTGTTGAGACTGATGGTACCGCTGCTGGTCAGGCCGAGCCCGACGCTCCCCAGGGAGTTATAAGCGCTGCCGGAAGCCACCCCGACCCCTTGCCCAGAGATCAGGTTCAGTAGCTGGGTACGCAAACCCTGCACCGAGGCATCGCCGAGCAGCGGCCCGCCGGAACCGGCTTGCGCGTTGTAAGCCGTCAGCTGATTGATGGTGCCCATCGTCTGATTAAAGGCGGTGGTGAAGCTTTGTACCGCGCCGACGAAAGCGGAATTGTTGGCGCTGACCTGCAGCGTGGTGGAACCACTGGCCTGCAACAGATTCAGGGAAACCCCCGGAATGGCGCCAGAGATAGTATTGCTGGCGCTGGTCACCGCCAGTCCGTTGATGCTCACCCCGGCATTCTGCGCCGCCTGACTGAGGGTCATACCCGAACCGCCCGAACTACCGGAACTGTAACTGAGATTCGCCAGGCTGCCCGTCGCGCCGCTGGTGGTGACACTGAAAGCGCTGTTCGCCCCGGTACTGGTACCGGTGAGGGTCAGCCGATAGCCGGTGCCATCATAGACCACCGCCGCGTTGACGCCGGTATTGGCCTTGTTGATCGCGCTCGCGATGCCGTCCAGCGTGTTATTGCCGGAACCAATGACCACATTCGTTACCGCCCCGCTACCCACCTGTATCTGCAGGGTTCCGGTACCCACCGCACCGCTGCTGGCACTACTGAAATCCTGGGAATAGATGCTCTGTGACTGCGCCAGCACCATATTGCTGAGGCTATAACTGCCCGTGGCGGCGTTGGCGCTCACCGTGGCCGTTGCGGCATTATTATTGGAAAGGCTGACACTGCGGTTATTCACGCTACTGAGGTTTTGCAAACTGCTCATGGAAGACTGCAGACTGGACAAACTGCTTTGCAACGTGCCCCAGGCGCTCAGCGTCGTCTGATAGGATTGCTGCTGACTCTCCAGCACCATAATCGGCTGCTGGTAGGCCGCACTGAGGTTGCTAATCAGCTGCTGGACGTTGATCCCGCTCACCAAACCCGACAATGACACTGACATGACCGTCGCCTCCTGTCCGCTTTAATTCGCTCAGGCCTTTTCACTCATCAAGCCGCCCGGCGGTATGGCATTTCCCATGGCTGCGCTTTTAAATAATTGCTGCACGGGCACGTAGTATTTAAAAAATATTTGCTTGGTCGCTTTATCACTGAGCATGATCAACACCTGACCAGGGTGATTGCCGTTCGGATCGAGACCCGCTTCCAAGGTGATCGAAGAACTTTCCGGAATTTTCTGTTGCAACTTTTTCATCGCGGCATTCAACTGTTCCGACGAGACTTTCTGGAGAGTTGCCGTCGGTGCCTGACTTTTTTTGGGTATAGCCGCTGTGGCCGATCGCACGGTTTCCTGCGACTTTCCCGCGACATTCGTGACCCCCTTCCCAGACTCCGCCGGCGAATTGGGCGAATGACCATTACGAATAGGCGTTGCATCCATGAGACACCTCCGCCAAGTGAAACTCCTCCCGGCATATACCGGGAGGATCATCACCAAGCCCTGTGACTTTTACGGTATGAGCTTGAGGAAGCTCTGCTGCAAAGAGTTTTCCTGCGCCAGGGTGGAAATACCGGCCTGTTGCAGAATCTGGTACTTGGTCATCTGCGACGTCGCCTGCGCGATGTTCGCATCCTGCACCACCGACTGCGCCGACTGCAGATTGGTCGCCGTGGTCTGATCGTTGGCGACTGAAGCCTGGATCCGGTTTTGAGTCGCACCAAGGGCACCGTTTTGCTGGTTCAGATAGTTGATCGCCTGGTCCAGGATACCGATAGCCTGCTGCGCCCCAGCCGCCGAACTCACATTGACCGAGGAAACCGATGAGCCGGTGATTCCCGTGGCGGCGGTGTTGAATCCAATATTCGCGCCATTACCGATGGCATAGGAACTGGAGGAGTTGAACTGCACCGCGCCCTGGATCAGGACATTGGCCGAAGCGCTGGTGATCGCCAAGCCCACCGAGGATATCCCGCTGCCGCTCACCGCCTGCAAACTGCCCGTGGAACCCGAAGTCAATCCCGCGCCCGACAAGGCACCGCCCGCTGTCACACCCGCGGAGATGTTGATGTTGTTGCCATTGGCGTTGGTCAGCACCAGCTCCTGCGTTCCATTCACGGTCTGGGTGGTGGCGGAGGTGCCGGTGATCGCCGCCTGGTTATTGATGGCGGTAACCAGCGAACTCAAATCGGCCTGACCGTTGGAGCCATTGGTCACCGATGCGGAGATATTCACCGCATTGGTGGGGCTGCCACTGCTACCGTTACTCAGGGTGAAGGTATATGTGCCGGAGCTCGCCGTGAAGGCAACGCTCGTGGTCGCCTGTGCCGACACCCCCGTCTGTGAAGAGACCGCATTCACCGCGGAAGCCAGATTCGCCGCCGATTCCGTGCTGGAACTCACCCCGACGTAGGCATTTCCGGCAGAGCCCTGCACGTTGATGCCACTGGTACCCGTTCCACTGGTGAAATTGCCGACGCCACTCGCACTCAACGTAAAGGCGCCCCCGACCGCGTACCCGCCCATCTGGAAAGAACCCGAACTGGTGTAGACGCTACCAGACGCCGCCGTCGTGTAATTCCCCATCGCATTGGTCTGCGTGTTGCCGACCGACACGTTGATGATCTGGTTGGCATTCGCCCCGACCTGAAAGGTCGAACCAGAAAAAGTGCCGTCCAAAATATTTTGCCCGTTGAACTGGGTCTGCGTCGCAATGGTCTGGACCTGGGCCAACAACTGGCTGACCACGCCCTGCAGAGCGGCACGGTCCTGAGTGGTATTGGAACCGTTCGCGGCCTGTACCGCCGTGGTACGGATCTGCTGCAGGAGGCTGGTCTGGTTCTGAATAGCGCCGGTGGCCGTCTGCACCAGGGAGACGCCCTGATTGCCATTGGACACCGCCTGATTCAGGCCATTGATCTGCGTCTGAAAACGCTGGGCGATAGCGTAGCCGGCGGGGTTGTCGGCGGGGTTGTTGATGCTCTTACCGGTGGAGAGTTGCTGCAGATAGGTGTTCAAACTGCCTTGGGTACTGTTCAACGCATTGATCGTGTTCAAGGCCGAGGTATTGGTATTGAGAATTCCTGAAATTGCCATGGTAATGCTCCTTTCTTAGGGTCAGGTGGCATCCTTGCCGTTCATGCGGGTGAATCCCGCATGTCTTTCATAACGGCACACGGCCTAAAAACTTGAGTCTCTCAAGGCAACCACGCCTGCAGCCAGTCATCGAGACGATCTTCCAGCATCCAGCGTGCCCGCACCTGATCGCGCAGAGCGTCGCCGGCGGCGGCAAGCGCTGCCCGATCCGAGAGCGCCTCCCGGATCGCCTTCATCCAGTCGCGATAGCGGTTGGCCACCCGCCAGACCGGGAAATCCCCTTGATACGGCGTGATATCCGAGCAGACCACGGGAAAGCCCAGCACGCCGTATTCCAGTATCCGCAAATGGCTCTTGGCATCGTTGAAGGGGTTTTCTTCCAGCGGCGCGATGGCCAGATCCAGATCGAGGCTGGCCAGTTTGGCGGGATACTGCGGCAATGGTACGCCGGGGTGGAATTCATGCACGTAGGGACGCAAAGCCTCGGGACACAGCCCGAAAAACACCCACTCCACCGTGTTGGCGAGATCACGCACCACGTCGGCCACCAACTCCAGATCGCCCGTATGCCCCACCCCTCCGGCCCAGCCGACGCGGGGTTTGTCGCCCGCACGGCGACGCGGTTGCAAATCGCCCCAGATCGCCCGCTCGAGGCAGTTGGGCTGTACACGCACTTCATCGCTGAAGCCTTTGTAGGCCCGCGCCAGCGGTTCGGTAGCCACCACCAGACGGTCACAAAGGCCCGCCGCCTTGCGGAAACGCTTGGCGATGTCTTTGTGTATCTGTCCCTTGTGCACGCTTTTCACGGGCAGATTCGTGATAAGGTCGTCAATCTCGAAGACGCGGAAGGCGTCATGGAAGCGCTTGTGGCGCTCCAGCGCTTCTATTTGCGGCCATTCCATCTGTCGTTGAAGGACGATACTGTCGGGGGAAAATCGCTCCATCTCGGCAGGCTCGAAGATACGCATGGTCTCCCAGCCCTGCACCTTTCCGGCCACGCGCAGCGCCCGCATGGGCGAGATGATGCGGTATTCGCCACAGCCCTCGCGGTCGGCGGGATGGACGAGGATGCGCGGGCGCGGGCGCCATTCCGGGTCCCAGGTAAGCGCCGACTGATCTTCCAGGAGGAAGTCGGTGCTGGCGAGACTCAGATGCCGGTTGTAGGCCGGATCGAAGGCGATCTGCGGCAGCCAGCGGTTATAAAAAGCTTCTTTCTCGGCGGCGAAACGGGCCCGCTTATCGTTGTCCGCTTTTTGCTCCACCGCACCTTTCTGACTGGCGGAGCCTTCGTGCAGCAACATGGCCCAGGGTGTCCAGACAATTTTATGCCCCGCTTCACGGACTTTCAGACAAAGATCAATGTCGTTGTAGGACACTTTGAACCGCTGCTCGTCGAGTCCGCCCACCTCTTGATACAGCGACTTGGATAGGAGCAAGCACGCGCCGGTCACCGCCGAGTAATTCTGCGTGAGCATGGCACGGCCAAAATAACCGCGATCCTCTGGCGCACGGCCGATGAAGGGATGTTCCGCGGGTCCTTTCATGCCCAAAATCACCCCGGCATGCTGAATTTTTCCGTCAGGATAAAGCAGCTTGGCACCCACGATACCCACTTCCGGGCGCAGGGCGTGGCTGACCATTTCGTCCAGCCAGTCCTCGTGCAGAGCCGCCGTATCATTATTGAGCAGCAGGATATATTCACCACGCGCCGCATCCACCGCCCTATTATTCATGGCCGAGAAGTTGAAGGCGCCGGGATGGCGCAGCACCCGCAAACGCCCGCCCATGTTTTCTTCCTGCGCTGTCAGCATATCCAGATACGCACGCGCTTCCGCATCATCACTATCATTATCAATGATCAGCATTTCGTAAGCCGGATAACGGGTCTTTTCGATCAGAGATTCGATGCAACGCTGTAAAAAACCCAGTTGATTGCGGGTGGGGATGAGGATGGAAACCAGCGGGGTGGCACCGAGCGGATAACGCACACGGGTCGACGGTGGAAATGGTCCGGGTTGCACCGCTGCAGGGATTTGCAATCGCTCGAAATGGCGGACCAGGGCCTGCCGCCCCGCCTCCAGAATCTCCGGCACCGATTTGCGGCAATGACTGCTCTCCTGATGGCGGTGGTAAAGCACTTCGGGAATATGGCCGATACCCGCATCTCCCACCCGCTCCCAGGCACGCAGGAGGAAATCATAATCTTCGGCGCCATCGGCCTGCGGATCGAAGCCACCGAGGGCATCAAAGAGGGTCTTTTTAATGAGCATCAGGCCACCGATATAGGGCAGACTCCGCAGGTAATCGAGATTGAAATCGGGTTTACAGTGGGGGTTGACGTGCTCGCCTTCCGCCGTGAGGGAATCTTCGTCGGTGTAGACAATCTGCCATTCCGGATGATTCCGGATGGATTGGGCAAAGCGGAACGTGGCATCGAGGGCGAGTTCGTCACCGGCGTCCAGAACGGCGATCCAGTCGGCATCCACTTCCGCAAGAGCGGTGTTCATGGTGGCCACGGGATCCGTGTCAGCGACCATCGTCCCCACGCGCACGGGCAACCACTGCTGCGACAGGCTGGCGTGCGTGGCCTGCGCGAAAACCGCACGACCGCTCTCCATCACCTGCACAGCGATGGTCGCCGGGAAGGCAAGTTTCTCAAGCGTTTCCTCGGCCCACCAGTGCTCTTGCGGAGACCAGCGCTGCACCGCCAGCCACGGCAGCAAGGGTCCCAGCGGCCGGAGACATTCATGACCGGCCGTATCCTCCACCACAAAACCGGCACGTTCCGCCACCACCGCAAACAATCTCTCGACAGCATGGGCCAGCGTGCCATCGACCTGACCCGACTCTTCCTCAAAATCTTCGGGGCTCAGGTCCAGGGCCAGCAGTGGTGCGAGGGCCTGGGCGCGCGCCCAGAACATGCTGCCCGCGAAAAAGCCGTAGCGCCGCGGGTCGATCAGTATTCCCATCCGATCCAGCATCGGGCCGACGCGCGGGCGATTCGCATCCTTCACCATATCCAAAGGCAGCCAGAATCCCGCCGGCCCGATCATGCCAACTCGGGGCGTGCTGGTGAAGCGCTCGCGAACGTGGGCCACCACCGACGGTGCCAATAAATGATTCAGCAAATCGCGACGCCAGCGATCGCCATCCCCATGGGACAGGAAATCCACATGGATCTGCTCCGGCTTCATTTGCCGTAAATGCGGTGATTTCTTGCCGTGAATGAACAGCAGATATTCGTGGCCGGCAGTGATCGCTGCCTTGGCCAGCGCCAGCCGCGGGGCGATATCACGCCCCCGGTTGGGTCGCACAAAGATTTGTGCCGAAGGAAAGCGCCGGGAGATTTTTGACACCAGCGATTCCGCCGGTTCGGTCACGGAAACGTAGAGATTGAAGTCCCCATCCAGAGTGGACAGCGCATCGGCCATCTCATCCCAGAGTTCCACATAAAAAAGATGCAAGATGACCGCCGTCCGGCTTTGCCGCAGGGGACCGGAAAAGCAGCCGGGATCACTGGACAGCGTGTTTTTGTTTTTGGCATTGCCGGTCGAAATAAAATGGGTATCCCCGCCCGATTTCGGCAATGGCCTCCCCAAACCCGCGCGAAAGAACACTTGCAAACTGACGAGTTCCTGAAAATCCGCCGCCGTCACGTCTTTCAGAACAATTTTCTCACTCTCGATCCGGGTCGGGAAATGCTGCGGCACCGGAGTGTGCAAAAAACGGCTGTCAGGCCCCCAGGCGGTGGCCTCGACCCGATAACCGGTTTCCTCCAACATACGCCGCCCCTCGGCACACGTGAAAAAGCGCAGATGGGTGACATCCATGATGCCTTGCTCTTCATAGGTCCAACGGCCTTCGGCGAGTTCGTTGAGGAGCCATAAATTACGTGCGTTGGGCAGGCTGACCAGCAATTGCGCGTCCGGCTGCAAGAGCGGCAACAGCCGTTGCAGGGTCTCCCAGGGATCGGCCATATGTTCCAGCACATCGGCCAGGATGACCGTATCGATACTCCCCGGCATCAGGCCGGACGCGACGAAATCCACCTGGGCGAAAGCGCCTCTGAAGACCGTATGGTACGTCTGCGCAGCGATTTTTGCGGCGGCGGCATTCTGTTCAACGCCCCATAACTCGACCTCCGGGAAACGTTGCCGCAGCGCTTGTCCGGTCGCCCCAGCGGCACAGCCGACATCCAATACCCGGCGGGGTTGGCGGTCCAGCAATGTGAGCAAGTCCAAACGCGGATTATGGTGATAGGCCGCGCCCACGGCTTCGCCGTCACCCTCCCGAAGCAGTTTCCAAGCTGGACTGACTGTCATCTCCCGCCCTCAAATATAGTTGAACAAACTCAACCCCTGCACCTGCGCAAAGGCCTTTTGCGCCGCCTGCAAAGCGGTGGTGCTCTGTTGAAACTGGGTGATCACTTGCGGGTAGCTGATATCCGCCAGATTACCCTGGGTGGTCTGAAACTGCTGGGTCAGATTGGCGTTGAGCGTCTGCACGCTCTGCGCCTGCTGCAACTGTGATCCGATCCCGCTCTGAACGCTGAGCAGAGTGGTTTGCGACTGATCGAGATTGGCGAGAACATTGCTGATATCCTGGGCGCGTCGTGTGTTGGCGCCCGGCGATCCACCGCCCCCCTGAAAGGCCGTGATGAGGTTACTAAACGTCTGAAACAGGCTTTGCGGCTGAGCGGCGGCGAGGGTAAACGCAGCGCTCTGCCCGATGCCCGGCTGTCCGTTGGCGGGCACGCTGATAAAGGGGCTGCCTCCGGGTGCGCTGGGAATGGCTATGCTCTGGCCCGGCGCGTAGCTGCCGGAGACCACCGTCCCGGAACTGCCGCTCCAGCCCGATGAACCCACCTGCCCCGTGCCGCTGCTCACACTATAGGTCAGTCCGCTGGAGCCGTTATTGCTGATCGTCACCTGATACTGCGCGCCATCCGCCACGAACGCGGCGTTGGCGGCGGCCTGGTTCAAAACGCTTCCCGGTCCCAGAGTGGTGGTCCCCACATCGGTGGCGGTGCCGCCCGTCGGAATCTGGTAGTTGCCGCTCGACGCCGTCACCGTAAAACTGCCATTTCCCGCCGGGATATTCATAAAAACCGAATTTCCCGCCTGCGACACCGGCGCCGTCAGCCCCGGTCCAATCTCCAGGTTTTTTTGGCCGGAATCGCCCAAATACTGCACCTGGTTATTACTCTGCAACTGAAATGGCGTAACACCCGATTGCGAACCCGCAAAGATATAGGTGCCGTTGGCATTCTGGGTGTTCGCCATCTGCACCAGTTGCTGCAAGTTGCCCTGCATGGTAGTCACCGCATTCTGCAAATCGCTGGGACTGACGGTGGCGTTGTTCATCTGCACCGCCAGTTGCCGCACCTGATCAACCAGGGTACCCACCCCCTGCAGGGTGCTGGAACTCAGTTGCAGGTTCTGCTGGGCATACTGATTGCTCTGCTGATAGCTGCTAAGACTGGCGATCTGACTGTTGAGGTTGAGCACCTGGGCATTGGCCACCGGATTGCTCGCCGGATCGATCAACGCATTGCCGGTGGAAAGCTGCTGACTGAGCGCGTTCAATGTGCTCTGCTGGTTCAGCATGCCGCTCAAGCTGCTTTGAAAGATCTCGGAAGTGCTGACACGCATGTTGATCTCCTTAGAGGGCCTGAATGAGGGACGCGAACAGCGTGTTTCCCACCGCAATGGCTTTGGCGGCGGCCTGATAGCTCTGCTGATAGAGGATCAGGTTGGCGGCCTCCTGGTTGAGGTTAACCCCGGACACCGACTGCTGGGAAGCCTGGGCCTGTTGCAGGACCGCCGCTTGCGCCCGGGCACTGGTCTGCGCCTGTCCGGCCTGGGAGGCCATTTGCGTGATCCATTGCGCCGCGCTGCCATTGAAGGTCGTAGTACCGTTATTCATGGTCTTGCCGGTGGCCAGCGCGGCCATGGCCTGCGCATTGCCGTTACTACCCACGCCACCGGGACTGAGGGTAAAGGCGTCACCCGATGCCGCCAGACTGCCGCTGAGATTCACCTGCCAGTAACCGCCGGGCGGATTGGGATTCTGAATGGCGATGCGGGTGCCCGGTCCACTCAGGATAACGCTACCGCTGGCGATGATTCCGGTGCCCCCACTCCCCGAGCTGATCTGAAAACTGACGGCGGCATTGCCCGACCCGCCCTGCGTGAAGGTGACCTGCAATGGCGTCGGGAAACTGGCCAGCCCGGAGACCAGCACCGCACCGGAGCCCATGCCACTCACATACTGACCCGCCGACAGGGTCATATTGCCGAGGTTGGTATTGGTCAGGCTGCCGCTGACCATTTGCCCTGGACTACTGACATAGGGGCTGGCGGCGGCGATGCCCGAAGGATCGGTCATCACGGTCTGCATACCGCTGGCGCCCAGGCGGGTGGGTTCGATGAGAAAGCTATCGCCGGAGACCGCGCCGGAGACACTGACGCTGAAGCCTGAGCTCCCGAAGTTCAAGGTGGTCACGCCGCTGCTGACGCTGCCGCTGGTGGTGGCCACTACCTGTCCGCTGCCGCGATCCGCCAGCGTCCAGTTACCGCCGCCCGCATCCTTCAGAATGTAATCGGAGGCGGTCAGCGCGGCGGCATTGGTGATACTGCCGCTGATGGTCGCGCTACCCGCATTCGCCTGATTGGCAAAGATCTGCACAGCGCCCGTGGCAAAGAGCGCCGTGCCGCTGCTGCCGTTGAGATTCAGCCCCTGCGCCTGCTGCGCGTTGAGGGCCGCCGACAGGCCGTCGGCCAGTTGTCCCAAGCCGTTCTCGGCAGGGTTGAGAGACTGGCTGCGGAACTGCAGCAGGCCACCGAGGGTACCGCCGCTGAGGTGATGACTGATCATAGCGCCATTGTTGGCGTAGGCGACCTCCATGGTCTGCTGATTGTAGGCACCGGGCTGAGCCTTGAGGTTGAAGGATTTGCTGCCCGCCACCAGCACCTGCCCGTTGCTGAGGTAGACGTTGATCTGACTGTTGCGCTGATGCAGCACTTGCACGCCCACCTGACCATTCAACTGGGTGAGGAGTTGATCGCGCTGATCGAGAAGGTCATTGGCGGTACCGTTACCCGCGCCCTGCAACGTGGAGATCTGCGCATTCAACTGGGCGATCTGCTGGCTGAGGTCATTGATCTGGGTGACCGCCTGGCCGATTTGCTGATTGACGCCGGCGCCGATGCTGCGCAATTGCTGGCCGAGGGACTGGAAGGTCTGGCTGAGATTCTGGGCGTTGCTGAGCATGCCCTGACGCGCGGGCATGTCGCTGGGACTGGCCGCCACCTGTGCCACGCCAGAAAAAAACTGGCTGACCTGCGAACTGATGCCGCCGTTATTGAGTATCCCGAGGATCTGTTGCAGTGAACTGGAAAGCGTGGCTTGGCCACTCGCGCTGGCGGTCGCCGACCATACCTGCCCTTGCAAAAAACTGCTGTAGCTTCGCTGCACCGTCGTGATCTGGGTGCCGTTGCCATAGTACTGCCCCCCCACAAAAGTGGGCGTGGTGGTAGACTGCACTACGTTTTCCTGACTATAACCGGGCGTGTTGACGTTGGCGATGTTATTGCCGGTCACCTGTAAGGCATTTTGCGCGGCTTGCAATCCCGTAAGCGCTGTATTGACGACTCCGCTGATTCCCGACATCTTACGCACTCCCCAAGGAACGGCCCGGACTGGCGTGATCACCATATACGGCGGTGTTCTGCCCCCGCAGAAGCGCCAGTGCCTCCTGCAATACCACACTGGCAAGGCGCAAGGCGTGATCCAGTTCGCTATAGGCTTCCTGCAAACCGCACACCGCCTGACTCAGATCCGGAGCGGATGCCGCGTTCCCGGTCACTTCCGCACGCAGTCTCGACAGACGCCAAACCAGGGAATTTCTCCGCTCCGCATCGGGCAGGTCTTGTCCCCAGTCGGCATGCGCCAGCCACACCCTCTGTTGCTGCAACAAGGAGGTCAACGTCCGCACCATCTCCAGTTCATCCCGTTCTGGGACCACCTCGCTCATGCCGCCCTCTCCCACGCACAGGAAACATACACTTTTCCGTTATAACGACACAAAAACCGCCGGAGTTTAGCCCCCGGCAGCGTCTTGAGGAAATTCGGCCATCACCTGATCCATCAATGGACTGCCCGCCACGGCCACCAGCTTGCTGGCATATTGTGGATCGCTGGCATACCCGCCCCGCTGCAGCGCCGCCGCGAAAGCGGCGACATTACTTCCCTGCCCCAGCGCTGACTGATAGCGTGGACTATCGAGCAACACATGGACGTAATTCTGCACGCTGGCCGTCACACTGCCATAGGCGCGGAAAGCGGCCGTTTCCACCTGATTCACGCCATCCGCGAATTCGTGCGTCACACTGCGCACCCACGGCCCCGGCCAGCCATCCGTCTCCTTTATGCCGAAGAGATTGTTTCCCGCCACATGACTGCCCCAGCCGGTTTCCAGAGCGGCCTGAGCGATGATGGCCTTGGGCGCGACACCCAGTTTCCGCGCGGCGGACTGTACGGCGGGCAGAATGGCGGCGACAAAGGCGGTAGCCTGCTGAACCAGCGTCTGCGACGGTTTGGCCCAGGATTGCATAGAGGCGGTGAGGGGTGACTGGGCGGTTGCGCTGCGCACCGGAACGGGCATTCCGCCTCCAGCGCCTGTCGGCATCGTCTTCCCACCCTCACCCCAGTGCAAGTGGTAACGGCTGGCGATTTCCTGGGCGAGCGTCTGCGCGATACCCATTCCCCGACCCTGGCTGACGGTTTGCGCGATCTGCTGGTTGAACAACGATTTAAACAGTGGTCCGGCATTTTTCCCGGTGAGATCGGAGCCGAATGAAGTGGCGGACATCGCCGAGAGCATTTGCTGCATCAGCACCGCCTCAAACTGTTTGGCGACCGCCAGGATAGACTGAGGGTCGTGCGCCCGCGCATCACTGCGCAGTCGCGCCAGACCCGAGAAATTCAGGGCATCGCTGGCGGCCGCAGCCGCCGCCTTAGGATTGGCATCCACCGCCCGGGTACTGGCGCTGAAACTCACGGGGCCGCTCATACCACCTCCAGTTGCGCATGCAACGCGCCTGCGGCCTTCATGGCCTGCAGTATGGCGATCAGGTCGGTGGGCGTCGCACCCACCGCGTTCAAAGCCCGCACGACGGCCTCCAGACTGACGCCTGGTTTGAACATCAGGAGCTTGGCGTTGGACTGTTTAATGTTCACACTGGCTTGCGGAATGACGACGGTCTGTCCAGCCCCCAGCGGATTCGGTTGACTGACCAGATACTTCTGGGAGATGGTGACCGAAAGGCTGCCATGGGCGACGGCACAAGCGCCCAGGGTCACATTCTGGCCCAGCACCACGGTTCCGCTGCGCGCATCAATGACCACCTTGGCAAGCGGGGTTTCCGGGATGACATCCAGATTCTCGATCTCGGAAAGGAAGGTCACCCGCGCCCCCGGGGATGCCGGCGCCTGCACCACCACTTCCCCGGCGTTCATCGCCTCGGCGATCCCGTAGCCCAGTTGCCGATTGATGACGTCCGCAATCCGCGCTGCGGTGGTAAAGCTCGGGGTATGCAGTTCCAGGGTCATGGGCCCGGCACGGTCGAATCCATTGGTGACCGTGCGCTCCACGTTCGCCCCGTTGGGGATGGTACCAGCCGTCGTCACGTTGACCTGTGCCGAAGCGCCGTTGCTGCTGGCCCCGAAACCGCTGACGATCAGATTGCCCTGGGCGACGGCATACGTCTGCCCATCCGCACCCTTCAACGGCGTCATCAGCAGGGTTCCCCCCGCCAGGCTGCTGGCGTTACCGACCGCCGACACCGTGACGTTGATGGTCTGCCCAGGCTGCGCAAAGGGCGGCAGGTGGGCGGTCACGATCACGGCGGCCACATCCTTGGGTTGCAGATTGGTGGCCACGGCAGCCGGCAGATTGATGCCGAGGCGCTGGAACATGTTGAGCAGGGACTGTGTGGTATAAGGCACCTGGGTCGCCTGATCGCCCGTTCCGTTCAGCCCCACCACCAGCCCGTAACCCACCAACTGGTTGCTGCGCACGCCGCCGACCGTCACCAGATTACGCACCGTTTCCGCGTGCGCTGCGGCCAGATATCCGGCCGCCAGCGTCACGGTGAGCAGTATCAGCGGAAACCGTTTCCAACGCCATGTTCTCATGATCGGACCTGTATCCACTAGAACGGCCACAGCGATAGGAAAAAGCGCGCCAGCCAGGGCATCCGCGCCGCCGAATAAATACTGCCGTCACCACTATATTCCACGCGCGCATCCGCAATCTGGGTCGAGAGAATGGTATTTTGCGGCGTCACATCCGCGGGCCGCACGACCCCGGCCACCCGAATGTATTCGTGACCGCCGTTCAGTAACACTTCTTTGGACCCTTCAATCACCAGATTGCCATTCCCCTGCACCCGCACCACGGTCACCTCCAGCATCGCCGTAAAGGTATTACTTTGCGTCGTGGCTCCGGTACCACCATATTTCTGGCCGCTGGTCGCCCCCATGCTGGGACTGAAGGCATTACCCGCCACACTGCCAAAGGTGGGGGTGATGCCAAAGAAATTCGTCAGCGCCGCATTCAACGAGTCAGAGGTGTTGATGGCGGTGTTGGTATTATTGGAGGCGCTGGAGTTCTCCTGAATCAGCACCGTGATGAGATCACCGATGCGATTGGCCCGGTTGTCATTGAACAGGGAAACATTGGTCCCCGTCTGCCAGATAGCCCCATTGGCGGGGTGCGCGGCCAGAGACTCCGGCTCGGCCGGCATGGACAGCGGCGTCAACGGCTTGAGGCTATGGTGGTTCTCCATCATGGCACAGGCGCCGAGACCGAGCAGCAAGCCGGCGGCCATGACGGCACGGACTGCACCACGCCGCGCCTTTGCGAGGAAACCGTTCAGAATCATGTGTTCACCGCAGCATGCTCGCATCACGTCGCCTCAAAGATTCTGGGTGAGATACTGCAGCATGGAATCCGAAGTGGACACCGCCTTGCTGTTGATCTCATAGGCGCGCTGGGTGGAAATCATGTTCACCAGTTCCGATACCACATTGACATTGGAGGATTCCAGATACCCCTGCTGCACGGAACCCAGACCATTCAGGGTCGGCTGACCGGTCTGGGGCGCGCCGGAAGAGCCGGTCTGCAAGTACAGGTTATCGCCGATGCTCTGCAGGCCCGTGGGATTGATAAAATTGGCGAGCTGGATGGTACCCACCTGCTGCGGCTGCGCCTGTCCGGGCAACACCACCGACACCGTGCCATCGCTGCCGATGGTCACCGATTGGGCGTTGGGCGGGATGGTGACCGGCGGCTGCACGAGATAACCATTGGAGGTGACCAACTGCCCCTGATTATTCATCTGGAAGGTGCCATCCCGGGAATAAGCGATCGTGCCGTTGGGTTGCATGATCTGGAAGAAACCCTGCCCGTTGATACCCACGTCCAGCGCGTTACCCGTCTGGGTAAGATTACCCTGGGTCATCAGCCGTTCTGTGGAGACCACGCGCACCCCCGTGCCCAACTGCAGACCGGAGGGATATTGCGTGGTCTGGGAAGACTGCGCACCAGGCTGCCGCAGATTTTGATACAGCAAGTCCTGGAAGACCGCCCGGGACTGTTTGAAACCGGTGGTATTCACGTTCGCCAGATTATTGGCGATGACATCCATCTTGGTTTGCTCGCCCTCCAGACCGGTGGCGGCCACGTACAAGGATCGCATCATTGGACTTTTCTCCTGTCTATCATGGCACCACCAGCAATTGCGTGGCGCTCCGCTGGTCTTGCGAAACGGTCTGCATCAACTTGGTCTGTATTTCAAACTGACGGCTGTCTTGCAGCATCTGGATCATGCTGTTCACCGGATTGACATTGCTGCCTTCCAGCGCGCCCGGCTCCAGCACGACGCTGGCATTCTCCGGCACCGGTTTACCGCCACGGGTCTGAAAGAGACCATCCGCGCCTTTCCGCAAAGTCTGCTCCGGTGGATTCACCAGCTTGATCTGGTTGATGGCCATCACCGCGTTCGGTGGACTCCCCACGGGGACACCGGAAACCACCCCGTCGGCCCCGATCACCAGGGATTGCATGGGGGGCACAGAAATGGGCGCGCCGTTGACACCCAGCACCGGGTGACCCGTCGCCGTCATCAAAATGCCTTGCCCGCTGACCTGCAGATTGCCGTCGCGCGTGTAAGCCTCCTGGCCACCCGGACCCTGCACCGCAAGCCATCCCTGACCATTGACCGCCACATCCAGCAGCCGCCCCGTATGCACCACCGGACCGGATTGAAAATCCACACTGGAGGTTTCGGTCGCGGTGTAAGCCCGGGTGGGGAGGCCCTGACCATAGACGGGTAGCGCCCGGAATTGTGCCTGATCGGCGCGAAAGCCGGTGGTATTCGCATTGGCGAGATTGTTGGCCGTCACCGTTTGCCGCTGCAAAATGGCTTTGGCGCCGGTCATGGCAATATAGAGGGAATCCATATCGCGCCCTTATCCTTACAGACTCAGCAACGTCTGGTCCACGGCATTCTGGGTCTTGATCGTCTGCGCATTTGCCTGATAGGCCTGCTGCGCCACGATCAGGTTGACCAGCGACTGCGATAAATTCACGTTGGACTGTTCCACCGCGCCAGACTGCAAGACGCCCAGATTGGTGCTTCCAGGGGAGCCGGACAGCGGTTGACCCGAAGCGTAGGTTTCCGCGAAATAATTATTCCCCAAATTCTGCAAGCCATTATTGTTTGCGAAGCGCGTGAGTGTTATCTGCCCCAGAATTTGGGATTGTCCATTACTGTAACGCGCGAAGATATTGCCGCCTGGATCGATGGACAGGCCCGAAAGCTGTCCGACGCCATAGCCGTTACTGTTGGCGGTAATAACCGCATTGGCGGAGTTATAGTTCGTACTGCCACTGCAATTGATCGCGATGGTATTGTTACTGGCACCATCGGCCCATGGGAAGGCCACCGTGGTCCCGCTGACGTTACCCAGTGGTTGTCCGGTGGAACTGAACTGCAATGCGCTGGCACCCGAAAAAATGAAACCCGAAGTCGTACCGCTGGCACCCGTGGTTCCTGTCGCCGAATAGGCCACATTCCATGATTCGCCACTGGAGGTGCTCCCCGAAAGCTGGTAGTACGTTGTCAGCAACTGGGGGGTCCCCAGGCTGTCATAGACCGTGGTTGACGTGGAATAGTTGTAAGTGCTGGGGTCATTGATATTGAGCGCCCCACTGATCGGCGTGTTGCTGGAATCCAGATTGAGTCCGAGGCTGAGGCCCGAGGTGGCCTGTGGCGGCAAGGCGTTCTGGCTGACCGTCAGCGGTCCGCTCGCGCCGGTGAGAGCGCCGTTCCGCGCCTGAATGCCGACCAGTTCGCCACCATTACCGTCCACGATTACCCCGCCCGAGCTCAACTGCAGCTGTCCATTGCGGCCATACACGGTAGAGCCGTTGTAATTGAACTGGAAAAAACCGTTGCCGCTGATAGCGACATCCAGAGGATTACTGGTCGTCTGAATGCTCCCCTGGGTAAACTGTTGGGCCACCGTCTGCACCTGGGTCCCGATACCCACCTGCCCCTGGGTAGGCGCCGTGGTAGCCAGGGCGGCGGCATAGGCATCGGAGAATTGCGCATTGGAACTTTTGAAACCCACCGTGCTGGCGTTGGAAATATTATTACCCAGCACCTGCAGGTTGGAATTAGCCGCTTGCAGACCACTCAACGCCGTATTGAAAGCTCCCATATCACCGACTCCTTAAAGAATGTTCTGTACCGCGCTGAATGGCACCGGGCCTTGCTGACCTTGCAGTTGCAGAGTCGGCCCCGCACCGGCGGTGCCTAAAGTGACGCCGCTGACAACCCCCGTCCTGTAGGGCGTGCTGCCCACGCTCTGGCCGTTAGGTCCACTCGCCTGCACCGAAAATCGATAGGTCCCGGCCGGCAAAGCATTGCCGCTGGCGTCGGTACCATTCCAGTTGAAATACTGCATCCCCGCCACCTGTGGTCCCTGGGGCAGCACCGCTAGCGTTTGCCCGGCACCGTCCTGCACGAGGACATCGACAGCACTGGCTCCGCTGCTGAGATCATAGGCGCCCGTTGAAGTGCCGCCACTCAGCGTCAACTGATTACCGGAGGTCGTAACCGACTGGCCGATGAGGGATGCCGCCTGCAATCCCTGATTCTGATTGATCTGCCCCATCAACGCACCGAGCGATCCCTGAATGGCCTGCACCCCATTGGCAACGCTGAATTGCGCCAGTTGCGACGACAGTTGTGAGTTGCTCATGGGGTTGAGCGGGTCCTGATTCGTCAACTGGGTAACCAACAGGTTGTAGAACGTATTCTCGCTGGCGAGCCCACTGGCGCCACTGCTCGCACTACCCGAGGTGGTCGCCGTACTGCTCAGCAGAGAAGTGTAAAAAGGATTGACGCTGGATGTCAGGGAATTGACGCTCATGATCAGACTCCTATAGGGTGAGTGTTTTCTGCAGCAACATTTTCGTGGTGTTCATGACATTGACGTTGGCCTGATAGGCACGGGATGCCGAAATCATGTTTACCATCTCATCCACCGGATTCACATTCGGCATTTTCACATAGCCCGCCTTATCCGCAAGGGGATTGCCGGGTTGATATACCCTCTTGAAAGGCCCAGGCTTGGTCACCACCCCCACCACCTGCACCCCGCTGACACCGGCGGGCGCGGCGTTACCGGAGAAAGGTCGCGCCGCGAACACCACTTCCCGGGCGCGATAGGGCTGCCCGCTCGAACTCGTCGCAGAATTGGCATTCGCCAGGTTGCTCGCCACCACGTTCAACCGGTAGCTCTGTGCGGTAAGCGCCGAACTGGCGACATCGAGCACTGAAAACATGGACATATCGAAATGCTCCTTAAATCACGTTGCCGGAGATGACAGAGTTCAGGGTTTTGATCTCACCGCTCAAAAAAGTCAGATCGGCCTGATACATGACGCTATTCTGCAAAAAACCGGCTTGTTCGCGGTTCATATCCACAGAGTTGCCGTCCAGGCCCACCTGGTTGCCGCGCTGATAACGCACAAAGGCCGCCAGGCCGACGCTGGCAGGCGACCCCCCCAATTGCCGCGCATCATTCGTGCGCATGGGCAACCCCCCCTGATCGCCCGCCTGGATCGCTTTCAGGGTTTTGCTGAACGGAATATCCACCGCCTTGTAGTTCGGTGTATCGGCGTTGGCAATGTTGGCCGACAGCAATTGCTGCCGATAACCGCTGACCCGTAAAGCATCCGCGAGAGGATTGAATGCCTGATCCAGCAGACCACCCATAGTTGGAACTCTCCATGAAGACCACCATCGTGCCCAGTAAAGCAAAACACGTGCCTGAATGACGATGCCAGAGCCCACCCGCGCGTGAGGAGCCCATAGGGCCTCTCCGGGGTCATCCAGGCGCGGCGCAACCGGCACGAACATACCGCGGGGTCTCCGCAGCCGTGGCCCAACGGCATGATTTTGCCGAAATCCGTACCGCTCGACTCTCGACTCTTCGGACACGGCAACGGGTTGCCGCGCGGCTGGCGAAACGTGTCCACTCCATCCCCCCGTATATGGCGCGTTATTTGCTTTATAGCCCACGGCGCAGGTAACCACCGGGCAGCACGTGAGCACGACGATGAAAGAGATCAGGCTGGCAAAATACGGGAAACACCATGCGATGCTATCCTGCATCGGCCTGCTTCTACTGGCCTGCTCCTTGCCGGTGAGCGCCGCGGCGGAAAACGCCGCGGTCATTCATGCGGCCGTCATGCATTTTGTCCGCGCACATCTCCCCGCCAACGTCAGCCACGCCCGGATTCACGTGGACGGTCCGGCACCCGGTTTACGTTTCCCCGGATGCGACCACCTGCAACTCGACTTTTTTGGCTATGGCAACCCCTACGGCAACCAAACCGTAACGGTAAACTGCCCGGGTCCCTCACCCTGGAAGCTTTACTTGCCGGTACGACTCACGATCAGCCAGAGCGTCGTGATCGCTGCGCGATCGCTGAGCGCCGGCAGGGTGCTCGACGCCGCGGATTTGAGTGTCGTTCAGCGCGATACGAACAGCCTCAGCGGCGGCGCACTGGGTAGTCCGCAGCAAGCGATCGGCCGGGTTCTGCGTTTTGGCACACTGGCGGGACAACCCATTACCACCTCCATGCTCAATGCGCCGGAAGTGGTGCATGCCGGTGAACAAGTCACTGTATACGCGGAGGGGGATGGCATTCGCATCGCCACCATTGCCAACGCCCTCGAAAATGGCCGGCCCGGACAAGCCATTCTGGTACGCAACCTGCAGTCCGGCAGAGTGATCCGGGGTACCGTCACGGCCAGAGGCGCCGTGGTGGTGCCCTTCTGAACAATGGTCTGTGCCCGAAAGTTTTTGTGTTCGCCTTCAGTTCCTGCTTCAATGTGCCGTAATACGGATTTAAGCGTAATAAGGAGATCTGTCATCATGAATCCGATTAACCCCTATTCCGGTGTACCCGGCACGAAGGTACGGACGAGCGCCGATTCGACAGTCACAGCGAATCAGCCCGTCTCCGGGGTCGGCACCACGCAGCCCGCCAAAGGCCCGGCCGTGGCACAGGACCATGTCACGCTGTCTCCCGCGGCTCGCAGTCTGCTCGCCGCCCAGACCTCCGTGCCCGCGGACAGCGGACGCGTGCAGAGCATCAAGTCAGCCCTCGCCAATGGCACCTATCAAATCTCCCCGCCACACATCGGACAAGGCCTCATCCAGGACATGCAGCAGTTCTTGCCCTTGGCCGTCAACAAAAAGGCCTGATCCATGGAGAGCCCGACAAGCACCGCGCTGCAGCAACAAATCGGCGCGCTGGAGACCTTGCTCCAACTGCTGCATCAGGAGGAACATTGCCTACAATCCGGGGACATGACGGCGCTGGAATCCATTGCCGCGGAAAAAGAGCGGCTCTACCAAAGCATCAGCGCCCTCGAGACCCGTCGCCACCCCCAGCCCTCCACCGCCGCCCACCTGGAACTGCAAGCGCAACGCCGGGCGCTGCTGGGGCGGATCATCCTGCATAATCAACGAAATGGGCAAATCATCGGGGCTCTGGAGCGCTTCAATCGAGGCGCCTGGCAAATCCTCTTCGGGACCAGTGATCCCCTCTACACCGATGGCGGAACCACCCAGCACTCCGCCCAGCGACACCTGATCGGCAGCGCCTGAGATGCTCGTACTCACCCGGCGTCGCGGCCAGGCCATCTGCATCGGCGACGACATTCGTATCGTCGTCACCCGTATCGAAGATGGTCAGGTACGGCTGGGGATAGAAAGTGCCCACGACGTGATCATCCTTCGGGAGGAGTTACTGGAATCCGTTCGGCGGGCCAACCAGTCCGCCCAAGCCGTGGCCCCCGCCCAATTCAACCAGTGGCTACTGTCTCATCACCCAACCACCCAGGACACGGACACCATTCAGGAAGCGCAAAAATGACCGACTACTCCACCCGCTTTGGACTCCTGCCCGTTTCTGATGCGCAGATATGGCATTGCATCGCTCCCCTGCCGGGCTTCGCGGAACTGCAACGATTCGCACTGCTTCATGTTCAAGAACAGGGCCCTTTCCTCTGGCTGCAATCCCTGGAGGAACCGCTGATCGCCTTTCTGCTGGTTGCACCGGACCATTTTGGCCTGCACTACCCGCAACGCCCACACTTTGCGGCGCAGGAAACGGATGGAACCAGCATGGTCATGGTCATCCTGCCGCAAAAAGCCAACGAGGCTTTACAGGCCAACGCCCTGGCTCCGCTGTATTTCCTGCCCGGCACGCGCCGATTCGGTCAATGGATCGTCGAACATGCCGAACCCAACCCCGCGCATGTTTCCACCGCCAAAACGCCCCCGGCAACCCTGAACGCACCCCTCATCCACCTCGGACTCAGCCGACAGAATGCCGTAGCCAGCGCTCTAGCGATGGGCGCTGCGTAAGCGCTCACGATCGCAGCGCAAGGCATACTGGGTGATCTGTTCCTGCAACATGCCTGGAGCCCGCACGAAGCTGAGGCCCATGTCTTGCGTGGCGATGCCCCGGGGGTAACGCACCGGCTCCACATAACGGACCTGCGCCTCCACCCGGTACGCCCTGCCCTGAAAGGTGAACCGCACACCGGCCAGCATCTCGCCGGCGGTCATCGGATAATCGCCGGGTGCCTGGATGCGTGCGCGCATGCCGCCGGCGCCCATATCCACACAGAATCCGGCGCAATTGCGCGCACCGTGGCGGTGAATGGACAGCGTCATCCCATCGGCCTCCGCGGGCACGGCGCGCAGAGCGGCGCGCCGCTGCAGATGATAAAGCGCATCGGGCCATTGAATGCGCACGGCGCCGTAACACTGCCACTGTAGTCTCTCGATCACTGTGCTTTGGAATCCCAGGGGCAGCATCGACGTGCTCCACAGGAGTAAATCCTCTCCGCACAGCAGCCGGGCATTTTCTGCTTCCGGCATCAGTTCATCGAGGATCAGGGCGGCGCCTGTTTCGGCATGCAGAAGTGCGGCCTCGGCCAAAACGCCACCACTACGCCCTACCATCACCGTCAGCGCTTTCCCCCCGATCAGTTCGGTGAGGGCCCGCTCTATCTGCCCTTTCCCGGTTTGCCGATTTTTTTCATCAAACAACTGATCCAGGAAGCTCTGATTTGACCGCATCTCGTCCTCGCATTGCGCATGTGTGTCGTCAAGTTTTTGACGATCTCGATGGAAGACCGCCGGATCCGAGGTGATCGTGACGATCCGTTTCCGCGGATGACCTCTCCAAAAGCATGATTCATGCCGCCGTTGGTGGCGGTTCACGGCACGGTTTTCGCCTTGCCGGGCAGGACCGCTGCAGGATCGGAAAAATCGACTATTTCCCGGGGCAGATGGGCAACGGGAGATCACCATGGCACGCCGCAAAAAAGCAGAAGAGTGGGACAATCACGAACGCTGGCTGGTCTCCTATGCCGACTTCATCACCCTGCTCTTCGCTTTTTTCGTGGTGATGTACGCTATTTCCTCGGTCAATGAAGGCAAGTACAAAGTCCTGTCGAAGACCTTGGTATCCGCCTTCAGTGGTCAACCCTGGTCACCGGTACCCATCCGTTCCGACACCCCCCCTCCCCTCAACCAGACACCGATAAAACTGCCACCCCTGCCTAAAATCGCCGACGCCACCCCCGTGCCTCATGTGCAAAAGGGCCGGGTCTCTCCCCGCGCGAAAAACGACCCGCAAACACCATCGCATCCCGATACCGCCATGCGGCGCATTGAAGCGCAGATGGAAACGCTGCTTAGACCGCTGATCGAACAGGGCAGTGTCGCCATTCACCGAAGCAATCTGGGTGTCGTCATCGACCTCAATGCCAAAATCCTGTTTCACTCGGCACAGGCGCAACTGAGCCCGAATGCCACCGCCACGCTGGGGGCCATCGCACAAGTGTTAAGTCAAGTGCCCTATCAAATCCAGGTGGCCGGATTTACCAACGACTTGCCCATTCGTACCGCGCAGTTTCCTTCCAATTGGGCGTTGTCCGCCGCGCGGGCTGTTTCCGTGGTGGAAATCTTCGTCCAGCACGGCGTGAATCCCCGGCATTTGGTCGCGGCGGGCTATGGCAAGTATCATCCGGTGGCGCCCAATGATACGGCGAAGGGACTGGTGATGAATCGACGAGTAAGCATCGTGGTGGTCGCCCCGCAACATCCGAGCAGCGCCGGAACCGACCCGATCATGGCGGGCGCCCTGAATCAGCGCGGTCAGGTATGAGGAGTGATTCGAGAATGACACCCAACGAAATCGACCGCTGGCAAAAACAGCAGAAACGCCTCAATCGCGTCATGGCCATCGCCTTCATACTGTTGATCGTGGTCGCGGCAGAAATGTACTGGGAGCATTCCGAACGGCACAAAACAGGCACCCTCAGGGCCCTTCACTCCAGCGGAGCCAACGCTTTTTTAAGCTTGCCGCAACCCACCGTGGCACACTCTTCCGCACCCGCAAGCATGCCAACGGTCTCCACGGTCTCCCCCCCGGTAGAGGTGGCGGCCCTCCCTCCCCGCAACCAGCCGATGGCCGCGCCCGCGATGGTTGTCACAGCCCCCCGATCCACCCGGGTTCCGGCCCAGAAATCCCTCCTCCCCCCACCCATCCCCAAAATGCCAGCGGCTTCCACTACCCCCACCCTGGGCACCCCCTGCAGCGACGCCGGCTGGTACGTGCAATTGGGGGCCTTCGGGCGCACCGGCATGGCGGCCGCTTTGGCGACACAGGTCCACGGCAAAGGGTTTAGCGCCTGCATCGGCACGTTGCCCCAGAACCCGCTGTACCGCGTCTTGGTAGGCCCCGTGCCCAACCGGTCCGCAGCCAGCACCGTCACTCGGCGTATCGCCAACCTCACCAAGCATCGGGGCTACCCGCAATTCTGGGCACCCTCCCGCTAATTGTCCGGGCCGCGGCACCCTTCAGTTTTTCCGCTTTCGTGCCGTACTCCTCAATAGGACCGCGCTGGACCGGCACCCCGGCCTCGCTGGTATAGAGTTTGCTTAAATGCATCACCGACAGGGGGCGACGTCCGTATCGCGGATGATCGGTCCCTGGCAGTCGGACAGGGCGGACTGCACTCAGGAGGAGAACAGCAGCATATGGGAATAGATCAGGTCGACAAAGGCATCCACATTCTCGTGGTGGACGACTTCTCCACCATGCGCCGGATTGTACGCAACCTCCTGAGAGAACTGGGTTTCATTAACTTCGATGAAGCCGAGGATGGTGTGCAGGCACTACAAAAACTGCGCAGTCGCCCTTTCGATTTTGTCGTCTCCGATTGGAACATGCCCAACATGCAGGGCATCGATCTGCTCCGCACCATTCGTGCGGACGCGCAGCTCAAACATATCCCGGTGCTCATGGTCACGGCGGAAGCCAAACGGGAAAATATTCTGGAAGCGGCTCAGGCTGGAGTAAACGGCTATATCGTCAAACCTTTCACCGCCGACACCCTTCGAGAAAAGCTCGACGCCGTTTTCAAGCGCCTGCAAGCCGCCCAGAGAGGCCTATTGTGAACGATCACGCACCCCATCCCGGGCGCCTGCTGAGCGAGGCCGAGCTACTCCTCCGCGAGGGTCTGAAACGCATTGCCAATACCGCGGAAGAGCATCTCTCCGATGCGCAAAACCCATTGGAGGAAGCGTTGCGCCTCACCGAAGAGCAGACCATGGCCACGCTCTCCGCCGTCGAGCGTGCCCAGGATGCCGTCAATGACATTCGCAGCGCCGACCACACCTTCATCGACGCAGCGCTCGAACGCATTGACAGCGCCCTGCTCACCATTCTGGCCAGCCAGCAGGGGCAAGATCTTGCCGGTCAACGGCTAAAAAAAGCCATCGCCCTCCTGCAGGCAGTCGAAGAACGCATTCGTCTGACCCTGGCCGAAATCGGCCTGGAACCCAACCCGAACGTCGCCGGACGGACGGACGCGCGCGAAGACGCCAATCCCAGCGTCGATCAAGACGAAGTAGACGCCCTGCTCGCCGAATTGGGGATTTGAACATGGACATGGATATTTTGCAGGACTACCTTCCCGAGGCCCGCGAACTCCTCGAAAAAGCCCAGGAGAACACCCTCCGCCTGGAGGCCGATCCAGGCAACGATGAAATCCTGGCGTCGGTATTCCGGGCCTTTCACACCCTGAAAGGTGGAGCGGGATTTCTGGAGGCGGAGCACCTCGTCAGTTGGACACACCACCTGGAAGACCTCCTGGACAAGCTACGTTCGCACACGCTGACCCTCTCCGCCAACATGATAGACGCCATTCTCAAGGGCCTGGACGTCATCGATGACATGTTGCAGCAACTGGGTCATGGCGATAATCCGACACCCGGTCCCCGGGATCTCGGTCTGCTCATTCAGCAACTTGCCGCCGGACAAGCGCCCCGCCCGCAAGATGCCAGCGCAGAAACAGGCGCGTTCGGCATGGACGCCACCCGCTGTCCACCCGCGGAAGCCACTCTCTTGGCCAGTCGGCGGACCACCGTCGACGGTCACCACGGCGTCTACGTTGAGCGTAACGATACCGGCAGCCGTTCGGCGCCGGACGGCAACGACGAAATCAGTGAAGCCGAATTTGAAGCCGTCCTCGACACCCTCTACGGTAACCAGGCTCCCGGCCTCACCGATGCCCCGGAGTCATCCTGCCTCGCGGGAGACGAAATCAGCCCGGAAGAATTCGAACGGGTGCTGGATCAACTCTATGGCGGTCAGGCGCCGGGACACGCCGCTCCGGAACCCGCCACGCAGGCGCAACCCGCCAGAACCGCCGACGCGCCCGCATCCCCTGTCCGTCTTCCCATCCAGAACCTCAATGCACAGGCGGTGTTGCCCGCAACGCCGGTGCCGGTGGCGAACTCCACCGCCAGCGCGCGCGCGCAGAACATCCCGGAGGCCGCCGACACCACCCTCCGCGTCGACGCGCTGCGTCTCGACGCGGTGATGAATCAGGTCGGTGAACTGGTTCTCCTGCGCAATCGCCTGGCGTCGGCAGTCAGTAGCCTGGGTGAAGAAAACGAGGATATGGCGCGCATCGCCCGTGAAGTGGACCTTACCGTCAACGATCTCCAGAGCACGGTCATGCGCCTGAGGATGCAACCCTGCAAACGACTCTTCCAGCAGTTGCCCCGCGTGGTGCGCGATGCCTCCCGGCAGCTCGGTAAGGAAGTCAAACTCGACATCGTCGGCGAGGAAGTCGAGATCGACAAAACCGTCGTCGATGCCCTCTCTGGTCCCATGACGCATTTGATCCGCAACAGTCTCGACCACGGCATCGAGCTACCGGAAGTGCGCCAGGCCGGTGGCAAATCCCGCGAAGCCACCATCCGCGTGGCCGCCATCCACCTCGGCGACAAGGTACGCATTGAAGTGTCCGACGACGGCTGCGGCATTGATCGCCAGTTTGTGACCCAAAAAGCCATGGACAAGGGCGTCATCACCCAGGAGCAGGCCGCCCGCCTCTCGGAACAGGAGGCCCTGGAACTGATCTTTCGCCCCGGCTTCTCCACCAAGGATCAAGCCACCGATCTCTCCGGCCGCGGCGTCGGCATGGATGTCGTCAGAGAAACCGTGCGTAAACTGCGTGGTCGCCTCGACATTCAAACCCGGCTGGGTCTCAGTACCAGCATCGCCATGGAATTTCCATTGACCATGGCGGTGCTACCCGTGCTTTATCTGCGGTTGCGCCGGGAAATCTATGCGCTACCCATCTCGAGTATCGACAGTCTCCTGGACATCCAGGAGCACCGAATCCATCGCATGGGTGGCCGCAGCGTGTACCGGGTGGATGACACCCTGGTCACACCGATGGTGGACTTGGGCGCCCTGCTCCACGAACGCCCTCTACGCCTGGGCTCCGAGCCCATGGAGGGCGTCCTCACCGAACGTGGCCTGTTCATGGTTTCAGAGGTGCTCGGGAATGAGGATTCGGTGGTCAAACCCATCGATTTCCTGGCCGAGCGAAACTGGTATCAAGGCGCGACCATTTCCGGCAAGGGCCAGGTCGTCCTCATCCTGGACCCGGGCACGCTGATCGGTCGCGTCCTGGAACAAGCCACCGTGGCCAGAACCCTCCCGACCCAGCGAGGTGCCGCTTGATGGAGATTCAGCACATCATGCAAGTCGTCGACGCCTCCTTCGTCGCCCGCCAGAGCATCGAAAAATCCCTGCGCGAGATCGATCGCCGGGCCCTGAACGCCATGGTGCTGGTCAAGCGCCACGGCAACACGCTGGCCGGATACGGTGTGGTCGCCCAGGCCTTCCGCGAACGCGCCGCCAACCTCAAGGAATCCGCGTCCCATCTGCAGGAGACCATCGCCCCCCTGATCCAGGCGCATATGCGTATTCTCCAGCACCAGCGCTTCGTGGCCTCGTTTAGCGCCATCGCCCAGGCCATGGCGCAATATGGGCAGATTTGCGCCAGTCTCGAGAACATCCGGACGCGATGGCGGGACACCATTGCCCGGGAAGAGGTCGAGGCACGGAAAATACTGCTTCGTCTCATCGCCACGGTGGATGTCCTGCAAGAAGGCATTGAGGAACAGGAGTATGTGGTGACCAATGGCCGTATCGAAGCGGCATTGGCCGAAGACACGGGCGCCCCGCTGATGCGCGTTTCACGCGACATGGGTGAGGCGGTACGCACCGTATCCAACGCCATCCGCACTTATCGCCATCAACTGGAGAGCTTAGCGTATGAAAGCAGCACCGATATTTGAAGCCGGCAGCCATCGCTGGTGGATTCTCTATGATCAGGAAGAGCGCCGCGTCATCGATGCCAATGTCTACGTGATGGAGTCCAACGGGCAAAGCCTTATCCTCGATCCCGGCGGATTTGAAGTCTTTCCGCAGGTGTTCGCCGCCCTCGTCGAGGTGATACCGCCCAGCAGCCTAAAGGCGGCTTTTGTTTCCCACCAGGACCCGGACATTGCCTCCAGCCTGCCGCTCTGGCATGCATGCAATGCGCAGATCCAGTGGCATATCCCCAAACTTTGGGAGGGTTTCATTCGCCACTATGGCGCACTTGAAGCACCCCTGCAGAACATTCCGGACGAGGGGGGAGACGTGCTCATCGGCGGACGTCGCTTGGAGTTCATCCCGGCCCATTATCTGCATTCTTCAGCGAATTTCCACGTCTACGACCCCGAGGCCAAGGTACTGTTTTCCGGCGATGTCGGTGCCGCGCTATTGCCACCGGGGCATGATGCGTGGGTAGGCCGCAGAGATCGAACCGGACGCGCCTTCGACGAGCATATCGCCAAGGCAAAATATTTTCACCAGCGCTGGATGCCTTCCAATGCGGCGAAAAAGGACTGGATCAATCGCGTGAGCCAACTGGAGATCGAGCACCTCTGTCCACAGCATGGCGCCATTTATAGCGGGGAGAATGTGCAGCGCTTTTTAAACTGGTTCGACGAACTGACCGTTGGCATGGGCATCCGACCTTGAAATGCCCGCCGGTTGACGGAGACCGAAGGGTTCCACCGCCAGGCATGGCATCGGGGAAGACCGCCAGGACCGATCCCGCATTTGGAAACCACCGTTCAAAAAATGATTGACCCTTTAGAGACACTTTCGGACGAGATGGCCGCTCATCCTGACAGGAGATTTTCATGAGCCAGATATTACGCGAAGTCGATGAGCGCGCCCAGCTTGCAGGCACGAATAAATTTGAACTGCTGGTATTCCGCCTCGGCGAAGATCAGCTACTCAACAGCCGGGAACTTTTCGGCATCAACGTGTTCAAGGTCCGCGAGGCACTGGTGATGCCCAAGATTACCCCCATGCCCGGCGCTCCCGAGCACGTCATGGGCGTAGCCAACATTCGTGGCCAGATCATCCCCGTCATCGATCTTCCCACCGTCGTTGGCTGTCGCGCCGATGGACTCAACATTCTGCTGGTTACCGAGTATGAGCGATCCGTGCAGGGTTTCGCGGTGGAGGATGTCGATGAAATCGTCCGCCTTGAATGGGGCCGCGTGCTCTCCGCCGAAGGCGCCGCGGTGGGTGGGCTGGTCACCAGCCTGGCACGGCTCGACGAAAATGAGGAAACGGCGCGACTCGCGCTCGTTCTGGATGTGGAACATATCCTCCGTCAGGTTTTGCCCTCCCGCTTCAAGGCGGGCGACGAACTGGTTCAGCAGCACTCGATCAGCATCCCTCAGGGCGCTGTCATTCTCTACGCCGACGACTCCGGCGTTGCCCGCAACCAGATTGAGAGAACCCTCCGCAGCCTCGGCCTGCCCTTTCTCGGCACGAAGACCGGAAAGGAAGCCTGGGACCGTCTGCAGCAACTGGCGCATGACGCCAAAGCCGCGGGTATTCCTCTGCGCAACAAGGTCGCCATGGTGCTCACCGACCTCGAGATGCCCGAAATGGATGGCTTCACGCTCACCCGGCGCATCAAAGAGCACGAAACCTTGCGCGAGATCCCGGTGGTCATTCATTCCTCGCTCTCCGGTACGGCCAACGAATCTCATGCCCATAGCGTCGGGGCTGATGGTTATGTCGCCAAATTCCTGCCCGATGACTTGGCCCGCGCCGTCGCCCAGGTCATTCGCCCCCATTAAGAGGTAAAGTCCCATGTCCGCCGACACCAGTTCCCTCGTTTCCCTACTTTCCGCCTGCCTGGATGGCGATACGGAGGTCGCGCTACTGATCGCGGAGGATCAAGAGTTACAGACCACCGTCGCGCCCCTCTGTAACTGGCAGAGAAAGCGCTTGCAACAAAGCAACACCGTTCTCGACCATCAAGTTGCCGCATTGGAACTGGTCACCGAAAGTCATTTGCTGGGTCTGGACTTTCACCGAAATTTCGCGGCGGCTCAGGCCGACAGTCATTCCTTGCAGGCACAGTCCCATGCCGTGGTGACGACCATCCGGGGCACCGCGGAACGTATAGCCGAGAATCAGACCTTGGCGGAAGACACCCTGCGCGACGTACAGATGGGTAATGAACGTCTCTCCGAACTCATTGGTGAAATGGATCTCGTCGAGCAGGCGGTCACCGCCATGGGCAAAACCGTGCAGGCCTTTTTGCAGCAAACCCGCAATATCACCAATCTCGCCGGCAAAGTGCAGGAAATTGCCAAACAGACCAATCTGCTGGCCTTGAATGCCGCCATCGAAGCGGCGCGCGCGGGGGAGCATGGCCGTGGCTTCGCGGTCGTCGCCGATGAAGTCAAAAAACTGGCCCAAAGCTCCGCGGCCGCGGCCGCGGACATTCGTCACTCGGCCATCACCATCAGCGAAGGGGCTGGTCACGTCGAATCCGGTGTGACCGCGAGCATTACCCATCTCCGTCGTGGCGGCGACTCCCTGGAGACGGTCGCCGACGTACTCGGCATGGCTAACCGGTCTGCCCAAAAAACCCAGGAGAACCTCCAGAACATCGCCAACGGCAGCGCTCAGGAAATCACCGCCGCCGACGTCATGGGCCATCACATGAACGCCTTGCAGCAGTCCATGGATCGTTTTACCACGCAATTCAATGAAATCCAGCATGGCCTGGACACCGTGCGCGAGCAACTGGCGCAAGCCAACGAAGCCGCCGTGGGCGGGGAAGCGCCCCTGGCCACCCGGCTGACGGCTGCCAAGTTTGACCATGTCCAGTGGGTCGCGCACATCCTGGAGACCCTCCGCGCCAACGATACCACCATCGCCCCCAGCGCACTCCCCGATCACCGCCAGTGCCGCCTCGGGAAATGGATGGACGGCATGGCGCAGAGCGCGCTGGCGCAGTGGCCGGAATTCATCGCGGTGCAACAGGTACATCCGCAGGTCCACAAACTCGGTGTCGCGCTGCTTGTCGCCCTGCAAAAGGGAGACGGGGAGGCGGTTCGCAAAGGCACCGGACAGCTCAAGAGTCTCAGCAACATGGTGCAGCAACAGCTGGACAGGCTGCGTGACCGCATCATGAACCACTGAGCCAGATGCCCGGAGGATGAATCAGGTCATGGCACGCAAGGCTAACATAGTCGGCCCGATAAAGCCTTGGGCGATCACCTGGGTTTTGACCATTCTCGCGGCACGTAGCGAAATACTGGCCCTACCGGACATGCCCAGCAACGGCGTTCCCTTGTGGGTGCCCCTGGGTCTGGAGACTCTGCGTTTCATGGCGATCGGATTGGTGGCCCATGTCGTCGTGCATATCATTTTCGGAGCGTGGGGTCTCTTTACCGGAAGTCGTGAGATTTAGCGCAAGGGGAAGGATGTGCGCATCAAAAAGTCTTTGTGCGCAAAATGGTGTCATCGCGGTCCGGCCCGGTGGAGATAATCGCCAGCGGTCGCCCCGCCCGCTCCGCAATGGCCTCCAGGTAGCGGCGTGCCGCCGCGGGGAGATCCTCCCAGCGACGCACCCCTGCCGTGGATTCCTTCCAGCCCGGAAAACTCTCATAAATGGGTGCGCAGGCGGCAACGGCTTCGGCACCGCCCGGTAATTCACCCTGCTCCACCCCGTTCACGCGATAGCCAACCGCCACGCGAATTTCCGCCAGACCATCCAGCACGTCCAATTTGGTGATGCAAAGACCCGTTACGCCATTGACTCGGCAGGCGGCCCGCAAAGCGACCGCGTCAAACCAGCCGCAGCGCCGCGCCCGCCCGGTGGTCGCCCCCACTTCGGCACCCCGTTCGGCAAGATAAACGCCCGTTTCATCGAAAAGTTCCGTGGGGAAGGGGCCGGAGCCGACGCGCGTCGTGTAGGCTTTGGTGATGCCCAGCACGTACCCCAGTTCAGCGGGCCCCACGCCACTGCCCGCCGAGGCGCCGCCAGCCACCGTATTCGAGGAGGTGACAAAGGGATAGGTACCGTGATCCACGTCCAGGAGGGTGCCCTGCGCGCCTTCAAAAAGAATCCGCGCCCCCTTCGCCTGTAGCTGCGCCAAACGCACCGATACATCCACCACCATGGGCGCAAGGCGCTCCGCCAATCCTAAATACTGCTCCAGGGTGGCGTGGAAATCTTCGGGCTCCTGTCTGAAATAGTGCTGCAGCACAAAGTTATGGTAATCCAGCGCCTCACCCAACTTGGCCGCAAAACGCTCACGATGGAAGAGATCCGCGACCCGCAAGGCGCGTCGCGCCACCTTATCTTCATAAGCGGGACCGATACCTCGGCCCGTCGTGCCGATTTTCGCGGCGCCCCTCGCCTGCTCGCGCGCCAGATCAAGGCTTTTGTGGTAGGGGAGGATCAGCGGACATGCGTCGGAAATAAACAGACGCGCATGCGCGTCTGGCACCACCGGCTGCAATTTGTCCAGTTCAGAAAAAAGCGCCAGCGGATCCAGCACCACACCGTTGCCGATAAAACAGGAGACGCCAGGGCGGAGAATACCGGAAGGGATCAGGTGTAGAACTGTCTTCCGCGTCCCGATCACCAAGGTGTGACCGGCATTGTGCCCACCCTGGAAACGCACCACCGCCTGACAACGCTCCGTCAGCCAATCGACAATTTTGCCTTTACCTTCATCGCCCCACTGGGTCCCGACAATTACAATGTTTTCATTCATGGCCACGGACGACTCCGCAAATGGATTATGGGGAAACGATGCACTCACGATTCAAGACGTTGAATCTGCCAGCCGTCCTGCTGCGCGGTTAAAATGGCGTAAAAACCCTGCTCCCGTAGAATCGACAGGTCAGGCGGCTCACGACGCGCGATGTCCTGAATGACCGCGTAGCCAGCACGGCGCAGGTCTTGCATGGACTGCCACAAAACGGCATCCGTGCCCGCTGGCGCCCAGACGCGCGCCGCGCGCTCCGTCTCCGGAAACTTGCGCAACAGCGGTTTGAGATCCAGGCTGAAACCGGTTGCGGCACGCCGCCGACCAAAGACCGCGCCGACGTCATCGTAGCGTCCACCACTGGCCAGCGCGTCACCTCGCTGCGGGCCAAAGAGCGAGAATAACAGACCAGTGTGATAGCGGTGTCCGTGAATCTCCGAAAGATCACATTGAATCGTCAGGTGTGGGTAACGTGCGCGCAAGGCCTCCCAAACGAATTGCAGATCGTCGAGCGCCGTACCGACGGCAGGATAATGCCCCAGCCTTTGGCGCGCCAGCGTCAACACCCCGAAATCGCCCTGCAAGTGCGCCAGAGCATCAAAATCAGCACTCAATTCACTGCCGCAGTCATGTTCCCGCAACCACACACGCACATCCTGCCAGGCCTTGCGCTCCACCCGTCGCAACAGTTCGGCCCGCGGCACATCGTCCAGGTCGGCGGCATCCGCGAGCGCCCGGGAAATACCCACATGACCGATATCCAGCAGTAGATCCGACACGGCGCAATGGATAAGACTCTCCACCATCAGGGAAAGCACCTCCAGATCCCCTTCCGGCCCCGCCACACCGAAAAGCTCCCCACCCATTTGAAAAGGGGCGCGGCTGCCGCCCAGTAAATCCGGCCTGGCGCGTAGCACCGTGCCGGCATAGGCCAGGCGACGCAGTTCGTGTGTCGCGGAAGTCTGGGCGTCGATGCGTGCCATCTGCGGGGTCATGTCCGAACGCAGGCCGACCAGGCGACCACTATCCTGATCCAACAGCTTCCAGGTTTGTAAATCCAAATCCGCGGCGCTCCCCGTGAGCAGACTCTCCAGATGTTCCACCAACGGTGGAATCGCCTGGCGATAGCCCCACTGCGCATAGAGATCCAGCAAGCCGCGCCGGCAATGTTCCAGCGCCTCCGCGCGCGCGGGCAACACATCTTCAAAACCGCTGGGGAGCAGCCAGGCAGGGTGGGACTCGGCGTGTTTCATTGATCCGCCGGCCCCAGCGAGTGAAGAAAGTACTTGAAGAAGGGCGAATTCGGATTCAGCACCAGGACGTCCTTATCTCCCAGGCCGTGACGATACGCCTCCAGGCTGCGGTAGAAGGAGAAGAATGCCGGATTTTTGCCATAAGCCGCGCCATAGATGGACGCCGCCTCCGCATCCCCTTGCCCCTTCATCTCTTCTTCCTGACGATAGGCGTTGGCCATGATCTCGGTCTTTTCTTTTTCCGCATTGGCGCGGATTTTAGCCGCATCGGCGGCCCCTCGGGAACGGTAATCGTTGGCCTCCTGCGTACGCTCGGCCTCCATCCGTTTGTACACTGCCCGCAACACTTCCGGCGGCAGCCCCACCTGCAAAATACGTACGTCCACCAATCGCACACCCAGAGGCTGCAGCCGCAAGTTGGCCTCCGCCAACACCGGGTTGATGATCTCCTGGCGACGCCCTTGAATCACGGATTCCAGGGACATTTTACCCACCTCGCCGCGCAGCGCGGAGCGCACGATATCGCCAATCCGACTCTGTGCAGTCGATGTGTTGTGCAGGCGGGTGTAAAAAACCAGCGGGTTCACCACTCGCCACTCGGCGAAAAAGTCGATGAGCACCGGCTTTTTTTCGGCCGTCAGAAAAGGTTCCGGCTGGGTGCTGTAACTGGTCAGGCGCTTGTCAACGAATACCACATCCTGAACCAGTGGCCATTTGAGATAAAGTCCGGGCGCTTCCACCACACGAACGGCTTTGCCGAATTGCAAAATGATCGCGCTCTGCGTCATCCGTACCGAATAGAAACTCGCGGAAGCCAGCAGCAACAAGGCCAGCACGACGAGAATCACACTCCAGGCCCGGTTCTTCATGACTTCGCTCCCGACACCGACGGACTGACCGGACTGACCGTGGGTGCCATGGGTGGCGCCATCGAAACAGCCGGCGCGGCAAAAATCGAATCTGTTGGGCTACCGCCCGCCGTCGGCAGATGAAGATGGATCACCGGCCGTTCCTTGCCCTCGACAATCACCTTCCGAGTATGGCTCAGAATATTCTGCATGGTTTGCAAGTACATGCGCTCACTCACTACTTTCGGATTTTTTTCGTAGGCCTGGAGGATGTCCGTGAAACGCGCGCTATCCCCTTTGGCATGATCCACCACCTGCTGCTTATAGGCTTCCGCATTGGTGATCATGGCGGCCGCTTCGCCTTTGGATTTGGGAATCACCGCGCTCGCATAGGCCTGCGCTTCATTACGCAACCGCTCCATATCCTCACGCGCCGCCGTCACGTCGGTAAAAGCGGGCTGAACTGCTTTGGGTGGTCCCACGTCCAATAGCCGCAACGCGTCGATATGGACGCCCGCCTGATAGCGGTCGAGCAGACGCTGGGTAATTTGCCGCGCCTGCTGCTCCATGGCCCCTCGCCCCGTAGTGAGCAGATCATCCATCTTGCTGCGCCCCACCACCTCGCGCATGGCCGACTCCGCGCAGTAGGCAATCAACTGCCCCGGGTTGGTGGTGGCAAACAGATAATGGCTGGGGTTGGTAATGCGGTATTGCACGGAAAAACGCACATCCACCACATTTTCATCGGCGGTGAGCATCATCCCAGGGTTCATGGAATCGGCGGCGCCACTGTATCCCAGCACCAGGCGACGGCTTTGCGCCACCTTGGGCAGATAGACGCGCTCAAAGGGAAAAGGAAGCCGGTAATGCAGACCTGGCTGGACGACACCGACCTCTTTGCCGAAGCGCAGCACAATGCCCTCTTCATCCGGCCCCACGACATAGACGCCCGATGCAATCCAAAACAGGATCAAAATCGCCATCACCAGGAAAGGCAGGCGGTGCAGCCACCGGTAATTCATCTTGGGCCCGCCGCCCCGGCCACCACCGGGGCCAAAAATTCCGCCCAACTTTTTTAATTCCTGGGTAATTCTCTGGATGTCAAAGGCGGGCTTTTGCGAATTGGGGCGCCGTCCCCACGGATTGTTATCGTTCTTGTTGCCATTTCCGCCCGGATCACTCCACGGCATACCGCTCTCCTTCCTTCAGTTTTCAGCGGGTATTGTAGAGGGCGCGTCCACGGCCTGACAACCGCTGTCATGCAACCGCGCGCATAAACGCCGCCAGGCGAGATCGTCGATATCGAAAACCACGTGCGCCCTCCCACGCTCATCGAAACTTTCTTCGACGACATGGGCCATACGATGCAAACGGGCACGCAAAGCGCCCTCCCCCGGCGTCAGCGTCAACTCGGCGCGCAGCGTGGAACGTCCTACCCGATCCGCCATGGCCTGCAGCAACTCCGGGAGGCCCGCCCCGGAATGCGCACTGACGCGTACCGCCACCAGATGACCAGCACCTTCAAAAACGTTTCCAGGGGTATCACTCAATCGATCCACTTTATTGAGCACGAGTAGGCGGGGAATTTCATCCGCGCCGATTTCTTTCAATACCGCATCGACTGCGGCCATCTGCGCGTCGCGGTCCGGGGCGCTGCCATCCACCACGTGCAACAGCAACTGCGCCTGGTTTACTTCTTCCAGCGTGGCCCGGAAAGCGGCAACCAGTTCCGTCGGCAAGTCGCGGAGAAAACCGACGGTATCGGCGAGCAGGATGGCATCGCGCCCCGCCACCTGTAAACGTCGAATGGCGGGATCAAGCGTCGCGAACAACCGGTCCGCCGCATAGTGGGCGCTCTCGGTCAACAAATTGAAAAGCGTGGATTTTCCTGCATTGGTGTACCCCACCAGGGCCACTGTGGGGAGAGGTGCGCGCTGACGCGCACGCCGTTGGGTGGCCCGATGCGCGGCGACCTTAGCCAACCGCCCACGCAAAGCAAGAATACGCGCGCCGATCAGTCGGCGATCGGTTTCCAGTTGGGTCTCGCCCGGTCCGCGCAACCCGATACCACCGCGCTGCCGTTCGAGATGGGTCCAACCGCGGATCAAACGGGTTCGCAAGCGAGTCAACTGCGCCAGCTCCACCTGCAGTTTACCTTCATGCGTACGCGCCCGCCGGGCGAAAATATCCAGGATGAGGCCCACCCGGTCCACCACCCGACAGCCCAGGGCTCGCTCCAGATTGCGCTCCTGAACGGGGCTCAGCATCCGATCGAAAAGCACTACATCCACCGCTCGCGCCCTCACTTGGGCCGCCAGTTCCTCCACCTTACCCCGCCCCAGAAAAGTGGAAGGATCCGGACGCGCACGCTGCACAGAGAGCAATTCCAGCACTTCTGCCCCGCTGTCCGCGGCCAAATGGCGAAACTCCTCACCCGCATCCGGGTCTGTTTCACCATGCAAGGTCACATGAACGAGTAAAACCCTTTCCCGGGGCACGGCGACGGCCGTTGCGCTATTGCCCAGAATCAGGCCGCTCCTTCACCTCTGCAACGCCCTCGGTTTCCCCTTCAGGCAAGGGCAAACGTACATCACGACCGGGCACCACGGTGGAAATAGCATGCTTATAAATCATCTGACTGACATTATTGCGCAGCAATACGACAAACTGGTCGAAAGATTCCACAAACCCTTGCAGCTTGATCCCGTTCACCAGATAAATTGCGACGGGCACGTGCTCTTTGCGTAACAGATTGAGAAAGGGATCCTGGAGGATCTGTCCTTTTTGTTGTCCGGCCATTTTTTATCTCCTTAAGACTATTTGCTCCATGGCGCTTTTAGGGTAGTGGAAAAAGCCATGCGGGACTCATCGCACTGCATGGCGCTTAGACTAACTCAAAAAAAGACGGAGCGCCATGCTCGCACGGACTCGGCTCACCGCTCCCAGGCACTCCGATACGAAGAATCCGCGTCCATGGTGAAAAATCTTTGACCTGCAGCACGCTTCCCATTAGCTTAGGAGCTAGTGTCATCCGGTAAACGATCCCCAGCCCTTCCCCGGCCTGTCCAGGGTCAACGAGTCACAAAAGGGGCTTTTACCGAGGCAGCCCCCAAAGAGGCATACCCGGCTCCAGCGGATGGCCCACCGCTGGTCGTCCCGGGGTGTTGTGCTTAATTAAGGAGAGTCAATACTTGGAAAAGACGGCCATCAACGACAAAGTGCTACGCGCCCGCGTCAAACTCCTCGGCAACCTGCTCGGCGAGGTCCTCCGCGAACAGGCCGGAACCCGGGTGTTCAACGCCGTAGAACAGCTTCGCCAGGGATACATCCGCTTGCACAAAAGAGAAGATCCCCGTTTGCGCGATCGTCTCGCGCGCTTTATCAATGCGCTGCCTCAGGATGATCTGGTACTGGTAATACGTGCATTCAACACCTATTTCAGCTTGGTCAACATTGCGGAAGAAGAGTTCCAGCATCTGCATCGCCGCCGCCTGTTACAAAAGGGGGATGGACTGTGGATCGGTTCCTTCGAAGAAACTTTTCGCGAATTGCAAAGCCAGGGCATCAATTCCGGGCAGATACAATTCCTCTTGGATCAGACGCGCTACCTGCCGGTATTCACCGCGCATCCCACCGAATCCAAGCGCCGGACGGTGCTTCATGGTTTGCGCCGCATTTTCGTGGCCAGCAAAATGCTGGACGATCCGGCCCTCAACCATGAGGAAGAACAAGAGGTGATCAACAACCTCAAGGCACAAATCCAGATCCTTTGGGAAACCGAGGAAGTGCGTACCAACCGGCCGCAGGTGCAGGACGAGGTCGAGAACGGCCTTTTCTACTTCCGCGACAGCCTCTTTGAGGCGGTGCCGCGTACCTATCAGGCGGCGCGGCGGGCGGCGCGGCGGGTCTTTGGCAATGACGATATCGACATCCCGGCTTTCATCCGCTTTGGCTCCTGGATCGGTGGCGACCGCGACGGCAATCCCAACGTGACAGCGGCCATTACCGGCTGGGCCTTGCGTACCCAGAGTATCGAGGTGCTGCGGGAATATCAGCGCCGCTTGAGCGATCTTTACCAGCTCCTCGGGCACTCCAGCCGTTTCTGCGCCATTTCTCCCGTGCTCCTCGCCTCGCTGGAACGGGACGCCGATGATTTCCCGGAACTCGCCGAATGGGTGGATCAGCGTTTCCCCAGTGAACCCTATCGCCGCAAACTGCGCTACATGATGACCCGCCTCGACCTGCGCCTCCGGCAGTTGGAAAACGGTCAAGTCCTCAACGAATCCGCTGGTCCCGCCTATGCGGCCGCGGAGGATTTTCTCGACGATCTTTTGCTGGTGCGCGACTCCCTGCGCGGGCACAACGACGACTACATCGCCGATCACGAAGTGCAGGACATCATTTGGCTGGTTCAGACCTTCGGCTTCCACCTGGCCAACCTGGATATTCGTCAGGAATCCAGCATACATTCCCGCACCATCGCTGAACTCTTTGCGGCCGTGCCCGGCTTCGCCAACTACCTGGAACTGCCGGAAGAAACACGCCTGCTGATACTCTCGGAAGCCTTGCGCCGACCCGGCCCACTGGTAGAAAAACAGCCCGAACTGTCACCGATAGCGGCTGAAACTTGCGCCATGTTCCGCTGCATCGCCCAGTTACGTCGCGAAGTGAGCACCTCCGGTTTCGGCAACTATGTAATCTCCATGACCCACGAGGCCAGCCACATCCTGGAAGTGCTGTTACTCGCCAAAGAATTCGGTCTGGCAGGCTGGTCACGGCAAGGGCTCTACAGTGAGATCGCCATCACCCCCCTCTTCGAGACGATCCACGATCTCGAGCGCATGGACACGGTGATGTCCACCTTGCTGGACAATCCGGTTTATGCCGAAATCCTCAGCAGTCAGGACGATACCCAGGAGGTCATGCTGGGATACTCGGACTCCTGCAAGGATGGCGGCATCCTCTCTTCCAGTTGGTCCCTGTACCAGGCGCAAATGCGGTTGGCCGCCCTGGCGGATAAACGGCGTATTCAACTGCGCGTTTTCCACGGTCGCGGCGGCAGCGTGGGGCGCGGCGGCGGCCCCACCTACGAAGCCATCCTGGCCCAGCCGCCGGATACCGTGCGTGGACAAATCAAAATTACCGAACAGGGAGAGGTGCTCTCCTTCAAATATGCCAATCTGGAGACGGCGCTTTATGAACTGACCGTAGGTACGGCCGGTCTCATAAAAGCGAGTATGGGTCTGGTTCGCTCCGTATCCAGTGATAACCCGGACCACCTGCGGGTGATGGCGGAAATCACCCGCACCGGAGAGGCGGTTTACCGTGACCTGACCGAAAACACGCCGGGCTTCATGGACTATTTCTACGAGGCCACCCCGCTTAACGAAATTGCCCACATGAACATCGGGTCGCGTCCCTCCCATCGCCAACGCGGGGACCGCTCCATGTCCTCTATCCGCGCTATCCCATGGATTTTCGCCTGGGCCCAATCGCGGCACATTCTACCGGCCTGGTACGGACTGGGGTCCGCATTGGCCCGGTGGCGGGAAGACCGACCGGAGCGGTTGCAGATTTTGCGGGACATGTACCGGCAGTGGCCATTCTTTCGGGCGCTCATGGGCAATATCGCCATGGCCATGGCCAAAACGGATATGGCTATCGCCGGCGAATATGCCGGGTTACCCAAAGACCAGGAAACCGCCGTCAACATTTATCAAAAAATTCGCGCCGAATTTGAACGCAGCCTGGCCGAGATGCTCGCCATGGCTGGACTAGAGCAACTGCTCGCCGACAATCCGACCCTGGCGTTCTCTCTGCAACGACGCAATGTGTACATGGAGCCGCTCAATCACATTCAGCTGGCCTTGCTGCGCCGTTATCGCAACGACGACGCGCCCCCCGAGTTCCGCGAGATATGGTTGGATCCCCTGTTACGCACCATCAATGCGATTTCCGCCGGACAACGCAATACCGGATAAAAGAGGACGGCGCATGCCTCCACCAGAGTTGATCCTCGCATCCACCAGCCCCTACCGCCAGGCGTTGTTGCGACATCTGCAAATTCCGTTCCGCGTGGAAGCTTCAGCGATCGACGAAACGCCTCTAGCGGGCGAGACGCCAGAGGCCCTCGTCCGTCGCTTGGCGGAGGCCAAGGCGCGGGCCGTGGCGTACCGCAATCCCCAAGCGGTGGTCATCGGCGCCGACCAGATGGCGCTCTGCGGTGGTCGCATGCTCGGCAAGCCGGGGAATATCGCACGGGCCGTGGAACAACTGGGCTGGATGCAAGGCCAGACTGTCGAGTTTCTCAATGGTCTGGCCGTTGTCGCCACATCCGGCACGGAAATATGCCTGGTACCCTACCGGATCATCCTGCGCGCCCTCACGAGAAGGGAGATCGAGCGCTACGTGGAGCGAGATCAACCCCTGGACTGCGCCGGAAGCTTCCGCTCCGAAGGGCTGGGCGTCAGCCTGGTGGAGCGCATGGAAGGCGAAGACCCCCACGCACTCATGGGCTTGCCGTTGATCGCTCTCTGCCGGGCATTGCGCAAACTCGGCTACCCGCTACCATAACCTCATGAAAAGATATTAAAAAGGGGCATCTATCGATGCCCCTCCGATTGCGCTAAGCCACTGGCTTAGCCCCAGCTATCTCCGCCGTCATCCAGTCCGAAGTCGTCATTGGACGCCAACTGGTCGTTGCCCCAGGAGCCGTCCGTCAAACCCAGATCATTGTTGCCGCTGTCACTGCCGACACCACCCGATGCATTGTCACGTCCAAACAGGCTTCCGGCCAGAGCCTGCCCGGCGGCCAGTCCGGCACCCACGCCGACGCCGGTGGCGATTCCGGAGACCAGACTGGATCCCAGCCCACCCCCCTGCTGCGGCAGGCCGCCCATGGGTCCACCAGGACCCATGGGCACATTCGGACCATAACGGTTCATGCCCCCGAAAGGTCCGGAAGGCTGTCCACGATACATCATGCCCGCCTGCTGGCGACGCCGGCGCAAGAACATGGAGATCAGTGCGATGAGGGCGACGAGACCCAGGAAAAAGGCCAGCACGGTACCCCAATGACTTTCTTTGCTGATTTTACCGACCGGTTTATTCACATGGCTCTGTAATGACTTCTTAAAAGAGGCCAACACCTGCGGTTTCACAAAGGGCATGCTGGGCGCGAGCTGCTCCGATTTTTGCAAGGCCGCTGCCGCGTCGGTCCAGTGGCCCTGACGCGCCAGAATCCGCGCCTCGACATACTGCGCCTCCGCGGACTGCGGGTGCGCGATCAGCACCTCCCGCATCATGCTCTGCGCCTGATCCAGGCGACCCGCCTGTATCGCTTGCGTGACTTGCGCTACACTAGGTTCGGCCCACGCCGCAGGCGCGGCCAGCATCAAGGCAATGGCGATGGTTCCAAAGATTTTCAACCGCATACGCTCCTCCAAACAGTAAACCCCGTAACTGGGAATATGCGGTGAAACCCTGTGCAAATCAAGAGCGCATTGCCCGGTAATCAACCCCTGACTTTTGCGCGAGGAAAGTGCCGGAACCGTTTGACAGCAGGGGGGATTGTCTCCATTATACTGACCGGTCGGTACAGGCCCGTGAGAGGTATCGTTGTGCAAAAATCATTGCCGAGACCCGTTGCTGCGGTGCTGGCGACCGTGCTGGCAGGGAGCTTGGCGGCCTGTAGCTTCGAGCCGCCGCTGCGCATGCCCCGGGCCCCGTCGGACAAAGCACCCTACACAGCGGGCGCGCAGGTCAAACGGACCGTGACTCCCGGCGGGCCTGCGGGTCACGCCCAGGAAATGGCCTATGGCAAAGAACTCCACGAAGAATGGTGGAAGCTCTTTCACGCCAAAGCGCTGGACGAACTGATCGCCGCAGGGCTGAAAAACAGCCCGACCATCGCCCAGGCGCAGGCGCAACTGCGCGAAGCGCAGGCCGCCGCGAGAGTGGATAGCAGCATCTTTTATCCGCAGGTAACGGGCAATCTCCAGGCGAATCGCAGCAAGGCCAGCGCGGCGGCCTTTGGCAGGAGCGGCGGCTTTCGCTACTCCCTGATCACCGGAAGCGTGGGCGTTTCCTACTACCCGGATATTTTTGGCGTGAATCGCCTGGTCTACCGCCACGGCGAAGCCTTGGTGAAGTATCAACAGTGGGAACTGGAAGCGGCGCGGCTGACCCTGACCGGCAACATCGTCACCACCGCCATCAGCGAGGCGGCGGCGGAAGGTCAGATTCGCGCCACCAGGGCCATCGTTGCCCAGGAGAAGAAACTTCTGGAGCTGACGGAGAACCAGTACCGGGCAGGGGCCATCGACTACGTCAGCGTGGTGAATCAGCGCAGTCAGCTGGCCACGGAGATGGCGACCTTGCCGCCCCTGGAGCAGCAACTCGCCGTCTATCGTCATGCGCTCGCCATTCTGGTGGGAACCTTTCCTGCGAACGCCAGGCGCCAACCCTTTACCCTTGCAACCTTGCAACTCCCGAAGCGATTGCCGGTGAGCCTCCCCTCGCAATTATTGAAACAGCGTCCGGATATCCGCGCCGCGCGCGCGCAGATGCAAGCCGCGAATGCGGCGATCGGCGAAGCCCGCGCGCAGTTTTATCCCACCGTCCAGCTCAGCGCCGCGTTCGGCGCCACGGCGACCCACCCGGGGCTGTTCTTCAGCCCGGTGAGCAGCATCTGGAGCCTGGTGGGCGCCCTGTCGCAACCGATTTTTGAGGGCGGAAAATTGGAGGCGCAGAAGTCCGAAGCGCACGCCGCCTATGACGCAGTATATGCCGCCTACAGGAGTACGGTGCTCAACGCCTTTGATCAGGTAGCGAATGCCCTGCGCGCGGTGGAACACGATGCACAGACGCTCGCGGCCCAGCGCGAGGCCCTCCGGGCCGCCGCGCGGGCACTGCAACTGGCCCAGGCGAGTTACCGGGCGGGGGCTTCCGACTATCTCACCCTGCTGACCTCCGAAGTGCAGTATGACCATGCCCGGATCGCTGAGATCAAGGCCGAGTCGCAGCGCTATCAGGACACCGCGGCGCTGCTCGTCGCCCTGGGGGGGGGATGGTGGAATAAAACGGCACCCCGAACGCCCACCGCCAGCGCTCCGCAAAACTCCCGTTCGGGTGTCGACCCGTTGCCGGCAAAGCAGGTCAATCCGTGAGCCATTATGCATTCAGCACAGCCATCCGCCGTGGAGAGTGGTCATGAAAAAAGCGTTTGCTCTTGTTATTCTCGCCCTGATCATTGTTTTTGGCGGCATTTTTGGATTCAAGGCCTTCGTCAACAAGAAGATCTCCGAAGTCATGGCGCATATGCCCAAACCCGTCGTGGCGGTCAGCGCGACGACGGCCAGGACGGAACTTTGGCACCCGCATCTGCAGGCCATCACCTCTCTGACGGCGGTGCAAGGCGTGGAGATCACCCCGCAGATCGCCGGTGATGTGACCGCCATTCATTTTCATTCGGGTCAATATGTCCACGCGGGCACCGTGCTGGTGGAAATTGACGATAGCAACCAGCTCGCGCAACTGGCGAGCGATGAAGCGCAGCTTCGTCTGGCGCGCATCAACCTACGCCGGACCCGCGCACTCATCGCCACCAAAGCCGCGAGCCAATCCCAACTGGATTCCGCGGTGGCCCTATATCAAAGCGATGCGGCTGCGCTGAAGGATATTCACGCGACGCTGAACAAGCTGGCCATCCGCGCGCCCTTCAGTGGTTATCTGGGTATCCGTCAGGTGAATATCGGGCAATACCTCACGCCCGGCAACCAGATCGTCGACCTGCAATCCTGGAACCCGCTGTATGCGAATTTCACCTTGCCGCAAAGCGAGCTGCACGACATTCGTGTGGGCATGCCGGTGCAAGTCGGGACCAACGCATACCCCGGTCAGGTGTTCAACGGAACAGTGACCGCGCTGGGGGCCTCGGTGAATCCCACGACACGACAGATCGAGGCGCAGGCCATCATCGCCAATCCGGAGAACAGGTTGCGCCCCGGACTGTTCGGCGAACTCACCGTCGTGCGCGATACCGAGGAAAAGGTATTGACCGTGCCCGTCTCCGCCCTGTCCTACAACACCTTCGGCAACTATGTGTATGTGATCAAAAAAGAGACGCGCGATGGCAAGACCGTGGAGGTCGCCCATCAACAAGTCATCCAGACCGGCAAGGAACGCAATGGTCAGGTGAGCATCGTCTCGGGCCTCAAGGCGGGTGAGAGGGTCGTCACGGCGGGGCAGGTGAAACTGGTGGACGGCAGTCTCGTCAAAATCAGCGACGAAAAAGACACGTGAGGCGCGGAACATGACTTTTACCGATATTTTTGTGCGCCGCCCGGTACTGGCCACCGCCCTGAGCCTCGTCATTTTCCTGCTGGGTCTGCATGCCTATTCGATGATGCCGGTCCGTGAATATCCGGCCTTGGTGAACACGGTCATTTCCATAAAAACCGCGTATCCCGGTGCCAGCCCGAATACCGTGCAAGGCTTCATCACCGCGCGTCTGGAGAAAGTGATCGCCAGCGCACCAGATATAGACTACATGACCGCCGACAGTTCGGATGGTTCTTCAACCATCACCGTGTACATGAAGCTGAATTACAGTCCCAATGCGGCGCTCGCCAACATTCAATCGAAAGTGCAGCAGGTAACGGACCAATTGCCGGCGGGCAGTCAACTGCCCGTCATCAGCGTCACGAACGGCCACCTGACGGATCTGATGTACGTCGCCTTCTACAGCAAGGAGCTCAGTCAACAGCAAATCACCGACTACCTGCTGCGTGTGGCGCAACCGCGATTGGCCTCGGTACCGGGGGTAGGCGAAGCGCAGATACTGCCACCCGGCGCTGGCAACGGGAATACTTATGCGATGCGGGTGTGGTTGAACCCGCGGAAAATGGCGGCAATGGGCATTACCGCCGCGCAGATTTCACAAGCGTTGGCCGCGAACGATTTCATTTCCGCCGTCGGGCAAACCCGCGGGAAGACGGTGCAAAACACCATCGTCGCGACCACCAACCTGCACAATGTGGAGGAGTTCCGCAATCTGGTGCTGCGCCAGTCTGGCAATACCCTGGTCCGCCTCAAAGACGTGGCCAATGTCGAACTCGGTGCGCAGGATTACACCTCGCAGGCCTTTTTCAATGGCAAGCCCGCGGCATTCATCGGTATTCAGGAAGCGCCCTCGGCGAATTCCCTGAATGTGGCTTCCGGGGTGAAGACCTCGCTGGCGCAACTGACCAAAAGCCTGCCGCCCGGCCTGCATATGGCCATTCCTTATGATGCCAGCACCTTCATCCAGGCTTCTATCGATGAAGTCCTCATCACCACCGGAATCACCCTCGCGGTGGTGGTACTGGTCATTTTTCTCTTCCTGGGCTCTGTCCGCGCGGTGCTCATCCCCGCGATCGCCATTCCGCTGTCCATCGTGGGCGCGGGCCTGATCACCTGGTTCATGGGCTTTACCATCAACCTGCTGACCCTGTTGGCCGTGGTTTTGTCCATCGGGCTGGTGGTGGATGACGCCATTATCATCGTCGAAAACGTACACCGGCATATCGATGAAGGGAAAACCCCTTTTGAGGCGGCCTTAATGACCGGGCGGGAGCTGGGGTGGCCCATCATCGTCATGTCCACCACGCTCATCGCCGTCTTCGCCCCCATCGGATTCATGGGAGGGCTGACGGGCAGCCTGTTTGGTGAATTCGCCTTTACACTGGTGGCTACGGTGCTGGTGTCCATGGTCGTGGCGCTCACCTTGTCTCCCATGCTTTCCGGCAGGATATTGCACCCGACCAGGGAACACGGGTTTGAGCACTTCATCGAGCAGCGTTTCGTGGATCTATGCCGGATCTATGACCGTCTCTTAAGCCGCACGCTGAATTATGTGCCGGTCACCATGCTCTTTGCCGCCGTAGTGTTTGGAAGCATCTATTTTCTGTTTAGCACCTCGAAATCCGAATTGGCGCCCGCGGAAGACCAGGGCATTATTTTCAACGCGGGCACCGGCGGCCCGACCATCACGCCGGAACGGCTGGCCGATGACGGAAAACAGGTGCTCAAGGTGCTGAATAAATTTCCCGAGACCAGGGCGACCTTCATGGTCACCGGCATATCGGTGGGTAGCGGCGGTGGCTCCAACAGTCTGTTCGCGGGCATGAATCTGACCAATTGGGACAAACGCTCCACGACGGCGATGCAGCTGCAACCCCGGACCCAGCAGGCCCTGCAGAGTGTTCCGGGACTCCAGCTCGCCTCATTCTTGCCGCCATCCCTCCCCGGTTCGGCGGGTGGTCTGCCGGTGCAATTTGTGCTGCAGAGCCCAGGCAACTACAACAAAATCGATCAAGTGGCTCAGCGGCTGATCGCGGAAGCCGAGAAAAGTGGCTTATTTTTCTATGTGACCAAAGACTTGCGCATTGATAATCCCGAAATCGTGCTGAAAATCCATCGGAGCATGGCCGCCAACCTCGGGCTGACCATGGCGAACATCGCCCAGGATCTGCAGCCCCTGTTGGGCGGCAACTATGTCAACCGCTTCGATATGGAAGGTCGCAGCTACAAGGTCATTCCCCAGGTACCGGACCATTTCCGTCTCGATCCGGCCGCCCTGAAACAATATTATATCGCGACCGGCACCGGTCAGATGGTGCCCTTGTCTACCGTGGTTTCCATTGAGACCAAGGTAGAACCGCAATACTTGCCGCAATTCCAGCAGCTCAACTCGACAACCATCCAGGCGGTGCCCAGACCCGGCGTCACCCAGGGCGAGGCCCTGAAATTCTTCAAGACCGCGGCAGAAAAAATCATGCCCAGGGATTTTTCTCTGAACTATGCGAGCCAATCCCGTGAGTACATGCAAGAGACGGGGGCGTTGCTGACCACCTTCGCGTTGGCCATCGTCCTGATTTATTTGTTGCTGGCGGCGCAGTTCGAGAGTTTCCGCGATCCGTTGATCGTACTGATCACGGTGCCCATGTCCATCAGTGGCGCGCTGATTTTCATCAGCCTGGGACTGGCTTCCATCAACATCTATACGGAAGTGGGGCTCATTACGCTGATTGGCTTGATCGCCAAGCAAGGTATTTTGATCGTGCAATTCGCCAACGAGATTCAGAAGAAAGAAGGACTCAGCAAACGTGACGCCGTGCAGAAGGCCTCCAGTATTCGTCTACGCCCCATCCTCATGACCACAGGGGCGATGGTACTGGGCGTTTTGCCCTTGCTGGTGGCGGGCGGACCCGGCGCGGTCAGCCGCTTCCAGATGGGTCTGGTGATCTTTACCGGTCTGGGTATCGGTGCGTTCTTCTCGCTCTTCGTGGTGCCGGCCATGTATATGGTGCTTGCCAAGGATCTGCGCGAATCCCAGGACACCCGGGAAATCTGAGGGGCGTGCGCCGCGTTACACAGATGGACACGGTCAGGACACGCATTGCGGTTCCGGTTTTTTCGCTTGACAAGACGAGGTGTGCTCAGAAGAATACTGATCAACACCCCCGCCGGTCTTTTTGGGAAGCATCCGCTGGGCCGCCCTCTGCCGGGTTGCGTTGCTCGTTGTCCGCATATAGGTAAATTTTTCATGGGTCATACATCCTTCCTGAGCATCAAGGCCTTGCCGAAGAGGGTTTGGTGACCGCGCAACGCATTGATGGCAGAGGGATAGCCCAAAAGATGCAGGCGGAAGTCGCCCAGCGCAGTCAAGCTTTTCTCCAACGTCACGGGCGCCCCCCCGGTCTTGCGGTAGTGCTGGTCGGAGCCGACCCGGCATCCCGGGTCTATGTGCAGAAAAAACGGGATGCCTGTGCCGCGGTAGGCATTCGCTCTTTTTTTATCCAGCCTCCCGCAAACGGTGCGCCGCCACAACTCCTGACCCATATTGCCGAACTCAATGCCCGGGACACCGTGGATGGCATTCTGGTACAGTTGCCCCTCCCCCCGCATTTCGACCCTGAAACTATCATCGAGGCGATTGCCGTCGAAAAAGATGTCGATGGCTTTCACCCCTATAATATAGGCCGTCTTGCGCTACGCGCGCCCCTGTTACGCTCCTGCACGCCGGCCGGCATCATGACTTTGCTTCAGGAAACCGGTACCGGGATCAAGGGGAAAGAGGCGGTGATCGTCGGTGCCTCCAACATTGTCGGACGGCCCATGGCCCTGGAACTCCTTCTGGCCGGAGCGACCGTGACGGTTTGTCATCGTTTCACGCGCGATCTGGCCGCCCATGTCGGGCGTGCCGAAATCCTGATTGCGGCGGCTGGCAAACCTGGACTGATTGCCGGTGGATGGATCCGCGAGGGGGCGGTCGTCATCGACGTGGGGATCAACCGCCTTCCCGATGGACGGCTGACGGGAGACGTGGAATTCCTGGCGGCGGCAGAGCGGGCGGCATGGATCACCCCGGTGCCCGGCGGTGTCGGGCCGATGACGGTGGCCACGCTCCTGCAAAACACCATGCTCGCGGCAGAGAAGCGCATGGGGCTACCCGATGCCTGAATCGTCCGCCCAGTCAGCGGCCCCTCTGGTGCAGTCTCTGGAAGATCCCGCGCTGTACTTCAACCGTGATCTCAGCATCCTCGAATTCAATCGGCGCGTGCTGGCCTTGGCGGACGATCCCCATGTCCCGCTGCTGGATCAGTTGCGATACCTGACCATCGTCTCCAGCAACCTGGACGAATTTTTTGAAGTGCGCATGGCCGGGCTTTTACAACGGCGTAAATTCGGTGCTGGTCCCTCGGGGCCGGACATGCTCGGACCCAATAAAGAAATTGAAGCCGTGGCCCAGGTGGCCCACGAAATCATCGCCGAGCAATACCGCTGCCTGAATCAGCGATTGCTGCCTGCTCTGGCTAAGGAAGGCATCCGCCTGCTCCGGCGACGGGAGTGGCGAGCCGCCCAACGACGCTGGATCAGCAACTATTTCCAGACGGAAGTCCTGCCCCTGCTCACCCCTTTGAGCCTCGACCCGGCCCACCCCTTTCCCAAGGTACAGAACAAGGGGCTCAACTTTGCCATCGTCCTGGAGGGTCAGGACGCTTATGGGCGGCGCAGCCCCATCGCCATCGTACAGGCGCCCCGCATTTTACCCCGGATCATTCAGATTCCACCGCCCTTGGCCAGCCACAGCGATTTTGTCTTCCTCTCTTCCATCATTCACGAATATGTGCAACTGCTCTTCCCAGGCCTGAAAATCCAAGGTTTTTATCAGTTCCGAGTCACCCGCAACAGCGAGCTTTTCGTGGACGAGGAAGAAGTGGACAACCTCCTGGATGCGCTCGCCGATGAACTCCCCATGCGTCCTTTTGGCGAGGCGGTGCGGTTGGAGGTGGCGAACAACTGCCCGCGGGAGGTGATCGAATATCTGCTGCGCCACTTTGAACTGGGCGAAGATAGTCTCTACGCGCTGTCTGGACCGGTCAATCTGGCGCGCCTCTCCGCCATCATCGACATGGTGGTGCGCCCCGATCTGCTCTTTTCACCCTTTCTACCAGGGCTGCCACCGGCTTGCGCGCAGCCGGAAAATATCTTTGCCCAACTCCGCGCCGAACCCATCTTGCTGCATCATCCCTTCCAGAGCTTCAACCCGGTTCTGGATTTTATCCGCCAGGCGGCCAGCGATCCTCAAGTCATCGGTATCAAACAAACCCTATATCGCACCACGCCAGATTCTCCCATCATCGACGCGCTGATGGCGGCGGCCATGGCCGGAAAACAGGTCACCGCCGTGGTGGAACTCAAGGCGCGCTTTGACGAGGCCAACAATATCCGCATGGCGGAACGGCTGGAAGAAGTCGGTGTCCAGGTGGTTTATGGTGTGGTCAACCACAAAGTTCACGCCAAAATGATGCTGATCTTACGGCGTGAGGAGGATGGCATCCGTCTTTACGGACACCTGGGCACGGGCAACTATCACTCTCGCAATGCGCGGATTTATACGGATCTGAGCCTGCTTACCGCCGATCCCGACATTACCGCCGACATGAACGATCTCTTCATGCACATCACGGGTATGGGCAGAGCACCGCAACTGCGCTGCCTGCTGCAAAGCCCTTTTACCCTGTTCGACGCCCTACTCGACGCCATCGAGACGGAAACCCGACACGGCCCGGAGGGGCGCATCATCGCCCGGGTCAACGCCCTGGTGGAACCCGAACTGATTCGAGCGCTGTATCGTGCCTCCCAGGCCGGGGTGGAGATCGACTTGATCGTGCGCGGCGCCTGTGCCTTGCGCCCGGGTATTCCGGGGATTTCCGAACATATCCGGGTACGTTCCATTGTCGGCCGTTTTCTGGAGCATAGCCGTGCTTATTACTTCGGCAATGGCGGTCATCCCAAATTATGGATATCCAGTGCCGACTGGATGGGACGGAATCTCTTTCGTCGCCTCGAAGTCGCCGTGCCCATTCTGGATCCGGACTTGCGTGCGCGTGTCCTCCAGGAAACGCTTCAACTCTACCTGGAGGACGATTGTAACGCCTGGGCTATGCGTCCAGACGGTACTTATACGTTTTTGCGTAAGACACCGGACACTGCCTGCACATCGGCTCAAGACCGTTTATTGGCACAGTATGACCGGAGCAATCCCGCATGATCGAGGCAGCGTTGTCATGATTCGGATTCTGGTGCTCAATAGCAAGGGAGGTGCCGGAAAAACCACGGTGGCCACCAATCTGGCCAGTCTCCTGGCCTTGCGCGGCCCGGTCCTGCTTGCCGATCTGGATCCGCAACGCTCTGCCAGCAATTGGGCTCGGCGCCGTCCCGAACACCTGCCCAAACTGTCCCTCATCACGGATACGGATCGGGAATTCCGCCATTATCCTCCCAGCGATTATGTGGTGTTTGATGCGCCCGCCGGTCTGAAGAAGGGACGGCTGGAAGAGATGCTGGACGAAGTAGAAGTGTTGCTAGTTCCTATCGGCCCCTCCGCCTTCGATAAGGATGCCAGCCGTCTGTTCTTAGAAAAACTGGAAAGAATCAAACGCTTTCGCAAAGGTAAAGTGCGCCTGGGCGTCATCGCCAACCGGGTAGACGCACGCACCAAGGGCGGACAGCATCTGCAAACTTTTCTGGCGGACCTGGCATTACCGGTGGTGGCCACCCTGCGTGATAGTCAACTGTATGTACGGGCCGCCGAACTGGGTGCTGGTCTTGCCGACTTGCGCACCGCAGAAACCCGCGCGGAGTTACCGCAGTGGGTGCAGATCATGCGCTTTGTGATGGGGGGTGCGTGTGGAACAGGAGCTTAAGCTGCGGATACTGGACCCCTCCGCCGCTGCCTGGGAAAAAATAACCCAATATCCCCTGCTGGCGCTGGGAGCGATATCCCCTCTGCCATTTCATGCCCTCTACTATGATAGCCAGGAGGGTATGCTGCAACGGGCCAAACTGGCTTATCGCGTGCGTCGGGAAGGCCAGGCATGGGTGGCGACGCTGAAGGCTGAAGGCCATTCCACGGGGGGGCTCCATCAACGTCCTGAATGGAATGTCACCGTTTCTTCTTCCGAGCCGGATCTCACCGTCTTTAGCGAGAGCGAAGCCGCGACACGGCTGGCGCCTTTTCTTGAAACACCCCTGCAAGTCATTCTCGAAACCCGCTTTGAACGCAGGGAAAGTCGGGTGAATGGCGCCGATGGCGGCCAGATACTGGTCGCCTTGGATCGCGGAGAGATGCGCGCACAGGGTCTGCGCGCGCCCATTCTGGAGTTAGAACTGGAACTCGTGTCAGGAGACGCTGCCACGATGCTGGAGATGGGGGCGGTGCTGTGCCGGGATCTGCCGCTATTGCCTGATGACGAGAGCAAGATGTCCCGGGGCTTGCGTCTCGCCGGACTACTACCGTCCGATCCACACGCCATGCGGGATAAGATTCCGCCGTTGCACCGTCGCGATAGCGCGGGGCGGGTACTGAGTCATCTGTTGATTCGGCAGAGCCAGCAAGCGCTGACCGAGGCGATGCGGCATGCGTCCGCTGACACCCCGGAGCACTTTCATCAGTTGCGCAAAAGTGTGCGTAGTCTGCGTGCCCTCTTGCATTTCTGCCGCCCTCTGGACCATGCGAACCGTCTGGCCGGCATCCGTCAGGCACTCGCCCGGTGGTTTCATGCGCAGAACATTCGCCGGGATCATGAAGTGTTGACCGCTTATTGGGAGACCCTGGCCCAGGAGACGGAAACGGAAGCGCGCCCTTTGCGTCATTGGCTGGCGGCGCAGGGTGCGAGGGTCGACGCGCAGCACGGTCAGCTTGCTGCGGCGCTTTTGCAGCTCTGGGCGATTTTGCTGCGTGAGGAGTTGCAGAGCGATCAGGACGTGCAAGACTACGTCGAACGCCATTTGCAACGTCAAGACCGCAAGCTAGCAGCGGCGGGGGATCACGTCAAAACAGCGACTGACTTCCACGCCTTGCGCATTCGCATCAAGAACTGGCGCTATGTGATTTTGGCGTTGGGCGCATTGTGGCCCAGTAAAGACAGCAAGACCTTACTCAAGCTGCTCGCCGCCTTGCAGGAAACCTCTGGCGGGGTCCATGACGCCGATATGGCACGGCAGCACCTGACCGGGCTGGCCACCAGCCGCAAGCACGGCCTCGCCTTCCATGCGGGCATGCTGATGGGTTATCTGCACGCCCGCGAAAGCCGGCAGCGCAAAAAATTCCGCAAGCACTGGAAGCAGTTGGAGAGTGCCCCACGGCCGTGGGGTTGAACCCTCCCCCGGCGTATTTTAGTCCAGACTTTCGCGTTTACGTTCGATCATATGCCCGATAAGGGCTATTTCGTGGGCCAAACAATATTGGGATGCGTCCACTGTCCACTCGCGCGCCTGCTCGAGGTCATAGGAGGTCGCATCACAAATCTGCGCCAGTTGCTGGTAACTCATGCTCTCAAACAGGAATCCGGCCAGTTCGGCGACCTGGTCATTGCCGAGTATGCCGACGGCCTCTCCGAGACTGAGATTGGCCTTGCCGCTCAACTGTTCTGCAACCGCGATGGTCGCGGCATCCAGACTCTCTTCCTCTCTCAGGGCCAGCGCTTTACTCAGGGCACTTTGACGATCGATAGCCATTCTTCCTGTCTCCTCGGTAGATACGGTGAACCCACTAATCTTTTACGGGAAGGGAGCGCTGAATCACCTCCGCCAGGTCGCGGGAAAGCTTGGCCTTATCAGCAAGCATCGTCAGCGCTGCGCGCATGGCCTGTTGACGTTGCGCATCATAGCGCCGCCAACGGCTCAGAGGCGTCGCCAAACGGGCGGCGGTCTGCGGGTTGATATCATCCAACCGGCGAATTTGTTCCGCGTAAAAGGCATAACCGGAACCATCCGCAGCGTGGAAAACCGTGGGATTGGCGGCGAAACCGCCCAACACCGCACGCACCCGATTGGGAACGCGCCAATCAAAAGCGGGGTGCACGAGGAGATGCTCCACCTGATGCAGGGTTTCCGGGCGCGGGGTCGCCGCCTGAATACTGAACCATTTGTCGATAACCAAAGGATATCCATGCCATTTCCGGTAGAAGTCGAGCAGGATATCTTTAGCGTCGTGATGCGGATGTTGAACCAGTAACTGGAAAGCCGCCAGACGGTCCGTCATGTTGTCGGCTTGCGCATATTGCTGACGGGCGTGCAAGGCCATCGCTTCGCGACTATCGCCATCACTCGCGATGAGATGGCTCAAAGCCAGATTACGCAGACGCCGCCGCCCGATAGCCAAGCCGTCGCGCTGATAGGGCGCGGCGAGATCATGATACAAGGCCATCCATTTTTCCGCAAAACGCGCCCCGATGTCCTGTCTCAATGTATCCCGGGCTCGGTGAATGGCCTCGACTGCCACGACCGACATCTGTTCGCCGATATAGTCCTCGCTGGGCAACGTGAGCAGTTCGGCACGAAACGCGGGGTCCAATGCGTCATCGCGCAAAATACTGGCCGTCGCGTCGCGCAGTACGGCAGGCAACGGAGTCACGGACGAATCGGCAACGGCGGCGAGCAGGGCCTTTACGGCGAGGTTCTGGATACTCTCCCAGCGGTTAAAGGGATCGTCGTCGTAACAGGCCAGAAAACCGCAGGCCTCGTCATCCCATGCGCTCTCCAGGCGCACGGGGGCGGAAAAACCGCGCAACAGCGAGGGGATCACGGGGTCAGGCAGATTCACAAAAGTCCAGGACTGCTCCCGCTGCTCAAGCAACAACACGGCCTCACCATCGGGACCCTCGATGGCTCCGCTCAGGGGGGCACGTTGCCCCTGGGTATTGAGGAGCGCCATGCGCACTGGGATGGGTACCGGCTCTTTGGTCGACTGGCCGGGGGTAGCTGGAGTCTCCTGATGCAAGGTGAGGGTATAACTGTGCTGGACAGGGTCGTAGCTGCCCGAAGCCCGGAGTACCGGGGTGCCCGCCTGGCTGTACCAGCGGCGGAACCCCGAAAGATCGCGCTGATTGGCCGCTTCCATGGCCGCGAGGAAATCTTCGATGGTAACGGCATGGCCATCATGGCGCTGGAAATAGAGGTCCATACCCTGGCGGAACTGCGTTTTACCCAGCAGGGTATGAATCATCCGTATCAGTTCGGCACCCTTTTCATAGACCGTCGCGGTGTAAAAATTATTGATCTCGGAATATGCCTCGGGCCGCACCGGATGTGCGAGCGGACCGGCGTCTTCCGGGAACTGGGCGGCGCGCAGACGACGCACATCGCCAATGCGCTGAACGCCACGCGAGTTCTGGTCGGCACTGAATTCCTGATCGCGGAAGACGGTCAAGCCCTCCTTGAGACTCAGTTGGAACCAATCGCGCAGGGTGACCCGGTTACCGGTCCAGTTGTGGAAATACTCATGGGCAATCACGGATTCAATGCCCTGATAATCACTGTCCGTGGCCGTTTCCGGGCTAGCGAGGACATATTTGGCATTAAAGATGTTGAGCCCCTTGTTCTCCATCGCGCCCATATTGAAGCTGTCAGTGGCGACGATCATGTAACGATCGAGATCGTATTCGCGGCCATAGACCTCTTCATCCCAGCGCATGGCGCGTTTGAGACTGTCCATGGCCTGGACGCAGGCCGCCGTGTCGCGCTCGGCCACATAGATCTCCAGCGCCACATCACGGCCGGAAGCGGTACGGTATCGATCGCGGACCACCGCCAGATCGCCGGCCACCATGGCAAAGAGATACGTAGGCTTGGGAAACGGATCTTCCCAACGGGCCCAATGCCAACCCTCCGCCTCGCGACCCATAGCCATGCAGTTCCCGTTGGCCAGCAAGACCGGACAATGCTTCTGCGGGGCGTGCAGCGTGACCGTAAAACGAGCCAGACAGTCGGGACGATCCAGCATATACGTGATGCGCCGGAACCCTTCCGCCTCGCACTGGGTCAAAAATTGTCCGCCCGCGTGATAGAGGCCGGACAGCGCCGTGTTGGCCGCGGGGTGAAGGCGCACCTTGGTCTTCAGCACGAATGTTTCGGGAGGATTCAGAAGCACCAAGCCATCCTCGGTCAGCCGGTATTCATGCTCCGCCAGCACCTGGTCATCCCGCTGGAGACTCAACAACTCCAGAGCCTCCCCGTTGAGCGGTAATTCCGCGACGGGAGACGCCGCGACACGCCGGAAATGGAGGTGGGCAAGCACCTCGGTATTTTCCGGATCGAGGCGCAAGTCCAGGATGATCTCAGGGATCTGGTAACTCGGCGCCCTATAATCCCCGCGCTGGATCACCATGGCTTGCGGGCTGGGCGTACTCACTTCCGGCACACCCCGTTTTGCAGGTTACCGATATGACCCGCGAAATCCTTCAGGCTTCCTTTGGGCAAGCCATGGATCAAGCGAGGCGCACCTTTCTGATCACAATAAATCAAGGTGGGGGTGGCTATCTCGCCGCTCTCACTGAGCAGTCTGGTATTGTCCCTCACCGCACTGATCGTGGCGGCGCTGGCGTGCTCGTCGGGCTGGATGCCGCCTTCTTCCGTCGCTTCCACGAAGCCCTTTTCATTTTCAGCCATGGCCGCCGCGGGATTGGGAGCGCCCAGGATAGCGGCGGCTTTGGCCTCGCTGCTAGGTTTGAGAAAACCGACCACAAGGTAGCGTATCCGCAGTTTACCGGCGGCGATCAGGGGTTGGGCACGCTCGTAGAACTTGTGACAAAAAATGCAGTTGGGATCGACGAAAGCCGTGATCTCGGGTCCTCCGGTGCCCAGCACAAAGCTGTCGGCATGGACGGTTTCTTTCGCCAGCGCACTGGCACGCATGGGTTTGGGGACCAGGCCGAGCCGTATCATGGCGGCGTGGCCCTGATCATTACCCTGCGCATTCAGGACCGGTCCGGCAACCAGGTACTTACCATCCGCCGTTATGAACGCGACGGTCTTGTGTCCATCGAAATCCACTTCAACGCCAGTCAACCCGCCGGGACCGGAGAACACCTTGTCCGCCTTGGCCCGGCCATGGGTGACGGCATCGAACAACTTCTGTGCGGTGCCGAGACTCACCTCTGCGTGCGCGCGGACAATCGGTCTGAAATGCTCCAGAACCATACCGGAAAGTCCGCCAACAACAAAAAGGCCTATGGCCAAAGCAATGGATTTCTTCTGCATGTGGTTCTACGGTCCTTGTGTTTCCGAGAGATGGGAAGACGGCATTCCTGGATTCTAAACCGGCGCCCACGGTAAAAGCCAGATGGGTACCGCATCACGATGGATTCATAGCTTGCCCCCGACGCGCAAGAGTCCGACCACGACGCCCTCGATGATCAGGTTGTCGCGCCGCAGATCCACCGGGATCGGTGAGAAATCGGGGTGCTCCGGCAGAAGCCAGACCTGGTCCCCTTCCCGTCTCCAGCGCTTGACGGTCACCTCCCCGTTGACCCGAGCGACTACCATCTGCCCCTCCTGGGGAACGCACGCGGCTTCGCGACGCACGGCCAGGATATCGCCATCGAGAATACCGGCGTCGCGCATACTCATACCCCGCACCCGCAACAGATAATCGGCCCTGGGTGAAAAGAGCCCGGGATCGACGGGCAGTCGCCCCTCCCGAAATTCCTCGGCCAGCATGGGCTGACCGGCGGCCACACGCCCGACCAGGGGCAAGCCACTGTCCTCTTCTTCACGGTTGCAGAGGTGGATACCCCTGGCGGTCCCACTCCGCAACGAGATATAACCTTTGCGCGCCAGTACCCGCAGGTGGCTTTCGGCGGCGTTGGGCGAATGGAAGGCAAAAGCGCGCATCATCTCGGCGCGGGTAGGCGGAAGACCGTCCTCCGCCATGCGCGCGCGAATCCAGGCGAGAATCTCCGCCTGTCTGGGGGTCAGTTCATCCATACCATACCTCCTGGGACCAGCACATGCTCATCGCCGACGATGACTATATTTTCATACAGTCTCGTCGCAAAAGGCAAGCGATGGTCAAACAGCGCTGTCCTTTGGCTCGGCCCACGCTTCGCGCATGACATTCAACACCACTGCGGGATAGCCAACGTCCTGAGCGGAACCAGCCCGGTTGATTATAGCGCATTGATTTGTTAGTCTTATTAGTAGAATAGTCCGAGATACGCTGCAAGCACTGCGATGGTAAAAACACTGAAACGCCTTTTCACCCATGCCCTGGTTCCGTTTACCCTGGCGTTCGGGGGCGCCACCGGGACCGCCCTGGCCAGCACGGCGAATGAAAATATTGTGGGTCTGTGGAAAACCGCCGGCGGTCACAGCTATATCCGCATTTACGAGAAAAATGGCGCATTTTTCGGGCAGAGTGTGGGCCATGTACAAGATACCGTGCAACAGGCCTTCGCCAAAGGCCAACCGCAAATTCTGGCCAACTTCGTACCCAAACGTCCGGGAGAGTGGGTACGGGGCCGTATCTACGACCCGAACAGCAATACCTATTTCCATGGCACGTTGACCACGCTGGATTCGCGCAAGCTCAAAGTATATGGCTATATCGCCTTTCCCTGGCTCGGCGGCGACACCATCTGGACCAAGGTTCAAAGCAACTGACCGCCCGCGTCATGGAGCCGGCCTCCCCCACGCATTCAGGCCGAACGAATTGCTGCATGGTCGCGCGATACGTGGATCTTACTGATCCACCTCATGACTCGTGAGAGAATCGCGCCAGTTGCGTCGCATTGATCTTCACTTTGGCGTGCCTCCGCAAATCCTTCAGGTAGGCCGCCGACAGCAAACGACCGCGTTGTTCCTCCAAGGTGGCGCGGATCTGCGCACCCACCTTGGGGTTCAAGGCCGCCACCGAAGGCGCGCTCACCCGGGTTATCGCAAAAACCTGATAACCATCCGCGCTTTTCACCATGCCCATGGTCGGGACTCCGGCCGCGGGAGCGGGAGCGGCGAATACCGCCTTCAACATGGCCTCATCCAGTCCCTGCCCATTGTGCCTCGTCACATCGAGATGCTGACGCACGGGGTAGGTGCCATGGTCCGTCAGCACGTCCACATTGTGATCCCGCCTCGCCGCGACCAGTAACGCTTGCGCCTTGGATTTGGCCAGTTGCTCCGCCTTCGTTGCCGTTAATCGCGCCGTAATGGATCCCTCCACGGCACGCAAAGGCTGGGCACTACCCGGTGTATAATGCAGCAGGTGCACAGCGAGTAAATCACCATTGGCCAAAGTCACCGCATTACTGTTTTTACCCGCAAGAACGGCCTTACTAAAAGCGGCGGCCAACGCTTTTGGGTCCGTAAAGGGGCCCTGGCTCGGCACTTTCCCCGCCGTCAACACCCCACTGTCTTCAATTTTGAGATCATAGGCCTTGGCCACGGCGCCTAAACTGTCAGGATTACTGAACAAGCGGTCCTTAAAATTCTCGATTTGTGCTTGAAATGCCATTTCCGCCCGATCATGCCCCGATACGGCGCTCCGCCCGGCGGCCGTCGCAGAGGAAGTGCTCGCTGCCGCGTTCGCCGGAGATGGAGGTTTGCTCACAAAATGGTCAGGACCCAACACGACGTACCGCACCTGCACCTGTGCCGGCGACTGGAATTGATCGGCGTGGGCGTGATAGTAATCCACCACCTCCGCCTCCGTTGGTTGGGCTGCTGCCGCGAAGTCGGTCGCTGGTAGCTTAGCGGCACTCACATCCCGATATTCCTGTGACCAGGCCCAGATCCGGGTCGCCTCCGCATCTGATGCCATCGCCATGACCTGGGGGATCACCTGCAACTGCTCCAAGCGCATGCTTTCGCGCAACATGGCTTCGAACTGTGCCGGTGTCATGTTATTGGCCATCAGTAATTTTTCATAACGGCTTTTGGAAAAAACCCCTTTGTTCTGGAAACTCGGAATGGATTCAACCTTCTTGGCCAACGCAATCTCAGGCACCACCAATCCCAATCGGCTCGCTTCCGTAGCCAATAGCAAGTTATCGATCATCCCATCCAGCACATCGCGGGCGAAGCCATTTTCTTTCGCCATCTTTGCCGCCGCCGCTGCTCCAAAAACGTGATTGTAACGGGCTTGGGTCTCTTCCAAGCGTTTTTGAAATGCGGCATCGCTGATCCTTTGACCATTCACGGTGGCCACCGTCGATGAACTGGAATTCCCCGATAATAAATACCCGCTTACGCCCCACATCACGAAAGACAGCGCAATTAATATCATGAAGATCTTGGCCACCCAAGACTGTCCAAGATTCCGAAACATATCCATCATAGGCACATCCCCCAGGAACTCGAAAATTGCGCAAGCCATGTCCACCGTCCTCTATATCCAAAGTGGAGGACGCATCGGGAAATCCCGGCAGCAAGCGCGGAATTCTATCTTATAGCACTACACAGATGTAAAAAAAGGCGCCCCCCAAAAGGGTCGCCTTACTCGTATTGGCGGGGCGGACGGGGCTCGAACCCGCGACCTCCGGCGTGACAGGCCGGCATTCTGACCGACTGAACTACCACCCCAATAATCTTTGGTGGTGGGCGGTGAGGGGCTCGAACCCCCGACATTCGGCGTGTAAAGCCGACGCTCTACCCACTGAGCTAACCGCCCAAACCAGACGCGCTAGTTTACTGCATCCCGTAGTGCTTTGCCAGCCTTAAATTTAGGGGTGCGACTTGCAGCGATCATGATTTCTTCACCGGTAGCGGGGTTACGTCCTTTACGCGCCTCACGGCTGGAAACCAGAAACGATCCGAAACCCACCAGGGTCACCTGATCACCCGCTTTCAACGCCTCTGTCACCACCTTGACGACCGCATCCAACGTATGACCAGCAGCTGCCCGCGTTACGCCAGCTTCTTCCGCAATCTTTTCGATCAATTCCGATTTGTTCATATTTCTTTCTCCTGTTTATACGCTCGGTTACCGGGTAAGGCCATGCATCCTTTCTGTCCAGAGAAGGTTATAACAGTCCCAAAAAAGGCTTGTCAAGAAACACACTGCTGAATGCTCAAACATGGCGTCACTGTCGTGATAAAGCGACGATAATAGCCAGGAAATGCATCCAACACACCGCAAAGCAAATCGCTCAAACAAACCGCCAGACAAGCAATGCCGCGTCCCAGACATTTTCCGCAGCGGGCGGCAAAAGCACGCGTTAATGCGCCGTGGCTTTATCCTCGACGGGCTCATTGACCGGCACGGCACCTATCAGCGGCGAAGATTCTCCGTCGTCCGGCAGTAATGTCGGTGCCGATTCCAGCGCGATCGCCAAGACTTCGTCAATCCAGCGCACCGGCTTGATGGTCAGGGCATCACGCACATTTTTCGGGATTTCCTGAAGATCCTTTTCATTCTCCGCAGGAATCAATACCGTACTGATACCGCCGCGATGCGCCGCCAGCAGCTTCTCCTTGAGTCCACCAATAGGCAGCACTTCACCGCGCAAGGTGATCTCTCCGGTCATCGCGACCGTGGCATGCACCGGAATGTTGGTAAGCGCCGACACCAACGCCGTGGCCATGCCGATACCCGCACTTGGCCCATCCTTGGGAGTCGCCCCTTCCGGCACATGGATGTGCACATCGCGGTTCTGGTAGAAGTCCATAGCAATCCCCAGAGCACGCGACCGGGCCCGCACCACGCTCATGGCAGCCTGGATAGACTCCTGCATGACGTCTCCCAGTTTGCCGGTAATCAGCAGCTTGCCACGCCCCGGCACGACCACCGCCTCGATGCTGAGCAGTTCCCCACCCACCTCGGTCCAGGCCAGACCGGTGACCTCACCGATCCGGTTTTCCTTCTCCGCCTTACCGAAGTCAAAGCGGCGGACTCCCAGATATTTGTTCAAATTGCGATCCGAGATTTGTACCCGCGTGCGTTTCTTGTCGAGCAGGAGTTCCTTGACCACCTTACGACAGATACGCGCCAGTTCACGCTCCAGATTCCGCACGCCGGCTTCCCGGGTGTAATAACGGATAATGTCACGAATAACCGTCTGCGAAACCTGTATTTCTCCGTCCTTAAGCCCGGCTTTCCCGATCTGCTTGGGTAACAGATACTGGGTGGCGATGTGGGTTTTTTCATCTTCGGTATAGCCAGGGATACGAATGACCTCCATGCGATCCATCAGCGGTGCCGGAATGTTGAGGGTGTTCGCCGTCGTCACGAACATCACCTCGGAAAGGTTGAAATCCACTTCCAGATAATGGTCGTTGAACGTGGCGTTCTGCTCCGGATCCAACACCTCCAGGAGGGCAGAGGCCGGGTCCCCTCGAAAATCCATCGCCATCTTGTCCACTTCATCCAGCAGCATCAACGGATTCCGCGTGGCGATCTTGGCCAGACTCTGGACGATTTTGCCAGGCAGCGCCCCAATGTAGGTCCGCCGATGACCACGGATCTCCGCCTCGTCGCGCACACCACCCAAGGACATGCGCACAAACTTTCGCCCCGTCGCCGACGCGATGGAGCGTCCCAGGCTGGTTTTACCCACCCCAGGCGGACCCACCAGGCAAAGGATCGGTCCCCGGCTGTTGCCTACCCGCTCCTGCACGGCGAGGTATTCGAGAATACGCTCCTTGACATCCTCCAGACCATAGTGATCGGCATCGAGGATGGCCTTGGCGCGCTTGAGATCCTTGGTGATCTTGCTGCGCTTGCGCCAAGGTACACTCACCAGCCAGTCGATGTAGTTACGCACGACCGTCGCCTCCGCCGACATGGGGCTCATCATCCGCAATTTTTTCAGCTCGGCCTCAGCCTTGGCTTGCACATCCTTGGGCATTCCAGCCTTGCCGATTTTGCGCGCCAGATCGTCCAGTTCGCCACCACCCTCTTCGGACAGATCACCCAACTCTTTCTGGATCGCCTTCATCTGCTCGTTCAGATAATATTCACGCTGGCTTTTTTCCATCTGCCGCTTGACACGACCACGGATACGCTTTTCCACCTGCAGGAGGTCTATTTCAGATTCCATCATGCCCAATAGGTGTTCGAGTCGGGCCTGCGTCTCCGCCTTCTCGAGAATCTCCTGTTTCTCTTCCAGCTTGAGACTCAGGTGGGCCGCTACCGTATCCGCCAGCCGCGCCGGATCATCCATACTGGCCAAAGTAGACAGGATTTCGGGCGGGATTTTCTTGTTCAGCTTAACGTAGGACTCAAATTGCGCACTCACCGAACGCATGAGGGCTTCGAGCTCACGATCACTCGCCGCGCCGCTGGCCACGACCTGTACTTGTGCCCGCAAGGACTCCCCAGCAGGCAGGAAAGAGACGATCTTTGCCCGGTCGGTACCCTCAACCAGCACCTTGACGGTCCCGTCCGGCAGCTTGAGAAGCTGCAGAATGGTCGCCAGCGTGCCAATCCGGTAAATATTCTCTGGCTGGGGATCATCATCCGCCGCGTTCTTTTGCGCCACCAGCAGAATCTGTTTCTCGCCGGACATGGCCTCTTCCAGGGCACGGATAGACTTCGCCCGCCCCACGAAGAGAGGAATGACCATGAAGGGAAACACCACGACATCGCGCAACGGTAACACCGGTACCATTTGCGCTTCCTCTTCCACCAGAAGACTCTTATCTATTTGGGCCACGGTTTACTCCAGCAATGAGGTGAATGACTACCAATAACGATGCAGATGGGGTCGTCCACGGTGCTTTTCAATGAACGCCCCGCTCCGCTTCAGGCAGGGTGCGACATATCCACCTTGGCAGCATCATCGTAAACCAACAGCGGTTTGGTGCCACTTTCAACGACAGTGGCATCGACCACCACTTTTTTAACCCCGCTCATGGACGGCAACTCGTACATGCTATCCAGCAGAATCTGCTCCAGAATGGAGCGCAAACCCCGGGCGCCGGTTTTGCGCGTCAAGGCCTTTTTAGCAATGGCGCGGAGCGCCTCGGTGCGGAACTCCAGGGTCACGCCTTCCAACGCAAAAAGCTTTTGATACTGCTTCACCAGCGCATTCTTCGGCTCGGTCAGAATGGAGATCAGGGCTTCCTCATCCAGTTCCTCCAGTAGCGCGAGAATCGGCAGACGCCCGACAAATTCAGGAATCAAGCCATAGCGCACCAAGTCTTCCGGCTCCAGGTTTCGCATCAGCATCGCGGCTGTCGCGCCCTTGTCATGGTGCTTGAGGGGCGCATTGAAACCCATGCCACCCTTCTCCAGACGTGAGGAAACGGATTTTTCCAGGCCCGCAAAGGCACCGCCACAGATGAAGAGGATGTGCCGGGTATCCACTTGCAGGAACTCTTGCTGCGGATGCTTGCGGCCACCCTGGGGCGGCACGGAAGCGACAGTTCCCTCGATCAGCTTGAGGAGGGCTTGCTGCACGCCCTCACCAGAGACATCCCGGGTGATGGAAGGGTTCTCCGATTTCCGGGTGATCTTGTCGATCTCATCGATATAAACGATACCGGTCTGCGCTTTTTCCACATCGTAATCACATTTCTGCAGGAGTTTCTGGATGATGTTTTCGACATCCTCCCCCACATAACCGGCCTCCGTCAGGGTCGTCGCATCGGCCATGGCGAAAGGCACATTCAGGAGGCGAGCCAGGGTTTGCGCCAGCAGCGTCTTGCCCGAGCCTGTGGGCCCGATCAACAGGATGTTGCTCTTGTCCAGCTCGACCTCGTTGTCCCGGCCACCATGCTCCAGGCGCTTGTAGTGGTTATACACGGCCACAGACAACACCTTCTTGGCGCTTTCCTGACCAATCACGTACGCATCCAGGGTCTTGCGGATTTCCATGGGCCTGGGCAGCTTGTCCTGGCCCTCGCTGTGGTCGTCCAGTATCTCGTCCTTGACGATGTCGTTGCACAACTCGATGCATTCGTCGCAGATGAATACCGAAGGACCGGCGATCAGCTTGCGGACCTCGTGCTGGCTCTTGCCACAGAACGAACAATACAGCGTTTTTTCACCACTTCCCTCATGCTTTCCAGCCATGGCTGTTCTCCTGCCCGTTTCAGGCGGTCTCGTTTTCGCCATGACGGGCAATCACGGCGTCCACAAGATGGTAGGTTTGGGCCTCTTCGGCCGACATGAAAAAGTCTCTGTCGAGATCCTGCTCGATGCGTTCACGGCTCTGTCCGGTGTGATGGACCAGGATATCATTGAGCCGTTCGCGGATGCGCAGGATTTCTTTCGTATGGATCTCGATATCGTGCGCTTGCCCCTGAAAACCGCCGGAGGGCTGATGCAACATGATCCGCGCGTTGGGCAGCGCGTAGCGCTTGCCTTCGGCGCCCGCCGCCAGCAACACCGCCCCCATGCTCGCCGCCTGCCCAATGCAGAGCGTGCTGACCTTTGGACGGATGAACTGCATCGTGTCGTAAATCGCCATGCCCGCGGTGACAGAACCACCCGGACTGTTGATGTAAAGCTCAATGTCTTTATCCGGATTTTCTGCCGTCAGAAAAAGCAACTGGGCGACCACCAGGTTGGCCATCATGTCTTCCACTTGACCCACCAGGAAGATCACCCGTTCCTTGAGCAGGCGGGAGTAGATATCGTAGGAACGCTCGCCGCGTCCGGTCTGTTCGACCACTATCGGCACGTAGCCCAGCCCCTGTACGGTGGGCGCCAACCGGTCCCCTCCCTGTTTCCACATGGTTATGCTCCTTGTCAGTCGACGCGCCATCACGTCGGGCATCAGCTATCCGCGCTTACCGCAGCCGCCGGCGCACGGCCAATAAGCTGGTTGAAACTGACGGGTTCGTCGGTTACTTTAACACGCTCCAGAAACCATGCCACCACTTTGCCTTCCAGCACCATGGCCTCCGCCTCCTCCATCTGCTCCGGTTTGCTGCGATACCAACTCACGAATTGTTCCGGCTCCTCATACTGCACCGCCATATCCTGAATCACTTGCGTGACCTCCGCCGGAGAAGCCCAGAAATTTTCACGACGCGCGATCTCGGACATGACCAAGCCAAGAACCACACGCCGCCGCGCCAACGCATCCAGGTCGCCACCATTGGTCGCGACGTCGGCATCCTTCCGTAGCCGTTCCAGTTCCCGCTGGACCATTTGCTTGGGCAAGTCGGGATGATGGCTCTCTGCGATCAGTTCCAGAATCTGCGTCTTGACCTGACCACGGATAATGCGTTGCGCCTCGCGCTCCAGGTTTTCGCGCACTTCCTGGCGCAGCACGGCCACTTCGCCATCCTCAATGCCCAGCGCACGGGCGAAGGCCGCGTCGACCTCGGGCCACTGGGGCGCCGCCACTTCTTTGACCTGCAAATGAAATTGCGCGGCTTTACCCGCCAGTTCCGGGGTGTGGTACCCATCCGGAAACCGCACGGAGACCTGCTTCTCTTCTCCGACGGACATCCCTGAAAGGCCTTGCTCGATATCTGGCAGCAAGCGGCCGGAGCCCAGCACAACGGAATAATCGGTAACATCGCCGCCGGGCACAGGCGTACCATCCATGGTGCCCTGAAAATCCACGATGACCCGATCCTCGCTCTGGGCAGCCCGCTCGACCGGCACATAAAAACGCCGCTGCTGACGCATGATATCGAGGGTGGCATCCACATCGGCATCCGTCACTTCGACCGACTTCCGGATCACGGTGGCGTCCGGCACCTGCGGTTCGAATTCCGGATACACCTCGATCACTGCCGTAAAGACCAGATCTTCACCACGCCCGCCCTTCTCGACCTGTACCTCGGGCTGCCCGACCGGGCGCAGGGACTCCTCACGTACCGCCTGGGAATAATGCGCGTTGATGAGATGGTCGAAGGCCTCCATGAGAGCGTCGGAACCATAATGCCGCTCGATCAGGGCGATAGGCGCCTTACCGGGACGGAAGCCGGGAAAACGGGCGGAGCGCGCTTTGCTGCGCAGGCGCTGAGACACTTCACTCTCCACCTCACGGGCGGGAATGGTGACACTGATGTGTCTTTCCAGAGGCGCCGCCTCTGGTATCGAGATTCGCATGAACTGATCCTTATGTTGCATTTTGCCTAAGCCCAATCGTCAATGATAAACACAAGCCCGCTGCCCCTCAAGGTTAGCGCAGGCCACGACTCCCCGGTTTGATCGGCGTGTCCCCGCCGGCGCAAAGGGGACAATCCACCACCTCCCAGGTACGTACCGGAAGCTGCAGTAGCGGGAAAAAAGGTATCCCGTCAAAATCATGAAACCCCGCACTACGATCGATGATGGCGGACGTGGCGAGCACTTGCCCCCCTGCTGCCGCTACCGCCGTGATGCATTCCCGCGTCGAGCCACCGGTGGTGGTGATGTCTTCGACTACCAGCACGCCTTCTCCCGGTGTCAAGACAAAACCCCGGCGCAAGACCATCCGTCCGCCTTCCCGTTCGGTAAATACACTGCGGACGCCCAGCGCACGCCCGCACTCGTAAGATACCAGAACCGCACCCATGGCGGGGCCTGCGACGCAAGAGATGCGCCGCCGCAAGTCCGCCGGGATGCCCGCAACCATGGCCGCACCAAGCCGTGCCGCATGCCCGGGAAATTGCAGTACCTTGGCCGATTGCAGGTAGGTATCGCTATGCAACCCGGAAGATAACAGAAAATGTCCCTGGAGCAGTGCCCCATCCTCTTTGTACAACGCCACCACTTCATCCGCAGTCACGGCTCTACCTCTGTTTCTTTATCGCGATACCACAAGCGCACCCGCGCATCCGCACTCTAATCACTTAGTCGGGCTTTTCAGAATCGACAAGACGCCCCGCCAATTCGGCCAATATCTGGCGCAGGGCCAGTGCCGGGTCCGCCGCGGCCGTGACAGGTCTGCCCACCACCAGAAAATCCGACCCGGCCGCCCGCGCCGCCGCTGGAGTCATGGTACGCCGCTGGTCGTCTTGCGCCCCCCCCGCGAGGCGGATGCCGGGCGTCACCCGCAACAACCCGGGAAATGCCTCACGCAACTCCATCGCCTCTTGCGCGGCGCACACGACGCCATCCAAGGCGCACGCCGCGGCGAGCGCCGCCAAACGGCGCACCTGGTCCCGCGCCGCGCCACTCACACCAATCTCGTGCAGGGCCGCGTCATCCAGACTGGTCAGCACCGTCACCGCGATCAACAAGGGGGGACGGCCCTCCGTACTGGCGACCGCCTCACGCGCCGCAAGCAGCATGGCGCGGCCGCCACTGGCATGCACGTTGAGCATCCACACCCCGAGCCGGGCCGCTGCCTTGCACGCCTTGGCCACCGTTTGTGGGATATCATGGAACTTGAGATCCAAAAATACTTCAAATCCCATGCGCTGCAGGCTTACCACAATGGCGGGTCCCGCCGTCGTGAAAAGTTCTTTGCCCACCTTGACCCGGCACACGGCCGGATCGAGCTGCGCCGCCAGCGCCAGCGCCTCGCGGTCGTTGGCGTAATCGAGCGCAACGATCAGCGGCGAAATCACGGATTACGTCCTCCGGAGAAGGTTCCCCATTGTCTGCAACTGGGACAGCGCCAGTAGTAGTGCGGGCTCTGGTACCCGCAACTCCGGCACTGAAAAACTGGCGTTTCCACCGACAAGTCCCGGACAGCCACCGCCATCGCCGAATACAGCTCCGGTCCTGGCGCCGCGGGATCCAGCTTCAACAAGACCTGCATGGTTCGCATATCCGGTTGCAGCAGCAGAAGATGACGCAAATAGGCGGTGGCTGCGGATCTGCCTTCCACGGCGTGCAGGGCATGCGCCAGACGATCCACCGCAAGCGGTGTGCGGCACATGCGCAGCAACCGTTCCCGCAGCCCAGAGCCATCCGGTCGCTCCCCGGCGGCACGCAAGGCCGAAAGAAAAGGCTCCAAAACCAGCAAGACCAATTCCACGTCTGCATCCAGAAGATTGGCCCAAAGCTTAACAGCGCCCCGCCAGTCCTGCCGATCATAGGCGATACGCCCACCGACCACCCAGGCGCGCGGATTCTCCGCATCTTCTTGCCGCGCTTTATCCAGAAAAGCCTGCCCCTCCTCAGGGCGGCCTGCCCGCACCGCCTGCTCCGCCAACTCCCCGTAGAGCATGGCGATCACGGAGCGCTGCCCCCCCATGCCCGCTTCGCACAATCGCCGACGAATCGCAATGGCCTGCTCCCATTCGCCACCCAGTTCGTAGAGTTCCGCCAGTGTGGCCAATCCTTCCAAATGATCCGGCTGACGATCCAGTAATTCCTTGAGGATGGATTCCGCGCGATCCAGAATCCCCGCCTTGAGGTAGTCCTGTGCGATTTCAAAGAGCACGCCTTGCCGCAGATCCGGAGCCAATGCTGGTTGCTCCAAAAGGTGCTGATGCACCCGCAACGCACGCTCCAGTTCCCCGCGACGCCGGAAAAGGCGTCCCAGCGCGAGAAGGATATCAACACTTTCCGGATGCTGCCGCAAAGCATCGAGAAAGATCTCCACGGCCTCATCGTTGCGTTCACTCAGAAGATAGTTGAGGCCTTGGATATAGACCTTGGGAACCGTATCCGGAATGCCCGCCGCGGACTTGCGTCGAGGAATACGCTGGCCAACGAAAACCCCTGACAGAATCGCCGCCAGCAGGACAAGGATAACCCCAATATCCACACCAGAGGCGGTCAATTAGACTTTGCCGCCAGAGACCGTAGCCGCCTCCGGATAATCTACCTGTTCACGCAGTTCTTTGCCCGGCTTGAAGTGAGGGACCCGCTTCTCGGGCACCAAAACCGGCTCGCCGGTTTTCGGATTGCGTCCCTGCTTGGCCGGACGCACATGCATCGAAAAACTGCCAAAGCCGCGGATTTCGATGCGCTCACCTTCAGCCAAAGCATCACTGAGGTAATCCAGCACCTGACGGGCGGCCACCTCGACATCGCGCACACTCAAATGCGGATACTGGGCGCTTATGTTCTTGATCAGTTCTGATTTAGTCATATTTTTGCTTCTTAAATGATTGAAGAATGGACAAATGACAGGTCATCCCGACAAGCCGGACAGGAAAAGGAGAGGAATCAACTCTCCTCCCCCTGCTTGCGCTTGAGTTGTTCCTTGATGAGATCACCCAAACTGGTGGTGCCCGTCGCGGCACTACGCGCATACTGCTGGACCATTGCCGCCTGGTCTTCCTGGGAAGCAACGGCTTCCCGGGCCTTGGTGCTGAGGGTCAAGGTACGGTTCTTGCGGTCCACCATGGCGATGCTGACCTCGACCTTCCCCCCCGCGGACAAGGATTGACCACGAGCCCATTCACGCTGCGGCAGGAAGCCTTCCACCCCTTCGGCCACGCGGATCACCGCGCCACGATTGTCGACAGAAAGTACTTCACCTTCGACCAGGGCGCCTTTTTCGTTGGCCACCACAAACTGAATGAAGGGATCGGTCTCCATCTGCTTGATACCCAGGCTGATGCGCTCTCGTTCGGGATCGATGCTCAGGACCACGGCATCCAGAGTGTCGCCCTTCTTGAAGTCGCGCACCGCCTCTTCACCGGTACGATCCCAGGCCAGATCGGAAAGATGGATCAAGCCATCGATACCGCCATCCAGACCGACGAACACGCCGAAATCGGTAATGCTCTTGATCTGACCGGAAACCCGATCGCCCTTCTGGAAGTTCTGCGCGAAGTCGTCCCACGGGTTGGGCAGGCACTGCTTGATACCTAGAGAAATGCGGCGGCGTTCTTCGTCGATGTCCAGGATCATCACCTCGACTTCCTGGCCCACATGCAAGGCCTTGGCCGGATTGATATTCTTGTTGGTCCAGTCAATCTCGGAAACATGCACCAGACCTTCGACGCCCTCTTCGATCTCGACAAATGCGCCGTAGTCCGTGACGTTGGTGACCTTGCCGAAAATCCGGGTGGCCTCCGGGTAACGGCGAGCGATATCGCGCCATGGGTCTTCACCCAACTGTTTCATGCCCAGGGAGATGCGGCCGCGCTCACGGTCGAATTTGAGCACCAGCACGCGCACTTCGCCACCCACGGTGACCACCTCGCTGGGATGCTTGACCCGGCGCCAACCCATATCGGTGATGTGCAGCAGGCCGTCGATGCCGCCCAGGTCGATGAATGCGCCATAATCGGTGAGATTCTTGACCACGCCATCCAGGATCGCACCTTCCTGAATACTCTCCAGCAGCGCGCCGCGTTCCACACTCTGTTCCTGCTCGACCACCGCGCGACGGGAAACCACCACGTTGTTGCGCTTGCGGTCCAGCTTGATGATTTTCATCTCCAGGTCTTTGCCTTCGAGATAGGCAACATCCCGTACCGGGCGCACGTCGACCAGCGAGCCAGGCAGGAAGGCGCGCACACCGTCGATGCTGACCGTGAACCCCCCTTTCACCTTGCCGGTGAGGAAGCCATGCACCACGGCGTTGTCATTGAAAGACTTCTCCAGATCGACCCAGGTCTTGGCACGGCGGGCTTTTTCGCGGGAGAGGCGGGTCTCGCCCATGCCATCTTCCACCAGTTCCAGACAAACCTCCACGGAATCGCCTACCTTGACTTCGATCTCGCCTTCCGCATTGCGAAACTGCTCGGTGGGAATCGGTCCTTCGGACTTGAGACCCACGTCGACGATGACAAAATCGTTATCGACGCGGGTCACGATGCCGGTGAGCAACTCGCCGGGCTTAAGGCCCTGGGTGCTCTGGCTTTCTTCAAACATCTCGGCAAAACTGGGTTCAACAAGCGTTTCAGCGTTAGGGGTGGTCATAAATTTCAGTAGGCCTCATTTACCGGGTGCGCCATGGGCGTCCCTTGAATCACTGCTCAATGCCATGAAATGGCGGTTTCAATTTTCCTGCAAAGTGGATTGCACCCAACCTTGCAGGACCCTGTATGTGTCGGAAACACTTTGTCCGCTGGTATCCAGGAGACGCGCACCGGGCGCGGGCCGGAGTGGTGCCACGCTACGTTGCTGATCCCGGGCGTCACGTTCCGCAATTTCCGCCACAACTGTGGCGAGATTAGCACTAATACCCTGTTCCATCAACTGATTCAGACGTCGTTTACCGCGCTCCTCAACACTGGCGGTGAGAAATACCTTGAGCGGCGCGTCCGGGAAAACCACGGTTCCCATATCCCGACCATCGGCCACCAGTCCCGGCGCCCGGCGAAAATCCCGCTGGCGTTGCAACAAGGCCGCGCGCACCATGGGAATTGCGGCGATCTGCGAGGTCAACGCGCTGATTTCCGGGGCGCGAATCTCCGCATCGACCGAGTCTCCCGCGAGCAGAACATGGGTTTCGTCCGCATCCCCCCGAAAGCTCAGCGGTAAGGCGCGAGCGAGGTCGGACAGCGCCGCTTCCTCATCTGCATGAAGCCCGGCTCGCTGGGCCGCCAGCGCCAATGCCCGATAAATCGCGCCGCTATCCAAGAGATGCCAGCCCAGATCACGCGCCAAAAGGCGACTCAGCGTACCCTTGCCGACACCACCGGGACCATCCAACGTGATGACAGGGATGGCCTTCATGCGTCCGCCACCGCCAACAGTAGCCCGGCTTGCTGCGCCAGAGCGGGAAAATTCGGAAAGGACGTAGCCACATTGGCGCAGTCGAGGATTTCGATGGCGTCCCGCGCCACCAGTGCCGCCATGGCGAAGGCCATCGCGACACGGTGATCCCCGTGACTCTCTACACGGCCACCCCCCAGCAGGGATCCGTGGATGACGGCCCCATCCACGCGCTCTTCCACGGTGACCCCCAGGGCACGCAGACCGCTGGCCATCACCGCAATGCGGTCGCTTTCCTTGACACGCAGCTCTTCGGCGCCGGTAATCACCGTCCGCCCCTTCGCACACGCCGCCGCGATGAACAGCGCGGGAAACTCATCGATGGCCAGCGATACCAGACGAGGCGGGATGACCATGCCCTGCAGCGGCGCATGGCGGACGCGGATGTCGGCGACCGGCTCGCCGCCTACCTCGCGCAGCGCCGTCAGATCGATACGCGCACCCATGCGAGTGAGTATTTCGATGACGCCGGTACGCGTCGGGTTAATGCCCACCCCCGTTAAGGTGAGATCGGAACCCGGCGCGATGGTGGCGCCGAGCAGGAAGAAAGCCGCGGAAGAAATATCGCCCGGCACCTGCAGCGACTGCCCATGCAGGCGCCCACCTTGGCGTAGACAAGCGCGTGCGCCCAATCGCTCAATCGGGTAACCAAATCCTCGCAACATCCGCTCGCTGTGATCACGGGTAGGCGCGGGCTCCGTCACGCAAGTCGGATCTTCGGCATACAACCCTGCCAGCAAGACGGCGGATTTGACCTGGGCACTGGCTACCGGCAGGACATAGTCGATGCCGCGCAGGGGCCGACCGTGAATCCGCAAGGGCGCCCTGCCATCCTGCGCGATGATTTCCGCGCCCATGGCCGCCAATGGTCTCAGCACCCGGTCCATAGGCCGTCTCTGCAGACTGGCGTCGCCGATCAGGGTGCTGGGGAAGGACTGACCGGCCAATACGCCTGCCAGCAGACGCATGGCCGTGCCGGAGTTTCCGCAATCCAAAGGGACACCGGGGGCCCGTAATCCGTGCAAACCGACGCCCTGTATACGCAAGCGCCCATGATCCGGCCCCTCCATCTCTACCCCCATGGCGCGAAATGCGGCGATGGTGGCGAGCACGTCCGCCCCCTCCAGCAACCCTTCCACTTCGGTCACGCCCTCGGCCAGCGCACCAAGAATAACGGCACGATGGGAAATGGATTTGTCACCCGGAATCGGCAAGCGACCTCTGAGCTGACTGCCGGGATGGACGAGATATCTGGACATGATTCAGGAATGTACCGGAGGAAACTGAAACTGTTGACGGCAGATGCGGCCGCGCGCGAGCAGGGCCTGCAGCGGACGCGCATCGCTACCGGCGAGCATCCGTTCGGCATCATCGAGCATGTTCTGCAGGTCTTTCAGACGCTGGCCGACCGCAGCGCGGTTTTCCCAAAGGATATCGGCCCAGAGATCGGGGTCCGAAGCCCCTATGCGGGTAAAGTCCCGGAGACCTCCGCCCGCGAGATGACGCAGCTCGGCAACCTGTTCCTCCAGCCCGGCCATGTAGGCAAAAGCCAGCAGATGCGGCAAATGGCTGGTAGCGGCCAGCGCGTTGTCGTGAATTTCCGGTGTCATCTGAGCAATCGTTGCGCCGAGACTTTCCCAGAAGCCGCGCACTTTCTCCAAAGCGGCGTTTCTCCGCCCGGGAAGCGGTGTCAATACCACTTGCGCGCCTTGATAAAGGCGCTTCCGCGCCGCCGCAAATCCGGTTTTTTCTCCGCCCACCAAGGGATGCCCGGCAATGAAACGTTCTCCCAGCAAGTGCTCCCCCAGTTGCGCAATCGGCACTTTGATGCTGGCGACATCACTCACCAGCGCCGTCGCCGATACGTGGCGAGCCACTTCGGGCAATTGCTGCAAGATGACGTGCGGGGCGGTAGCCAAGAGCACCAGATCCGCATCTTGCAGCGCCGGTGCCAGCACATGGGTCAGACTGATCCGCCACCTCTTTACGGCCGGGCGCATCCGCCGTACGTCCTTCGCGTCCGCCACGACTCCAACAATGGACCCGGCAAAGCCGTTACCGCGCAGCGCCTTGGCGACGCTCCCTCCCATAAGGCCGAGACCCACGATGGCAATACGCTGAAAGGGCGGAATCGGCATCCTAGAGTTCACGTCCGATAGCCTTGGCAATCTGACGCAGATCGCCCATGAGGGTCATCAGTTGTTGCGGGCTCAGGGCCTGATCGGCATCGCACCAGGCCTCCTCGGGACAAGGGTGCGACTCTACCAGCAAGCCATCCGCACCAGCCGCGATGGCCGCCTTGGACAACTGCGGCACAAGCCAGGACTTACCGCCGGCGTGGCTCGGATCCACGATGACCGGCAGATGCGTCTCTCGCTTGAGCACCGGAATGGCCGTGACATCCAGCACATTGCGGTAAGCCGTCTCGAAGGTGCGGATGCCGCGTTCGGCGAAGATGATCCGGTGGTTGCCATGCGCAGCGATATATTCGGCCGCCATGAGCCATTCCTGGATGGTGGCGCTCAAGCCGCGCTTGAGAATGACCGGCACATCCAGACGCCCAACCTCTTTGAGCAGGTCGAAGTTCTGCATGTTGCGCGTGCCGATCTGAATGATGTCCACCCCTTTTTCGAGAAAAAGATCGATCTTACGGACATCCATCAGTTCGGTCACGATCGGCAGGCCGACGGCATCCGCTGCCGCCCGGAAATAGTCCAGACCTTCATCGCCCACCCCCTGAAAGGTGTAGGGGCTGGTGCGGGGTTTGAAAGCCCCCCCGCGCATCAAGCGGCAGCCCGCCGCGCGGACGGCCTCCGCGGAACTGCGCATCTGTTCCGGGGTTTCCACGGAACAGGGTCCGGCGATCACTTGAATCTGCTTACCACCGATGGGAACACCACGCGCCTCGATCACGGTGTCGGTGGGTTTGAACTCGCGGCTGACGAGTTTGTAGGGCTTCAGAATAGGCATGACCTGTTCCACCGCGGGCAGGGATTCCAGTGCTCCCTCAGGCAACAAGCGCTCATCTCCTAACAGACCGACCACGGTGCGTTCGGAACCGGTACTGACCATGGGCTGCAGACCGAACTGGCGGATACGCTCCAGCAGGTGCTCCATCTGCTCTGCGGTAGCTTGCGGTTTGACAATGACGATCATGGGATTACAGGACCTCGCCCAGCATTTTTAAAAAGCGTTGGTTTTCCGCCGGCAGACCGACACTGACGCGCAGATGATCCGGCATGCCATAGGGGGCAAGCGGCCGGACAATCACACCACGACGCAGCAACGCGTCGTAGACGCGCTGCCCGCCCCCTGGCACGGCAAAGGCGGTAAAGTTGCCTGCTGGCGGCAGGATTGTCAATCCAAGATGGCATAATCCGTCGCGAAGCATTTCGATACCTCGACGATTGTTGGCCAGGGTGGCCTGCAGATGGACGCGGTCCGTCAGCGCGGCATGGGCCGCGACCTGCGCCAAGGTATTCACATTGAAGGGTTGCCGCACTCGCTCCAGCACCGCCATGAGGTCGGGATGACCGATGCCATACCCGCAACGCAGACCCGCCAGCCCATAGGCCTTGGAGAAAGTCCGGGTAATCATCAGGTTGCTGAAACGCCGCAACCATGGCTTGCTATCGGGATAATCGGCGGCGTCCATGAACTCCAGATAGGCCTCGTCAAGGACTAGCAGAGCGTGCGCAGGCACCTTGTCGATGAATCTCTCCAGGGCCTCTGCGGACAAATGGGTACCCGTGGGGTTGTTGGGATTGGCGATAAAAACCAGCCGGGTTCGTGCATCGAACAGGCCGGCCATGGCGTCCAAGTCGTGACCATAATCCCGCGCGGGCGCGATCCGTACCGTCGCACCACTCGCCTGTGCGGCAATCCCGTAGGCTGCGAAGGCGTATTGGGAGACGATCACCTCGGTACCCGGTCCGGCGAAGGCGCGCACCGCAAATTCCATCACCTGGTCGGAACCGTTACCGAAGATCAATTGCCGGGGATCCAGGTCCAATTGACGCGCCAATCGTGCGCGCAGCTCCGGCGCCGATCCCTCGGGATACAGGGCCAGAGTGGGCAACCCCTCGCGGATCGCTGCCAGCGCCAGAGGGCTTGGTCCCAGCGGATTCTCGTTGGAGGCCAGCTTGATGGCATCACGGATGCCCAGTTCCCGTTCCAGTTCCGCCAGTGGCTTCCCCGGCTGATAAGGGCGCAAGTCAGAGACCCCCGCTGCCGCATATTCCAGATATGTATTGCGCATCAAAATGCCGCCCTGGGATAACTGCCGAGACAACGATAGAAAGACGCTTGTTGCGCAAGGGCATCCAGCACCGGCGCGATGGCGGCGTCCTGACAATGGCCGAGCAGATCGAGATAAAAGACGTATTCCCAAATAGCGGAGCGCGCCGGCCGCGACTCAATGCGCGTGAGGCTGATCCCCGCATCGGCCAAAGGCGACAGCAGCGCATGCAGGCTCCCCGGCCGATTGGCCGCGGCCACCACCAGACTGGTCTTGTCGTGCCCCGTGGGACGGGTGCTGATCTTCCCGATCACCCAAAAGCGAGTGGTGTTTTCGGGATTGTCTTCAATGCCGGCAGCCAGAATATTGAGACCATAGGCTTCCGCGGCCACCGTCGTGGAAATGGCCCCCCCTCCGGTATCCGCTGCCGCGCGTTCGGCCGCCACGGCATTACTGGGGACGTCCACCAATTGCGCCTGCGGTAGATGTATGGCAAGCCACTGGCGACACTGGGCCCGCGTCTGGTAATGCACGTAGATCCGCTGGATCGCCTCCATGGCGATCCTGGACACCAGATTATGGACGATACGTAACTGCACCTCGCCACAAATATGCAGGGGATAATCCAGTAGCAGATCGAGACTGAGATTGACGGAGCCTTCGGTGCTGTTCTCCACCGGCACCACGCCGAACTGCGCCTGCCCGCCGTCCACCCAACGGAAGATCTCGGCGATTCCGGTGGCGGGTTGCAACACCGCCGCTCGCCCGAAATGCTTCTGCGCCGCCCACTGCGAGAAGGTGCCTGCCGGACCGAGGTAAGCCACCTGTAACGGCTCTTCCAGGGCCAAGCCGGCAGAAATGATTTCGCGAAAAATGGTGGCGATCTGCTCCGCAGAGAAGGGTCCCGGATTCTCCGCCATCATCCGGCGGAGAATTTCCGACTCCCGATCAGGATGATAAAAATTCGTCTCGTCAGCGGCACGCTTGATTGCTCCCACCTCGGCAGCCAGGCGGCCCCGTTCCGCCAGTAACTGAAGGAGCTGAGCGTCCACTTGATCAATGGCCGTGCGCAATTCGGGAAGGGTTCGTACAGTCACGGACAAGATGCCTCCCTAGCCCCAACGACGGGCAAAATCCCGCATGAACTCGACCAGTGCCCGCACCCCGGCCTCTGGCATGGCATTGTAAATGGAAGCGCGCATGCCACCCAGCAGGCGGTGCCCCTTGAGCTGGAGGAATCCCTGCGTATCCGCCGCGCTCAGGAAGGCCTTGTCCAGCGCAGCATCGTGCAAGGTAAAAGGCACATTCATCCGCGAGCGGTTGCGATGCTCTATGGCGTTGGTATAGAAACCGCCGGAATCATCGATACCCGCATACAGGCATGCGGCCTTACGCGCGTTGATCTCCGCGATTTTATCCAATCCACCCAGGCCGTTCAGCCACTTGAATACCAGGCCGGCCACATAAATGGCAAAGGTCGGGGGCGTGTTGTGCATGGAACCCTCCTGGGCATGCACGGCATAGTCCAGCATGGTCGCCGTACCCGCGGGGGCATGGCCGACCAGATCTTCGCGGACGATCACCAGAGTCAAGCCGGCGGGTCCGATATTCTTCTGCGCGCCCGCATAAATGAGGCCGAAGCGGCTGACATCCATCGGCTTCGAGAGGATATGGGAAGAAGCATCGCTCACCAGCGGAATGCCACCCAGTTCCGGGACAAAATCGAACTCCAGACCACCGATGGTTTCATTGCCCGTGATATGTACATAGGCCGTATCGGCGCTGACCCGCCACTCCGATTGCCGAGGCACCACGCGCGCCTGACGATCCGTATTGCTGGCGGCCACTTCCACCGTTGCAAAACGCCCGGCCTCGGCTATGGCTTTTTCAGACCAGACACCGGTCTGCACATAACTCGCCCGGGTATGGCCACGCAGCAGATTCATGGGCACCATGGCAAACTGCAGGGTTGCTCCGCCTTGTAAAAACAGCACCTTATAGTTTCCCGGAATCTGTAGAAGATCACGAAGATCCTGCTCGGCCTCGGCGACGATCCGCATGTAGTCCGCACCGCGATGGCTCATTTCCATGACCGAGATACCGCGGCCATGCCAGTCGAGCAACTCCGCTTGCACCTGCTCCAGCACCGCATGAGGAAGCATCGCCGGACCGGCGCCGAAATTATAGACCGTGTGGTTCATAGTATGTCACTGGGGCAGTTCGGTCTGCTCCCCCTCCTCTGCTTCAGTATCGGCAATCAATGCCAGTCCGGCCAACTGTTCGCCCTCGCCCAGATGAATCAGGCGCACCCCCTGCGCATTCCGGCCGGTGCGACGGATACTGTTGACAGCGATACGAATCAGGGTGCCGTGATCGGAAACCAACATGAGTTCGTCCCGCTCCGTTACCGCCAGCGCGCCGACCACATCCCCGTTACGCGCATTGGTCTGTATGGCAATGACGCCCTTCCCGCCCCGGTTGGTGCGCCGATATTCATCGACTTCCGTCAGTTTACCGTAACCATTGGCCGTGGCGGTGAGAATCACCTGACTGGAATCCACCCACTGTGCCGAGATCACACGGTCGTCCTCTTCCAGGCGGATGCCTCGCACGCCTCGAGCATTGCGCCCCATGGCCCGTGCCTTCTCCTCGGGGAAGCGCACCGCCATGCCACGGCGGGTAAAGAGCATGAACTCGCGCCGCCCATCGGAGAGGCCAACGGCAACCAGGCGGTCGCCAGGATCGAGGTGGATGGCATTGATCCCCTGACTGCGCGGCCGGGAATACTCCATGACCGGCGTCTTTTTGACGACGCCATGGGAGGTCACCATGCACACAAACTGCCCTTCGGTAAAGTCACGAACCGGCAGCACGGCGGTGATGCGCTCCGTAGGCGCCAGCGACAGCAGGTTGACGATGGGCTTGCCCTTGGCGCCGCGACCCGCCTGCGGCAACTGATACACCTTTTGCCAGAAGACCTTGCCGAGATTGCTGAAGAATAGGCAGTACGCATGGGTCGAAGCACAGAACATGCGTTCGACGAAATCTTCTTCCTTGGTGGTGGTAGCCATTTTACCTTTCCCGCCCCGTCTCTGGGCGTTGAAGATCGTCACCGGCTGCGCCTTGATATAACCGGCGTGGGTGAAAGTCACCACCATTTCCTCTTCGGTAATCAGATCTTCCGTCGAAATATCACCGGTGTCAGCGACGATCTCACTGCGCCGGGCATCCCCGTACTGATCCCGGACGGCCACCAGTTCTTCACGGATGACTTCCATCAATCTGGTTTTGGCGCCCAGAATCTCCAGCAACTCACGAATACGATCCAGCAAGGCCAGATATTCGTCGCGAATCTTGTCCTGCTCCAAGCCGGTCAAGCGGTGTAAGCGCAGATCGAGAATGGCCTGGGCCTGGGTCTCGGACAGATGGTAGCCGTCGGTCTGCATCCCTTCGGAAGGCTCACCGCGCTCGGCCAGTAGTGCGGCGACCATGCCCGCCTCCCAAGATTTCGCCAACATCTGCGCCTTGGCTTCTGCCGGATTGGCCGCCGCCCGGATCAGGTGGATGAGCGGGTCGAGATTGACCAGCGCCACCGCCAGACCTTCGAGGATATGGGCGCGGTCGCGCGCCTTCTTCAGCTCGAAGACGGTGCGCCGGGTCACCACTTCGCGGCGATGCTGGATGAAAGCCTGCAGCAGATCGCGCAGACCGAGCGTCCGCGGCGCTCCGTCCAGCAGCGCTACCATGTTGATATTGAACACGCTCTGCATGACGGTGTGCTGGTAGAGATTGTTCAGCACCACGTCGGCATTGGCGTCGCGTTTGAGCTCGATGGCAATGCGCATACCCGACTTGTCGGACTCGTCGCGCAGGTCACTGATGCCTTCCAGACGTTTTTCCTTGACCATCTCGGCGATACGCTCAATGAGCTTGGCCTTATTTACCTGATAGGGCAACTCGGTGACGATGATGCTCTGCCGGTTGGATTTTTTATCCGTCTCGAATTCGCAGCGCGCGCGCATAACTACCCGGCCCCGCCCGGTGCGGTAGGCTTCGATACTGCCGGCACGGCCATGAATAAAGCCTGCCGTCGGGAAATCCGGCGCCGGGACCAGGGTGAACAAATCTTCATCCGGAGTCTCGGGATCATCCACCAGCGCCAGACAGGCGTTGATCACTTCCGTCAGATTGTGGGGCGGGATATTGGTGGCCATACCCACGGCGATGCCCGCCGAGCCATTGATCAGCAGATTGGGGATACGCGCCGGCATGACCAGCGGTTCCATCTCCTTCTCATCGTAGTTGGGGCCGAAATCGACGGTTTCTTTTTCCAGATCCGCCAGCATCTCGTGGGCGATGCGGGACATGCGCACTTCGGTGTAGCGCATGGCGGCGGGGCTGTCGCCGTCCACCGAACCAAAGTTACCTTGCCCGTCGATGAGCGGGTAACGCATGGAAAAATCCTGCGCCATCCGCACCATGGTGTCATAGACGGCGGTATCGCCGTGGGGATGGTATTTACCGATGACATCGCCGACGACACGCGCCGACTTCTTATAGGGCTTGTTCCAGTCGTTGTTCATCTCGTGCATGGCGAAGAGCACACGGCGATGCACCGGCTTGAGGCCGTCGCGGGCATCCGGGAGCGCGCGACCGACGATCACGCTCATGGCGTAATCGAGGTAGGACTGGCGCATCTCTTTTTCGAGACTGACGGGAATGGTTTCTTTGGCAAATTCGATCATGTGGAGACTGGGTACCCCTGATTATTTTTTCAACGGGACATTATGCCACAGCGGAACTAGACCTGCATGTGACCCTCTGCCAACGCGCGGAGCGCCGCCCGCAACTCGGGGTACGCCACGCCGCGCTCGGTAATGATAGCGGTGATCAGGTCGGCGGGCGTGACATCAAAAGCCGGGTTACGCACTTCGACACCCTCCGGCGCCACAGCGTGACCTCCGCATTGCCGTACTTCAGCGACGGGGCGCTCTTCGATGACGATGCCGTCGCCATCGGGCATGGCGAAATCCACCGTACTCAAAGGCGCCGCGACATAGAAAGGAATCCGATGATATTGGGCCAGCACCGCGAGGCTGTAGGTGCCGATTTTGTTGGCGACGTCACCATTGGCGGCAATACGATCGGCACCGACGATCACCGCATGGACCAGACGCTGCTGCATCAGGTGGGCGGCGGCGCTGTCAGCGTTGAGATGAAAAGGAATACCGTCTCGCTGCAACTCCCAAGCCGTAAGCCGCGCCCCTTGCAGCCAGGGTCTGGTTTCATCGACATAAATATGGAGTTGCTTGCCCGCGGAGATCCCCGCGCGAATGACGCCCAGTGCCGTACCATAACCACCCGTGGCCAGGCTGCCAGTATTGCAGTGGGTGAGAACGCCACCCTCCGCGGGCAGAAGTTCCGCACCATAACGCCCCATGCGCTGATTGTCGGCGATGTCGTCACGCAGCAAGTCGTGAGCGGCCTGCAACACCGCGGCAACAGCCTGATTCACGGTGGACGCCGACTGCGCCAGCGCCAGTTGCCGATCCGTTGCCCAGGCGAGGTTCACCGCCGTCGGGCGCGCGGCCTTGATTTCTTCGGCCGCGCGCCGCAGGCGCGCCCGCCAGTCGGCGTGGGTGCTCACCTCGCTGGCGGCCAGCGCCATGGCGTAAGCGGCGGCGATACCGATCGCGGGGGCACCACGCACTACCATCTGCCGGATCGCCTCCGCCACCGCGCGGTAATCGCCAAGCTTCAACCAGATCTCCCGCTGCGGCAATTGTCTTTGATCGAGAAGGCAGAGTTGCCCCTCCTCCCAACGGATGGCACGAATTTGGTCAGCGCTGGACACATATCCTCCTGGTAAGATACTCACGGTCAATCGGGAGCGGGCAACCGCGATATGGCGTGCTCAATATACGGGCAGTTGAAAAGTCTGTAAAATGCGGCGGAGTCGTCAGGTTCCATGATTCTGGCCCCCTCCACTTTCGTCATCAGGTCAGCGCATGTCTTCTGTCAGCCCATACCCCGTTCTTCGCCTGCACCCCAAGGAAGATCGCCGCCTACGCGCCGGCCACCTCTGGATCTACAGTAATGAGATCGACGTGCGAAAAACCCCCCTCACCGCCATCCCCCCGGGCAGTGTCTGCCGGATGGAGGACGCGCAGGGCAAGGCCTTGGGGCTCGCCCACGTCAACCCCCATACCCTGCTCTGCGCGCGCTTGCTGAGTCGGGATCCACATATCGCCATCGACGACGACTTCTATCATACCCGCCTGCAGCGCGCCTTGCGGATGCGCGAGCGCCTGTTCAACACACCCTTTTATCGCCTCGTGCATGGTGAAGGCGATGGTTTACCGGGCCTGATCATCGATCGCTACGGGGATCATCTGGTGCTGCAGGCGGGCAGTCTCGGTATGGATCGCGATCTGCCTCTGATCACGGCGGCGTTGCAAAACCTGCTACGCCCCGCGGGCATTCTGCTCAAGGCCAGCGGCGCGGCGCGGCGATTGGAAGGGCTGGAAGACCGCGTCGAGGTCCTTTTCGGGCATGTCCCGGAGCGTCTGGAAGTCTGGGAAAACGGCTGCCTCTTCCAGATTGATCCACGCGGCGGGCAGAAAACCGGCTGGTTTTACGACCACCGCGCCAATCGCCGCCGCTTGCGGGATTTCGCCCAAGGGCGCCGGGTGCTGGATTGCTTCGCCTACCTCGGCGGTTTTGCCATTTCACTGGCCAAGGCCGGGGCAAGTGCCGTCACCGCGGTGGACAGTTCAGCGCCGGCCCTGGCGATCCTCAAAGAAAACGCCCGACTCAACGAGGTTGAGGGCTTGCGCAGCATTCACGGCGATGCCATGGAGACGCTGCACCATTTACGCGACCGCGGTGAGCAGTTCGATCTCATCATCCTTGATCCCCCGGCCCTGATCAAATCGAAGAAGGATTTCAAGGAAGGCAGCATCGCCTATCGCCGCTTCAATGATATGGCCATGCGCCTGCTGAGCCCCGGTGGCATCCTGTTCTCGGCGTCCTGCTCCCATCACCTGAGCCGGGAAACACTGCTGAGCCAGATTACCTTCGCCGCCCAGCGAGGAGACTATCAGATTATTGGCGAAGGCAGTCAGGATGTGGATCATCCTGTCCACCCGGCGGTGCCCGAAAGCAACTATCTCAAGGGTTTCTTTATCCACCGCCGGGAGGCATTACCGGAGGAGGCGGAAGGGATCGCATCCTGATCATACGCGGACGATTCTTGTCGCCGTGCCCGGTGACAGGTACAATCGCGCCCACGCTGGCGTAGCTCAGTTGGTAGAGCAACCGATTCGTAATCGGTAGGTCGGAGGTTCGACTCCTCTTGCCAGCACCAAATAAACAATAGGTTAGGTCTCGGTCCTTTCTCAAGGATCGGGCACCTGAGCTCAATGAGTCTTTCGGCGACCACGCCAGGCTTGCCACAGGCTTCCTCAGCGAGTACTGTATAAAAATACAGTACTCGCTGAGGAGACATCGTATGCCATCCCTCCGTTCCACATCGTACTTCTGGACCAAAACAGCAAGCATTCTCGCCTTTGGCGCACTGATCGGTCTGTGGCTGGGACATCAGGACAAGAACTATCAGCCCAGTCCGACATCCGCGCTCAACGCCGTGGCCTTCCAGCAGGTGGCCATGCTCCAGAAGGTCACGCAGGATCAATCCACAACGGGCGCCGTTACCGAGCGGTCATGGTAAACACGCCGTTGGCACCAGATTCACCGGCGCAGAAGGAAGATGCGCGCCAGCACACGATGACCCAAGATCTCGTGCAGCAATGCCATACCGATATGGCCGTACCAGTACACCCAGGCGAGGTTGGCGATGAAACTGTGCAGATCAGCGACACTACCCACGAAAGGAGTTTTCGCGCCATTTTTTGGATAAGTGAAAAAGAGTATGGCACCGGTGACCGCCATGGCGGAAACGGCAAGGAAACCCAACCCATGGACGAGACCGGCCAGCCCCCCTTCAGGACCGCCTCGGGGCAATTGAAAGCGCCATATCTGACGTAGCTCCGCCAGGAGTTTCGCCCGCCCTTTCGCATCCCAGGGAAATAGATGGCGGAAGCCGCTGTCGTCGCGAGTCAGCAACGCGCTCCACACCCAGTGAGCGATGATCACCGCGACCGCGGAGAGGCCCACCCATTCGTGAAGCTCAAAGGATAACGCCTGGGTGCTGGTCAATACCCTACCCGGCTTGGGAGATTCCATGATCAAACTGATAAGGAGTTGAAAGCTCACAGTGAGCGCCATGCCTCCGTGTAGGAGGCGCGTGCCCGTGTTCCAGTAGGTGTCGTCGGAGGTCAGACTTCGTTCCATTAGGCTTGTCCTCTTTCGATTCGGGTTAACTCTTGAGAATAGACCGGCACTCGATGGTATCATCGTTCACCCCCGGCGGCACCACTGATGGGACTTGCAATTACAGGCTTCGCTTTGGGATTCATCACAAGCATGCTCTTTGACGTCACTGCCAATGGCGGCCCTGGTTTTACCAGTATTCAAGAGCATCTGGTGGGTGGCAACTGCGCCGGATGATGGGGGTTTCTCCTGCAGGGCACCCCATGCCACCAAAGCATCCCTGCTGCTCCGCCTGTCCAACCCCATGGGCTTTATCAATTTTCTGTTGATGAACCCAATATATGTGCTAAATTATATATCATGATGCCTATATATTGTGTTCCAGAGTCCTGAAATACGGCCACGTCGGTTTGGGCGCGGTCGGGAGAAGCAGCGATGAACGACCCTCTGTCAGCCCCACATTCCCATGCGTTGATCTGGCCATCGGTATTGAAGCGAAACGGCGCGAGGGTGCCTTTCGATCCGGGTCGAATCTGCTCGGCCATCACCCGGGCAGGACGCGCAAGCGGCGAATTTGATGGCGGCGTTGCGGAAAGAATCACCGACGTCGTTCTGAGCACTCTGGCGTCAGATACGGCCCATCGTGAACCCGCCATTGAACAGATTCAGGATCTGGTCGAACTGGCGCTGATGGACGAGGGCTTTTATCAGACGGCCCGCGCCTACATTGCCTACCGTGAGCAGCATCAGCGATTGCGCCGGGATCGCCAAACGATGGTAGATGCCATCACATCGGTAAATGAATACCTGGATCGAGAGGATTGGCGGGTCAACGCGAATGCCAACCAAGGCTACTCCCTGGGCGGACTGATCTTGAACATTGCCGGGAAGGTCACCGCAAATTACTGGCTAAGTCACGTTTATCCCGAAAAAATCGGCGCCGCTCACCGTGGGGCCGACCTGCATATCCATGATCTCGATATGTTGACCGGCTATTGTGCCGGATGGTCCCTCCGTACCCTTTTGCGGGAGGGTTTTAACGGTGTACCGGGGAAAGTGGAGGCGGCGCCACCGCGTCACTTGTCGAGCGCCGTCGGGCAAATGGTCAACTTTCTGGGCACCTTGCAGAACGAATGGGCGGGCGCACAGGCATTCAGTTCTTTTGATACCTATCTGGCACCGTTCGTCCGCAAAGATGGCCTGTCCTACCAGGAGATACGTCAGAATATTCAGGAGTTCATATACAACCTGAATGTCCCTTCGCGCTGGGGCGGTCAGACACCGTTCACGAACGTCACCTTCGATTGGGTCTGCCCCGACGATCTGAAGGAACAGGTTCCCGTTATCGGCGAAGAAGAGATGCCTTTCCGCTACGGCGATCTGCAAGCAGAAATGGAACTGATCAACCAGGCTTATATCGAGGTCATGAGCGAAGGCGACGCCAGGGGACGAGTGTTTACTTTTCCCATACCCACCTACAACATCACATCTGATTTTCCATGGGATTCGGCAAATGCCGAAAGACTGTTCGCCATGACCGCCAAATACGGTCTACCCTACTTCCAGAATTTTATAAATTCCGAACTACAGCCCAATATGGTGCGCTCCATGTGTTGTCGCCTGCAACTCGATCTGCGTGAACTGCTCAAACGCGGAAATGGCCTTTTCGGATCCTCGGAGCAGACCGGCTCCATCGGGGTGGTGACCATCAATTGTGCCAGGCTGGGCTATCTCCATAAAAACGATGCGGAAGGCCTTTTCCGTCGTTTGGATGCGCTCACGGAAATGGCGAAAGAAAGTCTGGAGATCAAACGCAAAGTCATCCAGCGGCAAATGGACACCGGCCTTTTCCCGTACTCTAAACGCTATCTGGGGACATTGCGCAATCATTTCTCCACCATTGGCGTGAACGGTATCCATGAAATGATCCGCAACTTCACCGACGACCACGAAAACATCACCACTCCCGCGGGATACGCCCTGGCCGTCCGCTTCCTCGACCACGTCAGGGACCGCATGGTGGCTTTTCAGGAAGAAACCGGCCACATGTACAACCTCGAGGCTACCCCTGCGGAAGGTACCACCTATCGTTTTGCCAAAGAGGATCGGAAACGCTTTCCGGATATTTTACAGGCCGGCCTCCCGGACAAGCCGTACTACACCAACTCCTCGCAACTGCCCGTAGGCTTTACGGACGATCCCTTTGAGGCCATGGAGCGTCAAGAAGCGTTACAGGCAAAATACACCGGCGGGACCGTGCTCCACCTGTATATGGGGGATCGCATCTCCAGTACGGAAACCTGCAAGCGATTAGTGCGGCGCGCGCTGGAACGTTTCCGCCTGCCTTACATTACGATTACCCCGACTTTTTCCATCTGCCCGGTACATGGATATCTATCGGGCGAACATCCGTTCTGTCCGATCTGTGATGAAGAACGACTTGCCGAAAAGCGGCAACGCTCCGCCTGAAACGTTAAAGGAGAATATCATGTGTCTTGAGATAATGAACGAAAACCACCGGGTGGTTACACTGGCAGATGACGAACGGCAACCCTGCGAGGTCTGGACCAGGGTCATGGGCTACCATCGGCCGACCTCGTCTTTTAATCTAGGTAAGCAGAGCGAATATTCAGAACGTAAATATTTTGTCGAAACCGGGAACCTGGATAGGGATGCTTCCTGCCCGAGGCACTGATTCGGGTAGGAGCGCGGCGGCCGCCAACGGTATTCTGCCTGATACCGGATCACACCCGCTACCGCCACTGGGCGGTTTCGCCCCATTCAGCACGGTGGATTACCCTGGGCACCTATGTGCCGTGATATACACTCAGGGTTGTCCATGCCGCTGCCGCTACTGCCATAATCCGCATCTGCAGCAGGGGCGCGGCCACTCCAATGTGTCATGGCCCGCCTTTATGAGCTGGTTGGCCACTCGAAGAGGATTACTGGATGCGGTAGCGTTTTGTGGTGGCGAACCGACCGTCCATAAATCATTACAGGCAGCGCTTCGGAAAGTGCGGAACTTGGGATTTAGCGTGGCCCTGCACACATCCGGAATATATCCTTACAACTTTTCGCAAATGCTGCCTTATATCGATTGGGTAGGCTTTGATATCAAGGCACCTCTTGCCCGTTATGCCGATGTCACCGGTGTGCCGGGAAGCGGTATCAGGGTGCAGAACTCCGTCGAATGTATGTTATTCAGCAATGTTGCTTATGAAATCAGAACCACCGTACACCCGGCCATACTCGATGCTGCAGATCTGGTTACGATAGCGCGCTGGTTGAAACTCATGGGTATTTCTAGCTGGGTGTTGCAATCTTTTAATCCGGCGGGATGCGTGAATATGGATTTAGTTACCAGCTACGCACCCATCCATCACCAGTTGCTTGATAAGTTGCGCGAGCACGTACCCAATATATTGGTCAGATAGGTTGTCAGCGGCGCTCATTGTCTTACCCATTTATCAGCATGCTGATTATGTGCGTTATTCTGGTGCGCAATATCGATAACCTTTGCCGCCACCTCCACGTCTATTGTGGATTCGGCAACAAATTTTCCGGAATATGCCGCCTGTTCCTGCATGAGGTCATAGCAGTTGGCACCCGCGATATCCAACAACAATGCTGGAATATTTGCCGCCCGAAACGTATCTTCATGCTTGATATAAAAATTATTGCAACACATCCCCAGATAGCACTTCGTATCACGCTCCTTGAGCACCCTCAATATAAATTCTAAATGTTCAAAATTTTTTACAGTAGTGACTTTTAATCCCCGCTTTCCGGCCAGGTGGTATATTTGACCGACATCACATTTCCCACACTGTGAGCAGCCATCTTTATGTCGCCATTTACACCATGCCGGCTTGGCGCAGTACGGTACCAGCACCGCCTCCGCCTGTGCGGCAATATCCATTGCATCCATAGCCCCATCGGGATCGTGGACCATGAAAGAGTTGGCCGACGATGCCGTTATGGAAAGTCTTTCCGCTATCCTCTGGCGTTCAAAAAGTCTGTGGAATAACGTTATGATATGCGCTGGTGTAAATCCCAATAGCTCCCAATGTATATCATAAAGTAGATTTTCCATGCGCTGTGATATTTCATCTTCTGATGCACCGTACAATGCGGACTCCATTTTTTTAAACAGATGGTGTGGCCTGATATAGACGTTACCACCCATTCTTGCTGAAGATATCCGGAGATGGGAATCCAGACTCATGCTGCCATGGAGAATGCCACCGGATGTCGCCAGAAAACCACTATAGATGCTCCCATTATTATGTTCTGATAATTTGTCATAATCCGCAAGCTTGGTATGGGATACGCTGTCTACCCAGGGCGTACGCACAAGGACGCGCAGGCCGGTTATTTGCGCTATGGATTGCGCCAAAGACTCTTTCAGAGCCGATAGGTCGACCGCGCTCCGGTTTTGCAATGTAGTGAAGTGCAGACCGGCTGCGCGTATGCCATCCTGCGTCAACTTCTCTTTTGGCACGCGTAATGCGCGAAGCATCGTGCTGATGTCCAGAGACCTGTATAGCGTACCGTTCGCGATGAGAATATTATCCTGCATTCCGATATATACGCTTCCCAATTTTCTGTTATTTACGTAAATATCGTTTGGTTTATGGAAATAAACGTTAGCGTAACCGCTATTGGTCAGGCCATTGCACATGGCTATGCAGAGCCTCGCCAGCCATTGCTCTATATTGGACTCCTGCGCCTGTACGGTTAAGCTCCAGGCAATTTGTTCAGGATACAAATAGGATGCCCCCCCTCCCGTCAGACGCCGGATAACCGGGATGGATTCGGCCTGGCAATATGCTGCCCGCACCGCAAAGTCATTATCCTCGTAGGCGCCCAGGGCCACCGCGCGGGCGCTTTCATAAAAGCGCAGCAATGGTAACGAATCCACACGGGTAACGACAACCTGATGCGAATCAAGGACAATATTATCCGCGGCTTCGCGAAGCCCGCTATCCCCCCATAACAGTTTGTCCATAACACCTCCCTTTTCAGTCGTCCTCCGCAGATAGGCACTTCATCCCTGCTTCGCCATACCAATAGCCGTTACAGAAGACGGCTGGCATGCCTTTCTCCGGGGATGTGTAATCCCCGTTCAACACGGCATGGAATGCCCTTACAACCAACTCCGTGGCGGTAAACTGCGGGGATATGCGTACAATATCTATGCCCATTGCCGACATGGGCACCATCTCATTGAAGAGGTTACACGGAATACCGGATTGAAGCTGAATGCCATTTATGGTAAACAGGCGTTCATGCTCCTGGGTGAATAGTGCGCGCCCCTCCGGATCACCTATGCAGCGTTGCTCGCATTCGTCCTTACCGACATTATCCGCCCGGGCGGTGAAACAGCGGGCCGAAAACGACAACGGCAGGTGGCCGTACGCGAATACTTCGGTTTCCATTGCCTCGGGTCGCGTGTTTTGTAACATGGCGATGGTTGTGGCTGGCAGTTCCACCGGGGGAACCCATCGCGTTGCCCCCAGACCGGCCAGGAGCGATAACGTTTCGCTGTTATAGCAATTTATATGGGGTCCGACGACAAAAGGCGACCGCCCCGCCAACAGATGAACCGCAGACATATCATTGGCTTCCACCATGTAATGAGCGTTCGCACAAATCTTCTCTAATTGCAGGAGATCGGAGTTAGCTTCAAGAAGGGCCAATGTGGAAATCACGACCGACTTGCCGGCGCCAGCCAGGCGCGCGGCAATGTCGAGCCAATCGGCGTTGCGCAGAGCGCGTCGTTTTGCGCACACGGTCTCGCCTAAATAAACGATGTCCACCGGCCAGTGTTCTACAGATCGATAAAATTGCTCTACGTTTTCTTTGGACCAGTAGTAGTGAATCGGGCCTAATGAGATCTTCATCTCCCGCATCTCCTTTTTGAGGATGCTATCTTATTGAATAAACACCTATGACCATGTATCGCTGAATCCGTGCAAGAACGATAGGTGAGCGCAAAACAAGTCATGCGCGACCGTATAGCAACGGCTTCAATGCCAGGGCCGGTGGTAGGCCCCGAGAGTATGAGTCTGGCCTTCGGAAAGACGGTCGAGAACCGCAGTCCACTGACTTCTTACCAAATATCGTTCGGGATCCGAAGCGCAGGTATCTAAAGCTTCACGCAGAACGCGCGCGACGGATGCGACGTAGGCCGGACTTCGCTGGCGGCCCTCCACCTTGACGGCGGCTATGCCGTGGCGGAACAAATCCGGAAGGATATCCAGTATATTCAGGCTAGTAGGTTCCTCAACCGCGTAATACGGCTGGGTGCCGGTACAGTAGCGGCCTTTGCACAAGGTGGGATAACCAGCCGCCTCGTTAAGGCCATGACGGTCGATCAATACACCATTCAGGCGGGACTCGCGGCCTAGGGCGGTCTCTTCCCAGCGTACCGATTCTGCTGGTGAACAAACCCCGCTGGCATTGGGGGAACGGCCGGTAATGTAGGATGATAAGGCACAACGGCCCTCTACCATGACGCATAGGCTTCCATAACCGAATACTTCGATTTCTACCGGGCTGTTGGCTATGGTATGCCAAAGCTGTTGTAAGGACAGAACCCTGGGCAAAACGGCTCGCCGGATACCAAATCGCTGGTGGTAGAACTCCAAGGCTTTATAGGTGGTAGCAGACGCCTGCACGGAAAGATGCAAACGCAGGCCGGGGTGGTGACTTGCGGCATAACGCAGCAATCCCGGGTCTGCCATGATCACGGCATCTATCCCAAGCTCCACGGCACGATCCACCGCAGTGGTCCAGACAGACCAGTTGTGCACTTGTGGGTAGGTGTTGAGAGCCAGAAGGATTTTTTTGCCGGCGCGATGCGCATACTCGATACCCCGTGCGGTATCGTCCGGACCAAAGTTAAGTCCGGGGAAATTGCGGGCGTTGGTATCGTCACGGAAGCCCACATACACCGCATCCGCGCCGTTATCAACGGCAGCTTTCAAAGCAGGCAGTCCGCCTGCGGGGCAAATCAACTCGGGTTTATGGTCATTCATGGGAAATCCTTCGCTCAGGGTTGCAAAGCGCGATCCAGTATGTCGTGCAGGCGCCTGTCGGCCTGGGTGATGCGGATGGCGCGGTCGATGGTCTGCCTTATTCGCGGACCCAATGGGGCCGGCAGGTAACGGATTGGGGCAAACCAGTCCAGGTCTACGGAATCCAAAATGTTTTTGAAGTGCAGTCCGATGGATGTTTCTCCTTCCAACACCAGGCGGCGTGCGAAAAAGAGGGTATCCGGATCATCGAGGCGTAGTGCGAGGCGGCAGAGGTCCTTGGCGCTCCCGGCAATGCGCAAGTCGACCGCTCCGACCGGGGCCGGTGCAATTCTTCCCCGCCTTATCATCCAGTATAGGGATTTTCCGAGGTCAGACACCTCGATCACAACGCGCCGACCTTCTAATCTGACAAGGTCCGGCTGACGCTTCGCCAAAACCCGGTTAGCCATGCCCACGAAAATGGCGGTGGCTACCGGATCCATAAAAAGAGTTGTTATGGTAATAAAAGGATATGTTGGCGCGCGTCCGCGTTCCATAAATGTTTTCGCCATGAGTTTTTGTGGGAAACCCCGGCTTTATTGCCGGGGGGGAATAGCGCGACAAGCGTAAGACCACCCTTCCCTTCCCCATCTCTCCTTTGTTCAGTCGTCGCGCACTATCGGTATGCTCCACTGCCTGTTGACACTGGGGTTAAAAAGCGTTACGAATATCGTACCAAACAATAATCATATGTTAAAGTATTTATAGTGCGCGCCCACGGGCGCAGACGAGGTGGCTGAGATGGGTTTGCCATACCTGAAGATTAAAGGTCGATCCTTGCTCCCCGTGATACAAGGGGGTATGGGTATCGGTGTTTCTGCGCATAGTTTAGCGGGTGCGGTGGCTGCGGAAGGGGCTGTCGGAACGATTGCGAGCGTAGAGCTGCGCCGCTTGCATGACGACCTGATGCGGCACCTGCGGCGCCTCAGGGACCCCGCGGCCTCGGCCCGGGCGAACTTGACCGCATTGGATCGGGAGATTCAGGAGGCGCGGCGGATTGCGGGTAAAGAGGGATTTATCGCCGTCAATGTCATGCACGCCATTTCCGGTTATCGGGAGCATGTGCTTCAAGCGATCAGAAGTGGGGTTAACGCGGTGATCGTGGGCGCGGGCCTGCCCATGGACCTCCCTGCACTGGCGGCGGAATTCCCCAAAGTCGCCCTGATCCCGATTCTTTCCGAAGCGCGCGGCGTACAGGTGGTCATGCGCCGCTGGATGCGCCAGAAGCGTCTTCCGGATGCCATTGTTATCGAGAATCCGCAATTCGCTGGCGGTCACCTGGGAGCTACCCGGTTAGAGGATGTTTCAGATCCCCGGTATGGTTTTGCCAATGTTCTGCCCGCTATCCGCAAGTTGCTGGAAGAATTGGGTCTGAAACCTGATCGGATTCCACTCATCGCCGCTGGAGGGATATCTTCCTTTCAAAAAATGCGGGAGATATTTTCCCTTGGCGGGAACGGAGTTCAGTTGGGCACGCCCTTCGCTGTAACCACCGAGGGTGATGCGCACATCAATTTCAAACACGTCCTCGCCGATGCGGCGCCTAAAGACCTCGTGACATTTATGAGTTCGGCAGGGTTGCCCGCGCGCGCTGTGCTGACCCCCTGGTTGCGCCGTTACCTGGGGCACGAGGAAAAACTACGCGCCAGTGCTAGTCCGGATCGTTCTCAATGCCCCAGTCGGACGGAGTGCCTGGTCCATTGCGGGTTCAAAGATGGCCATTCATCTTCAGGGCAGTTCTGCATAGAGGCCCAGTTGGCTGCTGCGCAACGCGGGGATGTGCAGCACGGACTGTTCTTCCGGGGTGCCGGAGAATTGCCCTTCGGACAACAAATCAGAAGTGTTCGCGAACTTTTTGCGACACTGCTGGGTGAAGGCGCACGGACCTCTGCAGAGGAGTGCGTACCGGGAGTGGCCGGATGAGTCTACAGTCCTGTCAAAGGGCGGATCGGAGCAATGATTGTATTTTTTTACACCCATACATCAGATAATCGACAGATTGTTCTATATTAAAAAACTAACTATGATCCCGTTCAGATAGTCATTCGGGTGAGAGCATACCAAGATGGAGGCACTCGCGTTTCAGCAGGGCAACACAACACGGTCGTCCGCGCGACGCGCTTGACGAAGTAAGGCAATTTTAGTGAATTCCGCGCACAAGTGCGTTTTCAGAAGGATCGTTACATTAAAAGATTTCGGGTCGACAAGACGTACCTATGGGCCCACAAGAAATGTGAATTGTACGCTGGCACACATCGTCTATATAAAATACTGACAAGATCACGCCTGCGACATGTAATAAAGGGTTTTATTTATAACCGGCCTATAACTATCGAGAGTCCGCATACAGAGCGATAGTTGCCAGACCTAACAAGCAAGGTGACACATATGCCACAAAAAAAACCGCTTTTATCCGTTATTCCCATATTAACAATAACTATAGCCATAACGTCAGTGGCCTATGGCTCCACTCTCGCTAAAACGGTCTCCGCTGCTCCTGTAGCCGCCACTGCCAGCGCCGTGAGCGTTACCGCTGCGACGGCATCCGTCACCGCAAACGGTATCCCCACGGTGGTGCAGTCCACCTGTATGGCCTGTCATGGCATGCAGGGCATAGCGGCTGATGGGGGCATGTTCCCGAATCTGGCGGGACAATGGAGGCCTTACCTTTTGCGGCAGCTCGATCATTTTAAAACGCATATCCGCGCGGATCCGCAATCGCCGATTATGTGGGGGATGGTGGCTCCATTGACCCCCGCGCAGATACTACAAGTTGCCGACTACTTTTCTGCTCAGAAGCCCGCGTCGGGACATGTGTATGATCCCGAACTCGTCGCCGAAGGGAAAAAACTGTACTTCGGAGGGCTGCCCAACAGACAGATGCCGGCGTGCATGGCCTGCCACGGCGCAACGCTGGCCGGCCTGCCCCCGTATTTCCCCAGGTTGGCGGGACAAAAGCGCACTTATGTGATCCATCAGCTGACCTATTTCAAGTCCGGGCAGCGGGTCGCCACCCACAAAGGCATCATGCAATACGTGGCTTCCAGGTTGGATCCGAAGCAAATCACCGCGTTGGCCGCTTATATAAGGTCCCGGTGAGCATCATGACCGAGAACGACCATACCACAGCGAAGGGCGACGGCAGCCTGAAGGGCAAAACCATACTGGTGACGGGTGCTGGAAACGGCATCGGCAGAGCGGTATCCCTTGAGTATGCCCATCAAGGGGCTACGGTCATCCTGCTGGGCAAGACAAAGCGCAATCTGGAGGGCGTCTACGATGAAATCACCGACTATGGCTATCCCGAGCCGGCCATCCTCGTCGTGGACCTGGCCGACCCGACCGGCGACGTATTTAAAACCATAGGCGCCGCCATTTCCAGCGAGTTCAGCCAGTTGAACGGCATTGTGCATAATGCCGCGGAACTCGGGATGCTGACTCCCCTGGAAAACTATGACGGGGCATTATGGGACCATGTATTTCAGGTCAACGTAAAGTCTCCTTTACTGGTGACGCAGCAATGCCTCCCACTGCTGAAAGAGGCGCCATACGCATCCATTATATTCACAACGGATGAGTCCGGCGCAAAACCCAAAGGGTATTGGGGTGCCTACGGCGCGAGCAAGGCCGCCATATTGCACATGGCCCGTATCTGGGCGATAGAGTATGCCAACACGCCTATCCGGGTGAACATCATAGACCCTGGCCCTTGCAGAACAGGACTTCGCCTGCTGACGCATCCCGGCATGCCGATGAAGCGATACATACCCCCTGAAGCGATCACCCCTATTTATACAAAACTAATGGATGGTGAGGTACTGGCTCATAACGGCGAGTTGTTTTATGCCCAAAATTTCATCAATCCTGATTTGGATGACAGAACTGAAAAGGATTTGGCAACTTCTACAACGTAGCCCATCAAACAGCAGACAGGAATCAATACCATGTCAGACGAAACGCAAAACGACAAGCATGCTCCAAATGTAACACGTCGCCGCTTTCTCACCGCGCTGGTAACGGCATCCGGCGCGGCAGTAGCGGGCACCATCGTGGTGCCGATGGTGAAATCACTGGACCCAACGGCCGCCGCCGCGGCATTGGCCACCACCACCATTGACCTGAATCCCATCGAACCCGGTATGCAAATGGTGGCGTTATGGCAGGAGAAGCCCGTTATCGTGGTGAACCGAACCCCGGCAATGCTGGCTACTCTGGATGAGGTAGAGCAGAAGGGCATATTAAAGGATCCCAACTGCAATGTTCCACAGCAACCACCCTATTGCAAGAACAAGTACCGGTCGCGCATCCCGGAATGGTATGTCGGTATAAAAATATGCAACCACCTGTGCTGTATCCCGCACTACCGACCTAAAAAGGCCAGTGTCGCTCCATGGTGGCTCGGCGGATTTCACTGTCCCTGTCATGGATCCATGTACGATCTTTCAGCACGTGTCATCAAAGGATCACCTGCCCCCCACAATATGGCAGTTCCTGAATATGACCTCGACGTGGCCCAGAAAACCGTCGTGGTCACCAAAATGTATCCGCTCGCCCATTTGTGCTGAGCGTGATAGCCGAAAAAAGGAGGCTGATATGAGTTTCAAAGACTGGTTTGTCAAACGCTCGCCACTGCCGGAGATGTGGCGCGAGCACATGGCTGAATACTATGCGCCAAAGAACTTCAATATTTTCTACTACGCCGGATCGTTACTTTTACTGATGGTGGTGCTGCAGTTCCTGTCCGGGTTTCTGGTGCTGGCACACTACATACCCACCGCGCGAGGTGCATACGACTCCGTTTACGGCATCATGTACGACGTGCATTACGGCTGGCTCATGCAGTACATGCATGTGGACGGCGTATCGCTGATATTCGTACTGCTGTATGTGCATATGGCGCGGGGCATGCTGTACGGCTCCTACCGGTCACCACGGGAGATCGTATGGATTGTAGGGTATACGACCTATCTGGCATTTATGGCAGAGGCATTCTTCGGTTATGTATTGCCTTATTCAAACCTGTCCTACTGGGCCGGAACGGTAATTACTTCTTTATTTAAGTCCATTCCGTTTATCGGGGGGTGGGTTACTACCCTGGTACGCGGTGGCCCCGGCATGAGCGGCGATACGTTAAACCGGTTCATGGCGTTGCACGTGACCCTGGTGTTTATGATCATTGTCGGGCTAATTGTTCTTCATATCCTTTATCTCCACAAAGTCGGCTCCAACAATCCTGATGGCATCGAGATCAAGGCCAGCAAAGGACCGGATGGGCATCCCGTGGATGGCATTCCCTTCCACCCCTACTATTCCGTAAAGGATTTGTTTGGATTCGGTGTATGGCTGATCATATTCGGTGCGATCATTTTCTATGCACCGACGTTTCATCATATTTTCCTGGAGCGCACCATGTCGACGCCCGCAAATCCTCTAAAAAGCCTGCCGGATGTTACCCCACCGTGGTATTTATCGCCATTTTATGCAATGCTGAGATCCATACCCAACAAAAATGCGGGTATTATATTAATGGTGGTGGCGGTATTATTTCCATTCGTGCTTCCATGGCTTGACCGGAATCCGGTGAAGTCGACACGATATCGCCCCATTACCCGTATCATGCTTCTCATATTTTTCATAAATTTCTTCGTGCTGGCTTATCTTGGAGAGCAACCCCCGCTGCCGAAATACTTTTTCGCAGAGCGCTTGGGAGCGTTTATTTATGTGGCGTTCTTTGTTTTATTGCCGTTCGTGAGCAAATTCGAACCGACCCGGGCCCCGCCGGCGCGCGTCCGTTTCCGTGCCCACTAATATTGGGCAGAGAGGAGGAGTTATGAAAAAGTACGTTATATGGGCAGGTATGACCCTGGGACTGCTTACTGGCGGTGCTCCTGCCGTATTTGCGGACAACGGACCACAATTATTGACGCCACATTATACCTATAATGCAAAAACCATCATTAGCGGCGCACGGTTATTTGCAACCAACTGTATGGCATGCCACTCAATAAAATTCATGCGTTATGAGTTTCTAACCAATGATCTGGGTATGTCAAAAACTGACGTGCACAAGTATATCATGTTGCCGACGGGGTCCGCATTCAAGAATAACATGACATCCGCCATGCCGACCGACATGGCGCATAAATGGTTCGGGCTTCCACCGCCGGACTTAAGCCAGATCGTCCGGTATAAGAGCCAGGACTGGATCTATACCTATCTGCTCTCTTTTTATCGTGATCCAAAGCGTCCATCGGGGTGGAACAACCATCTGTTTCCCAATGTGGCCATGCCGGATGTGCTTGCTCCGTATGGCGGGATTGTAAATGAGCGAGGGCAGGTCCTGCGTGCAGGCGACGAGCCACCCCCAAAATTTAAGGAGCAGGTAACGGACATCGTCGCGTTTTTACGGTTTGTGTCCGATCCGTCCGTTGTGCAGCGACACGACGACGGACCCTGGGTGCTCGGTTTGCTGGTGTTTTTTACCATAGCGGCCTATTTCCTTAAAAAGGAATACTGGAAGGAGGTGAAATGATGGAGTGCCATTGGAGTCTGTGAGGCGATATCCCGCTAATCGTGGTGAGCTAGGCTGTAAAACCGTCAATCTGAAGGAGCGATATCATGAGTGAGAAACTGAAGGAAACCGAAAGTTCAGAACCCGGGAACATAAACCGTCGTGACATATTGAAAGGCATCGCCATCACGGCTGGCATCGTAGCTGTCGGAACAATGGTCGGGGTAAATCCCATCGGCGCAGCCCATGCCGCCAATAACTGCCCGGGAACCACGCCAAAGGCCGAGGTGCAGTATCAACCTCATCCCAAGGGTAAGGAGCAATGTTCTGGTTGTGCCAATTTTATTGCGCCGAAGTGCTGTAAAGTGGTAGCCGGACCCGTCGCGCCTGACGGATATTGTATCGCGTTCACGCCAATGTCGGCATAGTCATACGCGTACGTGAGTTCCTTCTGCTTCTCCCCATCCCTGAGGGGGAGCTTTTTTCTCCATACAGAGTATTCTGTGGCCTTGAAACGCGCTGGAATACCCATAATCGTTAGCGTACCGAAGGTGTTGGTGGTACCCTACGCTTATCCGATTGGATGCGGGAGTAAGGTATGTCCGGGCAGCAATATGATCTGAAATCAAATCCTGCCACGGTGTTCGCGGATGTTACAGTGGCACAGTCTGCATATTTTTTGTCTCTAATCATATTCCTCTGCAGCATTCCTTTTCTGTTTCTCGGCACGGGATTCTTCATAGTAATCGGCGCAGTTCTCATTGTCTTGGCATTTATTGATGCAGCCAACATAGCTACCTTAACATTTACCACAAACTGTACCGCCGACAATGACCAGCTGATTATCAGATACGGACTGATTCGCCCGGTAAGGGCCACTATACCGGCCTCTGCTATTCGTCATATTGCTGTCGATCAAAGTTGGATCGGCTCGAAGTTTAAATATGGCTCGATAATCATTCTCGGAGATGACCTTGGTATCCGGTTGCAGTATATAAAAAATCCCTGGATTGCAGTGAATGCCATCAAGGGCTCCCTGGGATTAGGATGAACCGTGGAAAAACCTCCGGGCGACTTGCGGGAGCGATAATCGGGTTGGTCTACAGTTAGTAGCAGCCGTTACTTCAATTCTGAAGACAACAAGCGGAGGCAAAAATGTCACCTGATGAAAATGGCATTACCGACAAATCCAGCGGAGGCGGATTTGACAATATCACCAGGATCATACATTTAGCCATGGCCGTAGTCCTGACGCTACAGATGTGTATCGGTTTGTTGGTTCATGATCCGCAGACGAGACTATTTCTATATCTGCATGAGTATGTAGGTATACTGTCGGCGTTGGTTATTTTTGTGGAGTGGTTATGGATATACACCGCGTCGCGGTTTTCCGTTTTATTTCCGTGGAACCGTGCCGGAATATCATTCATCGTCAGAGACCTTAGAAACCTGGGGAAGCACATCCTCCCGGAAGGCGGTGATACCGTGGGTCTGTCCGGTTTCTGGCACGGAATTGGCATATTATCATTTACGTTTATGGCGTTAACTGGGATCATTTTGCTTTTTGTGTTGCCTGGCGGACATTCCATACTCGGGCAGCGCTCGACCGACTTTGCGTTATATACCCGCATCTCATTATATCACAAGCTACTATCCTACGTCGCATGGATGTATCTGGCCGGACACGTCCTTTTTGCGATCCTTCATCAATTGGCCGGGAACAACGTGTTAGGGAGAATTTTTCTCTTCACCCGGAAACAGTGATTTTGGCGCCGCTGACCGGATTTTATAGGCGGGAGAAAACATGAGAATACCGAGGACACCTCGAAAAACCGCTGCTCAGAATATCGTAGATAACCACCACCACGGTCAGCGCAGAGTCAGCCCGCGCTTGACTGAACCGCCCCGACTTTCCGGAGGCTTGTTTTTAAGCACATCCGGCCTTATCCGGCTGGATGAGTTCCATGTCTCCCGGCATCGAGATCGGTAGGGTAATGCGTGGCGGCCGGCTGGGAATTCCCCGCACATGCACAGGTACGATCATCATAGTGAAGCCATCATGCTGCAGCCGGTCCTGGACGATGAAGCTGACCTCATCATGCAACAGTCTCCAGAATGGACTCTGATAGGCCGAATCAATCACTCGGCCGGCGAAAAAAGTGCTCTGCGGGAAGTAACGAACGGCCACATTCGCGAGTTCCTCCATGGCTTGGATCCGGTCTGTCGAATAAGTCGCAAACCAGGTGGCCGCCAAGCCTTCATTACGGCAAAAGGCTATGTACTGATTAGCCTCCGTCTCGACATAGACCTTCAGTTCTTCGAGTGCCGTGATGCCCTTGAACTCGCCCTGACCAACAACACCCGCTAGCAAAAGCACATAATTTTTTACAAAACTACCGATCATCCTGTGTGCCGTCAGCAAGGTATGCAAGCCAACGCCGTCAAACTTGCTGACAAAAACCACCGCCGTCGCACCGCGGGGATCCATGGGCAGGGCTGGGTCCGGCTGTAAGTGGTCGGGTACCATGTCTAGCATGGTTTCATCCAGTTCCTCGGCCATTTTGCTGATGCCCATGTAATGCCGGTAAATCAGATAACCCATAATGATGACGATGCTGGTCACCAGCAGGGTAAACCAACCGCCCGCGTCAAATTTCTCGAAGATGGTGATGGCGAGAATGGACGCCGTTACCATAAAGCCGAACGCGCTGATCATTAGGCGGTGTTTCCAGGGCGCACCACGATGGCGCTGGGAAAACCAGTGCCGCGATAGGCCCGCCATAGTCAAGGTGAAGGTGATGAACACGTTGATGCTGTACAAGACCACGAGGATGCGGACATGGCCGCCGGTCGTCAAAAGAATGGCGATCGACGCAACGCCCACCAGCAGAATGCCGTTATGCGACACGAACCGATCGGACAAATAGGAAAAACGCTCCGGCAGCCAACGATCGACGGCCATATTCGCCATAACGATGGGCGCGGTGATGATACCGGTGTTGGCGGCGACAAAGAGCAGTAATCCCTCGGTCACCAGCGTAATCAGCGTCGCGTAATGACCAAAATGGATGCCATCCAGTGTCCATCCGTGGGTAATGGCGCCATAGAGGACGGCATTCAGGGTTTGTCCCGCATGTCCATGCACGTCATACATCAGGTACAGGAAAATCAGACTGCCCGCCACCAGAGACAAAGAGGCCGCCAGCAGGGTCATGGTACGCTGCCCGGTCTGCACCCGCGGCTCGCGCATGATATGGACACCATTGGCGACGGCTTCCAGACCCGTGTACGTACCACCGCCGAGGCTGAACGCACGCATGATCAGTGCCACGATAAAAATCCAGCCGTATCGTAGGTTGTCATACTGGACGCTGGTCACCGTGTCACGGGTGATCTGCGGCACATCATTGACATGGCTGGCCAACCCCCAGCCCAGCATAATGATGTGAGTGATGACGAAGGCCATAAAAATAGGCAGTAGAACTTTGATAGACTCCTTCCTTCCGCGCAGATTGGCGAACATTAAGAGGAGCAGCACAGCCAAATCAAAGAGAAGACGTTCGTCATACCAGCGCGCCGATATGGTGCTCAGTAGCGCCTCGGTCCCCGAGGCTACCGAAATGGCGGCCGTCAGGATGTAGTCGACGATCAAGGCGGAACCGCTGACCAGCCCTGCCAGCGGACCCAACAGGGACGTTGCGGTGTGATAGCCGCCGCCGCCATCCGGGAACAATGCGATGACCTGTTTGTAACCCGCGGAGATCACGAATACGGAGAACGGGATACCGATAGCAAGGAATACTGAGAGATATTCGTGCCCCTTGAGGGCGTAGTAGATCTCAGGAGGACCATAGGCAGACGACGACAGGGCATCGGAACCGAGACCCACCCAAGCCAGAAAAGCCGCCAGCGAGAGATTTTCGAAAAGCTTCGGGTTGAAGACGTTTACAGCGCGGTGGAGTCGGGCGGGCAGACGCAACCAAGCCATTCATGGCCTCCTCAACGCGGAAAGTACGGAGCGGATGCTGAATGGATCACCACGCCTAAACCAAACCCAGCGGCACTTGTTAGTGCGCATCTCCGGATGATGCCTGCTTAGTAGTCAGCTAGACACGGTGCGATGCTCGTGTTGTGCGTCGAACAACGAATGATCGCCGCCAAACATCATGGCTATTCCTACCGTGAGCATAGCCGGCAAAAGTACACCATAGCTACCGGTCATTTCGGTGATCATAACAATGGTAGACAAGGGAGCATTCGCCGCCACGGAAAAGACCGCCATCATTCCGACCACCACGAACATAGCAATGGGTATATTCAGGTCGGGGGAAACGGCCTTCGCAAAGTGCCAAAACAAGGCGCCCGAAAGACCTCCGATAACCACCGTTGGACTAAAAGCCCCGCCGGATGCGCCAGAGCCGGCAATCAGTGACATAGCCAGGATGACACACCCTATACCAAGGGCCAACTCGATCAATCCCGGAGAGATTTTATGGTCCATGATCAACTGCAACCATCCATAGCCGTTTCCTATGGCATAAGACGATAACAAACCGACGAAACCGGCCAAGACACCACCTATCATGGCGCGGAGATAAATCGGCCGATTCATCTTTTTGAAGAAAGTCGAGACATAATAAAACACCAATAGCAAAAGACGGGCAATCAGGCCCGCAAAAATACCAAAGATGGAAAACCACAGAAGATATTTCAACTCGAAAGTTGTGACCGGCAAAAGGCCGATATGGAACAAGGGCGAAAACCCTACCTTGGTGGCCACCACCAAGTAAGCCGCCGCCGAGGCGGCAAAAGCAGGGATGATCGTTTCGATATCACAATCGTGCTTGAAAAATATTTCACTGCTGGCGATGGCACCCGCCAGGGGGGCTTTAAACATAGCCCCCAACCCCGCGCCCACCCCTATGGCCAATGCCTCGCGAACTTCGTGGGGCTTTTGCTTGAGCAGTTTGGCGATGTATACACCGACGCTCCCCCCCACCATACTCATCGCACCCTCGCGACCGGAAGGCCCGCCGGAACCCAACACCATCGCCGACGTAAAGAGCGTGGTGAAAGATTCCCTCAAGGTGAGCGATTCCGGATTTTTATGGTAGGCGCGAATCGCCTTGTTAGCGCCCAGGCTGCCGGGATCTTTGAGAAGGAGGTGGGACAATATCCCGGAAACGAGTCCGGCAATTCCCTCGACGACGGGAATCATGAAAGGGTAACCCGGAACGGATGTATAGGACGTCTGAACCCCGCCCCCGAAACCAGATGAGCGCGGCGGGATGAAGTGAGAGAGAACCCCCAAGGAGAACTTGGTAAAGAAATCCATTATCTCTATGAAAACCAGAGACAACGCTCCGGTAACAAGCCCGATGATAACGGGGGTAACAAAATATCGCGCCTTGTTCTTGCCTTTTGCTGGTGGTGTTAGTATATCTCTCCAACTGTGCTTGGATATGTTCTCATCAGTAACCACGGTGGAATTTGCGACTGATTTTTCGTTTTCCATTGATTATTCCGTCCGATATTAGTGAATCCGTGCTTATCGGGTTAATCCATAGCCTGCCCGGTGATCTTGCTGGTTTCACCAAGCCGTCCATCCTCAACCAAGAAGGACGTCTGCTTGCTCGATGAGGCTTGCCGAGACGGAAAGGTCGGTACAAAGGTGTAGATCAACTGAGGTGCCCCTGAGTGCCCACGCATTCCGGCCGCTCACACGCCGGAACATGTCGTATTTATTATCCCTATGATTTCGTATGAGGAGTTTCTGCGGTCGTCTCCTCGATGGCCTCCGTTTCCCTAATGTGTTCAAGCGACTTGGCCGCGCCGTCTGCGACTTTTGATGATGGCGGTTGCTCTTCTTCCTTCATGGCCTGCCGGAAACTTTTTATGGCAGAGCCTAAATCTCCTCCTATATTCCTGATCTTGGATGTCCCAAAAAGCGCCATCACGATCAAAAACAAAATAATCAGATGCGGAAGACTGAATATATCCACGATCGTATCCTCCCTGGATGATCCATATCTCATTCCGATTTATTCTGGCCGGCACCCGCAGGAAGGGAATCTTCCCGCAGCGTGATAACCTATGAATAAGGGTAGATTAAATAATGGCCATTTGCCGAACGATACAGAGAACCGGTATCAATAGTCGAAGAAATCATACTAAAAACCGGATCGGACCTTTATGCATCATTTTGTCCAGACAGCCTACGATACGAACGGCAGACCCCTTATTGGCCAAGTGTACTAAATTTTGCAGCGGTCGGGCAAGGGTTCTGAATCGCGTTTGTCAGCCCACAAGCGCCCTGTAAATGGACCGGTCGGAATGCACCGCTGCAGCCGCGGCTCTGCCAAAGGCTTTTTGTCAGGTCATTCTGCGCTTTCTCCAATCTGTTCAACGGCGTTATTTCGCGTACTGGAATCCGGCCAACTCCAACTCCGGCAGCGTGCCGACGATGCCGGGCGTGAGGACGGCGCCGGGAATGAGATGATTGGTGAACTCCGCCGCCATCTGCGGATGCGTGAGATGGTCGGGATTATCGCCTTTGGCGTGCAGCCCCATGGTCAACTCCCAAATCGCATTGTGACAGGCCAGGAAGACGGCACCCCGTCTCTGCAGCACCGTGATGCTGTTGTCATGCGGAGAAAAAACCCCATCCGGGTCATTGAAATCGGCGGGATTCGTATGGGCATCCGCAGGCTCCAGGATGAGGGTGTTGGTCTTCTGTCTGCCCTTGGTCAATTTCGTGAAACGGTATTTCTCCCAGATATAGTCGTCGTACAGTGCGAGATGCGCGCTGCCATGGGTTGCGGACACCACCAAAAAATTGGGATGCCGGAACGACCAGATCTGGACGTTCATGGCATTGCGCATCAGGTCGAGCCAAGGGCCCTCCAAGACCGTATTGTCCCATACCTGCCGCGGCCCACCGGAATAATGCAACACGGCATTGAGGGCTTCGCTATCCCATTGGTCAGGGCTGGTCAGGACCATGGGCACGGTCTTGAAATTCCGCCACCGAGGGGCCGCGGCCAACCGGCTACCGAGATCCTCGAGGGTGGTAGCGCCACCGATCAAAAGCGTAGCCGTTTCACCATCCATGCCGACGGCCAGACCGGTGGCACTGGTACTCAGGGCCACCACCCCGGCACCCAACCCCAGTACGGCACGTTTCATGGCTTTCCTGCGAGTTATACCACCTTTTTCATTGTCCACCTGCTTTCTCCTTTTCATTCAAGGTGCGGAACCGTTCCGGTAAGTCATGGCGTTTTATTCCGAACAAAGGGGCGCAGGAAGGCATTCGTTAGGCTATGGCCTGAATTCCGGTAACCCGATGCCGGACAAAAATCCAATCCATGGTCCTCTTCAAATCGAAGAATCCATTAGCCATGGACCCGATATCCAGAATAATGTTCACTGCTGCGGAAAATGACGTTTCTTCCCTCAAAACGAACAGCCCGCGCCAAAGCCTTTCTTGCACTTTTTTGCCACTTTTTGGTGGGCGCTGCGCTCCCGCTGATTCGTCACCGGAGATGATCGCAACGTATTTGCGACGGAAAAATAAAGGCACCTAGCAAATTGCGCTAAGTGCCCAATTATTATGGCTCCCCGGGACAGGCTCGAACTGCCGACCTAGTGATTAACAGTCTCAAAGTCGGGTATTTATGGCGTTTTATCTACCCCCCTGTATCTTGACGTATCAGTCACTTAGTCAGATACTACCTTTACCGATATTCACCGATTTACCGGAAATAGGTTAGCCCTGGGTTAGCCCGGCTAACTGGAGTCTCAAGGCCCAAAGGGAGCACGCCATGCCCGAAAAGATGCAATTCACCAAGGCCCGCATAGCGGCGCTGGAGCCTGTCCCTGGCAAACGGGTCACCGTCTATGACCTGGAACAGAAGGGACTCTGTATCCGCGTTACACCAGCCGGAGCCAAGGCGTTCTATTGCGTCCGCAAGGTGGAGGGAAAAGTGGAATGGGTACGCATTGGCGATGCCACCGCCGTGACCATTGAGACGGCCCGGACCACTACCGCGAAGATCGTCAACGATATTGCCGCAGGGACCAACCCCGCCGAGCAGAAGCGTATCAGGAAGGCGGAGATGACATTCTCTGACCTGTTCAGCGAGTGGGTGAAGGACTGCAAAGCCAGAGACAAAAAGAGCCTGAGCAAAGATCAGGACAACTACCGTTTGCACCTGCAAGGACTGGCCCGCAAGAAGCTATCAGACATTCAGCGTAACGAGATACGCAAGCTGCACTCTACTCTTTCGGTAAAGTCTGGGAAGTTTCTTGCAAATCGCGTCCTGGCCTTGGTGCGGGCACTGTTTAACTTTGGTATCAAGACGCTGGATATATCGGGACTGACCAACCCCGCAGCCGGGCTAAAGATGAATCGGGAGGAAAGCCGGGATCGTCGTCTGCACCCCGACGAAATGCCGCGGTTCTTTGAAGCGCTGGCCGCCGAGGAAAACCCCGATATGCGGGATTACGTCATGCTCTCGCTGCTGACCGGAGCGCGTCGCTCCAACGTCCTGGCGATGACCTGGGCAGAGATCAATCTGGACCGGGCAACGTGGATCATCCCCGGCTCCAAGGCGAAGGCGAAGGACAACATCACAGTACCGCTGACCAGCGCCGCCATTGAGGTGCTACAGGCCCGCGCAGAGGCTACAGGAGCACAAGGATGGGTATTCCCCGGCGCTGGCAAGACAGGCCACCTTGTCGAGCCTAAAAAGGGCTGGCAACGGCTATTGCAGCGGGCAGGCATCGAGGACTTGCGCTTGCATGACTTGCGCCGTTCTTTGGCATCCTTCCAGATCGACGCGGGGGTGTCTCTAGCCGTCATAGGCAAGGGGCTAGGCCACCACTCGCAGCAAACGACTGCCGTCTATGCAAGGTTGGCTCAAGACCCGGTTGCCGATGCCTGGCAGAAAGGCACCGACGCTATTCTGGTGGCTGCTGGCGTCAAGAAAACTGCCGAGGTTGTGCCTTTGAAGAAGGGGCGTAAACATGCCTGAACTCAGCCGCTTTTACGGTATCGTCCTGGCGATGTTCTGGCGTGACCACCTGCCGCCCCACTTTCATGCTTACTATGCAGGGCAGGAGGCCGAGATCGGACTGGACGGCACCCTATTAGCCGGAAGCCTGCCGCGCCGCGCCCTGCAACTGGTAGAGGACTGGCGCACAAGGCACCTGGATGAACTGGCCGCCAATTGGGAACACGCCAGCCGGAAGGAACCCATTAACCCTATTGAGCCATTGGAGTAACCACCATGCTACATATCACTGAAGCAAAAGCCCTCCCCGGCCATCGCCTGCACGTTCGATTCAGCAACGGACAGGAGGGCAATGTGGACCTGTCCCGAGAACTGACCGGCCCGGTATTCGACGCATTACGGGATGATGACCTGTTCAGCCGGGTAGAGGTCCACAGTCTGTTCCATACCGTGACATGGCCCAACGGCGCAGACCTTGCACCCGAATATCTGCTGGACCTGTTACAGCACCAGCAAGGACACGCGGCATGAAAACCGACTATGACGCCACCGATGACATTCTGGTGCTCCACTTCACCGATAAGCCGGTCAGCCGCGAAGTGTCGCAAGACTGGAACCTGAATATTGCCTATGCCGATGACGGAAGCATTGTGGAGATCGTCATACTGGACGCCAAAGCGTCCGGCGCTTGGCCTGTACCGCAGCACGCGGCTTAAGTTTCACCGCCATGCCCTAGGGTAGCTCCCGAAAGGCCGGAACCTTCACCGGCTTGGCATGGCACCTATTCCCGAAGGAAGCGCAGAGAAGGAGCGCAGGATTATGGCAGAGAAAAAACCAGAGAACCCAATTTACGCATATAAAACTCCCTCCACATTTTGGGCAATGCACGATCAGTTCACCGTTTTTGAAGCTGCAATGCTTCATTATGGTGTCGATCCCACGGATGATCGGTGGGACAACGAATTTGCCGGTAACACATACGATGATGCACACAGGTATGTGGGGGTTATATCTGCGGCCATTAAGAGGGCCGTCACAGGCGGCAAACTTAAAGCGCGAATTGCATACCCCTGGAAATGGGTTGAGGACAATTCTTTCGGATGGGACGATGAGACTTTAGCGACATGTTCTCCAGCACGGTTCGAAACGGAAGAAGGCGAGCCGTCGCCAGACGATGACGCCCGTTATATCGGGTGCGTCATCCGCAGAGAACCAGACTGGAACGGGACCACCATCGACCGCGAGGACTTGCGCGAATGGCTACGTAGTAGAGGGGTGGTTGAGGGGTTCTTTTTTCCCGAAGATGAGCCAAGGGGTACGGCGGAATACCTGAACCCCAAGCACCCGCACTATGCACCCAAACTAGCCGCATTGGTAAAAGCCTGGGAGTATGTCAGCAATACACCAGACTATGAGCGCGGGAAAAGCGTAAAGCAGAAGATCGAAAAATGGCTGACAGTGAACGCGGAGACGTTAGGACTTGCCGATGAGGAAGGAATGCCCAAAAAAAGTATGATTCAAGACATTTCCCCTATTGCCAATTGGGACTCCAAGGGAGGGGCACCGACCACCCCGAACGGAACCACCCCCTAGGTTAAAGCCCCGTACTTGCTAGCCCTTGGTGCAAGGCTGACTAAGAACCACCCCTAGGTTTATCCTGTAACATCCCCCCATGATGCCGATTTATGGGGGGTTGGTTTTTTGAACTTGCCCCAATATTTAACCGCCCAAAACCCCCGCACCATAAGCGCCGTCACTCACCGCAAAAAGGCGCTTTCCCATGCAAAACGAGTCCGAAACAGTACACCAGATCATCGCGGAGATTGGCCGCACCCTGGGCTATCCGCCCGCAGCCATCCCCACACAGATTGATGAACAGAAGACATCCATCGTTCTGGACGTGAAGCCCGCAACGCTCTGCAACTGGCGTTGTACTGGCCGCTACAACCTGCCGTTCATCAAGACCGGACGCCTTGTCCGTTACCGCATCGCCGACCTGGCCGCGTGGATCGCCAAGCGTCGCACTGGCGCGGAGGGTTGACCATGACCCCACAAAAAAGCCGCCCCGGCCAAGGGACGGCATACGACAACGCACGATCCAATGATAACCCCATAGATTTGATTCTGCACCGTCTGGACCGCGTAAAGCGCACAGCGCCAGACAAGTGGATCGCCTGCTGCCCCGCGCATGATGACAAACGACCGTCACTTTCTATCCGTGAGGCTGAAGATCACAAGGTTTTGCTGATATGCCGGAGTGGGTGCGGAGTTGCCGAGATCGTCGGCGCTCTCAATCTGGAAATGGCGGACCTATTTCCGGGCGACCGGCGCAGCCTCAAGGATCACGGCACCGGCCCAATGCGTCGCCCATTCGATTATCGGGACTGCCTGACCGGGATCGCGCATGAAGCCACCGTCGCCCGGCTGATTATCGAGGCCGTCAATCGTGGTGAGGCGATGGACGCGGAATCCCTGGACCGGCTGGCGCTGGCCGAGGAGCGAATCAGCGACGCCTTACGCGCAGCCGGGGGTGTTCAATGAGCCGCACATGGGATGAGGAGGCCAGTCCGCAGCCCGGAGTCACCCTGACCCGAGCATCATCCATCACGCCAGAGGGAATCAGTTGGATATGGCCTGGATGGTTGGCCGCGGGAAAACTGCACGTTCTGGCAGGCATGGCCGGGACCGGAAAGACCACCATCGCGCTGGCCGTCGCCGCTACGCTGACCGCCTCTGGAAGGTGGCCCGATGGCGAGATATGCCGACAACCCGCCGATGTAATTATGTGGAGCGGTGAGGATGACCCCGCAGATACCCTTGTTCCGCGTTTGATGGCGATGGGCGCAGACGTGGCCCGCGTCCACCTGATTACCGGTACACGGGGCGATGACGGAAAGTTACGCGGCTTTGATCCGGCCAATGACATGGCGCTGCTGGAATCTGCCCTGACGAATTTTAAGCCCCGTCTGCTGATTCTGGACCCGATTAGTAGCGCCGTATCTGGGGATAGCCACCAAAACACCGAAGTCCGGCGCAGCTTGCAGCCTATTGTGGACCTTGCCGGGAATCTCGGTTGCGCCGTCCTGGGCATTAGCCACTTCACCAAGGGCACCGCAGGCCGCGACCCCTTGGAGCGCGTCACCGGATCGCTGGCCTTCGGAGCATTTGCCCGTCTGGTATGGGCAACCATCAAGCCCGGCAAAGATGCCGACGACCAGAAGCGCCGATTGATCCGCACTAAGTCCAATATTGGCCACGATGGTGGCGGCTTCGAGTACGACCTGGCGCAGACCGCAGTCCCCGGCCATGCCGACATATACGCCTCTTGCATCCTCTGGGGTGAACCCCTGGAAGGAAGCGCCAGAGAATTGGCCGGACAGATCGAGGATGACAAAAAGCCCGGCGAGGAATCGGGACCGTCGCCGCGTGAAGAAGCGACCGACTTCCTGCTGAATATTCTGGCCGATGGACCACGGATGTTTGGAGAGATCAAAGAGGCTGCCGATCAAGACGGGATCGCGCCCGCAACACTGAAACGAGCAAAGAAAGGGTTAGGCATCCTATCAACCAAGCAGGCGGGCGGGTGGCAATGGCATCTGAAAAATTGGATGCCGGATGACGCGCAAGAGAGCCAAGGGGATCAAGGGGATCACATCTATATATAGGAAAACTGGTCCTCTTGATCCCCTTGACGATGACCACCCCACGGAAAGCCAGCAAAATCAGGCTTTGCGCCAAGAGTGCCAAGGGGATCACATTCCAGACGACGACGCCCCTATGGATGGTGAAGTATGAACGGCGCCGAGGTCATCACCGAGATTGAGCAGGCGGGTGGCAAAATCTGGATCGAGGGGGACCGGCTCAAGTTCCGGGATACCCCCGCCCGTCTAGCCCCCGCCATTCGTGAGCACAAAGCCGCGCTGCTGGCGCTGCTAAAGGACAAAACGGGCATTGTGATGCCACCATCGCCCCTACGATGCAGCCTGAGCCAGATATAGCCCCGCAATCGGCACCAGCGACCGTCACATGCGGATCATGTGTCCGATTCCAACCAGGCACCACGAAGATGGGGATAGGCTCTTGCCTTGCCACAGTGACAGGCCAGCCACCAGCCGGAAATCGTGGGGACTATCGAGCAGCTTTTCCGATGGCCCCGCGTCGCTGTCCTGAGTATGCGGGATCGCCGTCATGACCCGGCATATCCGCGAACTGAACAGGATGTTCCCCGGTATCCAGATCAGCCGGACACGCGGAGGGCATCTTGTCGCCACAGTAGGCACCAACCGCGTATTCCTGGCCGCCACCCCCTCCGACCATCGAGCTATTCACAACAACGCCGCCATGATCCGGCGCGTACAGAGGATGAACCCATGACCACGAAACCGAAGGCACCAGCAACCACCGTGCGGAAGCTCAACATCAACGGCAATCCGACCACCCCGGAGAAGGACACAGCGAAGGCCGCGACCATGCCGGAGATGCAGGCCGCGCTGACGCTGGAAAAATTCACCTGGGGAAGCGTTACGCCCGATGCCCAATACACCATCCCTGAACTTGTGGGCCAGTCCAGGAAGGTCAACGATGGCGATATGACCCGCATCGAGGCCATGCTGAGTAGCCAGATGCACACCCTGGACGCCATGTTCAACGCCCTTGCCCGCCGTGCGATGGACACCGAAAACGCGGATCACGTCAAAATGTGGCTGACCGCATCGCTGAAGGCACAAAGGCAATGTGTCAACGCCGCTGAAGCATTGGCGACCCTCAAAAACCCCGCCGTGTTCGTGGGCAAGCAACAAATCAATCAGAGTGCCGGACCTATGCAAGTCAACAATGGGACACCCGCGCCCGTCCCTGTAAAATCAGATCATGACAGCGAACTAATGGAGATTACCCATGAGCATATCGAACGGCTGGACACCGGAGCGCCGGGCAAAACAGGCAGAGATGATCCGGCAATGGCGACCGTGGGAACAATCGACCGGACCAGTGACCGAAGCCGGAAAGGCCAAGAGCGCGGCTAATGCCAAGAGTAGCGGGATACGTGCTGCCCGGCGAGAAATGCAGGCGGTCATGGCGCTGATTCGTGAGTATGACCGGGAGGGGCGCCAGATCAGGAAGTTGATAAGGCCGTAATCGCACACCCCGGCCATTGTGACCGCTGAAAATCAACGCAGCCGGGGCTTTGCGGGGCATCGTGGACGCCCACATGAATTTTGCTCATGGCTGGTGCTGTTTGCCGTCAAAATGACGTACCCCCCCCCTTCTGCAAATTAAACCCATGAATGGCACGCCCCCCCTGTTTGCAAATTCACCCCATGAGCGCCGCCCTATTTTGCAAAACAATCCCATGAACGACGCACCCAGCACCCCATCCACCTGTCACCGTGACACCCGGATCACCGCTGGACGGAATAGGCCCGGCTAACCCGTTTTTCCTCCTGAGGTTAGCCCCGCGTTAGCCCGTAAAAATTAAGGCACCTAGCAAGTTGCGCTAAGTGCCCAATTATTATGGCTCCCCGGGACAGGCTCGAACTGCCGACCTAGTGATTAACAGTCACCCGCTCTACCGACTGAGCTACCGGGGAAAAGTGGGCGTATCCTAGCCTCCTGTGCGGTGCGCGTCAAGGAGCGGGCATCCGCCTATCGTCCCTTTCGACGCGGTTTTCCTTGTCAAAACGCGGCATTTCGGCTATTTACCTACTACCAAGCATAAAGAATGGGGAAAACGCCTGTGCAGAATCCCAAAAAAGTGCCACCCATCGATCCGGTGAGCAGAGGGGGAGGATTCCTTCTGCTATTGACGCTGACACTAAGCGGCTGCGCGACCATGACATCCCCTGCGGAACATTCACCGGCCTCTCCCTCTCCCGGCAATGCGTCGTCGGCCTATGACCACCACGCGGAAGCCACCACACTCGACGCCGTACTCGTCAATGCCATCGCGCAAATTGGCAAGTCTTACCGTTGGGGCGGGGAAAATCCGCGCACGGGCTTCGATTGCAGTGGGTTGATTCAATATGTATTGGGCCGCGCCGGAGTATCGATTCCCCGCACGTCTTTCGCGCAGGCAGCGGCTCTGCCCACCGTCAGGGTCGGCCGTATCCGGCCTGGGGATCTGGTGTTCTTCAATACGATGGGGCAACCCTTTTCGCATGTGGGCATTTATATCGGCGGCGATCGCTTCGTCAGTGCCTTGAACCGCCAACAGGGCGTGGCTGTGCAGAGCCTGCGGGCTCCCTACTGGGCGCAGCGGCTGGATGGTGTGCGCCGTCCCATGCCCGCCGAGTTGCTGGCCATGCGAACCCCTTAAACACTTCCTTTTCAACACCTGATCACGGGCGGACATCATGCGCAGCTACCGGGCTCTACCTTCCAAAACAATAATCGCTCATTGGTTGGTGATGGCCTTGTCAGCCTGTGCGACGCATGTAGATGCGGTAAACCACGCGGCTGCTCCAGTCATCGCCACACCTGCGCCACGACCCTTGCCCGGAGCACCCATGCCGGAGCAACCCAGCGCCACGGTCATGCCGCGGATCAACGGCACCTGTGTCGGCAACGTGGCGTTCCCCAACTTCCCGCAACAGTATCAGCACAGAATGCAGGAAATCGCCTGCATTCTGCAGAAACGGGATGGGCTGCCCGCCAGTTACGTGATTCCCAGTTTGCAAAACGCCCGCTTTGACGCCCGCGCGGTGGCGCTCATGACCCCTCCTTCCCCCTCCGCAACACCAACGACCCCTTCCCCTTGGTGGCGTTATCGGGATCGCTTCCTGCGCCAGGATCGGGTGGATCAGGGAGTGCGCTTTTGGCGGGATCATGCCGGACTCCTACGGGCCGTCAGCCGGAAATATGGGGTTCCCGGGCCGATTCTGCTGGGAATTCTCAACATAGAAACGGCCTTCGGGGCCTTTCAAGGCCACTTTTCCGTGCTCGATTGCAACCTGAGTCTGGCCCTGGCGCTGCCCGGACGGCGGCGGTTCTTCCTGCATCAAACGGCAGAAACACTCAAACTGGCGCAGCGCCTGAACGTAGCGCCGCAAACGCTGAAAGGCTCAGAGGCGGGGGCCATGGGCATGTCACAGTTCCTCTCCAGCAGTTATCTGCGCTACGGCGTCACCTGGAATGATCCACCCGGTGGGCCCATGCCCAATCTATGGCAGTCGCCCGCAGACGTCCTGGCTTCCACCGCCAACTTCTTCCGCGGCCACGGCTGGCAACCGGGACAGCCGGTACTGGGCCAGGTGGTCAGCGGCCCGCAGACGGACATCACCCCCTTTCTGCAGGGCAAGCACCCGCTTTCCCAACTGCGCGCCGCAGGCATCCAACCAAGGACCGCACCGGGACTTCCGGAAACGACCCCGGTGGGTCTGCTGCGCCTGCAAACCGAACACGGCCCGACCCTGTTTATTGCCTACCCGAACTTTTACGTCATCATGGGCTACAACCCAAGCACCTACTACTCGGCGACCGTCTGGGCCTACGCAAAGGTGATCCAGCGGACCCTCAGCGACTGACCAGGAGGGCACCCGCACCGTTTCTGCGCGGCCTTTGTTCGCGGCCGCCGCCCTTATGCTAACATGGTGCCTTCTCGTTCGCCGACCACGATGGAGCACGGTGTGCAGCAATCTGTTGACCTACTCATTCGCGCACGCTGGATGCTGCCCATCCACCCGCGCACGGTCTTTCACGACCACGCGCTGGCGGTGCACAACGGACACATTGTCGCCATCGGCCCAGCCGAGGAAATACGGCAGCGGTACGCCGCGGCCAGTTACACACGCCTCGACCGGCACGTCCTGATGCCGGGACTGGTGAACGCCCACACCCACGCGGCCATGACCCTGATGCGCGGACTCGCGGATGACCTCCCGCTGGTGACCTGGCTGAATGAACATATCTGGCCCGTGGAAGGCCGTTTTGTCAGCCCGGAATTCGTCGCCATGGGCACGGAACTGGCTATCGCGGAAATGCTGCGCGGCGGTACCACCACCTTCAACGACATGTACTTCTTCCCCGAAGCGGCGGCGGAAGTGGCCCAGCGCATGGGTATGCGGGCCACCATCGGGCACGTCGTCCTCGATTTCCCCACCGCCTATGCGGCCAATGCCGATGCCTGCCTGCAGGCGGCGGCGGACCTGCTGCCACGTCTGCGCAAGATGCCCCTCATTCGCCAGAGCATCGCCCCGCATGCCCCTTACACCGTCGGCGACGCGGGCTTACGCGGCGCGCGCGACCTGGCCAAAGTGGAAGATCTGCCAGTGCACATGCATGTCCATGAAACCGCCAGCGAGGTGCGGGAGGCCGTTGCCCGTGATGGCATGCGCCCGCTGGCGCGTTTAGGCGGGCTGGGCTTATTGAACCAGCATTTTCTCGCCGTGCATATGACCCAGTTGAATGACGATGACTTGGCACTTTGCCGCGACTCGGGGCTACACATTGCGCACTGCCCGGAATCCAATCTGAAACTGGGATCGGGAATGGCGCCGACAGCCGTCCTGCGCCAACAGGGCATCGGACTCGCCATCGGAACCGATGGCGCCGCTAGCAACAACGACCTCGACATGCTGGGTGAGTTGCGCATCGCCGCCCTGCTGGCAAAGGGCGTGAGCGGTGATCCCACCGCCTTTCCCGCTTGGGCGGCACTGGAGGCCGCGACCTTGGGAGGCGCCAAAGCCATCGGCTGGGGCACGGAAATCGGCAGTCTGGAGCCCGGCAAAGCGGCGGACTGCATCGCCATCGATCTGGATCATCCAGCCACCTTCCCAGTCTACGATCCCGTCTCCCAGGTGGCCTATTGTGCGGGGCGCGATCAAGTCAGTCACGTCTGGGTACAGGGAAATCCGCGCATTGCCGGGGGACAGGCGGTGAATTGGGACGTGCGGGACTTGTTTGCACGCGCCCACGGCTGGGCACGACGCATTCGTGAAGGAGATAACGACGCATGAATATGGATCAGGCTGAAATCAACAAATTCGACGCCCTCGCCGATCAATGGTGGGATACCGGGGGACCTTTTCGCACTCTGCATGAGATCAATCCGCTGAGACTGGAGTTTATCGCCCACGGATGCGGTGGATTGCGTGGCAAAAAAGTGCTGGATGTAGGCACGGGCGGTGGACTTCTGGCGGAGGCCATGGCACGACGCGGGGCCGAAGTCACCGGCATCGACCTGGCCGAAGACAGTCTCCATGCAGCCCGTGTCCATGCGGACGCCGGCGAACTGCCCATCGATTATCGACGCATCGCCGTGGAAGATCTGGCGATCGAGCAACCGGCACACTATGATGTTGTCACCTGTATGGAAATGCTGGAGCATGTCCCGGATCCGGCCACCGTGGTGGCCGCGTGCGCCCGCCTGCTGCGCCCCGGCGGCGATGCCTTCTTCGCCACCCTCAACCGCACCCCCAAGAGTTATCTGCTGGCCATTGTCGGTGCGGAATATGTGTTGGGCCTGCTGCCGCGTGGCACCCATGCGTATCAAAAATTCATTCGACCCAGCGAATGGCTGGCCATGATCCGCGAGAATCACTTGCAAATCGTGACGCTCAAAGGGATGCATTTCGATCCCATCCGCCATCGCGGGCGACTCACGGATGACATCCGCGTCAATTATCTCGGTCATGTGCGCAAACCAGGTCCCCATGCCTGAACTGGCGGCCGTACTCTTCGATCTCGACGGCACCTTGGTGGACACGGCACCGGATCTCGGGGCCGCAGCCAACCGGATGCGAGCCGATCGTGGTCTGCCGGCGATGTCTCCCGAAATGCTCCGGCCGGTCGCCTCGCAAGGCGCCCGTGGACTCCTGCGTATCGCCTTCAACCTGCATCCGGAAGACCCGGAATTTGCCCCCATGCGCACGGAGTTTCTGGAAACCTACGCCGCCCACCTCTGCGAGCGGAGCGCCCTCTTCCCGGGGATGACGGGCACTCTGCGGATGTTGTCGGAACGAGGGATAGCCTGGGGTATCGTGACCAACAAACCGGCGTTTTTGACCCTGCCGCTGATTACCGCGCTCCAACTGCCCGTAGCGCCCGACACGGTCGTCTGCGGGGATACCACGGCACGCGCCAAGCCTGACCCTTTGCCGATCATTCACGCCCTCTCACGAATGGGGGTGGCGGCGGCCGAAAGTCTCATGATCGGTGATGATCCCCGCGACATGGCGGCGGGTCAGGCGGCGGGCGCACGCTGCTGGGCGGCCGCCTGGGGTTACCTGGAGGCCGGCGACCACCCGCAAGACTGGGGAGCGGAACGCATCATCGACCGGAGTGAAGCGCTAGCATCTGCCCTCTTCCAAGGAGATGGGACGCCCGCGGTTGCGGGTGATCTGCAGAAGGGCCGCCGCCAAGATCAGCACACCACCGAACCACTCCAACAGTGTCGGCATCTCCCCCGCCAGCCACCAGGCCGATAACGCGCCCACGATGACCTCAAACGGCATGATGACGGCAGAAGTACCCACCGGCATCCGCGCCACCCCAAACTGCACAGCCACCGTCGCTCCGGCAATCCACAACCAGGAAAAGGCGAGCAGGCCGCCGTATTCCGGCAACGGCAGTACCGGTACAGGCTGGAAAAGCGCGAAGGGCAAGGCAATCAGCGCGCAACCCCACCATACCGCGGTGGCCCGGTGCAGATCACCCAACACCGTATCCGCACGCAGGACGACATTACTCAGCGCAAAGGCAAGACCAGAGGACATGGCCAGCAGATCATCCATATCCAGATCCGCGAAAGAGAAGCCCTGACCATGACTCACCACCAGGACGGCCCCCCCGACCGCCAGCGATACAGCGAGGGCACCGCGCCAGCCGATCGCCTCTCGCAGAAAGATCCGCGCGGCGAAAATGGCCCAGACGGGGGAGAGATAAAAGAGCAGGAGCACCCGGATGACTTCCCCATGCACCAACGCCAGCATGAAGGCCACATTGGTCCAGCCGCCGAGCAGAAACAGCCCGACCAGCGAGCCGCCGTGCCGCCGTAATTCGCAGCGGCGGCGCCAGGACCATACCCCGGCAGGAAGCGCCAGCAGCAGGTAGATGGCGAAAATCAGCCATGCGCCGCGCAGACCAGCCGCATCAAAATAGCGGAGCGGCCACCAAAGCACGCCCCAGAGGCTGGAGCCGACCAGCAGGGCGATGATGGGCAAGCGCTGTCCGCGCCTGGGAACGATCGGGTGGCTCGGGATGATGGCGCTTTTCCTAACCGGTAACCTGCCACGGGCGCAGCGGCCCCCGCCAACGGGGCGGACTGAAGCCTGTCTCAGGGAGACCGCTTTGAAAAGGGGGCTGCGCCGCCGCGGAAACTCCCGCCGGCAACCGAATCAGCCCCGCAAGGGATATCCGCTGCTCAGGCATCGCAGCGGGCATCCCGGCGATAACGCATCGGCCGGCTTTGCCGGGTCCATAACTCGGCGTAATGCCCCTTCGCCCGCAACAGTTCCTGGTGGTTTCCGCTCTCTAACAAACGGCCATCCATCATCACGACGATTCTATCAAAATGTGCAATGGTGGATATTCGGTGCGCTATGGCGATCACCGTGCGGCCCGCCATCAAGTCGTCCAGTTCCGCCTGTATCTCTTGCTCGGTCACCGAGTCCAGTGCGGAGGTGGCCTCATCCAGTATCAGTACAGGCGCATTTTTCAGGAATACGCGAGCGATGGCGATACGCTGCCGTTGACCGCCAGAAAGTTTCACCCCGCGCTCTCCTACCCGCGCGTTCAATCCGGTACGCCCGTGCGAATCCACCAGATCATCCACAAAGGCATCCGCACGCGCCCTTCGCAAGGCCTCTTCCACTTCGGCGCGGGATGCTTTTTGCCTGCCATAACGCACATTCTCCAGAATCGAGCGATGTAACAGGGAGGTGTCCTGGGAAACCACGCCGATGTATTGCCGGAGACTCTCTTGCTGGAGGTTCCTGATATCTTGTCCATCCACCAATATACGGCCCTGATCCACATCGAAAAAGCGTAACAGCAAACTCACCAGGGTGGACTTTCCCGATCCCGACGGACCGACGATGGCCACTCTTTCGCCGGGCCTGACCACCAAGTTCACATCGTCTATGTGCCTGATGGCCTCCACCCTATTCCTGTCGGGCTGATGGTAACTGAAAGAAACCCGATCAAAGTCAATGCGCCCCTCCCGATATACGAGAGGCTTTGCCGATCTCGAGTCGCCCATGATCCGGGGTCTGTCCACCGACCGCATGCCATCCTGAACCGTACCAATATTTTCAAAGATGGCCGACAGATTGCTGGCCACCCAACCCGACATGTTGGCGATTTGCCAAACCAAGGGAATCGCCGTCACCAGGATCCCCACGGAAATGACACGCTGCTGCCAGAGCCAGATTCCGACCCCGGTCGTAGCGCTCAGCAACAGGGTGTTGAGGAGGGTGAGCGACGTCATCCAGGTGGTAACCATGCGTAACGAGGCACGAAAGGCCGAAGTATGGTCGATCAGGGCATCTCTGACGAATTGATCCTCATCCTCTGATTTCGCGAAGAGTTTGACGGTATGGATATTCGTATAGCTGTCGACGATGGCGCCGGTCAGGCCCGATCTCGCCTTCGACAGCAGAGTGGATCTTTGGGTCAAACGCGGAATAAAAAACCGCATCAAGATGCCGTAGAGGACAAACCAGCACAAAACCGGAAGGGACAATTTCCAGCTTTGCCGGGCAAGAATCACGATCGAACTCAGCCCATAGGTCAGCAAGTACCATACCGCCGAGAATGTGGCCACCGTGCTTTCCCGTAAAGAAGGACCGGTTTGCATCACCCGATTGGCGATACGCCCGGCGAAGTCATTTTGAAAAAAACTCCATCCCTGGCGAATAATCCCACGATGATTCTGCCAGCGGATCAGATTGGTAAAATTCGCCGCGATGGATTGATTGATCACGAGATCATGGAAAAAGTGTATGAGGGGTCTGACGATAATGATGATGACCGCCATAAAAAGTGTGGCCCTCATCTCGTCTGCGGGCAAAATATCCGTCTTCGCATGCGCCACGAATCCAGTGATCTTTCCAATGAATACCGGAATCGACAAATCGACGATCGCCGTCAGTGACCCCACGACAAAGAGCAGGATCATGGATCCCTTGACTTGTGACACATAGTGCCAGTAGAACTTCCATACCGAAGAGCGGCGCGTCGGGTCGGAGATCTCATGCGCATCATGATCCCGGAACACATCGATCATCTTTTCAAAAATCTTATACATAGAGGCTTATCCATATTCATGTGTGTTCATTGCCGGTCATTGCGCAATAATCAAGACGTCAGGATTTCCTCCGCCCAGGAAATTTCGGCTCTATCGTATATGATCAGCGTATGGCAAGCGGTCTACAGGAGACGGAGTACAAGGACTCATCCAGTTGCGCAGGGGTTATTGTCGGAGCGTACTTGACCAAGTATTCAGGATACGGCAGGAACAGTACCGGCACCTGGTCGGCGGCATAATGCTCATACTCGTAAAGCGCATGAACTCCCTTGTCATCCGCGCTCCTCACGATGAGCCGGTTCATCTTCTGATCACTATAATTACCGTAGTTCGAACCACCGCCTGTGTTAAACAGTCCATCCCCGCTCGGATAGTAGTCCGGATCATAGGACCATACAATCATAGCCGCATCCCAAGTGCCGTGCGGATGTAATTTGGCCAACTCCAGATTGAACGGCAGGATGCGCATGCGCATATCCACGCCCACTCTCCGCCAATCCGCTTTTAAAAGCTCACCCACCGCCACCAGTGTCTGGCTTATGTCAGGCACGATCATGGTGAATATCAACTTCCGGCCATCGCGCACCCGGACGCCGTCCGGTCCCCGGTGCCATCCCGCGGCGGATAAGAGCCGATCCGCTTTTTGCGGATCATAGGCCCGCGAGGGGTCGGCCACCAGCGCCTTCATCCTCGGTGACAAGTAGGTATCCGGGTTAGTGGGCACCGGGTTAAAACTCGGCACCCCCATTCCGTGGAACGCCATGCCGATGATCTGCGGCTGGTTGATGGCCAGCTCCAACGCCTGCCGCACCTTTACGTCTCGTAGAAACGCCACCTTTGGATTGGTGAAATTCAAGGCCACGTAGTTAAAACCGTATCCGCCGTTACTGACGCAGCTCCGCAAGTCATGCACCCTCCAACGGGCATCATACAGGTAATGGGGAACCATCCCGACCTGGATAATGCCGGATTTCAAGGCCCAAAAGGCGCTCGCGGAAGAGGTGGCCATCTGAAATCCCAGGTTTTTCAACACGGGCGGCGATCCCGAATAGCGGAGATTCGCCACAAAATCAATATAGCGACCCGGTATGAAGCGTCTTAGCCGATAAGGTCCGTCGACCACGCTTACCAACCCTGGATCATCCTGATGCTTGAACAACGCATCGATACGGTAACCACCCCAGCGCCAGGCGGGCACCGGCATCAACTGCGAGAGGCCATTGAGTTCAAACCACAGGGGATTCACCGGATGCTTCAGATTGATCTGTAAAGTCGTTGGATTGGAGACGAAGGCGTTCTCGATGATCTCCGGCATTCCGCCCATACCTCTGTAGGCATAACGCGATCCGAATTGCTGGATCATCCTCAGGCAGGCCAGCACATCCTCGGCGGTAACCGGGCGGCCGTCCGACCACTGCCACGGCTTCAAATGAATCATAAAATGACGGCGATCCGGAGAGACCTTTATGGACTGTGCGATAGATTTTTGCCAGTCCACCTGCAGATTCGTACCGATCCAGAGCAGCGGGCGAAACATGAGGGTGACGATCTGCGCGTTGGCAGTGGAACCGTTATTGACCACAGGCATGAGCGAATTTACGTTCATGGGCGGCGCGACCCCGACAGCGGTCACCGTGGTCAGGGCGCTTACCGGACCGGCCGATGCCATTGTACCGGTTATGGCGACCATGGCGCCACCCAGCAGAAATTTTAGGCGCTTATGCAGAATCTTCATAATGTTGCACCCAAGCGCCCCAGATCCTCGCCCCAAATATTGGGAAGCGGATATCTTCGCCCGGTACAGAGTGGAGAACAGCCATTTCTAGCCCCCTGCTGCGTAATATGGGGGGAGACCTGCCGGCGTCGGCGGGTTGCCCATCCGCGCCAAGGGAAAATGGCAAGCCACCTGATGCCCCGCGGACACGCTCCGTAGAGACGGGCGCTCCATGCCGCAGCGGGGCTCGGCCCTGGGGCAACGGGTATGAAACGCGCAACCCGAAGGCGGATGCACCGGCGACGGAGATTCTCCCACCGGGAGCGGCAGATGCGCGGCTTCACCGCGGCGCACCATCAGCGGCAAGGCATCCATGAGGGACGCGGTGTAGGGATGGGCCGGGGCACCGATCAGCGTCCCGGTGGGGGCGATCTCCACAATCCGTCCCAGATAGAGCACGGCAATACGCTGCGCAAGATAAGCAACGGCCCCGAGGTCATGGCTGATAAAAATGTAGCTGAGCGCCATCTCTCCCTGCAAGTCGCGCAGCAGGTTGAGGATACGGGCCTGCATGGACACATCCAGGCCCGAGGTGGGCTCATCGAGCACCAGTAGGCGGGGCGCGGTGGAGAGCGCGCGGGCGATGGCGATGCGTTGCCGTTGCCCGCCCGAGTACTGTCCCGGGTAGCGGTGCATCGCCCGGCGGTCGAGGCCCATCCGCTCCAGCAAAGCGGCGGCCTTTTCGCGGCGCTCGCCCGTCCGGCCGATACCCTGCAACCGCAGGGGCTCCATGATGATCTGCCCCACCGTCATCCGTGCATTCATGGAATCGAAGGGGTCTTGAAACACCATCTGCATCTGCTGCCGGTATGGACGCATTTCGCGCTCGCTGAGCGCGCTCAGGTTCACACCGCCCAGGCGCACCTCCCCGGCCGTGGGACGCACCAGACGCAATATCGCCCGGCCCAGAGTGCTCTTGCCGGAGCCGGACTCGCCAATCAAGCCCATGGTCTCACCCCGCTCCAGGCCAAAATGGATATCGCTCAGGGCGTGAATGGTACCCTGGCTCCGGCGCAACAGCCCTCCCTCACCGAGCGTAAAACGGACATCCAGGCCCTCCACGTCCAACCAGGGCTTCATGCCGATCCCCCCACCGGATGCATACAGTAAAAGTGGTGAGCGCCACCCTGCCTTTGGGGATAGGCGTTCAGACACTCCGGGGTGACCGCGGGGCAGCGGGGGGCAAAGCGACAGCCCTTGGAAAATTCCTGCGGCCGCGGCGGCAGACCGTCAATGTCGCTCAAACGCTCCTCCGGCTTCGCCAGACGCGGGATGGCATGCAGCAGCGCCTGACTGTAAGGATGCCGGGGCGCCCGAAAAAAGGCTTCCGCGGGTCCCTGCTCCACCGCTCGGCCCGCATAGAGCACCATCACCGAATCGGCGTGCTCGGCGACCAGGGAGAGGTCATGGGTGATAAAAATCACCGCCATCCCCAGGGCCTTTTGCAGGCGCCGGATCAGGCGCAGTATCTGCGCCTGGGTGATCACGTCCAGGGCGGTGGTGGGTTCATCGGCGATCAGCAGGCGCGGATGGCAGACCAGGGCCATGGCGATCATCACCCGCTGCCGCATGCCGCCGGAGAACTGGTGCGGATAGTCGTCCAGGCGCCGGGCGGCATCGGGTACGCCGACCTCTCGCAGCAGGTCCAGGGCATGCGTCCGGGCGGCCTGCGCGTCAGCGCCACCATAGAGCCGGTAGGGTTCGGCAATCTGCTGGGCAATGGTCAGGCTGGGGTTCAGTGACGAGAGCGGATTCTGAAAGATCATGCCGATCTCCCGGCCGCGCACAGCGCGCAGGGCGGGTGCCGAGAGCTGGGTGAGCTCGGTGCCGTCAAGCCGCACCGACCCGGCGGAGATACGTCCGCCCCAGGGCAGCAGACCCATCAGCGCGGCTGCGGTCATCGACTTGCCGGAACCGGATTCACCCACCAGCCCCAAGGTCTCCCCGGCGCCCACCTGGAAGCTGAGGGAGTCGATCACGTCAAAGGCCTTGCGCCCGCGCCCGAAGCTGACACCGAGATCCTGTACCTGCAATCCGGCGGGACCGGGCTTCGGCGGAATGACCGCACGCATCTCAGCGGCCCTCCAGGCGGGCCAGCAGGCCCTGCCCGAGCACATTCATGGCCACGATGGCGAGAAAGATCGCCAGCCCCGGAAAGACGATCAGCCACCAGGGACCGATAATCACCAGTTGCAACCCATCGTTGAGCAACCCCCCCCAGGAGGGGTGCGGCGGTTGAATCCCCAGCCCCAGAAAAGACAGACCCGATAGGGCGAGAATCAGATCGGCGACCATGAAGGTGGCGTTCACGATCAGGATGGGCAGCATGGAGCGCATCAGGTGGGTGCGGGCGATATAAAACGTGCCCGCACCAAACTGCCGGGCGGCCAGAACATAATCGCGCTCCTTATAGGCCAGGGCCTCGTTACGCACGATACGGGCGAGGCCGGGCCAGGAGAGGAACCCCAGTACCAGCACCAGGCTCAGGGCGTTCAAGGGAACGAGGGCGGCAAAGAAAATCATCAGGACCAAACCGGGCAGCGCCAGAAGGGCATCCAGCAGACGCATCAGCACCTTATCCAGCCAGCGGGGGCTCAACGCCGCGCTCATGCCGTAGAGGACGCCCATGAAGAGGGCGATGAAGGAACCCAGCAAGCCGACTTCCAACGTGACCCTGCCGCCCGCCATCATCCGTGCCAGCATATTACGGCCGAGGTTGTCGGTACCCAGCGGAAACCGCCAGGAGGGTGCGAGAAGGATGTGGTTGGCATGAATGGCCAGGGGATCGGCGGGATATACCCAGGGCCCTCCCCAGGAAAATAGCAGCAGCAGCACGAAAATCGTCAGACCGGTCCAGGTCATCGGGTGACTGTACTGACCGACCCAGTGGCTGAGGGAGCCGGTCCACAGCCGGGTGAACAGGCCGGGGACGGGCCGGGCCACCAGACGGGTATTGACGGCCATACCAGTGGGATGACTACTCATAACGCACCCGCACATCGAGAATGCTGTTGAGGAGATCCGCACCGAGATTGCCGAGAATGGTCAGTATGCCAATCAGCAGGACGATGGCGGTCAGGGTCGGATAGTCCTGTTCGAGCGCGGAGCGCCATAAGAGCCAGCCGAGTCCGGGATAATTGAACACGCTCTCGGTCAATACGCCACCGACGAAAATAGCCGGAATCATCATGCCAATCACCGTCACCAACGGACGGATGGCGTTACGCAACACATGGTTCACCGCAATCCGGAACGGCGGCACGCCACGGGCGCGGGCGGTGCGTACGTAGTCCAGCCGGTACTCGTCGCGCGCCTGATGCCCGAAGTAGCGCGACAGTCCCGCGGTCAGGGGCAAGGCCAGGGTAACGCCGGGCAGGATCATATGCTGGATATAGCTTCCGATATGGGCTCCTCCGCTCTGCCAATGCTCGTCGCCGCCAATACCGCCCGGCGGAAACCAGTTGAGATCAATCGCAAAGAAGAGAATAAGCAGGGTGCCGATAAAAAATACCGGCAGAGAGTAGACGATCATTTGCAGTCCACCAATCACCAGGCCTGGGGTGCGTTCCGCCCAGTAGCCTTGCCACATACCGATGATGACGGAGAAGACGATGGCGATGGCCGTCGCCAGTGCATACAGCAGGATGGAGTTCTTCAGATAGGCGCCCATCAGCGACGCCACCGGGGCATGTTGGGTGAAGGAATAGCCGAGATTGCCCTCCAACAGATGCTCCCACCAGATGCCATACTGTTGCCAGACCGGGTGATCGAGACCCATCTGCCGGTCCAGCGCCGCCACCGCCTGCGGCGTCGCATGCAGGCCCAGAATACTGTACGCCGGACCTCCGGGTGTCGCGTGAATCATAAAAAATACGATGGTCACCAGCAGAAATAGCGAGAGGGCGGAGGTGCCCAGACGATTTAAAATCATACGTTTCATCATTCTACTCCCGGCCGATCCAGATAAACTGCGGATTAAAACTCCCCAGAGGGCTGAACGCACGCGCCAATCCGTGGAGTTGCAAGGCGGCCTCCACAAAAATCTTCATATTGGGCAGCACGATGACCGGCTGTTGTTCGGTAAAATAGTTCTGGAACTTGTATAACGCCTGCAAGCCTGGATGAGTCCGAATCTTATCGGACAACGCATCCATTTTTTTGCTGCAATAATGATAATTGTTCTGCGTGCCGCCGCACTTGAATACAGAGCCCCCCGTGGGGTAGGCGCTCTGGCTCCAAGCCGAATACACAGCCTGCCAGTGTCTATTGCTCGGGTCCGACATTTGCGCAACTATTTCATTAAACGGTTTTTCACGCATACGCACTTTTATCCCCACTTTTGCCAGCATGTCCGCCAGCAAGGTGGGACCCCGTATCGTTCCGGGCGGCAGATACAGCGTGAAGGCCAGCCGGTGCCCATCTTTCATGCGAATCCCATCAGACCCCCGGTGCCAGCCCGCCCGGTCGAGCAATTCATCCGCCAGGGCGGGGTCGTAGGCGCCCTGGGAAAGGAGCCTCTTGGCTTCTGGCGACAAAAATGCCGAGGGCACGCCCGGAACAAGACCAAAGGCGCGGACGCCATATCCATATCCCAAAATCTTGATGAGTAACCCCTGGTTGATGGCGTGCATCATCGCCTGACGCACCAGAGGATCACGCACAAAAGCAATGTGCGGATTGTCAAAATTAAACCCGAGATAATTGAAGCCCCATGCCGGTCCGGTGGTCAATAAGCGATCTCCCTTTAATTGATGGCGCGCGGGGTAGAGCGGCGCGGGCAGGTTTCCCAACTGGATGGCACCGCTCTTCAGGGCGAAGAAAACGCTGGCGGGAGAATGGATGAATCGAAAAATCACTCGGTGAATATAAGGCTTATCCGGACCCGAGAATCGCCGGTTGGGGACCATGCTCACATAACGCCCGGGATGGAATGACTCCAGGCGGAAAGGTCCGTCCACGACCCGAAAAAAGTTCAGATTCGTCATCCGATCATACATCTGGTTGACCGAATATTTGTTCCAGACCTGAGCCGGATAGGGAACCAGCTGGTTTAATCCGCTCAACTCGAACCAAACCGGATTGACGGGCCGCCGAGTCACTACGCGAATCTCGTAAGGATTCACCACCGTCAAAGCCGCCACTTCCCCAGGAATACCACCACTGGCATAACCCGGATATTTGGGGCCGAGCTTCAGAATCATGTGATAGGTATAGGCCACATCCGCAGCCGTGACCGGGACGCCATCGGACCATTTCCATCCCTTGGACAAATGAATGGTGAAAGTGCGGTGTCTCGGTCCGACAACGACCGCGCGGGCGACACTCAGCCCGTAGTCAATCTTGAACTGGGGGTTGATCCAGAGCAGTGGCTGGTACATCAGGTCTTCGGCCTCCGTGTCGAAGGCCGACGAAGTCAACAAGGGGTTGAACCCGTTCATCGCCGCCGGGGGGCAAAGGCCGACGCCGGGGATGGTGGTCAGCGTGCCCCCGTACTGCGGAGTAGCCGCAAAGACTGAGCAGGACAACAGCGTTCCAGCAAAAATAGCCCATAGATAACGAGTGTTTTTGCAACAAAAACCATGGAGTAAGCGCATCAGGATAACATTATAACAACGGACCTGACGAATAAATTCCATAAATTCTCACACGTTCCCCAGCAGCCGGAGTGCTATTTCAATTTATGCTGTAGGCATCGAAAATAATCAGCCTTTATGTGCTTACTCTCAAAGCTAGATATTATGATCCACAACCTCAAGCATCATAAATGTAAGCAGGATTCGTACCAAACACGCCGGGAAAAGCATACAGGCTTTATCTCCCAACAGTCATGATGCGCATATCACATTGTTTATTTTATAACTTCAAAGATCAGCCCATCACAAAACGGGATCAACGTTGCCGCATCTCGGCCTCTTTCGCAGAACTGAAGCACAGCAGGAACGCTCCATTCTGGTGCAATGTTTGCACGGAATGCACCATCATGGGGTGTTAAATCGCAGTCATCGTATGCTTTGCATCAAAAATGTGCCACAAGACAACTAAAGTTTTTACCTATGTAATCAGCATGTTATTACGAATATCTCGCCTTTCACCGCCAGGATTTGTACAAATACATCTCTCCTGTAGAAATGGCACAACATTTGCATTTCTAATTGCCGTCTGGCTTCTCTCCATTAGCCTTGCGGCAGGAGTCGAGTCCTGAGTTTTTTATTTCTATGAAGTCATCTCATGGAGAAACAAATAATGTCCAATTATAGAATTAAAGCGCACGCATACATCGCTACATCGCTACATCGCTACATCGCTACAGCGACAATCCTGGCCCTATACCCCTTCCTCACCACCAATGCATTCGCCGGAACTGAATCTACCACGGTCAGCAAATCTTCCGTTGGCGCTCCTGCCCAGAAGGTAGTCAAGCTGAAGGAAATCAAGAAAAAATATCAGAAATTATTGGTGGGTGAACGCAATATAGCCTCGGCAATGTCTGTGATCACTCCGGAACAGATTAAACATTCCAGTTCCTCGGAAAACATTTACAGCATCCTCAAGAAAACTCCCTCCGTAAATGAATATCAGCAGAACATTGGGCCGGGAACACCCGTGCTTACCGTGCGCGGCGTGCGTATGACGCAACTTGCACAGACGCTTGATGGCATACCCATGACAAGCCTACTATCCGGCGGTGAGGGTGCATATCTAAATAACAACGTCGGCACCATTGTCTCTACCGGACAAATTAACGGAATCCATATATATCCCGGCGTGGCACCACCCGATCGCGGCGGTTTCGCAACAGTAGGCGGTACAGTGAGTTATATCACCAAACAACCTACCGATAAATTTTACACAGACCTCTTTAGCAAGATCGGATCCTTTTCTACCGACGTCTACGGTGCCCAGGTTAACTCTGGAATCATTCCCCATACGGATGGGCTCAAAGTGCTGATGCGACTGAGCCAAACGCAAACCGCCGGCTATATCCAGAACACGCCGGCGCGCTATACTGACTTTTTATTTTCCGCAGTAAAACCCTATGACTATGGTTTATCCAAGATCACCGGAACGGTGATCTATAATAGAGGCAATGGCTACCTCATTAGCGCACCAACCGCCACGGCACAGCTTAATCAAAATGGACTCTTCTACAATTATCCGTTATCTGATGCGAGCACCCAACAGGTAAATAACTATGTCACCGCCATTCTAGGGGATTCAACCTACATAAATAGCCACCTGGTAATTGGCGCAAAGGCATTTTACATAGGCAAATCATCGAACTTTTACAGTTACACAAATCCAAAATACATCAATGCCACGTATCCGTACCAAGTGAATTTCAATGCACCCTATTTTGCATATGGCCCTATCGGTAGCAATTACGGCAACAACAACAATTTCAGCTACGATCCCAAGGCGGTTTTTGGTAGTTATCAGGCCGGCGAGTCTGCTGAAATCATCAACAGTTCCTCTCGCACGATCGGCTTTGTTCCCAAAGTAAACATCTTTCTTCCCCATAACGCCATCACCATTGGCGGCCTTATTGCTCAAGAACGGACAGGAAACGGCGGCGAATACTTTTACGGTTCGCTGAACATGCCGAAAATCAATGGGTACAACGCTTCTGCATATGGTGGAACCGCAACAAGAACGGTATACAGCGGATATGTGCAGGACAAGATCTCGCTGCTAGACAATACCCTTCACGTAGAGCCGGGGGTCACGCTTACCGGTGTCAACACAACGAACTATGTACCATGGAACCTCTATGGATCGCCTCCTAACGCATATACTCTGGGTAATTATGATAAGGAAATCCTCCCTTATATTGGTATCTCCTATGACCTAGCGCCAAAGATAATTGCTTATGGAAGTTACGGTAAAGGTGCACGTTTCGCTCCCGTAAACGATTATATATTAGGTCCGTCTGGAAGCACGACGTTGGCACCCGGCCCAGAAACGGTGAATGCCTACGAAGCAGGTATTCGTTATGTTGGGAAACACCTATATTTGAATTTCGATGGCTATCTGCAAAATATGCACGGAATGTTTTCATTTTATATCAACTACTTGAGTGGCCTTGCCGAATACGCCAACATTGGTGAAGAGCAAATGAAGGGCCTGGAATTTTCTGGTAAATATCTGCTTACACCAGAGTGGTCAGTGTTCGGTTCCGCCTCTTATAATAAAGCGACCTACATGAATAGTTTTTCGGCCAATGATACACCCTTTGAAGGCCAATACGGTTATGTTTTCGCCGGGAACCCTCTGCCGGCCGTGCCCAATTGGCTGGCCAATCTCGGGGTAAACTACCATAGAGGGGGGTTTCATGGGGAAATCTACGGTTCCTACACCGGTTCTCAGCCCACCACCTACGACCTGCCCCCCACCGAGACCAACCCCCTTCTGGCCGACGCCACGGTACCCAACACATCGAATTATCTGGCCGGCTATTTCTTGGTCAACCTGAGCGCCAGCTATAAAATCCCCATCCACAAAGACCATTTACAATCACTTACCGTGAGCCTGAACGTGGACAATCTTCTGGATCGCCACTATTACGTCCACTACTACCAAAGTTACAAGGAGTATGGCTTCAATGCGGTGGGCAACCCATACAACCAGGCATATCCCGGAGAACCTCGTTTCATAGAGGTCGGTCTTTCCGGTCGTTTCTCATAGCGTGATCGTAAAAACGGCAACAGTGACCCGTGTTTCAAGCACGGGCACGGGTCACTTTTAATTTTTTATGCACAGGCAGGCGGCAATTTGAATTCCCACAGTGTGGAAATTGCGGTACGTACCCTCGTTACCTTGTTCGTCCTGATGGATCCAGTCGGTATTGTTCCCATCTTTATCGCCCTCACCAAAGGGCAAAGCGTACAACAACAGGAGTACGCAGCTCGACATATATCTTTCGTCGTCGTATTGGTGCTTATTACCAGTACAATTTTTGGAAATGATATCCTCGATTATTTTTATATCGGTGTAGTAGAATTCAAGGTAAGCGGTGGCTTATTACTATTACTTATGTCTATCCAGATGCTGATGAGCGAAAATACCAGCTCGGCGTTTCTACATTCATCCCAGACCAGTCATGGCAATGGTAAATTAATTACACCGCTGGGTATTCCACTTCTAGCCGGCCCAGGAGCAATCGGAACCGTCATAATATATGGGCATAAAGCACACGATATAGTCAGTTATGGATTCATATTATTCGATGTGGTCATCGCTTCGTTGATCGCTTACATCACGATGCGAAATGCCCATCATCTGGCCCACTTCTTTGGAGAAATCGGCATTGAAATACTCACTAAAATCTCCGGGCTCATCCTTGGAGCCATTGCTATACGATTCATCTGTCAGGGTTTAGTATCCCTGCTACCCGGCCTTGGCTGAGACATCACGAGGACCATCACTTGGATATCGCGATAATCGGTGCCAATGGCAGCACCGGCAAACATATGGCCAGCCGTATTCTCCTGGAAAAGCTCTTGCTCCCCACGGATCGCTTACAACTTGTGGGCCGCTCCACGGGGGCCAGTGCATCTGCCTTATATGGTTTTCGGCAAGACCTGAAAGACGCTTTTGCAGAACACTGCCCCATTATCGACATCGCCCTGCGTCCCGAAGAGATCGTGGCCGATATCATTCTGATGACGGCAGGATCGACTCTTCATCCCCACGCCCACAAAGACAAACCACCCCCCAGCCGCGATGAACTGGCGTCATACAATCGCGCGATTGCCATACCCTATGCGGAAGCCATAGCGAAATATGGATATGGCCACGAGATAGTTATTGTCGTCACCAATCCGGTAGAACTGATTGTCCAGGTATTCGCCGATCACTATGACCGTAGGCGCGTTATCGGTATGGGCGCTTATCAGGATAGTCTGCGGTTTCGCCGGGAAGTAGCCCGTTCCATCAACGTCTCTCGTGAAGCAGTGCGGGCGATGGTGCTTGGCGAGCATGGAGATGGCATCGTCCCACTGTGGAGTAGTGTTACCGTGCAAGGATTCTCCGAATCTGAAACCGCAAGAGCCATCCGGCAAGTGCGGAGCAGTACGTCCAGCGTACAGTTCCCCGAGACCCTGCAACGTCTACGCGATGAAATCATTCAGATCGCTCAGAGTGGGCATATGAATGAGGCCTTTCAGCGTTTTGATACACTCCCTCCCGACGTTCGGGTCATGGTAGGGCCATTTCTGACACTTTTTTCCGGTGCCAAAACAGATATCGCTACAGCGAATGCCACTGTAGACCTGGTGAAGTCTATTTTAAGTGGCAAAGATACCGTTATCGCTGCCCAGGTCGTTCTGGATGGTGAGTTTCTGTCCGTATCCGGCCCGGTCGGCGCCCCCGTAGTAATCAGCCCTAAAGGCTGGGATGGTGTCTATCCCATCCCACTCTCGGATGGTGAGCAGCAATTATTTTTCAAAGCCGTGCAATCCATCCAAAGGAAGCTTCTATTATGGAATGCATAGCCAATGACGAGAATCTTCCCTTGCAGACCATCGTCCTGACGGTCGAGGATGAACCAGGCACCCTCTTTCTCATCTCCTCCGTGTTTTCAAACCGGGGTATTTCCATGAAAAGCATTCAAATGCATGAGGATAATCTGCCGATGAACTCCGTACACCTCAGCAGGCTCACCATTCGCTTCCGGGGAGAGGACAGCCGCAAGAAAATCATCAGCCGCCTGCTCTCCAGGCTTGACTGTGTCATAGAATCCCGATGATAGGGCGTGATGTAATTCCCCCTGTGGCACCGAAAAGCCATCCCGTTGATCGCAAATCCATGACGACCCCTTACCGTGTTGAGTTAAATCTCGATGGTCTGGTGGGACCCACGCATCATTACGCGGGGCTCAGTCACGGCAACCTGGCTTCCACCCACAATGCAGAGCGGGTTGCCAATCCACAGGCTGCCGCGCTGCAGGGTTTGAGCAAAATGCGCATGCTCCACGACTTAGGCTTTGCTCAAGGCATTCTGCCTCCGCACGAGCGTCCTAGTCTCACAACCTTACACGCACTAGGATTCTCGGGCAGCAACGAGAATATGCTCAGAAAATGCGCCAAGACCTCTCCAGATTTACTCAGTGCGGTGAGTTCCGCTGCCGCCATGTGGGCCGCTAACGCGGCTACGGTCTCTTCTTCCGCAGATACGGCCGATAGACGGGTACATTTCACCCCCGCCAATTTGCACAGCACCTTCCACCGTTCACTGGAAGCGGCTACTACCGCACGGTTGTTGCAATGCATTTTCCCTAATCCGGAATATTTTGTACACCATTCTTCTCTGCCGGCACATTCCGATTTTGGCGACGAAGGTGCCGCCAATTGTGGACGGCTTTGTGGTCGTCCGGAAGATGGCGGTATAACGCTGTTTGTCTTCGGACGCTCCGTGTATAATCCGTGCCTTGTGCAACCCCAACGATATCCTGCCCGGCAGACCAGAGAGGCGGCAGAGGCTAACGCCCGCGCTCACGGATTGAATCCCATGAATACATGGTTTATCCAGCAAAATCCTCTGGCCATAGATCACGGCGCGTTTCACAACGATGTCGTTGCAGTGGCCCATGAAAATATTTTTTTATGCCATGAGCAGGCCTTTGTAGGGCAAAAACAGGTGCAAGCCGCCCTTACCAGTCAACTAGCTTTACAGGACACCCGTTTACATTGGCTGGAGATACCAGCAAAAACCGTAAGCCTGGATGCGGCCATTCGGAGTTATCTGTTTAATAGCCAGTTATTAACGAGGACGGATGGCAGCATGTTGATACTGGTGCCAGAAGAATGCACGATAGATAAAACGGTGTGGAATACGCTGCAAGAGTTGGCTTCTGGAATTTCTCCCATAGGCGAGATCGCAACGGTCCATCTTGACCAATCCATGCGTAACGGCGGGGGACCTGCCTGCCTCCGCTTGCGGATTCCCCTTACGACAGAGGAAATAGCCCACGTTCATCCCGGCATATTATTCACGCCAGAATTACATCACCGCCTACAGCAGTGGGTGCGAAATCACTATCGAGATCGATTGAACAAAGATGATCTTGCTGATCCACAACTCCTCGCAGAAGGTCAGCAAGCTCTGGATGAGCTCACCCGTATACTTCAGTTAGGTTGTATTTATGAATTTCAGAAAATATGATGTGAATGAATTCCACCCCGTAAGTACTTATACGCGGAAATTTTCATGTATATCAGAGCGATAAATCAGAGCGACGTGGGAGCACTTTTCACCTTGGCGCGGCATGCCCCTCCCGGACTAACCAGTCTGCCAGAAAATGCAGATATTCTTGCCGAAAGAATTGCTCAATCGGTAACCAGTCAAACTGCCGAAACCGCAGAAAATTGGCAGCGGTTGCTACTGGTACTATTTGATCCGATCAGTCAAGAGATCGCGGGCGTTAGTGGCCTGGAACGAGAAGAAGACACGACCTCTTTTCACTATGAATATCGTGACGCAGCAACATTGCCTGATGACCAGAGATCCGGAGCCGGTGCATTCCTGCACCTCAGCAGTGCTACTATCAGCACCAGTAAACTGGGATCGCTCTATCTGAAAAATGCATTTCGCGGTAATGGTTATGGCCAACTCCTCTCGACAAGCCGCTTTCTTTATATCGCTGACGCGCAGCGCCTCATAGGACCAGATATTCACGCCGAACTACGCGGCATTTCCAAATCCGATGGGGCCGGTCCGTTTTGGCAGGATATTGGTCATCATTTTTACCAAATGGACTTTGCGACTGCAGACAAGTTGCGGGGGAGTGCCCCTATGCGATTTGCTGAGGCTTCTCCCGCACCCCACGATGTACCATTGTCATTAGTGGGAACGGCCGCCCAGGAAAGCATAGGACAAGTGCATCCGGACACCAGAAATGCCCTACGAATACTCCAGCGCGAAGGCTTCAGGAAAACGCCTTATGTGGATATTATGGATGGCGGACCCATTGTGTCCTGCGCGGTCCGAAATATTCTCACAGTAAGAAAAAGCATTACCTGCCTAGCACGACACCATGACCACCCAAAAGGTGATCTTTGGTTGCTATCCAATCATAACCACGCACATTTCCGGGCATGTATGGCGCCAGCCGAATATGATGAGTTTCATCTCCGGATTGACGATACGACTATGGCTGCCCTGGACATCATTCCGGGAGATATCATACGTGCCGTTCCCAAATAAACCATCACTTCAGATAGACATCCACCGCTATTATCACAACTTCCAATGTACGTCAGTTTCATGTCAACCTGCAGGGGCCTACTATATCCATGATCACCATTATTCGTGCCAACTATCAGGCGGCAAATCATCGCGCTGCGACTCTCACCCTTGTCAATGACTACGCGGCAGACCGTATGGGGCAGGGGAAGGTGTTGCCAGACAAGGTTCAGGGCCGTTTGCTGGACGATTTAAGCAAGCGGCCATGGGTCCATGTGTTTCTCGCTTACCAGAACGATACCGCCGTGGCCATCAGCGTCTGTATCGAGGGGTTCTCAACATTCAACAGCGCACCGCTACTCAATATTCATGATATCTACGTGCGACCGGAAGCGCGTCGCCAAGGGATCGCCAAGGCGCTTTTCGCGCATATCGAGGCCGAGGCCAGCGCGCTCGGTTGCTGCAAACTCACGCTGGAGGTGCTGGAAGGCAACGCCCCCGCACAAGCGGCCTATCGTCAGCTCGGTTTTACGCCCTATACCATCAACGATACGGCAGGTATCGCCATGTTCTGGCAGAAATACTTACCTGCTGATCCCGTCTGACTGAGTGGCTTGCAATCCATCGCGGCGCGCCCATGTTAACGGCAACTGACGAATTGATTGATCAGGCCAGATAAAATTTAAAGGTACTCCAGCAGACATAAAAAATCGGCGCACACAGCTTTATCAACGTTTAGCCTTCACCGAGGTGATCTTCACATGCTCACACCATCATCGCTATCGGCCAAATCTACATGCGCTGGACCACAGAAAAATATGGCCTCAGTTTTTGAAGCCATTGACCTTGCGCACGGGCAGGTGCTACGATCTGCATGTTCCCTGAATTTTAATCAATTTATATGTAACCAATTAAATGAGAAGATTGTTTATATTTACGAGAGGTTCTTTATGGTTATTCGTCCAGCCGTACTGAATGATGCTGAAGCTATTGCAAAGGTGCATGTCTTATCATGGCAGAAAGCGTATCTGGATATACTTGCCCCAGACTACCTGGCACAACTTTCAATAGAAGAAAGGAGTGCCATGTGGACCAAATCAATCTCACAAAAATATTTACAAATATCTGTTGCTGAGATCGACGAAATGGTTGCTGGTTTTATATCTATTGGTCCCAGTAGAGATGATGATTGTACACCAGCTGATAAAGAGTTGTGGGCTATATATGTTGCTCCGCAATATTGGTCGATGGGAGTTGGTCGTAATTTATGGCTACAAGCAGAAGAAACCTTGAAGATAATCGCAACAGAAAATATCTACTTATGGGTTTTCTCCCAGAATGAAAGAGCACGCGGCTTCTATGAAGCTGTTGGTTTCGAAGCAGAAACCAACAGATTAGATAATTTTTATCTTGGCGGCAAAAAAGTTGAAAAAATTCGCTATAGAAAAACAATTAAAAATATCGTTTAGGTAACAGAGGAAACAACGACGATGTTATCATTGTTTTGAAGAGGTGACAATGTGAGATTCACAATCAGACCAGCCAAAGAATCAGACAAGGAGAAAGTATTTAGCGCCTACAAGCAGACGACAGGACCGTACATCGCCACAGCATTATGTCCATAAAAGCAACCCTATGAAAAACTGAAGACCATAGAAATTAATGGTATTTTTGCTGGAGTCTTACACCTTGTTGAGGAAGATTTATTTATACACCTAAAATGTTATATATCATACCATACTTTCAGAATAAAGGTATTGGAACAACTATTATAGATAATATTAAGCATCTGGCGCTAACTCAAAGAAAATCTGTTCGCTTGAAAGTTATCGACGGGAATCCAGCCTCACGGCTATACAAGAAACATGAGTTCATAATTAACAGTCACAAATAAACTGTCTGGAATGGTTTGGCAGGCAAAAGAATGGACCTCCGCTGCCTAAAATCGCACGTTGCCGACTTGTGATTCTCGGCCTCACAATATCATGTGCGTAGCATAGCTACATTTTCGCATGCGCCAATCAGCCACCATGCGCAACAGGTAATGCGGGCCGCCCGCCTTGGGTCCGGTGCCACTGAGCCCCTCCCTACCCAAAGGGCTGCACGGCCATCGATGCGCATCTGCATGCCGATCGTCAGACCAAAACCCACGGCAGAGATTGACAGGCATTCATGGCATGTATAAAATTTTGTACATGAAGTTGATGGGCGACGAAAAAGAAATTCGTTGGATAGGCTCAGCCTATGATGATTTGTTGGCATTCCCAGACGAACCACGTCGCTCTGCTGGTTTTCAGTTGGGCAAGGTTCAGGTCGGATTAGACCCGGATGACTGGAAGCCCTTTGATGATGTTGGGGCTGGTACCAAGGAAATCCGCATTCGGGAAACCGGTGGCATCTATCGAGTGATGTACGTCGCCAAGTTCGAGGAAGCCGTGTATGTCCTGCATTGCTTCCAGAAAAAGACGCGGTCGACCAGTAAGCAGGACAAGGGCATCGCCGAGGCGCGATATCGCGCCGTGGTAAACGCGAGGAAGGCACAGAGATGAAAATTGACACAGAAATTCGCCATGTAACGAAGCCGGGAGTAAATATCTTTCTGGAACTCGGCTTCGCGCCTGCTGAGGCTGAACGCTTGCAGACAACCTCTCACAAGCAGATCAGTGATACGCAGATGCTCAAGCAGCAGTTGATGAAGGAATTGTCCACCTGGATTATCGAGCATCATTTAAAGCAAGCAGAAGCAGCAAAGATCCTGATGATCTCGCGCCCGCGGGTATCCGATATAGTGAACCAAAAGACGACCAAGTTTACCATTGACACACTGGTGGAAATGCTCAGTCGCATCGGCAAACCGGTCAAGCTGGTGTAGCGTTGCGCACTGTTGGAAACATATGAAACCTAGTCTCCACGCGGGTTTCACCCATGTTATATGCATCGTCAAGAATGCAGCACTACACTGATCTAGCTATCTGATCTTGCGCTATGGCAGGCGCATCATGTGCGTAGCATAGCTACATTGCCATGGCCTGCATTTCCGCAGGCCATGCCGTCCGCATCAACAACCGTGCGCCTCCCTGCTCCAGCCGGGTGATCTGCGCCAGCAGCGTGGCTTGGGCCTCGGCATCGATCACCGGCGGAACATCTGTCGCATAATCCACTGCCGGACCAATGGTCAACTCCTGCATGGCTCCCCCGAGCATGGCCATGACCTCCTCCACCACCTCCTCCTGCACACAGAGCAGGCGGAGCGCCGAGCAGCGCTGTCCGGCGGAACGAAAAGCCGAGGCGATCACGGCATCTACCACTTGCTCCACCAGGGCCGTCGAGTCCACGATCATGGCATTGATACCGCCAGTTTCCGCGATGAGGGGAACGATAGGCCCCTCTTTCGCCGCCAGGGACCGGTAAATATGCCGGGCCACCCCCGTTGATCCGGTGAACACCACCCCCGCGGTCAGCGGATGATTTACCAGCGCGGCCCCCACGGTTTCGCCGGGGCCCGGCATCAGGGCCACCACGTCGCGCGGGACCCCCGCCTCCCAGAGCAGTTCCACAAAGGCTCTGGCAATGGCCACGGTTTGCTCGGCCGGTTTGGCGGCAACACTATTGCCCGTCACGAGCGCCGCAACCACCTGCCCGGCGAAAATAGCCAGCGGAAAATTCCACGGACTGATGCAGACAAAAGCGCCGCGCCCGCGCAGACGCAAGGTATTGGTCTCCCCCGTCGGACCCGGCAGCATTTCCGGGCGCATCAAGGCGGTCGCCTGGATCGCATAATAGCGGCAGAAATCAACGGCCTCCCGCAGTTCTGCCACCGCGTCGCCAAGGGTTTTGTGCGCCTCGCGCAGGAGCAGCGCAAGCAGGGCTTCACGACGGGCCTCCAACAGGTCGGCGGCGTTGGTCATGATCTCGGCACGCCGTTCCACCGGCACCATATCCCAACGCGGCTGCGCGGCATGCAAGGCATGCAGGAGCGGGTCCACCTCCTCGGGGTGGATCTCCGCGGGTGTCGGCACGCGCAGAGCCAAAGCGGCCGTCGTCACCGGATTGCGTTCGTTCGCATAAGTCATGTCCATCCCTTTGCTATTGGGGCGAGTCTGGCCCTGGAGGGTGCCGTATATATCGCGCGGCGCCGCCAGCGCAACGTCATCGGCCCGCCAGAGCGGGTTGGCCAGCAGATCATCGACGGCCACCCGGTGCTCCGCCAATCGATGCATAAAAGAGGTGTTCGCGCCATTTTCCAGCAGACGCCGCACCAGATAAGCGAGCAGATCCCGATACCGGCCGACGGGCGCATACACCCGCAAGGATCGTATCGCGGAGTGACGCAAGACCTCGCGATAAATCCCCTCACCCATGCCGTGTAAACGCTGCATCTCAAAGCGAGCGCCGGGAGACGCCGCCGCCAACCGGAGCACCGCGGCAATAGTCGCCGCATTATGGGTCGCAAACTGCGGATACACCACAGCCTCTGGCCCGACAGCCTGTTCCAGAAGCTGTGCCGCGCAAGCCGCGTAGCTGATGTCGGTATGATGTTTATGGGTAAACACGGGATATCCGGCGAGCCCCATTTCCTGCGCCCGCTTGATCTCGGTATCCCAGTAGGCCCCTTTGACAAGGCGCAACATCAACCGGCTCCGGTTGCGCCGGGCCCGCGCCAGCACCTCGCTGATTACCTCGGCCGCACGCGTCTGATAAGCCTGGACGGCGATTCCCAAACCATTCCAGCCGGCGGACACGGGGTTGCGGGCCATTTTCCGCTGAACCGCATCCCAAAGGTCCAACTGCAATTCGAGGCGATCACTTTCCTCCGCATCCAGGGTGAGATTCAGCCGCCCCCGCGCCGCCGTTTCCGCCAGTTGCTCCAGCTTGGGCAGCAGTTCGACCCACAGACGCCGGCGCTGCCCCTCTTCATAACGGGGATGCAAGGCCGACAATTTGATGGAAATACCATCCCGCTGTTCAGGTCCCCCGGAACCCGGCTGCATCGCCAGAGATTGCAGCGCCGCCTGGTACGAAGCGGCATAGCGCGCGGCATCCGCGCTATTGCGGGCGCCCTCACCCAGCATGTCATAAGAATAACAGAGGGTGGGTTGACGCTTACGGACGTCGGCCGCGCGTCGACGTGCCTCCGCCAAATCCTGACCCAGCACAAATTGCCGACCCAACAGCGCGATGGCGCGCACCGCGGCGGTGACCACCGTATTCATGCCCAACCGCTGTACCAGGGTGGCGGTCTCCCGTTCCGCCAGTAGTCGACGCGACAGCATCAAAATCCGCCCGGAAATCTGGGTCATCCAGGATTGCTTCTCTTCTCCGGCGAAACGGGCCCGGCCTAACTGATCGGCAGCCAGCAGCACGGCGGTACCCATGTCCGGCACCCGCAGCAATGCTTCCGCCAGACGCATCAGGGCCAGTCCCTCCGCACTGGTGATGGGGTACTCGCGCAGCAAGGATTCCAACGCCCAGAAAGGCGCCGGATGTTTGCGCACGGCATCCACCCAGGGCCGCGCCATGGCAACGACCTGGGGCCAGTCCAGTTGACCATCGAGCGCGCCGAGTAACGCGGTCACCCGCTCTTCCTCATCGCGGCAGGGCGGTGGCAACGGCCCTGTTTCCGTACGCGCTTCCGACTCGGGGATGATTTCATCTACCGGAAACATACCCTTCAGCACAACGCGCTCATGAAATCTCGATCGGCACGGTAAAAGTCAGGGCCTTGTTCGGCATGCTGCGCGTATAGGCCGGGAATGATGTGGCGCGCAAGGCGCGTAAAGCCGCCCGGCGAATCAACGGATTGCCGGCGCCACCCACCACCCGCACCGTAAACGCCTTACCGCCGCCCGGCGGCACCCTGAAGGACACCACGACCGTACCGTGGAGATGCAGACGCTTGATGATCGCCGGAATACGCAGATTCCGCTTTACCAACGACCGGGCTCCGGACCCATAGGCGCCGATCCCGCTATAGACGGGCGCGGGTGGCGCGGGCGTGGGCATAGGGGGTGATGGCGCGGGCACAGGAGGCGGCGTCACCGGTGCCGGAGGGACCGGGACCGGGGGCGGTGGACGATGCACCACCGGTGGCTGGGGCGGTGCCGGCGGTTGAATGGGTACCGGTGCCGGACGATGCACCACGGGTCGTGGCGGAACGGTGGGCCTGGGAGGTACCGGTTTGGGCGGAACCACCTTCGGTGCGGGCGGCGGGGGCGGCGGCAGCGTCACCATGTGAACCGACACCACCTTCTTGACGGGCTTCGGGGCCGGTGGGGTTCGGGGCATGGACAGCAACCCTGCCACGATCCCTACTTCTACCAGCACCGCGGCAAGCACGGCATATTTAAAATGCGGGTTGCGGTCACCCCGGTGCTCCGGTGGCAGGTATCCGGGGAGAATGGCGCTATTCATGCCTTCGCCTGTGTCGCGATGCCAATACGGGTGACCCCCGCCTTCTGACAATGGTCCATGACGCGCACGAAATCCTGGAAGGGGACCTTTTTGTCCGCCGCAATGGTGACGTCCGTCTTGGCGACATCCCCGTCGCTGGCCAGCAACTGTTGCAGCGCCTCCAGATTCATGTGCTTGCCCTTCACCACCACACTGCCGTCGGTTTGGATGTTCACCACGAAGTGTGGATGCGGCAGCGCTTTGGACTGGCTGGACGTGGGCAGATTCAGCTTGAGTCCCTTGTCGGTGATCATCTGCAAGGTGATCATGATGAAGAAGACCAGCAGGAAAAGCATGACATCGATCATCGGAATGATCTCTACCCGGCCCTTTTTACGCGGACGGCGCTGTGGCAACATGGGTCAATCCCCCTTTTCAGGATGCCGCGCGTTGTGGCGTTATCGTCGACGTGCTCGTGACGGCTTTTGCAGCCCGTGCGGCAGGTTTCTCCTCCGGAACAGGGTGGACGGGATCGGGACCGGAGGCCGGGGATTCCTCGTTGACCATCGGCGCGCCATCCATGCGGTTCATCAACACCACCTTCAGGGACTCCATCTGGTGGATGACTTTCTCGATCGTATTGTTGAAGGCGTTGAAGCTGATCAGACCGATCATGGCGATGAAGAGGCCCGAAGCGGTGGCGATCAGGGCATCGGCGACGCCACCGGTGACCTGCGTGGGATTGTGTCCCGGCGCCGCGAGGATGGAGAAGGCGTGGAACATGCCGAGAATGGTGCCAAATAATCCGAGCAAGGGCGCCAGGGTGACGATGGTATCGAGAATCCACAGGCGCTTGTCGAAACTCGGGGTGGTCAGGAAGATGGCTTCATCCAGGCGATTGGAGAAACCTTCGCCCCGGGCGCTGCCGTAGTGGTGGACCATGCCGTAGTAACGCAGAGCCACCGTCAGGAGACTCTCTTCCGGAAGACCCGCCGAGCGATCCACCAGCGCCTTCAGATCATCCCGATGCAGCTTGCCGTGCCCGGAAACGGTCAGAAGGGTTTCCTTGCCTTTGTGAATCGCTTTGCGCAGGTACCAGCCGCGATCAAAAATCACCGTCAATTCAATCAACAGCAACAACATGAGCAGATACAACACCCCATTGGAATAATTGGCCAAATGCACGATATAGGATAAGGACATGGGCGTAGAACCTCCGTGGACAGGGTATCGACAGACACAAACCGGATCGCAGAATCCGGAGCCGCACAATACTCACCTCGATATCGGAAGCAGGATTCACGCCATGCGCATCATGCAACCATCGGCAATACGGCGTGCCCACAGCAAATCAGGGCTGCTTGACGGTCGAAACCGGATCGGCGCACGCATCTCCAGAACGGCCCGACTCCCCATCATGGGGCAATATCATGGTGCAGTCGCACCAAATTAAGGCACCCATGACGCGGTGCGACAATGAATCTCACAGAGTCGCCGTTATATCCATAACTCCGGCAAAAATCAGTAATAATTAGGCATTGCATAGGCATAAACAGAGTGAATATCCGGTCTCACCATAAAAACTGGCATGATTCATGCCCCTAGGCATGGGATTGCTATTTTTGAAGGCCTGACGATCAATTTTCTCCATGACTGGAGGTAAACGTGATGAACGAATCCTATAGAACTGACATGACCGCTGAGTCATTAAAACTGCTCAAGATGCCGCGCAAGCTACCCGAAAAGAGCCTTATCCTGGCAGCACTCATGGCCGCGAACACCCTGGTTTCCGCGCACGCTGCCGGGACAGCGGCAAGTCCAAGAGCGGCGGCCAAGACCACCAGGACCGTCAAACTGAAGAAGATTGATAAGAAATACCAAAAATTATTGGTCGGTGAAAAAAACATTGCTTCGGCCATGTCAGTGATCAGCCACGCGCAGATCAAGGCGGCAAGTTCGGCCGCATCCATTTATAGCCTTCTCAAATTGACGCCGTCCGTCAATGAATATCAACAGAATATTGGGCCCTCCATGCCGACGCTGACGGTGCGCGGCGTGCGCATGTCGCAACTCGCCCAGACGCTGGACGGGATTCCGATGACCAGCCTCCTCTCGGGCGGGGAAGGCGCCCTCAACAGCTATGGTATCGGCTCGCTGGTTTCCACGGGTCAAGTGTCGGGGATTCATGTCTATCCGGGCGTGGCGCCTCCCGATCGGAGCGGATTCGCGACCATCGGCGGGACCATCAACTATCAAACAAAGCAACCGACCGACAAGCGGTATGCCGACCTTTTCACCCGGATCGGATCGTTCTCGACCAATGTGTACGGGATACAGATCAACTCCGGCATCATCCCGCACAGTGGTGGCCTCAAGCTGTTGGCACGCTACAGCCAGACGGAAACGGCCGGTTATATACAGCACACCCCCGCTCGCTATGCGAACCTCCTGTTCTCCGCGGTGAAACCCTATGACGACGGCTTGTCGAAAGTCTTCGCCACCCTGCTCTACAATCGCGGCAACGGATATGAGTCCGACTATGGGGGCTACCCGGTGGCCTTGCAGCAGAAATATGGCCTCTACTACAATGTGCCCCTGTCGCAGACCAGTACCCGGCAGTTCAATCACTACCTCACGGCGATTGTCGGCGACAGCAGCTACATCAACCGCCATGTGATCGCCAGCGCACGGGTTTTTTACATCCATAAGTCCAGCAAGTTTGAAGCGCAGACCAATCCCGCTGTGATTGGCTTCAACTATCCCTACCAGAATAACTACTACACTCCGATCGTATACGACGGGTATCTCGGCGGTCCCGGCGCGGCCCACCACGACTTTTCCTATAATCCCGTGCAGACTTTTGGCAGCTATATCGCTGGCGAAGCGGCCGGGATCAATTACACGAACTCGGATACCATCGGCTTTGTACCAAAAGTCAACTTCTTCCTGCCACACAACGACATCAGCCTCGGCGGCTTGATCGCCGAGGAGACGAGCCACTCCTCTCAGTATGTCTATGGCACCCTCAATATGCCGCAGATCAATGGTTATAATGCCTATGAATATGGACTCCGGGGCCACCGTGTCGTCTATAGCGGGTATCTACAGGACAAGATCAATCTACTGAACGACACCCTGCATATCGAGCCAGGCGTCACTCTGACGGGTGTGAGTTCGAGCAATTACATTCCGCAGAACGTGTACGCGACACCTGATCACGCCTACACGCTGGGTAACTACGACAAGACCATCCTGCCGTATCTTGGGGTGTCTTACGACGTCACCAAAAATGTCATCGCTTATGCCAGCTATGGTAAAGGCGCGCGTTTTGCGCCCGTTGGCGACTACACCTTGGGAGGGGCGGGAAGCACCACAACGGCGCCTGGACCAGAAACAGTGAACGCCTATGAGGCGGGACTGCGTTATATCAGCAAAAGACTTTATGCCAATTTCGACGGTTTCTTACAAGATGAGCGTGGCGCATTCTCATTTGTGACACTGCCCGCGGAAAATCTGTCCTTGTATACCAATGTCGGCAAACTCCAGTACAAGGGCCTGGAGGCATCTGGTAAATATCTGCTGACACGGCATTTAGCACTTGCGGGCAATGTGTCCTATACCCAGGCAAATTATAAAAACAGCTACTTCGCGGCGGATACCGCCTCGTCAGTCCAGTACGGATATGTCCTGGCTGGAGACCCTTTGGCGGATGTCCCCAACTGGCTGGGCAATCTCTCGCTGACCTATGAGAGGGGAAACTTCACGGGTCAATTGCTCGGCAGTTATACGGGCACCATGATAGGGACCAATGCCCCGCCATTGCCACCGGCGGTATCCGCGGCGTCTGGAATCCCGGATCTTGGGGGCTGGACCACACCAGACTCCGCGGTGCGATTCGGGAATTATTTTTTAATGAACCTGTCCGCCGCCTACAAAATTCCGATACACGAAGATCACCTGAAATGGCTGAAAGTGACGCTGAATGTAGATAATTTACTGAACCGGCATTATTACGTGCATTACGATCAGATTTACAAGTTGCTGCTGGCAAAACCGGCGCCGGGAGCCAGCCCGTTCTACGTCGCCTATCCGGGCATGCCAAGATTTATCGAGCTTGGATTGGAAGGTCGATTCACTTGACAATGACCATCATATCCATCCGAATACGGAGAAGTTCCAATATTACAGAGAATCCTCCAATATTGGTTGGTAGATAGTTGTATGGAGCACCCGTATAGACCGCCATGGTCTGTAGGAATGCTTTTCTGGTGGCGAGACCGCGAATCATTCAGCGTTATGGCTGGAATAGGTCAATGATCAGCCTGAGTCAGCGATTGAGAAAAGACGACGGCTTTTTTAGAGCCATTGTTCTCGGTATATTGTCGTCATTATTTTTTAGCGTTACGTTCGTCGTCAACAAGTCATTGAGCAACGCCGGGGACAGTTGGCAGTGGTCATCCTCTCTGCGCTACATGAAGTACACCGCGTGCATCCATGGCACAACACTTGCTTAGTACTCATGCCAAACCCCGTCATCCGAGATGAGCAACTCTGCCTCGCGCGAATGTTTCACGGCCGAATATGGATAGACACACCTACAACTGAAGAAGGAGCCACAAAAGAAGTGAACGCGAAATCCGAAATAATGGTTAATCCAAAAGCGTTGAGCCGAATTGGTCTAACCACGCTGCTTGCTCTCACCCCCACACTGATGATGACCGCACAGGCAGAAACCGACACGACAAGCACTGACACATCACACGCAAGTCACAAAATCCACAATGCAGTCAAGCTTAAAGAAATAAAAAAGAAATACGAAAAGTTGCTCATAGGAGAAAAAAACATTGCTTCTGCCATGTCTGTAATTACCCCAACAGAGCTTAAACACGCCAGTTCTTCACAGTCCATATACAGTATTCTAAGGCTAACGCCGGCAGTCAATGAATATCAACAGAATATCGGACCGGGCACCCCCACCATCACCGTTCGCGGTGTGCGCATGAGCCAATTAGCACAGACTCTGGATGGTATACCCATGATAAGCCTACTACACGGAGGTCAGGGGGCCTACATTAACAACCAGGATAATAATGTAGGCTCCTTGGTCAGTATGGGGCAGATCGAGGGAATCCACGTATACCCTGGAGTAGCTCCGCCTGATCGCGGAGGATTTGCGACGGTTGGGGGCACGGTATCCTATACCACGAAACAACCCACCAATAATTTCTATACAGACATATTCTCAAAAGTAGGCTCATTTTCAACAGACACTTACGGATTTGAGATAAACAGTGGAAAGATCCCAGATACCGATGGTCTTAAGGTCTTATCTAGACTAAGTAAAACTCAAACTGCTGGTTACATACAAAACACGCCAGCACGGTATATAGACTTTTTATTTAGTGCGATTAAACCCTACGATTATGGTCTTTCGAAAGTTTCCGCCACTGTCATATATAATCAGGGTAACGGTTACATGCTGACAGAAACAACCCCAACAGCCCAGCTTGAAAAATATGGAATATTTTATAATTATCCGCTTTCAGAAGCAAGTAATTTCCAAGACAACAAGTATTTAACCGCCATATTAGGAGACCAAACATATGTCAATAGGCATATTGTAGTTTCCGGAAAATTGTTTTATATCGGAAAGTCCAACAAGTTTGAAGGCTACACAAATCCAGATTACATAAATTCTAGTTATCCCTATCAGGTTAACTTCAATTCGCCATACTTTTCTTATGGCCCAATTGGCCCAGAATATGGAAATAGCAACAACATTACCTACAATGCGGCTCAGGTGTTCGGAAGCTACCATGCCGGTGAAGCCGCGGTAATCCAACAAAATAGCACACGAACTATAGGCTTTTCGCCGAAGATGAACATCTTCTTGCCCCATAATACAGTTACTGTAGGTGGCCTAATAGCAAAAGAGCAAACTGGCGACAACAATGCGACCTATTTTTATGGCACACTGAACATGCCAAAAATCAATGGTTACAATGCCTTGAATTATGGCAACATAGAAAAAAGAACCGTATACAGTGGATACGTACAAGATAAAATATCCTTGCTCAATAACATGTTACATATAGAGCCTGGGGTCACACTGACAGGCGTCAGCACCAGCAATTATGTTCCATCTAATTACGCGGCCACACCCCCAAATCCGTACACCTTGAGTAATTACGATAAGGAGGTTCTACCTTATTTCGGCATATCCTACGACATCACACCGAAGTATATCGCCTACGCCAGTTACGGCAAAGGGGCACGTTTTGCTCCGGTTCAGGACTACGTGCTCGGGTCGAGTGGCAGCACTACCGTAGCGCCAGGACCAGAAACGGTGAATGCCTATGAAGCCGGAATACGGTATGTGGGAAAACACCTCTATCTAAATTTTAACGGATTCCTACAAAATATGCATGGGATGTTTTCTTTCTATACGGACTATCTAACCAATTATTCAATTTATGCGAATATTGGTGAGGAGCAAATGAAAGGGCTCGCGCTATCTGGCAAATATCAACTCACACCGGCCTTAACTGTTTTTGGCAACCTATCCTATACGGATGCAACATATATAAACTCCTTTTCGGCGAGCGACACTCCTTTTGAAGGACAGTATGGTTATGTGTTCGCCGGGAACCCTCTGGCAGCCGTACCAAATTGGTTAGGCACTCTCGGCGTAAGATATCACCGTTCTGGCTTTAATGCGCAGCTTTATGGCACTTATACGGGCCCACAGCCGACGACCTATGATCTTCCTCCCACAGAATCTCAGCTTGTCCTTCGAGATGCAACCGTTCCCACAGATCAATGGAAACTTTCGCCTTACTTTATTATGAATCTGAGTGCGAGCTATAAGATTCCTATGCATGTTGATCACCTAGATTACATTGAAGTTGGGCTTAACATAGACAATCTTCTTGATACCCATTATTACGTTCATTCGGCTCGAGTTTACAAGCAGTATAGTTTTACTGCCATTGGTCAGCAGTACAATTCTGCTTATCCCGGCGAGCCTAGATTCATTGAGCTGGGCGTTTCCGGACGATTTTCTTGATCGTGGATAGCAATTCCGAATGTGGAAACCATATTCGGTTGTAAATATCTCGGAAAGGTGGTAGCGGCAGTCCCTGCCTCAGAAAACCTTCCCGACGGACAGTCGACCAAGCCGGGCGACATCCACCAGAGCATGCAGGGGCTAATGGTCGAAATGATCAACACCGACGCCGACGGTCGCCTGATACTCGCAGACGCCCTGACTTACGTAAAAAGTTTTAAACCGGACGTTGTGATCGACATGGCCACACTGACAGGAGCCCGTGTTATTGCCGTTGGCCATCAGACTGCCGCAGCCATGGGTAACCGCGAAGATCTGGTCCATGGCCTCCTCGCGGCAAGCAAAGAAAGTCAGGGTCGCGCCTGGGATCTGCCCCTGCTTGAGAAATATCACGAACAGTTGAAAAGCCCTTCTGCCGATCTTTCCAATACGGGTGGCCGCCCAGCAGGGACCATCACCGCTGCCTGCTTCCTTTCGCGCTTCGCCGAAGACTACCGCTGGACACATCTCGATATCGCCGGGGTAGCCTGGAAAAGCGGGAAACTTAAGGGCGCCACTGGACGACCAGTGGGCCTGCTCGTTCAGTATCTGGTACAGCGAGCTAAAATAAATGGTGTGTATAGCCACATCTTCCGTATGCTACTCGTCGTGATATCACTGTTGGTACTGACTTCACAACCCGGTTATGCAACTGCTGTCAATATTACCACTGTCACTGGCACCGGAGATTCTCCACCCATGAATATTAACTCGTTATTGCCCATAGTAAACAACGATTCATTAGCAAATTTTCAGGCGGTAGAACTTCTTTTTATTCCTGTAATTTGGGTTAATATAAATCTAGAAATTGACTGGTCAAGATCCATCGCAAAATCGATAACATTCACCCATCATAGAACGGTTGTGGTCATCCATCTAAAACGCTGGCAATGGTCTAATAATGATCCAGTAACTGCAGATGATGTCATATTTTGCATTGATATAATGCGCCAGTATGGAGAGAAATATTCAAATTATGGAATGGGAGGAATTCCTTATATTATAAAAAGAGCGAATGCCCCAAACCCACAGACTTTAATCCTTACCCTGTCACACCCAGTGAATCCAATATGGTTTGAGTTAAATGGTATAAGTCAACTGATACCACTGCCGAAGTTGCAGTGGAAAAATATCACAGCAGAATTTCTTTTTAATCACCAAACTGATACAAAGCTGCTGACAGTCGTTGATGGACCATACAAGCTCGCAAAGTATCAGGTTGGCAGAGAGGCCATGTTTCTCAGGAATAACCATTATTCAGGAAACAAACCCGATGTACATCGGATTACATTTGTCATGTATACCTCCGCGTCTGGCGCCTTCTGGGCACTAAAAAGTAAACAGATAAACTTAGCGAATGTACCACATATGTTACTACCCGGAAAACAGCTTGTTAACTCCTTGCATTCTTGTGTAACCAATGGCGGATACGGAATCAACTATGTTGCGCTAAACTTCACAAATAACCATGTTGGATTCCTGAGGACGTTGTCAATACGCCAAGCACTACAGCATGCCATCAATCAAGAGGCCATTATTAAAATCGCTTACCACGGTATGGGAGAAGCCAGTTTTAATCCAGTTCCAAGCGATCCGGCAACCTATCTATCGCCACAAATGAGGAAAATAACCGAGAATCCCGCATCTCAATACAATCCACGCCAATCGAAGGCTATACTTACAGCCGCTGGATGGAAAACTTCACCTTCCGGGGTACGGACTCGCCATGGAAGAACCTTGTCATTCACCCTATTGGTTTCATCATCTAGCCGTACATTAAGGGCAATTGCAGAACTGCTAAAAGCTGAATGGTGGCAAATTGGCGTACAGGTAAATCTCCACATCGTGCCTTTTAATAACGAACTAAGCATACTTGGGAGCGGCAAGGACTGGGAAGCTGCAATGGTACCGTGGATATATAGCCCAGACTTCTTTCCTAGCGGGGATGGATTATTTAATAGTTACGGAGGTATGAATTATGGAAAATATTCTAACACTCGCATGAATTTTCTTATTCACGATTCTGAAACTAAAAATGGGCTACCCTACTTATACAAGTATGAAAACTACGCAGCAGATCAACTTCCAGTTCTGTTTCTACCCATGCCACACTATCTGGTAAAATATAGTCATGGCATCTCCAGAAATCAGGCGAATGTCGCGCTTAGCCTAGTACATTGTAGTCAGTAGATTTTCGTGTGCAATGCCAACTTATAGAGGCTATATTACTCCATTCATCTATATGAACACTCTAAATTATGATTCGTGATTGACAACAGACTTGGCATTATAGGCAGTCGGTAAGACTCAGCTTCTAGGGTGGATTGCTCCCAAGATGTCAAGGACGTATCGGCGCTATTCGGTGACGGTGCGCTGTTTTGGCTGTTCACACTGAAAACGAGGTTATTGCAGACAGTAATCCCGAACTGGTGAATCCCTATCGTTCTGTTGCAGCTGATGTTGAGGGAGTAATAGCCCAACTTCGCTGCCATGAAAATCCCGAAGAGGGTTTTATGCAGATCGCACAGTTGGACGTTGCTGCCTAGTGTAGAGGCAGCCCTTTCAGGGACTTGTCATGACCGGCATCCTTGCCCCAGAATCGCTGCTTATGACGAAAAACTCCATGAACCCCCTGCTGGAAACCCTGCAGGCTTATCCTTTCGAGCGTCTGCGCACGCTGCTGGCGGGCGTGACTCCGGTGGACAAGGAGTTCATCGACTTCTCCATCGGTGAGCCCCGGCATCCGGCGCCGGCCATCGTCAGCGAGGCGATCATGGAGCACCTGCATGGTCTCGCCGAATATCCCAAGGTGATCGGTGATCTGCGTTTACGACAGGCGATCGCGACCTGGGCCACCCGGCGCTTTGCCCTGCCCGCCGGTTTTCTGGACCCGGAGCGGCATGTCATCCCCGCCAACGGCAGCCGGGAGGCCCTGTTCAGCATCGCGCAGGCGGTGCTGCCGCCCTGCCAGTCTCCCAAACCACTGGTTTTATTGCCCAATCCCTTCTACCAGATTTACGAGGGCGCCGCCTTGCTGGCCGGGGCAGAGCCCTATTATTTGAATTGCGATGCCAGCGGACAGCCGGATTTCCGGGCGGTGGAGGAGTCCGTGTGGACCCGCACGGCCCTGCTTTACATCAATTCGCCTCATAATCCCACGGGGGCGACCTTGTCACTGGAAACCCTGGGCTGGCTGATCCGCAAAGCCCGGCAATACGGCTTCGTGCTCGCCGCTGACGAGTGCTACAGTGAACTCTATCCCGAGGGGCAGGCGCCAGCGGGTATTCTGGAAGCGGCGGCGGCGACGGGCAGTCTGGCGCAGGTGCTGGCTTTCCACAGTCTTTCCAAGCGCTCCAGTGTGCCGGGCGCACGCAGCGGTTTTGTGGCGGGTGACGCGGACATCCTCAGGGCCTTCGTCCGCTACCGCACCTATCTCGGCACGGCCACCCCCCCCTTTATTCAGGCCGCAGCCATTGCCGCCTGGCAGGATGAGCAGCATGTGCAGCATACCCGCGCCGATTATGCCCGGAAGTTTGCCGCCGCCCAGGATATTCTCGGTGCGCTGCTGCCGGTAGAAACGCCCGCCGGCGGCTTCTATCTCTGGCCACGGGTGAGGGATGGCGAGACCTTCGTTCGCACCCTCTACGGGGCAGAGCATGTACGCTGCCTGCCCGGCGCTTATCTGGCGCGGGATGCCCACGGCGTGCATCCCGGTCGGGATCGGGTCCGCATCGCGCTGGTCGGCAGCCTGGAAGATTGCGTCGAGGGCCTGCAACGGATACGCCACTTTATGGAGCAGCATCCCATTTCGAATTTTAATATATATTAATCAAGGAGTTCTTGTGAGCCAGAGTCTTGCCGCCATTATCGACGCCGCCTGGGAAAACCGGGTGGAGATTTCTCCCAAACAGGCGCCCGCCGAACTGCGGGACGCCGTGCATCAGACCATCGAAGGGCTGGACAAGGGCGTCCTGCGGGTAGCCGAGAAGCGCGATGGCCAGTGGGTCACCCATCAGTGGATCAAGAAGGCGGTGCTGCTCTCCTTCCGTTTGCAGGACAATGCCCGTGTTCCCGGCGCCGAAACCAACTATTACGACAAGGTGCCGGGCAAGTTCGCCGACTATAACAGCAACGATTTTCGCACCGGCGGCTTTCGGGTGGTGCCGCCCGCCACCGCGCGGCGCGGGGCCTTTATCGGCCGCCACTGCGTGCTGATGCCCTCTTTCGTCAATATCGGCGCCTATGTGGATGAAGGCACCATGGTGGACACCTGGGCCACCGTCGGCTCCTGTGCCCAGATCGGCAAGAATGTGCATCTCTCCGGCGGTGTGGGCATCGGTGGCGTGCTGGAGCCCCTACAGGCCAACCCCACCATCATCGAGGACAACTGCTTCATCGGTGCCCGCTCGGAAGTGGTGGAAGGGGTGATCGTTGAGGAGGGTTCGGTCATCTCCATGGGCGTCTTCATCGGCGCCAGCACGCGCATCTATGACCGCGCCACCGGTGAAATCCTATATGGGCGCGTGCCCGCGGGCTCTGTGGTGGTCTCCGGCAGCCTGCCTTCCAAAGATGGCAGTTACGGCCTCTATTGCGCCGTCATCGTCAAGCGGGTGGATGCCCAGACCCTGGGCAAAGTCGGTATCAACGAAATCCTCCGCGATATCTGAGGGAGAGCCCCATGGGCAAAAGCGCCGTTTTGGCACTCGCTGAAGACTTGATCTCCCGACCCTCCGTCACCCCGGAGGATGCGGGCTGTCAGGAACTGATGATCGCCCGCCTGGAAGCCATCGGTTTCCGGATAACGCGCCTGCCCGCCGGCGGGGTGGAGAACTTCTGGGCGGAGCGGGGCACGTCCGGCCCGCGTCTTTGTTTTGCGGGACATACCGATGTGGTCCCCACCGGCCCGCTGACGGACTGGGAGACGGACCCTTTCCGGCCGACGATCCGCGACAGCCTGCTCTACGGGCGTGGCGCCGCCGATATGAAGGGCAGCCTGGCCGCCATGGTGGTGGCGGCGGAGCGCTTTGTGGCGCTGCATCCGCGATACCCCGGACGTCTGGCCTTTCTGATCACGTCGGATGAAGAGGGCGTCGCCACTCATGGCACCCGGCATGTGGTGAACTGGCTGCGGGAACAGGGCGAAACCATCGACTGGTGTGTGGTGGGGGAACCCTCGTCGGAAACAGTGCTGGGCGATGTCATCAAAAACGGCCGGCGCGGCTCCCTGAACGGGCGGCTGACCGTGCAGGGCGTTCAGGGTCATGTGGCTTATCCCGACAAGGCCGACAATCCGATACACCGCGCCTTTCGTCCGCTGGCGGATCTGGTGGACCAATCCTGGGATGCGGGAAACGATTTTTTCCCGCCCACCCAACTGCAATTCTCCAATATCCACGCGGGAACAGGGGCCAACAATGTCATCCCCGGTCAGTTGCAGGCCGACTTCAACTTCCGTTTCTCGACCGAATCCACGCCAGAATCCTTGCAGGCGGGAGTCCAGGCCGTTCTCGACGCCCACGCCATGCGCCATACCATCGACTGGCAGTTGTCGGGCTCCCCCTTTTTCACCGCTCCCGGCCCTTTGGTGGCCGCCATCCAACGGGCCTTGCGAACCATACAGCGTCCTCCCGCCCGGCTCTCTACGGGGGGTGGGACATCGGACGGACGGTTTATCGCCCAACTGGGCGGGCAAGTCGTGGAACTGGGGCCCGTCAACGCCACCATCCATAAAGTCAACGAGTGCGTAGCCGTGCCGGATCTGGAACATTTGGCCACCCTCTACGCGGAGATCATGACCCATCTGCTGGGAGCGGTGGATGCCGGTTAGACCTGTGCGATACGCGCTCTATGGCATGACCGGCTTGTGGGTGCTCGCGCTAGGGGGATGCGCGGGGGTTGGGACGCCGCCCTCCGCACCGGGTGCATGGCCCCCTTCCTCCGCGACCTGCGCGGCCCCCGTCCCGGACCGGCACGCCGCCTACAACCGTCCCTATCAAGTTCATGGCCGCCACTACGCGCCGTTGAAACATGCCGCCGGGTATGCGGTGCGCGGTGTGGCTTCATGGTATGGCTGGGAATCCGGTTCCACCACCTCCATGGGCACGCCCTTCCGGCCACGCGCCTTCAGTGCCGCCAGCCGGGATCTGCCCCTGCCCACCTGCGCCCGGGTCACCAACCTCAGTAATGGGCGCAGCGTGGTCGTGCTGGTCAACGATCGCGGCCCCTTTGTCGGTGGCCGGGTCATGGACCTCTCCTACGGAGCGGCCCATGCCCTCGGGATGGCCGGACAAGGCACCGCGGCCGTGGAAATCGTCGCGTTGACCTCCGCAGCGCCGTCCCCTGCGGCCGCACCGGGTGCAACCGCCCCAGCGGCGGCACCGCCCATGGCCCCGGAAGCACCGGCCCCCACGCAAACCTTCTTGCAGACCGGGGCTTTCAGCCAGATCAACCATGCCATCCGGGAACGCAACCGCCTGTTGAAGGCGGGCATTCACGAGGTGCTCATCGTGCCCGGACTCGTAAAGGGACAACCGTTCTACAAGGTCCAGATAGGTCCGCTACCGGATGGTATCACCGCCGTCAAGGTCATCGCCGAACTGAAGCGGATGGGCTTTCACGACCTCTATAGTGTAGAGCAATAGGAAAAATTCATGTCCAAGCCGATATGGCCCAATTTTTATATTGTTGGCGCGGTAAAAAGCGGCACGACCTCTCTCTATGCCTATTTACGGCAGCATCCGCAAGTTTTTCTGCCCACGATGAAGGAGCCGCATTTTTTTACCCAACCCCATCCGTCCCCGGAACAAAGCCATCTGATTCAATACGTGGCTGACATCGAATCGTATCAACATCTGTATAGGGGCGCCGACCGGTATCCGCGGATAGGCGATGCCAGTCCCTCCTATCTCTGGTGTGAGGAGGCCCCGGAGCGTATTCATGCCGTGCAACCCGAAGCGCGGATCATCGTCATCCTGCGCGACCCGGTACAACGGGCCTACGCCCAGTACCTCATGGACTTCAACGAGGGCGTCCTCGATCTGCCTTTCATGGAAGCGTTGCTAAAGGACTGGACCCGGCCTGACAAAGGTTGGGGCATATCCCAGCTCTACGTGGAGCTGGGACGTTATACGGCGCAGATCGACCGTTACCGGCGGCGCTTCGGCACAGATCGTGTGCACGTTTGCCTCCTCGAAGATCTCAAAAGAAACCCGCTGGCCGTGCTGGAAGGCATTGCCGATTTTCTGGAGATCGACCGTGCGGCAATAGGTGCCATTGACTTGCAAACGGCCCATAACGCGCACCGGCTGCCGCGCGGGAATTGGGCCCGGCGTCTGGCGGGCGGCCGTTTTAGCCGCCACATCGGCGAGCATTTTTTCCCCCACGCTTGGGGTGAGTTCATCTGGCGGCACGTCTTCCTGAGAGAAGGTCGCAAACCCCCCATGGAGCGGGAAGCCCGCCGTTTTCTGCAAGACATGTATACCCCGGAAATAGAACGGCTGGAGCATTTGCTGGGCCGCTCCCTGCCGGAATTACGAATCTCGTGGAATTCCGGGGATTCCACGGACGATCCCCTTTCCTCCGCCTTGCCCGGGAAGTCCCCCCACCATTCCTGAACGCCGCCTTCGGGCCATCCAGGCTTGCCGCCCCCTCTCTCCTCTACTATGGTTAGTCTGAGGCCGGGAATCGGATTTACCAGCGGGAGGGGGCATGTCCAGTAAGTACATTCGGTTTTTCAAAGAAATCCACATGGAAGACGTGCCCCTGATGGGGGGTAAGAATGCCTCGCTGGGGGAAATGTACCGGGAGCTGACCCCGCAGGGCGTGAAGGTTCCCAATGGCTTCGCCATCACCAGTGAGGCCTACCGCCACCTGCTGGATCAGGCGAACGCCTGGCCGGCGCTGCATGCGGCACTGGATGGTCTGGACCCCACCAACATCACCGACTTGACTCAGCGGGGTGCCCGGGCGCGCGAAATCGTCTATAGCGCGCCGCTTCCGGCCGATTTGCAGGCGGAGATTCTGGCGGGCTATGCCGAACTGCGCGAGGAGTATGGAGAAACACTGTCGGTGGCGGTCCGCTCTTCGGCGACCGCCGAGGACTTGCCCACCGCCAGTTTCGCCGGCCAGCAGGACACCTATCTCAATATCGCCGGCGAAGTCGCTTTGCTGGATGCCTGCAAACGCTGCTTCGCCAGTCTTTTTACCGATCGCGCCATTCACTATCGGATGGATCAGGGCTTCGACCATTTCAAGGTCGCGCTCTCCATCGGCGTCATGAAGATGGTGCGCTCGGATAAGGCGACCAGCGGCGTGATGTTTTCACTGGATACCGAAACGGGCTTCCGCGACGTGGTCTTCATCACCGCCTCCTGGGGACTCGGCGAGAATGTGGTGCAGGGCGCCGTGGATCCCGACGAATTCTATGTGTTCAAGCCCGCCTTTCAACGCGGCAAAAAGGCGGTTTTGAGACGGGTGATGGGGACCAAGAAGATCAAGATGATCTATACCGAGGGAGACACGCGGCACAGCACCCGCAATGTCGCCACCCACCGCCATGAACAGGAGAGCTTCTGCCTGACCGATGCGGACGTGCTGGCCCTGGCCGACTATGCCATCAAGGTCGAACGGCACTACAGCCAGAAAATACATGAAAGCAGACCCATGGATATGGAATGGGCGAAGGACGGCCTGGACGGGCAACTGTACATGATTCAGGCCCGGCCGGAAACGGTGGCTTCGCAGAAAAAGGGCCAGATGCTCGAAGAGTACATCCTCGGTGGCCAGGGCACCGTGCTGGCGCAAGGACGCGCCGTCGGCGGCAAGATCGCTTCCGGGCCGGTGCATGTCATCAGCGATGTGCGGCAACTGGCGGACTTCAAACCCGGAGAAGTGCTGGTGGCGGATACCACCAGTCCCGATTGGGAGCCTATCATGAAGGAGGCCGCCGCCATCGTGACCAACCGCGGCGGACGCACCTGCCATGCCGCCATCATCGCGCGGGAGCTGGGCATTCCCGCGGTCGTCGGAGCCGACCATGCGACCACCACATTAAAAAATGGCGATTATGTGACCATTTCCTGCGCCAAGGGCGACGTCGGCAACGTCTACGCGGGGGTCGTGCCCTTCACCGTGCGCCAAACCGATCTCTCCACACTACCCCGCCCGAAAACAGAGATCATGATCAACCTCGGGAATCCGGAAATCGCCTTTCAGACATCCATGCTACCCAACGACGGCGTCGGATTGGCGCGGATGGAATTCATCATCAACCATACGATCAAGGCCCATCCCATGGCGCTACTCCACCCCGAAAAGGTGGAAGACGCCCATGAACAGAAAGCGCTGGTGGCGTTGACCCAAGGCTACGCCCAAGCCGCCGATTTCTTTGTGGAGCGACTATCGGAGGGCATCGGGACCATCGCGGCGGCGTTTTACCCAAAGCCGGTGGTGGTGCGCATGTCGGACTTTAAAAGCAATGAATATGCCGCTTTATTGGGCGGGCGCTGGTTCGAACCGCGGGAAGACAATCCCATGCTCGGTTTCCGCGGCGCGTCCCGCTATGCGCATCCCGCCTACACGGAGGGTTTTCGCCTGGAATGCCGCGCCATGAAGCGGGTGCGTGAAGAGATGGGTCTGGACAATGTCATCCTCATGTTGCCCTTTGTGCGCCGGGTGAAAGAAGCGGACGATGTCCTGGCGAAGATGGCGGAGTTCGGTCTGCGCCGCGGCGCAGACGGCCTGCAGATCTATGCCATGTGCGAAGTGCCCAACAATGTCATTCTGATCGATCAGTTCGCCCAACGCTTCGACGGCTTCTCCATCGGCAGTAATGACCTGACCCAACTGACGTTGGGGGTGGATCGCGATTCGGCCACCGTCGCCTATGACTATGACGAGCGGGATGACGGGGTCAAAGAAATGATTCGTCTGGCGGTCGAGGGCTGCGCCCGCAATGGCATTCACTCCGGACTTTGCGGACAGGCGCCTTCGGATTATCCGGAGATGGCGGAGTTTCTGGTGCGGATCGGTATCCAGTCCATGAGCCTGAACCCGGACACGGTGCTGGCCACCACTCTGCATGTGCTGGACGTGGAAAAACCGCGAAGGGGGGAGACATGAAGGTCAGCCCGGTATTACTGGTGATTTTCGACGGCTTCGGCCTCAACCCCAATCGGGCCTTCAATGGCTGGGCGCAAGCCCACACACCGCATCTCGATCACTATTTCGCGAGTTTTCCCCATACCGCGTTACAGGCCTCGGGACGGGCGGTGGGTTTGCCGGACGGCCAGTTCGGCAATTCGGAGGTGGGTCACCTTACCCTGGGTTCAGGACGGGTGCTCAAACAAGACCTGGTGCGCATCTCCGACAGCCTGGAGGAGGGCGGTTTTGCCCGGACCCCCGCCTGGCAGGACACCATCAAGGGTGCCAAACGCCTGCATCTCGTCGGCATGGTTTCCGATGGCGGTGTGCACTCCCATATCGATCATTTACTGGGCATCCTGCCACTGGTGGTGGCAGCGGGAATGGAGCCCGTCCTCCACATGATTACCGACGGCCGGGATACGGCGCCACGCTGCGCCGATCTCTATGCACGGCAAGTGGACGCTACCTTACGGAGACTCGGCAAGGGCCGCATTGCCACCGTCTGCGGGCGCTACACCGCCATGGATCGCGCCGGGCATTGGGACCGCACACAACAGGCCTGGGCGGCCCTGCGGCATGGCGAAGGCGTACAAGCGGACACGGCCGAGGCCGCCATTCACCAAGCCTGGGCGCGCGGCGAGGGGGACGAGTTTATTCACCCCACCCTCGTTGGTGATCCCGAACAATACCGTTTGACCGACGACGAACCCATATTCTTCTTCAACTTCCGTTCGGACCGCATGCGTCAACTGAGCGCCGCCGTGGCCATGCCCCACTTCCACCATTTTGATCGCCAGGGGAAAGTGGCTCGACGTATCCTGTGCATGACGTCTTACAATGACGAATATCCTTTCCCCGTTCTTTTTCCACCCGAGATTCCCGAGCAGGTGCTGGCCGAGGTCGTCAGCGACGCCGGGCTGAAGCAGTTCCACTGCGCCGAGACGGAGAAATACGCCCATGTGACCTACTTTTTCAATGGGGGGCGCGAGGAACCTTTTCCCGGTGAAGACCGCGAGATCATTCCTTCTCCGCAAGTGGCGACTTACGACCTGCAACCGGAGATGAGCGCGCCGCAAGTGGCGGATCGTATTCTCGCGGCGCTGCGGAGCGAACAGTACGCCTTTGTGCTGGTGAACTTTGCCAATGGCGACATGGTGGGCCATACCGCCAAAATCCCCGCCATCCTGCGCGCCGTGGAGGCGCTCGATCTACAGTTTCATCGCATCCTGCAGGCGGCGCGACGGTACGGATTCAAAATCATCCTGACCGCGGATCATGGCAACTGCGATGAGATGGTCGACCCGGTGACGGGCGAGCCGCATACCCAACACACGGTTTATCCGGTCCCCATGCTGTTGGTCGGAGAGCCGGGAGCCCGACTGGGCATTGGCCGGGGTATTGCCGATATAGCTCCCACCATCCTGGAGCTCATGGGCCTGCCCCAACCCGACGCCATGCGGGGACGCAGTATTCTCCTCAAGACCGGCATTGCCTGAAACAGCTCCCCAATGACCGCCTCCCGGGTTTCATGAAACCAGCGCAGGCCGCCCGCCGGTAGCCGCCCCGTGCCCGTGACATAATGGTCCGGCGCGTCAGGGGCGCCGCGGACCGGCGCCACCCGCGATACGATGAGGAGAAACGTGATGAAAACGGACATCACCATGCCGGCACTGTCCGGCACCCTGGAAACCGGACGCCTGGTCTGCTGGCACAAGGCCATCGGCGATGCGGTCGAGAAAGGCGAGGCCATTGCGGAAGTAGAGACAGACAAAGCGATTCTGGATATCGAGGCGGGTGCCGAGGGTTATCTGGCGGGTCCGCTGGCCGCGATCGATACCGACATTCCGGTGCGACAGGTCATCGGTTACATCGTCGACACGCGTCCGGACCCGGCCGCGCCCACAACGGCATCCGGGTCGGTGCCGGGGGCGGCACCGACCGGCGGGGCACCACCGGCCTGGGCCGCGGTCGACCTGCGCCTGGGCCCGCCCTACACCCTCGAACGCCCCCGCACGCTCCGGGCGGCGGTGGCGCGCAATATGTCGGCAACCCTGGACACCCCCACCTTTCTGATCAGCGCCCGCTTTGCCGTGGGCCCCCTGCAGACGGCCGCCAAACAGGCGGGTTACAGTCTGACGCTCGCCTTGACCCGCGCTTGCGCCCTGACCGTCGCGGAAGATCCCTGGGTCAACCATGCCTGGACCCCGGAAGGATTGGCAAGACGCCACCGGGTCGATGTAGGTGTCGCCGTGGATACCGGCGACGGACTGATCACACCGGTGCTGCGCGACGCGGCGGCCCGTCCCCTCAAGGAACTGGCCGAGACCTGGCGGGCCCTGTTGGGCAAAGTCAAAAAAGGACGGGTGTATCCGGAAGATTACCGAGGCGCCAGCTTCTACCTCTCCAATCTGGGGATGTTTGCGGTGGTGGAGCGTTTCAATGCCATCGTGCCGGTGGGCGCTTCCGCCATACTGGCCATCGCTGCCGCGGGCAGTGACGGGCGTGCGGATTTTACCATGAGCTGCGATCACCGGGTTGTTTTTGGCGCCGACGCGGCGCGCTTTCTGCAACGGCTGGGGAACCGGCTGGAGGATTCGTCCTGGTTGGCCACCGTCGGGGAACACCCATGAGCATGACGGCCACACGCCATATCCTTTGCCTCAACAGCGGTTCGTCCTCCATCAAATTTGCGATTTTTGCGCTGGGAGCCGGTGGAGAGGAGAAACTCGCGGAAGGTGCCGCCGAGCGTATCGGACAGCGTGCAGGCCGTGTGTGGCTGCGACAGGGGGAGACACCGGCCATTGATCGACAACTGGCCCTGCCGCGGCAGCAGGAGGCCTTGAAAGCCGTCTTTGCGGCCTTGGCGGAACTACACTGCCCCCCGCCGGAGGGCGTGGGCCATCGCCTTGTTTCCGGCGGACCGCATCACCAGACACATCGTCTGATCGATGACGGGCTATTACGCGATCTGCGCGCCGCCCTGCGTTTTGCCCCATTGCACCTTCCCGCGGAAATCGCCGCGATTGAAGCCGTACAGACGGCATGGCCCCACATCCCGCAGGTCGCGTGCTTCGATACGGCCTTTCACCAGACTATCCCGGAAATAGCCTCCCGCCTGCCGCTGCCGCGCAATCTCTGGCATGAAGGCGTGCGCAAATACGGTTTTCATGGCCTCTCGTACGAATATATCGTCAGCCAGATCCCCGCGCGCGCCGACGGCAAAACCATCATCGCGCACCTCGGCAACGGGGCGAGCATGGCGGCGGTGCGCAACGGACAATGCCGCGACACCACCATGGGCCTCACCCCGACCGGCGGCCTGGTCATGGGCACGCGCAGCGGCGATCTCGATCCCGGCGTCCTGCTCTACCTGATGGAAGAGAAAGGCTACGATGCCGGACAATTGGAACGGCTCCTCAATCATTTGTCGGGCCTGCTCGGCATTTCCGCCTGCAGCGGCGACATGCAAACCTTGTTGAATCTGCGCGGTGACGATCCCCACGCCAGGCAGGCCATCGACATCTTCGCTTACCATGCGCGCAAGGCCATCGGTAGCCTGATGGCGGCGTTGGGCGGCCTCGACCGCCTCATTTTTACGGGCGGAATCGGCGAACATGCCGCCGCCATCCGCTGGGCCATCTGCCAGCCCTTGCGGGCGTTGGGACTGGAGATGGACCCGGTCGCCAATGAAGGCCCCGGACCACACCTTTCCGTGCCGCACAGCCCCGTGGACATCCTCGTCATCCCCACCAATGAAGACTTGATGATCGCCCGTCACAGTCACCGGCTGCTATTGGCGCGGGAGCCTCCGCGTTGAACACCGGCAAAGTGCGTCGCTATAACGCAGCGAAGCCGCCCCCGCACCCGGTCCACCCCGACCACGCCAGCATGACCCGGATACTGGATGAGAGCCCCATGCGCCCAATTCATTATCGAATCTGGGCATTGTCCACCGGCGGCACCCTGTTGAGCGGCGTCTCCGTGTTCCTGCTGGGCGTCACCCTGCCGCTGGTCACCCCCATCTTCGCCCTGCCGGCCGCCGGTATCGGTCTGGCCGCCGCCATGCTCATGGGCGGCACCGTGGTGGGTGCCCCGCTAGGCGGGCATCTGGCCGATCGATTCGGACGTAAACCGGTCATGATTCTGGATATGGCACTGCTGATGCTCGCGACCCCGCTGGCGGCGCTGGCACCAGACGCCACGACCCTCATTGGCGCCGAATTGCTGGTCGGGATGGGTATCGGCATGGATTTTCCGGTAGGCAGCAGTTATCTGGCGGAATTCATGCCCCAGGGGCGGCGCGGGCGCATGATGGCCGCCTCCATCGCGGTGCAATCCATCGGCATGCTGACGGGTGCCGGTTTCGCCCTGATCCTGCTGCAAGGTGCCCGAGCGGGGGACAGCACCTGGCGCTGGCTGCTGGCGATAGAAGCGCTGCTGGTGCTTCCCTATCTGATCGGACGCCTGACATTGCCAGAAAGTGTGCGCTGGTGCATGGGGCGGGGTCGCAACGCACAGGCGCTACGTACCCTGGAAAGCTTCGCCCCCCAGCAAAAAGAGGCGCTGAGCGCCATGGTCCACCATTTGGGCCGAAAAACCCATCAGGTCGCCAAAGTGCGTCCGGGCCGGCGCATGGGCATCGGCACACTCTTTTCCCCGGCCTACCGGCGCCGTACCTTCCTGGTGACTCTACCCTGGTTTTTCATGGACGTGGCCACCTACGGCGTCGGCCTCTTCACCACCATTCTGCTCGGCACCATGCGTAGTAGCGGGACCCCCGGCCTGGGCACCCTGACCAGGGATTTCACCAACACGCTGGACAGCAGCAAAGTGGACGTCTTTCTTCTGCTCGGTTCCCTGCTTTCCCTCTGGGCGGTACCCCGTCTGGGCCGGATTCGCATGCAGATCATCGGGTTCACGGGCATGAGCCTGGGGATGGGGCTGCTCTATTTCGCCACCGGCATGACCGGCGGCAGCGGTGCCCACCTGCCCCTCGTTTTGCTCGGTTTCATCACATTCAACCTCTTCATGACCGCCGGACCCAACGCCACCACCTTCATCCTCCCCACGGAAATGTATCCGACCCAGGTGCGCGCCTTCAGTGCCGGATTCGCCGCCGCCGTCGCCAAAATCGGCGCCACCGTCAGCGTGTTTTTACTGCCGGTGATTCAAGCGGCGCTGGGCGTTACGATGGTGCTCGTGTTGATGGGCGGGGTCAGCCTGCTCGGACTGCTCATGACTTACCTTTTTCGCGTACAAGGCCACGGCCTGACGCTGGAAGAGCATCACGGACCGACTTTACCGCAATGACTTTATCCCGAAGGGGGACCAGACATGCCTTATGCCCATTTCGATGCCCTGTTAGCCGCCGTGGCGCCTCTGGACGACATTCCGGTGGCCGTGGTGGATGCCGCCGAGGAGCATGTCCTGCGCGGCGCCTGCGAAGCCAAAATCCAAAGTATCATCGAGCCCATTCTCATCGGCGACGAACCCCGAATTCGCCACCTGCTGCGCACACTGGAGACCGACTTCGGACACTGCCCCGCATTGCGTATCCTACATGCCGACAGCGCGGAAGCCGCCGCCGAGCGGGGAGTGGAACTGGTGCTCTCCGGGGAGGCCAAGGCGCTGATGAAGGGGCACCTGCACAGTGACGCCTTCCTCCACCCCATTCTCGCCAAGCTGCGTACGGATCGGCGACTGTCCCACGTCTTCGTCGCCGACCTCAAGACCTATCCCAAGCTCCTGCTGATTACCGACGCGGCCATCAACATCGCGCCGGATCTGCTCACCAAGGCCGCCATCCTGCAAAACGCCATCGATCTCGCGCATCTTCTCGATGTCGCGGAGCCCAAGGCGGCGATTCTTTCGGCGGTGGAGATCATCAACCCCGCCATCGTCTCGACGATGGATGCCGCCTGCCTGTCCAAAATGGCGGAGCGCGGACAGATCACCGGCGCGCAGGTGGACGGTCCCCTCGCCTTCGACAACGCCATTTCCAAAGAGTCAGCACGGATCAAAGGCATTCACAGCGGCGTGGCCGGAGAGGCCGACATCCTCGTGGTCCCCGATCTGGTGTCCGGCAATATTCTCGCCAAAGATCTGGAGTATCTGGCCGGCGCCACGCTGGCGGGCATCGTGATGGGAGCCAAGGTGCCCGTCATCCTCACCTCCCGCGCCGATCCTGCCCGCGCCCGTCTGGTTTCCGCCGGTCTCGCGGCACTCGTGCATTATCGCCGGCTGGAGCGGTTGCCATGATCGAAGGCGACACCCGCTGCCCGCCCATCGCTGTTCTCACCCCGAACCCGGCACTCGATATCGCCTATGCCGTGCCCTGCCTGATCGCGGACCAAAAAACCCATGCCACATCCACTCGCTATGATCCGGGTGGCAACGGTATCAACGTCGCCCGGGCCCTCAAGAAGCTGCTGGTTTACGCTCGCAGTTGCTGCGTCATTGCGGGCAACGTGGGCGAGTTGTTGCAAAAACTGTTGCTGCATCAACTGGATGATCTCCATTGTGTATACGTGGAAGGGGAAACCCGTATCAATGCGACCATTTTGCAGGAGAATCCCAGCGCCCAGTTCGAGGTCACCGGCATCGGACCACGGATCTCGGAGCTCGCCCTGGCCGAGATGCGCGAAACGTTTCTGAAGCTGTGCAAGGAGGGTTTCGCGGTGCTCACCGGCTCCGTGCCTCCGGGTGTGGAGGATCACTTCTACGGAGACATGGTGGATCACGTCCATGCCGCCGGTGGACGGTCCATCGTGGATGCCCATGGCGCCCTTCTGCAAAACGCCCTGCTCCACCACCCCTTTCTCATCAAGCCCAATCGCTACGAACTGTCCCTGTTGTGTCACCGGGATCTGCCCACCTTGGAAGCGGTGGCCCAGGAGGCCCGCGCCATACAACGGGGCGGGGTGCATTACGTGTGCGTCTCCCTGGGGAGCGACGGCGCGTTGCTGGTGGGACCGGAGGGCAGCTATTTCGCCAAGGCGCCGCCCATATCAGTGCAGTCCACGGTCGGGGCGGGCGACTCCATGGTCGGGGGGCTCGTCGCGGCCCTGGCTCACGGTCAACGTCCTGAAGAGGCCCTGCGCCTCGCGGTCGCCTGCGGCAGCGGGACCGCCGCCCGTCCCGGTACCGAGATTTTCTCTCATAACGATCTGGATGCGTTACTGCGCCAGACCGAAGCGCGCGCACTCGACATTTAAGAACGTCCAAGGGCGGGGCGTCCCCCCACCGGCAGCAGTTCGCCTTCCGCGCGATCACATGGAGATGTTCTATACTTGAAAGGCTATGGCCGGTTGGCCGGTCACCGCCCTGGCCTGCCCAGCCTGATCGTTCCGCGCCACGTTGACCGGGCAGGCGTCTATAATTGTGCAGGGGTTCGCGCCCCATCCCCACCCGCAACGGACGAGGTACCCCATGGCCGAAACAGCAACGGACATCCTGATCGTCGGCGGTGGTCCCGCGGGCATGATGACCGGCATCACCGCCGCGCAGTTCTGGCCGCACAAACACGTATTGGTCATCCGGCCTGAAACGGATGCCGTCATCCCCTGTGGCATTCCCTACATCTTCGGAACACTGGGGGGAACCGAAGAGGACATGGCCGGACGGGCACCTCTGCTGGCGGCGGGTGGGCGGATTCAGATCGGTTCCGTCCAGCGCATCGACCGCGCCACACGCACCGCGGTGCTCGCCAATGGGGATATGCTGCGCTGGGAACGGCTGGTGCTGGCCACTGGCGCCGAGAACTTCATTCCACCGATTCCCGGCACCGACCTCGACGGGGTCTTCAGCATACGCAAAGACTATGACTACCTGGACCAGCTCTTCAGCACCCTGATCCCGAGCATCAAGACACTGGCCATCATCGGCGGGGGATTCATTGGGGTGGAGTTTGCCGATGAAATCCGCAAACGCGGTATCGAAGTCCACCTCGTGGAGAAGCTGCCCCATTTAATGCAGGCCGCCTTCGACCTGGATGCCTGTGCGGCGGTGGAGCAGCAGTTGCGGGCCCATGGGGTTCATCTCCATACCGGAGCCCAGGTGGAGGCGCTGCTGCCCGGCGCCGGCGGCAAGCGGGTCGGGCAGGTGCAAATTGCCGGGCAGGAGGCGCTCGCGGTGGACGCCGTACTCATCGCCATCGGCACCCGCCCCCAGATCACGCTGGCCAGGGAGATGGGCTTGACCCTCAGCCGCTCCGGCGGGATCTGGGTGGATGCCTTCCAACGATCCCGTGAAAGTCCGGACATTTTTGCCGTAGGCGATTGCGCCCACAAGCAGGATTTTTTCACCCGCAAGGCCAATCACGCCATGATCGCCTCTCAGGCCGCCGCCGAGGGCCGCATTGCCGGGATGAATCTGTACGGCTTGCGTCAACCCCGCTACAATGCCGGCTCCGTGAGCATCTACGCCAGTGAAATCGACGGCCTGGCCTTCGGTGTCGCCGGTCTGACTCAGCACCAGGCGGAACAGGAAGGCTTTCCCATCCTCATCGGCGAAGCGCGCCTGCCCGATCACCACCCCGCCTCCATGCCCAATACCACGGAGATTTACTGCCGGATCATCTTCGCCGCCGATTCCCTGCAGATGCTCGGCGGCCAGGTGCTCGGCGGCGCCACCACCGGCGAACTGGTCAACACCATCGGCCTCGCCATCCAGATGCATGCCTCCGCCCCTGATCTGGCCAGCATGCAGTTCGGCAGCCAGCCGCGTCTGACACCCTCCTTGCACCCGCTGGTAGCCGCCACCGGCGACGCCCTGCAACGCCACTACGCGACCATGTACCCTTGCGACACAGGAGCCCATCATGCCTAAGATCCCTCAAGCACCGCTCGGCATCCCCGCCGAAAGCGCCCGCCGCTGGACGGAACGCTATCGCCTGGCCACCCAAGAGAGTGGACGCCTGTTCCTCATGGCCGGCGATCAGAAGGTCGAACATCTCAACGATGATTTCATCGGCGGCCGTGTAGCGACGGATGACGCCGACCCGGAACATCTTTTTCGCATCGCCAGCGAGGCGCCGGTGGGCTGCTTTGCCGCGCAGATGGGCCTGATCGCCCGCTACGGCATGGATTATCCAGACACGCCCTACCTGCTCAAACTCAACAGCAAGACCCATCTGATCAAAACGGCGCAACGCGATCCGGTGAGTCTACAGTGGCAGAGCATGGCGCAGGTTCGCGATTTTGTCCGTCATTCCGGTCTCAAGGTGGTCGGTGTCGGCTACACCATCTACCCCGGCTCCGAATTCGAGCCGACCATGCTCGGCGAAGCGGCACGCCTCATTCGGGATGCCCACGCCATGGGACTCCTGGCCGTGATCTGGGCCTATCCACGCGGCCAGGCGGTAGGCACGCGCGAGCAGGACGCCCACCTTATCGCCGGGGCAGCGGGTCTGGTGGCCTGCCTGGGTGCGGACTTCGTCAAGATCAACCCACCCCTCGACGCGGCTGGCGCCATGGATGGCGCGCTCCTGGGTGAAGCGGTGGCCGCTGCCGGACGCACCCAGGTAATCTGCGCGGGGGGCTCCGAAACCGAGGCGCCGGAATTTCTGCAACGCCTCCACGAACAGATTCACGTGGGTGGCACGCAAGGCTGCGCCACCGGCCGCAACGTCCATCAACGCAATCAGCCCGATGCCATCCGGTTCTGCAAGGCCATCCACGCGATCGTCGTGCACAATCAGGGCGTCGACGAGGCGCTCAAGCTGTTGAGTCCCAACACATGATGCGGCTGCCCGCGCAGCGCAGCAAAATCGTCTGTACCATCGGTCCGGCCTCTGACGCCCCCAAAACTCTGGAACGGATGATCCGCGCCGGAATGAATGTGGCCCGTCTGAACCTGGCGCACGGCACTCCGGATGAACACCGCGCCCGCATAGGCCGCATCCGCGCCGCGGCGGAAAAGACGGGGCAGCGGGTGGCCATTCTCGCCGATCTGCCCGGTCCCAAACTCCGTATCGGCGCGCTGCCCGCCCCGGTCACCCTCAAACGCGGCGGCCGGGTATGGCTCGCCCCCGAGATGCCCGGAACCGCGGATCAGATTCCCCTGGATCTACCCCGTCTCTCCCGGACTCTGGTCAAGGGAGACAGGATCTTTCTGAATGACGGTTTCATCGAATTGCGCGTGGAGCGACACGACCCCGCCGGCATCCACTGCCGAGTGGTGGTCGGCGGCCTACTGCTCTCCCACAAGGGCGTCAATCTGCCCGGCGTTCCCCTAGAGGACGGCGCCCTGACCCCGGCTGATCGCGAGTGGCTGGCCTTCGCGCTGGAGGCCGGGGTGGACGGACTCGGTATTTCTTTTGTGGAAACGCCCGAAGACCTGCACTCCGCCCGCCGGGAAGCGCGGGCGTTGGGTTATGACCCCTTTCTGGTCGCCAAAATCGAAAGGGCGCGGGCCTGGAGGCGGATCGACGCCCTTATCGCCGCGGCCGACGGCATCATGGTGGCGCGCGGTGACCTCGGCGTGGAAGTACCCATCGGGCAGATCGCCCTGATTCAAAAACGCCTCATCCGCAAGGCGCGCGCGGCGGGCAAACCGGTCATCACCGCCACGCAGATGCTGGAATCCATGGTCCATAACCATCGTCCCACCCGGGCGGAGGTAACGGACGTGGCCAACGCCATCCTCGACGGCACCGACTGCGTCATGCTCTCCGAGGAATCCGCCGTCGGCGATTATCCCGTCGAAGCGGTGAAGATGCTGGCCGAAATCGCCCGGATCACGGAAAAAGCGCGTCCTGAACTCGGTCCGCTTCCGGAGGACCTCCTGCATGACACCGCCAGCATCGAATCCGTCATCGCCTGGGATGTGCGCACCGCCGCCGAGCATCTGCATCCTTTGTTCATCGTCACGCCCACGGAAACCGGCACCACCGCGGCGCGTATCGCGCGTTTCCGGCTGAATCCCTGGATACTGGCGCTCAGTCCCCATACCCGCACCTGCCAGCATCTATGCTTTCATTACGGGGTGCATGCCGTGGAAATGCCCAGCCCCGGCCAGGACTGGGAGCAAGCCGTCCGCCGCTGGCTGGGCATCCATGGCATCGAAAAAGGCGTCATCCTCCTCACCCAGGGGCCGAGCCGGGGGCATCCCGGCGATTCCAATCGTTTGGAGATCCTCCGGCTGGAACCATCCGCCACTCGTTTCTCACCGTCACAGGAGAAATCTCATGCGTTGCTTAGTGACCAGTGCTCGTCCTTATGATCAGCAGTTCCTCAACGCCGCCAACGGTGGGCGCCACGAATTGGTTTTCGTCGAAACCGTATTGAATGCCGATACCGCCTTCATCGCCCAGGGCTATCCCGCCCTCTGCCCGTTTGTCGATGACACGCTCGACGCCAACGCCCTGGGGACCCTCGCCCGCCTGGGAACCAGACTGCTGGTACTGCGCAGCACCGGGTTCAACCACGTCGACATCCCTGCGGCGGAAGCGCACGGAATCACCGTCATGCGGGTGCGGAATTATTCTCCCTACGCGGTCGCCGAGTACGCCGTCGGCCTCATGCTGACCCTGAACCGGCATCTGCATAAAGCCTATAGCCGGGTGCGCGACGGCAACCTCCTCCTCGACGGCTTGCTGGGCTTCGACATGCATGGCAAGACCGTGGGCATTGTCGGCACCGGCAAGATTGGCACCGCGCTGGCCCGGATTCTTCACGGCATGGGCTGCCGCTTGCTGGCCTATGACACCGCCCCCAACTCCGACTGTCAGGAACTGGGGGTCGTGTATGTCTCCCTGGAGGAGTTGCTCGCCAAAAGCCGGATCGTCAGTCTCCATGTGCCCCTTTTCCCGGAAACCCGTCACCTCATGAATACGGAACGCTTCGCCCAGATGCCCGAAGGTGCCATGCTCATCAATACCAGTCGCGGTCCGCTCATTGACACGAGCGCCCTCATCGCCGCGCTCAAGAGCCGTCACTTGGGCGCGGTGGGTCTGGATGTCTATGAAGAGGAGGCTGATCTGTATTTCAAGGACCACTGCGACGACATCATCTGCGATGACAGCTTCGAACGGTTGCTCACTTTTCCCAACGTCGTCATCACGGGCCATCAGGCCTTTTTCACCCGTGAGGCCATGCAGACCATCGCGGACACCACCATTCAGAATCTCGACGATTTCAACGCCGGCAAGGACAGCCCCAACCGCATCACCACCCACCGCGCAGCCCATTGAACCGGAGGATTTCGTGACCATCGCCCCCTGCTACCTGCTCCCCCAGCTCCCGGAATCCCTGGCGGGTCTGGCCGAACTCGCCCTCGACCTGCGCTGGTCCTGGAGCCATGCCGCGGACAGTCTCTGGCAGCGCATCGCTCCAGCACTTTGGGAAGACACCAGGAATCCCTGGCTGATTCTGCAAAACATGGGCGGTGATACCCTCCAGCGACTGGCCCAGGACCAGGATTTCATCGCGCAGCTGGACACCTTCGTCAGCAAGCACCATGAACACCTCTCGCAAAAAAGCTGGTTCAGCGAAACCTATCCCCATCCGCCCTTCAATCAAGTGGCTTATTTCAGCATGGAGTTCGGCCTCTCCGAGTCCCTGCCCATCTATTCCGGAGGGCTCGGCATCCTCGCCGGCGATCACCTCAAAACGGCCAGCGATCTCGGCATCCCCCTGCTCGGCATCGGTCTGCTCTGGCAGCAGGGCTATTTTCGCCAGAGTCTCGACGATTGCGGTCGTCAGATCGAACTCTATCCCTATAACGACCCCACCCAGATGCCCGTCACGCCAGTACGCGACGCCGAAGGCGAGTGGCTCCGCCTGGAATTGCCCTTTCCGGGCCGGAAAGTCATCCTGCGCGCTTGGCAGGCGCAAGTGGGCCGTGTCACCCTCCATCTGCTGGACAGCAACGACCCCCTCAATGCCCCCGCCGATCGCGGCATCACCGCCGAACTCTACGGTGGCGGTCCAGAAACACGCCTACAGCAGGAAATCTGTCTGGGCATCGGTGGCTGGATGCTGCTACGCCGGTTGGGCATTCAGCCGGATATCTGCCACCTCAATGAAGGGCACGCCGCCTTTGCCATTCTCGCCCGCGCCTACAGTCACATGCAGGATCATGGGACCGCTTTTCCCTGGGCGCTCACGGCCACGCGCGCCGGCAATATCTTTACCACCCACACCCCGGTCGCCGCGGGTTTCGACCGCTTTCCACCGGAACTGCTGACGCGCTATATCGCCGGCGCCCCCGAGGCTTTCGGCGTGGACGTGGAGACCATCCTCGCCCTCGGCCGGGAGAACCCCGAAGATATCCGCGAACCCTTCAATATGGCGTGGCTTGCCATTCACGGCAGCGGCATCGTCAATGGCGTCAGCCGCCTGCATGGGGCCGTCAGCCGCCGCTTGTTCCAGCCCCTGTTCCCTCGCTGGCCCGAAAACGAAGTCCCCGTCACGCATATCACCAATGGCGTGCATATGCCTTCCTGGGATTCCGCTGAAGCCGACGCCCTATGGACCAGCCGCTGCGGCAAGGCCCGCTGGCTGGGGGACTTGAAGGATATCGAGACCGATTTCCGCCAGACCTCCGATGCCGATCTCTGGCAGATGCGCAGCGCCGCGCGCCAGCAGGTGATCCATTTCGCCCGGCAACGCCTGCAAAAACAACTGGCGGCGGCGCACGCCCCGGATCAGGACTGCGAACACGCCAGAACGGCACTCGACCCCAATACCCTGACCATCGGTTTCGCCCGCCGCTTTACCGCCTACAAGCGCCCCAATATGCTGTTGACCGATCCCGACCGCCTCTACCGTCTGCTGAACAACCCGCACTATCCGGTACAACTGCTGATCGCGGGCAAGGCGCATCCCAAGGATGGCGCCGGCAAGGCCATGATCCAGCAATGGACCCAATTCATTCGTCAGCACCCCGACTTGGCCGGACGTATGGTCTTCATTGCCGATTATGACATGCTGGTGGCCGAACATCTGGTGCAGGGGGTCGACTTGTGGATCAATACCCCGCGCCGCCCCTGGGAAGCCAGTGGGACCAGCGGCATGAAGGTACTGGTCAATGGCGGCCTCAACCTCTCGGAACTGGATGGCTGGTGGGCCGAAGCCTATGGCCCGGAGACCGGCTGGGCCTTGGGTGACCGTCAGGAGCACGATACCGACCTGGAATGGGAACAGCAGGAAGCGCAGCAACTGTACCGTGTGCTGGAAGAAGAAGTGGTGCCCCTCTTTTATCATCAGCGCGATGCCAACGGCTGCCCCTGCGGATGGACCAACAAAATCCGCGAAAGCATGAGTCGGCTGACTCCCCAATTCAGCAGCAATCGCATGCTACAGGATTACATATCCTCCCTTTACACACCGGCCGCGCGCTTGCTCGCCGCGCGCCAGGAACGCGCCACGGTGGAAGGCATCAGTCGATGGCAGCATGACATTCATCAGCATTGGCAGAGCCTGCATTTCGGCGAGCTCCATGTGCAGAGTGACCCGGGCACGCATCATTTTCAGGTGCATGTGTATCTGGACGATCTCGACCCGGACGCTGTCGCCGTCCAGCTCTTTGCCAATGGTGATGACACCCATGCCCCGGAAGTGCATCCGATGGATCGTGGCGATGCGCTGAGCGGGGCCATTAACGGCTATAATTACCACTGTACGGTTCCGGGCGACCGCCCTATCGAACACTTCACCCCGCGGGTTATCCCGCACCGGGAACACTGTCTGGTGCCCATGGAAAACACCGAGATACTGTGGTACCGCTGAGAGGCTGACCATGAAGGACCCACTACCTGATCTTACGACGCTTGTGGAAACAGAACGCAAAATGTTCGGGAAATACGTCCTGCCCATTGCGATCATCCTGATCCTCATTGGGATCACGGGATTGTTGGCGCCGATCCTGCTGTCCGCCGTCACCGTCGGTATAGTGGCCGCCGTACTGGTCATTGCCGGGCTCACCTGGCTCATTCACAGCTATCAATTGCACCAATACCATCTGGCTGATTGGCTCAAACCCCTGCTGCTGCTGACGACCGGCGTCATCATGATCGCGCTGCCCAATGCCGGAATCGCCAGCATCGGCCTGCTATTCGTTCTTTATTTCATACTGGATGCCTACCGTAACTTTACCCGGTCCCATGTCTATGCCGGGCATGGACGGGGCTGGTTCATTTTTAGCGGTATCGTGGATGTCCTCATCGCCATCCTCTTTTTAGCGACCTGGCCCCAGGGCTCCCTCATTCTGGTCGGCATATTCGTGGGCGTGAATTTGATTTTTGACGGGGTGATTCTGCTCATGATCGCCACGGCAAACAAGCCATAGCCGCGGAGGGAGCGACCGTGCCCGCCCACATGGGCAGCGGCTTCCGGGAAAACTGGTCTCCGTGATCCGTTGCGCAAACCTCTACCGCGCGGCCTTGAAAAACGCGCATCGCATCCTGATATAGCCAATAACCAGGGAGGGAGCGACCATGAACCCCATACGACCAGCCGCCGTGGCGGGCACTTTTTATCCCGCTCAGGCCGCCATTCTGCGCCAAAACCTGCAACATCATCTCCACCACGCGCCTGCCCCCCCATCCGGCGGGCAGGCGGCATCGCCGTGGCCCAAGGCGCTGATCGTCCCCCACGCCGGTTACCCCTATTCCGGACCCACAGCGGCCAGCGCCTACCGTTCGCTGGCGTCGGGCCGGGGGAAAATCCAGCGGGTCGTCCTCCTCGGTCCGGCCCATCGCGTGCCCTTTCGGGGTATCGCCCTGTCCGGCGCGGACGCCTTCCAGACCCCCCTCGGCGCACTTCCCGTGGATCACGCCGGGGTCACCGCCATCGCGCAGTTGCCCCAGGTTCTGGAGCTGCCCATCGCCCATGCGCAAGAACACGCCCTGGAAGTGCAACTGCCCTTCCTCCAGGAGGTCCTGGGGCCGGTGTCCATCCTGCCGCTGGTTGTGGGGGAAGCGAGCCCCAGAGAGGTGGCCGAAGTCCTGGATACCCTATGGGATGGACCGGAAAGCGTCATCCTGATCAGTTCGGACCTCTCCCATTACCACCCCTATGCCGAGGCGCGCCGCATCGACAACGCCACGGTCCGGCAGATTCTGCACCCCGACGGCACCCCCATCCACCATGCGCAGGCCTGTGGCGCCATTCCCATCAATGGCCTCCTGCAAATCGCCCATCGCCATCGCTTACAGCCGCGTCTGCTCGATCTGCGCAATTCCGGTGATACCGCCGGAGGCCGGGACGCCGTGGTCGGCTACGCAGCCTTTGCCTTCTTTGCGGAGTCCACAACGCCATGAGTCCCGCGCATCAGCTCCCCCAGGAACACCGTCCAGAACGGCTTCCGGCAAGCGCCGGCCCGGTTTTGCTCGGCCTGGCCCGATCGATCATCAGCGAGGCCCTGGGCCAGACAGCCGCCCTCCTCCCCCCTGATGTGAACTGGCTGCGGGAGCCTGCGGCGAGTTTCGTCACCCTCAACCAGCGGGACGCCTTGCGCGGTTGCATCGGTAGTCTCAGCGCCCATCGCCCCCTTGCCGAGGACATCCGCGCCAATGCCCTGGCGGCGGCCTTTCATGACCCCCGTTTCCCGCCTCTGAACGCAGCGGAATGGCTTGCCGTACAGGTGGAAGTGTCCGTATTGTCCCCATTGGAGCGTTTGGCGGCACAGAGTGAAGTGGATCTGATCGCCCGGATTCAGCCGGGCAGACATGGCCTCGTCCTGTGTTACGGGGCGCATCAAGGCACCTTCCTCCCCCAAGTCTGGGAAGCGTTGCCGGAGCCCAGGGAATTCCTGCGCCAACTCAAACGCAAGGCCGGGCTCCCGCCGGACTTCTGGTCGCTGGAGATCGAAGTCTATTGTTATCACGTACAAAAATGGTGCGAACCCCAGCCTCCCGCCGGAGAGGCCACATGAAGGCCGAACACCACGAAGCGCAACACCCGGCCCGTTACTGGCATCCGTTGAAAGACGGCCGCATCCAGTGCGACCTCTGCCCGCGCGACTGCCGGCTCCACGATGGCCAGCGCGGGGCCTGCTTCGTCCGCCAGCGGGTGGGTGCGGAGATGGTGCTCACGACCTATGGGCGATCCTCCGGCTTTTGCGTGGACCCCATCGAGAAAAAGCCCCTGAACCACTTCTATCCGGGCAGCAGCGTCTTATCCTTTGGCACCGCGGGCTGCAACCTCGCCTGCAAGTTTTGCCAGAACTGGGACATTTCCAAATCCCGGGAGATGGACCGCCTGCAGGATCAGGCCAGCCCCGCAGCCATTGCGCAGGCAGCCCGGAACCTCGGCTGTAAAAGCGTCGCCTTCACCTACAACGACCCCGTCATCTTTGCCGAATACGCCATGGACACCGCCGATGCCTGTCACGCGCAAGGGATCCAGACGGTGGCCGTGACGGCGGGCTACGTGCATGCCGAGGCCCGGCGGGATTTCTTTGCCAAGATGGATGCCGCCAATGTCGATCTCAAAGCCTTTACCGAAGGATTTTATTACCGGCTGACCGGCGCGCATCTCGCACCCGTGCTGGAAACCCTGGAATATATCGTCCAGGAGACCTCCACCTGGCTGGAGATCACCACCCTGCTCATTCCCGGCCACAATGATTCCGAGGCCGAAATCGGCGCCGAATGCGCATGGATCATGGACCACCTCGGTCCCGACGTACCACTGCACTTTTCCGCTTTTCACCCCGACTACCGGATGCCCGAGGTACCCCCCACCCCTGCCGCCACCCTGACCCAGGCGCGGCAGATCGCCCTGGCGGCAGGGCTCCGTTACGTCTACACCGGCAACATCCATGACGCCACGGGGGACACCACGTATTGTCCCGGTTGCGGCGCACCCCTGATCACGCGGGACTGGTACACGATCCTTGACTATCAGCTGACTCCCGATGGTCATTGCCCCCATTGTCAATACCCCGTCGCCGGGCGCTTCGAACGCCAGATCAGTCGTTTTGAGCGCCGCCGCATCCCCCATCACATCGCGCCGGTCATAAAGCGATAGCGGAATTCCTGTTCGCGGAGCGCCTCCCGCAACGATCGACACCCCTGCCGCCAGGATGGCGGCAGGGGTGTGATCGGCCCGGGGTCGGGGCCGGGTATGCGTGTTGGTGCTTATGACGGCATGCGCGCCCCATGCGTGTCGTCACGCATGCGCGTCATCCCTCTTCCCTCAACGCCTCCCTGAAACGCATGTCGGCCCTGCCTTCCTGCATAAACTTATACAGGAAACCCGCAAGCAAACCGCCCAATGAGGTGGCCAAGAGATATACCCATATATGCGGATAGTAATCGCCCGCCACGGCGGGTCCCAACGTCCGCGCCGGATTGACGCTGGCTCCGGTGAGCGGCCCCATGAAAGTGACGATCATCACCAAAGTAAAGCCTATGGCCAGCGGCGCCGCGTTACCCGCGCGATCGCTCATGGCGGTGTGCAGCGCGGTGGTGGTGAGGAAGAACGTCCCCAACGCCTCCAACACGAACCCCTCCGGGACAGAGATCAGGCTGGTGTTGATGGTGGTGGCACCCAAGTGCCCCCCGGCTCCGGGCAGCACCGTGAGCAGGGCAAACCCGGCAGCTATCCCTCCGAGAAACTGGGCGACCATATACATGCCCGCATCCCGCCAATCGATCTTACCCGCGATGGCTCCGCCCAGAGTCACCGCGGGGTTCACGATACCCCCGCTGATGTCGCCGAATACATAAGCCGCAATCATGATGGCCAACCCGTTGGCCAGAGCGATATCTATGAGGGGCCGGCCCATGGCCGCCGCGCCACCACCAAAAAAAATGAGACCAAAAGTACCAATGAATTCTGCCGTCATTCTACGTGTCATTTGATGCATGGTTGGTTCTCCATATCGGTGCAAGGGTCTACTTCATCCAACGGAAACACTTCCCGACTCTCATTTGATGCTCCAGCTACCCCAGGGCACACCACACCACTCAGAAGAAAGAGAATAATTCTCATCATTCATGGTATTCAATAATGGAATGATTGGTATGCTCTATGGAATCTACAGATGGAACCGTTCTATGACCCTCGGCCATTTCAAAAAGTTCCCGATGCCCTCTGCCGTTTGGGACAATCTGCCAAACGGAATACGGTTTGCCGAAAGCGTCGAGAGCCTCCTGGCCACGGCGGGTGTGCATGCCCACCCAGGCCATGTTGGGGGTGGCGGCCGTGTGGAGCCAGTGGAGCTTGCCCGCGACCCGCATCCCGGTCTCATCAAAATGGGCCACATGGGCTTCCCGGACGGCATCCGCAATACGCGCGACGGTAGGGGCCAGATTGCCGGCTGCGGTGTGAATCATCCTGACCACGGTACCCGGCGACAGGGTTACACCACAAGTATCGCGCAGGATCCGGGTGGTGCGCAGAATCGGCAGCATGTGGTGCTGGGTGAGATAGACGACGGTGGCTTGTACCCGCGGACCATATTGCGTGGTGGCTGTAACCCCTTCTGGAAAGTCGCTCCGATGTACCTTGCCGCAGGCGCAGCGTGCTTCCAGAACGCGATGTTCGGTGACTTCAACCTGCTGCGGCGGGATGTCGAATACCTAGCGGGCTTCCGATATGTGGGCCTCGTCCAGAGTGCTGCCACAGGCATCGCAGGTTGCTGGCAAGGGATGGATGATCACCTGATCCGGTTCGGCGACGCGCTCCAGCGCTGAGCCCTTGTGGCGCTGTCCCACCTGACGCAGGGATTTAGGCGCGGGTTTACGCAGACCATCTGAGGACGGCGGCTTGCTGGAATGATGACTGTCTTTGGCCAGGCGAGTTTCGAGTGCAGTGATCCGCGACTTCAATTCCGTGATCTCCGCGAGAAGAAATCGGATCAGATCATCCTTGGCGGCGTGATCCATCGCACTCAGGTCAGGCTGGTCCATATCGTCCTTGTAGATTGAAATATTGCGCCATTTTACATCAAAACCATGCGTGAAGCACGGGGTGGTGAACAGTTACCGTTCTGAAAACAGGACGTTGACAGCGAAACTTGCAGACTACGCCCGTGCCCGGTGGTGGGGGTGTCTGACGCTGGCTCAGTAAGGGCGTTCGCGTGGTGCGGGCTGATCTTTAAAGCGGCGATGCACCCACCAGTATTGCTCGGGGGCTTTGCGAATGGCGGTTTCCATGCAGGCATTCATGGTGGTGGCATCGGCCACGGCATCGCCGCTGGGAAAACTGTCGGGCAGTGGCACAAATTCAATTCTGAACCCTGACCCTTGCGGCAAACGATAGGCAAACATGCCGAAAACCGGCACCTGGTCACGTGCTGCCAGCCGCCCCAGCACGGGAGTTGTGCAAGCGGGGTACGCAAAAAATGGCGCAAACACCCCTTCGCGCGGATCGACATTCTGGTCAGTCAGGATACCGATGACTTCTTTTTTTCTGAGGAGGCGACACAAGGGGCGAATGCCTCTTTCCTTGTTGATCTGACGGGCACCACTGCGTTCGCGACCGCGCCGCATCAGGGCATCCATGCCTGGGTTCCGCAACGCCCGGTACATGCCGGTAATCGGCCAACGCTGGCCGGTATACAGTACCGCTGCCTCCCAGGGACCCAGATGCGCGGTAAACAGAATGACTCCGCGACCCAGGGCGAGGGCCCTATCCACCGCCTCCGCCCCCTCTACCTCCCGCACCATTTCCAGCGCTTTCGGCAAGGGTCGCGCCCAGATTGGTCCCAGCTCCAGCGCGGTTCGCCCCAACTCCTGAAAATTGCGCCGTCGCAGTTGCAGACGCTGGGTTGCAGACCAGTCGGGAAAGGCAATCTCCAGATTGATGTCCACCACCCGCCGTGTTTTTGGCACTGCTGTCATGGCCAGCAGACCCAACCAGCCCCCACAATAGGAGCGCCAGGCATCCGGCCATGGCGCTGTCCATCGCAACAACCCCTTTACCGCGAGTGTGCCCAATCGTTGCCCCCGCGTTCCTGCTGTATCCCGCATCTTCGTCATGGGGCAGGTTTCCAACGACGCGTCGTCGTCATTTTTGGTTCATTCTGGCAACCCGTCTGTGGAGAGCGGTGGGTACGACGCCACCGGTGAAGCTGGCAAGGACCAGTGGTAAGCATAGGCGAAAGCAGCGTAAAACAAAAGGTTGCAACGGCGCAGCCCCCGGGTTGGACCGCCAACCGGCAATGCGGCATACTCCGCCGAACGGGTCATCGGCTCTCCGGCGAAAAACCTGATCCAGTGATCAACGTACATTTAGCCCGCGGAGAGGTGCCCTGGCCATGATTCGTCTGCGACTCTCCCTGGCCTTAAGTTATGAAGTGAATGAGCCGGACAGTAACTTCATTTTCAACATCCATGCCGCGCATACGAGCCGGCAAACGGTGGTCGATGAGTCGCTGGTGGTCAATCAACTGGTGCCGCTGACCGTAGAGACCGATCCGACGACGGGCAACCGTTATCTGCGGCTGAGTGCTGCTACAGGGCCACTGCAAATCTTTTATACGGCGTCTGTTGACCTGACCCATTATATGGCTGCGCCAGAACAGATCGCCGAGGTTCCTGTGGCGCGATTGCCAGCGCAGGTATTAGGCTATATTTACCCCAGCCGCTACTGCCAGTCGGACCGCCTCTATCGGCTGGCGATGCGGGAGTTTGGTCAGCGGCAGCAGGGCTATAGTCGGGTACAGACGATTCGTGACTGGGTGGCGCAGCGTATTACCTACGCCAAAAACACCTCGGATTCCAACAGTTCCGCTATCGACACCCTGATCGAGACAGCGGGCGTTTGTCGGGATTTTGCCCATTTGATGATTGCGTTGTGCCGTGCCAGCAATATTCCTGCCCGCTTTACGACGGGCATCAATTATGGGGTGGATCCCGCCTACGGCCCTCTGGATTTTCATGCTTATGTCGAGGTTTATTTAGCTGGTGGGTGGTATTTGTTCGACCCTTCGGGAACCGCGATTCCCATGGGGCTGGTACGTTTTGGTACGGGACGCGATGCCGCTGACGTCGCCTTCGCGACGATTTTTGGAGAGGTGGGCTCTTCCCCGCCAGTGATAAATATTGAGGCCATAGCCGGTGCTGATGGCCTTCTCGTGATGCCGCAACTGGTGCATTCAGCCCTCTCGACGGATGGCTAGATCCTAGGACCCGACCCCCATGATTGAATCCCTGCTCTTAACCACAGCCCGCGTGTCGACGTTTGATAATGATCGACTGCTTACCCGCGCCAGTGGTTTCTTTTTCGCCCGCGACAACCGACTATTTTTCGTCACCAGCCGACATGTGGTTACGGACAAACCCAGTAAACACTTCCCGAACCGTATCGAGATTGAACTCCATACGGATGCCGAGAATTTAACCTGCGCAACCGTTTTGTCGGTTTATCTCTACCACGATGGCAAAAGCCTCTGGCGCCAGGGTAAAGATAGCGGGGGGGAGATTGATGTGGCGGTGATTGAGATTGACCGCAGTGACTTACCGGAGTCGGTGGTGATCCAGTGTTTTACACCGGCGCATTTGCAAAGCTCATTCCAGGAAATTGAAGTAGGCAGCTTATTGCTGGTCGTGGGCTTTCCTCTGGGCTTTCATGACACGCTACACCATCTGCCAGTGGTACGGCAGGCAGTCATTGCCTCTTCCTTCGGCCTGCGTTTTCAGGGGCAAGGGTATTTCCTCACGGATGCGCGAACGCACCGTGGCAGCAGCGGCGCACCGGTGGTGCTGCGCTGTACGGAGGGTGATCAGACCCTACCGTGGAAGCTGCTGGGTGTGCATTCCGCGCGTATCGATATGGGGGGGCGGGATATCGAAGTCGATGAATCGCTGGGCCTCAATTGCGCCTGGTACGCCGACATCCTGCTGACGCTGACGATGTAAGTGCGTCGCACCCCTTACAAATCCCCCCAATCCGGCTCGGCCCGGCGGAAGCTGTCCTCCTTGGTACTGATAGCGCCGTTCCCAGGGGCGCGGAGTTAATGGTAACGGCTTGCAATCGAAAACGACGTGCTGCCCGTCAATAATCATAAGAATCTACTGTCATTAAAGCCTAAAGTAAGGCGAATTAATGGCTTGACATTCAACTCGCTTCACGGTTTTATTGGGTCGTAGCACACATGGATGGGGGCCAGTCGCCAGAATACTTATAAGCAGGAAGCATCTGCTTATACCGACCTGAACAGTGAACAAAGGTCGACAACAGGGCGATGGGGCTCCCATTGGTAGCCGCCACCTGATTCATGACCGGCTTGTATAAAAGGTGGCCGCACGAACGAATGGTATGGAGGTAATCTTATGCGCAGCACGAAACGATTCAGACGGCCATTTTACGTGGCGGTATTACTTTTTCTTGGTGCTTCCATGCTTTCTGGCTGCATAATAGCCCCACCCTATGGGGGTTACTATGGGGGGAGAGGCGGCGACTGGCATCACGGTGACGATCGCTGATTATAAAGCTATCACTATGCTATGCGTTCATAGTGACTGGTACACATGGTTAACGCATCTTTATCGACTATGGAATCCTCTATGAAAAAACATCTATTGACCACACCGCTATTCCTCCTGGGACTTGCATTCTCCGTTACCCACAACGCATTTGCCGACGGCCGGGATTATGCCTCCGGTTACTATAGGGCACCACAGGGTTACCATGATCAGCGCTCAGACTATAGGTACCGCGATGAGCACCGATACAGAGAAGAGGAACGGCACAGAGAAGACCGGCGACGGGAGGGTGAGCATCGGGATTACCATCGCGGCGACCGTTAGGAGTTTGTCGGCAAGCCTATTGGACGAAGACAGAAGAGGCGCGCGGTTTCGTGCGCCCTCTTCCTCACTGAAAGGTGTCCCGCTAGGGCCTAAAGATACGCAGGATAGCCGGCGATTTGCTGGCATGCAGCGCAGCCATGCCAAGGTGGCCCCACCAGTACAACCAGACAAACGACGAAAGAAAATCGTGCAGCTTTTTGGGAATCTGGTAGAAATCTATGGGCGCCGCCACCCCACCACTCGGGATCAAGAAAAACATCACAAACCCTAAGAGGGCCATGCCGGTCACCGCAAGCAAGCCGAGGCCATGAACCATCCCCGGCACCCCGCCGCGCATCCCGCTGGGCGGTAATTTTCCATGGGCCAACCCCTTTATATCGGCACATATATTCTCCAAATACTCCCCACTATACGGGAAAAGATGTGAGCGTATGCTTCTGTTATAGAAAACCTGTGTCCAGAACGCCACGATAATGATCGTGGCGAACATGCCTACCCACATGTGCGCATGAAACAATAAATGCCGAAAATGAAGTTCACCGACTTTTTTCCATATAGCCTTCATGTCGAGCTCACTAAAAAGCATGAAGGTCACTACCAATGCAAATCCCACATGTATCCATCGCGTACTTCTTGGCCATTCTTGAATCTCTTCGGACATGCAATACTCCATAGCTGGTGGATATAAATTATTAAAGCCTGTCGTTCATCGTGAGTCGAGCAGGCGACGTCAAAAATTGCAACCATTATATAGGTGTTGACATCTTACGGCCAACACCTCGAATACAAGGATCAACTGTCGTGAGCGGAAAGATGTACATGCACATTAAACGTCATGTCGTGTTTGGGCATTTTTTTACGAAAGGGCGGATAACTCCCCTGTTCCACCGCCTTGAGGGCCGCGCGATCGATGGCGCCAATCCCGCTGCTCCGGGCGACATGCGCGGAAAGCAGGTGACCTGACGGCGTCAAACGAAAAGCAATCACCGCGGTGCCGCTGACATGCATCATCCGGACGGACTCGGGCACACGGGCATTGGCCTGCACTCGCGTACGCAACATGGCCGCGTAGGTCTCTATGGCGGACTGACGCGCCGCCGGACTTGGCGCGGGTGGTGGGGGCGGCGGCGCGGGTGGCGACACCGGTGGCGTATATACCGGCGCCGCCGGTGTCGGCGTTTTCGCCAGCACCGGCTTGGGCGGCAACGGATGGTGCACCACAGGATGCTGAATGGGTCTGGGAACGGGCTTGGGAACGGGTTTGCGCACCGGCTTCGGAACCGGCTTCGGATGCACCACCGGTTTGGGTGGCGGCGGAATCGGCTTGGGTTTCGGCGGTGCCGGTTGGATCATGTGGATCGCGATGATCTTGGGTTTCGGCTTGATCGTCACTGGTTGAAACGCGTTGGAATAAATCAGGCCCCCGATCATCAGCGCCTCCAGCACCGCACCGATCAACAAGGCTCGCCCGAAAAGATCCTTTTTGAATCTCGCGGGTTGCGTGGGAGAAGATAACGTGGATGTATTCATGGGATGTCTCATATCCTCGTGTAGCAAGTGGATGTCTTTGATCGGGCCACCCCCGGTCCGGGTGGGTTCATCTGGACTCCGTGGAGTTTCCCTCATTGGCCTCATAGCTGGCGATGGTCGCCCCATGGATGTGGGCATAGTAGCGCAGGTATAGCATGAAGTGGTCATAGCTCTTCACGCCCTTGCTCGCGATCCACTCCTGCTGCAACTGCTCCGGACCGCCGACCTTGAGCAACGAGGTGGGAGTATAGGCGTTTTTTTGGCCGACGGGGACCAGATGCCCGCCGTGGGGATCCGTATGCGCCTTCAGCCAGGCGGGGGTCAGGAGATGACCCGCGGCTCCCGCCTCCCGGCGCAGGAGAAGACGATCACCGCATTTACCCGGATTGAAGGCCACTGGCACACGAATGGGCGACACGGATGGCGTCGGCGCAAAGTCGGGATGGTCGGTCCAGATGCCCGAGAGCACCGCCGCGTTCTGATCCCACTGGGACATGGGCGGCAGCCCCAAGGTCGCTTCGATGGTCTTGACGATGTTGACCTGGGAGTAGAGATGGGTTTCCAAAACCCCTTTTTTGATCCAGGGGCTCATGGCTAACGCCAGCGTCCGATGCGCATTGATATGATCCGCCCCCGACTGGGCATCGTCCTCCGTCAGAAAGATCACCATGTGCTTCCATTCCGGGGTGGTGGACAGATAATGGATGAACTGCGCCGTCGCATGGTCGTTGTTGGCGACGAAGTAATCCGGCGTGTAATAACAGGGATCCAGTCCCGCGGTGTGGTCATCGGGGAGCCAGATATACACAAAATGTGGAAATTTCGCTCCCGGATGCCGCTTGAGCCAGTCGATGGCCAGTCTGGCGCGATGGGTATCGAGTATCATCCGATCCCACGCGGGATAGCTCCTGGCGACGTGGATCTTGAGGGCGGACCGGATCACCCCGTCTCGGGCGCGGGTGATATTCTCTCCGAAATCTTCGAAGGACACGTGGTGTTGCAGGAGATCGTTGAAGAGATACAGCCGTTCCGGATAACTGATCCACGGATTGGTGAAGTCGCCCAATCTTTCGTAATAGTGGTAGGGGTTATGCGTGCCGGGCGTCTTGGGATTCAGAGAGGCCGATCCACCGGGTCCGGCATTCCAGAGCAGCCCCCGGTCGGAGTAGTACTCGGGCCACAACCGCTGGACGACATCGGAATCGGAGGCGCCGTCCACCCACTGGTGTCCCTGCGCCGTCACTTCCCCATCGGCCATGAAGTTGGCGAAGAGCGCATAATGATGCGCAAGATGGTAGAGATTGGGCAATGCTTTCTGATCATAGAGATCGAAATGCGGATCGGCCCAGTGTCCGGCGGCCCTGTAGTCCCCGAAATCCTCATCGAAGGTCTTGTTCTCCCGCAGGATGAAGACCACGTAGCGGATATGTTTTTTGAGGAAGGCCGTGGTTTGAACGTCCTGCGTGTGCCGTGCCGTGCGCTGCACCGGGGTGAATCCATCGTTGTGGAGAGATTCCCGGGTCCACTGGGCGAGATGCGTGGGGAGCCCGGACAGGTTCACCTTTTGCAGGGCGCCGTGCATCATGTTGCCGATGTATTGCCACTGCGGGTTGGGACCGGAACCCAGTCCCTTGGCGCAGGTTACATACAGAGCATTCCCAGCGACGGCGAGGGCGGTGGGATACCAGGCGGTGGGGATCAGCCCCAAGCGTTCGCCGGTATGCACGTCATAAACGGCCACATCGTTGTTCCCGGCATTGGCAACGAAGAGTTTGCCGTCGGCGACGGCGAGACCATCAGGGTAACTGCCGGGCAGGGCGTTGTGGTAGGGACGGTCATTGATGACCCGCACGGGGCGCAAGGTTGCGGTGTCGACCTCCACCACCTTGTCCACATTGGCATCGGCGACAAAGACGTCGGGACCATCGGGCACCGCGGCCAGGGCCGTGGGGTGTACCCCTGCGGCGGCGGTGGCAGGGCCCTCGGCGGGGCCGGTGGCGATGTGACCAAGCACGTGAAGGGTCTTGCGATCGACGACGGTGACCCCATTGCCGCCCCAGTCGCTCACGACGAGCCGCCGCCCCTGATCCGCAAGCATTACCGCAAAGGGATATGCGCCCACGTTGACATAATCGGTCTTGCCCGTGGCGATGTCGATGCGGGCCAGGCTATTGGACAGCATACCCGTGACGTAAAGGTGATGATCCGACGGCCCCACCACCACGGAGTCCGGATAAAAAAGAGGTTTCTTTTGATGATTGCCCTGGTACTGGTAGGGGTATTGATTCCTGGGAAACGATTGCCATTGCAACGTGTACTGATGGGTGACTTCTACCTTGCCATGCACCGAGCGTAGCGCCACCACATCGTCGGAGCCGCCACCCGTCGCATAGAAAAGGCCGTCGGGCCCTGCGGTCAATCCCTGGAACAGATCGCTGTGGGACAACAGGGCGGTGGGAATGGCGCGCGGGTTGCTCTCCGCCGCGAGCGTGGCTTTGGCCTGTGCAATTTTCCGGGCCGCATTTTCCTGGGGAACGTACACCGTGCCCGCGGAGCCCGCATGCAGGGGATTCAGCAGGATCCCGCTCCCGCCGGGGGTGGTCAGCGCCACGGGTTTGGATGGAGCGGCCTTGGGGAATGCCGCCAGACGATCCTGGCGGTGAAGGGTCTGCGCATCATAAAAGGTAATGGTCTGGAAGGGGGTGGCTCCGTTGGCAAGCACCGCGACCCGGCCATCCTGCACGGCAAGCATCGTGGGTAGATTGGGCGTCCCATTCAAGTTGCCCACGGGAGCGAGTGCTCTCCCGGTGGGCAACTTGATTTTGGGAAGCACTCCGCGCATCGCCGCCCATGCAGAAGGATGTTCCGCCGGGTCACCCAAAACAGGAGCGGCCGGAACCGGCCGGCTCAGAACAAGAACGGAAATTGCGCATAACATGGCTAAATCAATATTCCTGGGCATGAGTTCTTCCCCATGACGGCACAAAAATTAAGGACATTTTACGTTGCACCACCTGATGAACACCCTTTGCCAAGTGATTGCCGATCATCACTTGGCAAAGCGCACTGTGCCATGGGACACAGTGCATTAAAATAGACTTAAAACCTGGCCGCCACTGTCACGAAATACTGACGGGGAGCGCCCGGATCCGCCAAGATGGCACCAGCGCTGTTGCCACCGAAGTATCCACCACTGGTGATATACTCGATGGGGTTATACCGGGCCCCGAAGAGATTATATATTCCCACCGAGAGCTTCACATCTTTCAGCGTCGGAATATACGGATTCAAGCGATTCGTTTTCACCCCGAGGATAAGATTTGACACATTGTATCCGGGTTGCTTCTGGCGCGATGGCGCACCGGTCATATTGTTAAATAGATACTGCGAACTCGTGTACTGATCCACGAACTGGGGAGAAAACAGGAATCCACGATAATAGTATCGATAGTCAATACCCGCGCTCATGGTAAGGTCTGGACTATAGGACACATTGGCGCCATATAACGCCGTACCGCCTCCCTGCGGCGTATATGAAGTATAGTACGAATGATTGAGCGCGATATTGGCGAACAGGTGCCAGTTCCAGGAAGGATTATCGGCCATAGCGATATTTACGCCATTCACCACCGCATCGGCCGATGCAAATTTGGTCTGGGCGATATTACTCAAATAGGTCGCGATGGTTTCGTTGGCCAGATGATCATAGTAGTAGTTGATATTGAAGGAAAAATCGTGCAGCATTGCCCAGTTGTGCACAAAAAATTTGGCACCCGCTTCATAGTCCGTACTTCTTACCGGTTTCAAACTGTTGAAGTCGATGCCACCCCCATGGCTGTTATAGGCTCCAAAGTTATTATCCGTCGGATTTTGATAGGACCGGGCGAAGTGAGCATAGACCGAACCCCACTTTACCGGAGCGAAGCGGACGCCCACTGAAGGCTCAAGACCGGATATGGTATCCGCAGAACTATTGATCAGCGTTTGATTCTGCGCGCCGGCGGGAAGATTGGTGAATACCTGATTCCCGTTGTTATACATTTGGGTCTGATACTGAACCGCGGCGATACCGGGCGTAATCTTGAAGCTGGAAAATGGCGTGATCGTATCCTGGATAAAACCCGTCAGATAATTATTATACAGAACGTCACTATTGTACTGCATGGGAAATGACGGACTGGTGCCGAGAAGCGCGTTGTATCCCGCATAGGGCGTGGTGTATTGCTGATGACTCCATGAGCCGCCCGCCTTCAGAAGGTTCATGGGCAATCGCCAGTCAAAATACAGCTTGTCTCCATAGGTGTCCGAACTCGGATTGTAATACTCAGAATTCGCACTGTTCCCCGATATGTAATTATTGATGCGATAGTGCACCCGGTGGCCATGACGATACCAGGCCAGTTCATGCAGCGTAACGTCCCCGCCGAGGCGAAGATTCAATTTGGAGTACAACAGATAGTCCTGCACCTTTAACTGTTTAAACCAAAGGGATTCCGGGAGTGAGGCATAATATCCACTGGTCTGCTGACTATACAAAGGTGCATTGGCGTTCAGCCCTTGGGTGGTAATGCCCTGTATGGGAGTCACTGGGATAAAGTTGGGTCTGAACTCGCGCGAACTGTCCACGTAACCGCCGAGGCTGAAGGTACCCCCCCTGAACGTCTTCACCGCCTTGCCAAAATAGGCGAAAGACTGGGCCGGGGCGTCGAACGAGCCCGTACGGAACGTGTTGTTTTTCGTATAACCTCCGGCCAGCACCGCGGACCAGCCGTCGTACATCCCCGTTTTGAGGTCAAAGTTGTAGCCGAGGGTGCCATTGCTGCCAAAGGTGGTGCCGATTTCCGCACTCGGTTTTACGGATGGCTGCAGTGGAATGAAATCGACCGTGCCACCGATGCTGTCGAACCATCGCCCGGCGGGGTTCCCGGGACCGTAGGTCACGTTGATGCCATGGATCATCTGGAGAATGGGGATTTCGTTGGAATCCCAGCCACCGTTATGCGAAATCAGATTGTTCATGGGGATCCCGTCAAACAGCACCGTCAGGCCGTTGCGCTCGACATCCCCGTTCACGGATGACCAACCTACCTTCACGCCGCGTACAGCGATTTCATAGCGTGCGGTCGATGCGATGCCGCCATAGCCACGGACCGCGACACCCGGTGCCAGAGAGAGCGCTTGCGCAGCTCCCGCAGCAGGGCCCACCCCTTGAATTTCCCGCTTTCCAAGAACCGCCTGAGATTGCGTGGATTTGAAAATTTTCTTTTTACTGAGCTTGCCATCCGTACCGGCCAGCGCCTTGGCGGACCCGGAAAGCGCGCTGGCGGAGGCGTTCACCTCACCAACACTGGTTGTTTTTTTGCTTGAACCATGCCCTTGAGAAACGTCGCCCGCATTGGCGCCGCGCGCCATTGTTAAGGTGCTCAGAGTACAAAATCCCGCAGTACACATTGCGAACAGTAACGGATTTATGCGATGCCGCTTATTCATTTCTAGCTCCTGTATAAAATATGCCCGCATAAGATTGCGCGGTTCCAGTTTGTCGTCCAAACAACAAAAAATGATACAGGAGAATTATGACATCCGTATTACGTTAATATGACAATCACATGACAGACCGCACTTAAAAAATCGAGGCGAATGCATATTCGCCTCGATTAATCGTATCACATCGTAATGCTATAAATAATTATGGCTATCAGATAGTTCGCAAAACACGCTGAACATCAAAATCGCACCCAGCCATAAACGTGACGTCTACGCAAAATGTCCTTCAAGACTGACATAAACCGCCCGGGGCATACCCGGATCCGCCAGCATCTGGCCGGCCACACCATAATAACCTCCGCTGGAGATGTATTGATAGTTATTATATTGCTTGTTGAGCAAGTTCAACACATCCACGTTCACCGACAGCTTATGCAAACCAGCAAACAGATACTGGTGCCCAATATTCACTCTCAAGGCCGCGTTCCAAATGCCAAAAGCGGACAATTTCTGGTTGGTTGGCGCTCCGGTATTGTTATTGTAGATATTCTGAGCACCGGTGTACTGCCACCATATCCGCGGCTCATAAACCACCCCTGCATGGTAGTACTGGTAGTAGGCACCGATATTCGCCGTCTGGGCAGGGACATCGGATACCGGAAGCCCATCATAGGAAACCCCATGCGGATTCACATATTTCGAATACACGGCCTTTTCAAAGCTGAGGTTGGTGAAGACGTGCAGGTTATACAGCGGGTTGTCGTCAAAATACAGATTTACGCCGCTAAAGGTCGACGATCCAGAGGCGAACAAACTATACAGATGGCTTACCACGGGAATGGGGATGATCTCGTTGGTGTCATTCAGGTGATAATAGTTGGCGCCGAACGAAGCCCGGTTGAGAAGGCCATCGTGGGGCACATAGGCCTTGACACCGAACTGATACTGCGACGAGGATTGCGGTTTTAATGAGGACGCCAGATCGTGCGCATAGGTCCCGGTCGCCCCGGCCGGCGCCTTGTATGCAGTGGAATAGTTGGCATAAACCGCCACATTCGGAATGATTTGCCAATTAACGCCGATCGATGGCTCCACGTCTGTGAAATTGGTGGAGGAATTAGGCTGACGATCCCCGCTGGTACCATATGCATTCACCCCATTGTTATACCCGTTGAGGGGGAACTGGGCCGCTTCATTGTTGACAAAATTGGTGTTGAATGTCACCACCCGCAATCCCGGAGTGATGCGCACATTCCTGACAGGTTGTATGTCGTCCTGAATAAAAGCCGCGAGGTCGGTCATATACATGTAGGAGCTATGAGAGTCACCATTGGGGATCCCAAGACTGCCATATACCGGTGCTCCATTTATATTTAACGGTGCTCCATTTATGTTGCTAACGACCTGTTGTGTAGGATTGTAAAACTCGAGGAGCGAATTATATTTGTTGTTGATGAAATAACCCCCAAACGAGACGCTATTCCACGGCAAGCGCTCGGTAAAGTACAGTTTGTCGCCATAGGTGTCCGACTTTGCCAGGTAGTATTGGTTCAAGGCACCATTACTATATCCACCAGTATAGTAGTTATAGTGCAGGTGCTCGCGCGAACCATGACGGTACCATAGCAGATTGTGCAGGCTCAGATCGTGCGACAAGTGGTCATAAAATTTCGAGTACAGAATATAGCTGGTATTAAACGCCTCTTTCCAGTACATGGACGAAGGCAACGTGGTATAAAACCCTGTGGTCTGCTGACTATAAATAGGTCCAGAGTTTGGGTTTCCATTGGCGTCCGTTCCGTTAATAGTGACATTGGAATTTGGGGAAACAGGAATAGCCAATGGTCGATACGCGACTCCTCTGGCGGCGTACGCGCCAAAGCTGAAATGGCCGCCACGGAATCTTTTAATGACTTTCGCATAATAGGCGTAATTGTTGCTTGGATTATTGAAACCATACCCATTCAGGTAGTTGCCAGCGCTCGTCAATCCTCCCGCGATAATAACCGACCAGCCATCTATATTTCCGGTACGCACATTAAAGTGAATGCCACGGGTATTAAAGCTGCCGTAGAACCCTCCGATGCTGGCGCCCGCTTTAGCGGTAGGTTGCAAAGGAATAAAGTTGATGGATCCCCCGATATTATTGAACCAACGGTTTATTGGGTACCCCGGACCATAAGTAACGGCAATACCTTTGATCATGGACATCTGTGGCACTTCTGGAGAACCCCATACCCCATAGGCGGGATCGACCATGGGAACACCATCAAAAGTAACCATGACCGTACCATCATTAGCATTGCCGGCGATATTACTCCATCCCGTCTTCATACCATTAATACTGATCGTCGTTCTGGAGGCTCCTGCTGGCGAATCGGTTTGCGTGTTCACACCGGGAGCGACCGCCAGTGCCTGACCAGCACCGCCTGCCGGTCCGGCGGTCTCCATTTGTTTCTTACCAATCACCTTGACGGATTGGGTGGACTCGAAGACTTCCTTTTTGGTGGGCACTTTATCCAGGGTATTCAATGCCGCCAGTCCAGCCGACACTCGCCCCACATTGATTGCGCCACGAGTGGGAGCAGAGGTGGTTGCCGCGGTCACACCGGCGGCACAGGCCGCACTTGAAAGGCTGCATATTCCGACACTAAGTAGTACACTGTAGATATTATGGTAACGGGGCCCACATTTCACGGCTATTCTCCTGTCTGGTTTGGGAAGTTATTTCGCGGTCTTTGCGGCAATACCGATATCACTGACCCCTGCCTTCTGGCAGGCATCCATGACGTGAACAAAATCTTGAAACGGTACCCCCTTGTCGGCCGCTATGGTAATCTGGGTCTTGCCCGGATCACTGTCGTGCGCCAGCATTTTTTGTAGCGCGTTCAGGTCATAGCGATGACCTTTCACCCGCACCGTCCCATCTTTTTCAATATTGATGGTGTAATGCGGATGCGGCAGCATCTTCGCCTGACTGGATGCCGGCAACTGGAGGTTCAGTCCCTTGTCCGGGATCATCTGCAGCGTGATCATGATGAAAAACACCAGCAGGAAAAGCATGATGTCGATCATCGGGATGATCTCCACCCGCCCCTTCCTCTGCTCGAAGTAACGCCGTTCCATCAACCCGCCCTCGCCACGGCCGCCGCCATCTTCGGCATCGCGGTCTGGATGTTTCCCTCGCCATCGGTGATCGGGTGTCCATCCATCCGGTTGAGCAGCATGGTCTTCACTGAATCCATCTGCAGCAGGATCTGCCGCACCTGGTTATTGAAGGCGTTGAAAGCCACCAGGCCGGTCATGGCGATGAACAGGCCGGTGGCGGTGGCGACCAGGGCGTCCGCCACTCCCCCCGTCACCGCCGTCGGCGCGTGCCCTGGCGCGGCCAGGACGGAAAAAGCGTGGAACATGCCGATGATGGTGCCGAAAAGCCCCAGCAACGGCGCCAGGGTGATGATGGTATCCAACATCCACAAGCGACGATCCAGTTGCGGCGCCATGACCAGAATGCTCTCCTCCAGGCGGCTGGCAAGGGGATCGCCCTGCACATATCCGGAATGATCCGCCGCCGTTTTCAACAACGCCGCCTCCGGCAGGTCGCCGGCGTCATCCGCGAGGGTCTGCAAGGCATCCCGGTCCAATCGCCCGTGCTGGGCGAGTTCCCGTACAAAAACGGTGCCGCGCAGGATGGTGCGGCGCAGGTACCAGAAGCGGTCGACAATGACGCCCAGGGCGATCACCAGAAGACCGGCCAGTACATAAAGCACACCATCGGAGTAGTTGGCGAGATGGATGAGGTAGGCGGTATTCATCAATAAAACTCCTGAGAACCCTTGAATAAATCGATAGCTGTTACCGGGCAGGAAGCGTGAGTAGCCGACTCGACTTGTGCTTTCCAGTTGGCCCAACTGCTTTCCAGCGGCTTGCCGGCGAGGAAGAGAACCGGGGTGGGTCGCTGCGTGCTCAAGGCGACCTTGCAACGATGCAGGTCACTGACCTGAAATGTCGACCCGGTATAGGTAGACAATAGATCAAGCAAGTCGTTGGTAATAAACATGTTCCGTTCCATAACCACCATCGGGTGCGTTGAGCTTTGCATTACGGCATTCATGCGGCTACCCCTTATATGCGCCGGGATGTATCCGACGACATCAAAGTAGAGGTCTAGAGGTCTATTCGAACTCCAGAATAGTACCTATGCTAGCAGCCCAATGTGACAGCAGTGCGTCACTGAGGTGACCTTTTGGTGACATTTTGCGTGTTCTTTGGCAGTGAAAAGCGGTATCCAAAGCCTATGTGGAAGGAGCTAGCCCTCGGAGCCGTGGTCGTGCCTGGCAGAGACGGTGGATGTCTGGAGCGCTTGGATGAGGCGGTAGCTCGGTGCTTTTTTCCGGTCGGGTTCGCTGGCATTCATAAAAACGTCACATTTTGGGTGTATTCTTTGGTTCGGGCACGTCCGTCCGTCACAATCGACCCGGAGACCGAGGATCGCCGAAGCCACTTATTTCATCGCCGAGCGGGGCGGTTTCACGGGGGACGGCGAGACGTGCTGGCTGGAAGCGGAGCGTGAGATCGACCGGATGCTTGGCGCAGAGACGGACTCCCCATTCCTCCCCGATTGACTGCGATACCGGTTTCCCGTCACTTGCGCCAGGGAAGGAAAGGTGTTGATGGCCGTCAACATCTGTGTGTTCGCAGAACTGCAAAATGTATCCAAACCAACGCCTAACGGGCGTAACCATCCAAGTGGCAGTATATGTTCCCCAACCGGAGGAACAGCGCATGAACTTGCGGCCGACCAGGTGGGTAGGATATCGGGCTGCCTTGAGAACCTGTTGACAGGAGGGGCATTAATTTCTAAATCGGAGAGGCGATGCCACCATGGAAGAAAGTCTGCAGCGTAGATTTAGCGAGCGCTTAAAAAAAATTAATGAATTTTTTCGTCTCTTGCAAAAGTCGCTCCGATACACACCTCGGTCAGCACTTCCGATAGTGCTCGGGGTGATACTCTTTGACAACGTACTGATTGCGGCCACTCCGCTTGCCTTGCGCGGTGCTGTTAACGGGCTTGCTGATCATTCAGCGGGACTAGCGCTCGGCTATGTCGCACTCTACGTGGTACTCGAAGCCGCCCAGGCGGGCGGTGCCGCAGCCCTTTTAAATCGCTCCTATGGTCGCCTCGAATATGGGGTTCGCTATATGCTTGCTACACAAACATATCATCATTTACTTTGTCTGCCGCATGCCACATATCTGACGCATAAGATCGGCCAGCTGACCACAATTGTTGCCAAGGGTTTCCAGGGCGCAGTGAGTGTTCAGCAGGCGTTGATACGCGGCCTGCTCCCGGCTGTTCTTCAGGTATTATTAGTTGGCGGAATTTTGTTCGGGACGGTACCGCCTACTATAGCAATTATCTTTGTGGCATTCGTTGTCTTTTACGGAGTGATATTTAGGCGCAACTTGTTGCTGATCATGGCAGGCCAGCGTGAGTGTGTTAGCGCTGACATAGAGGCATCGGCCTTGGCAACCGACGCGGTAATCAACCATGAGACGATCAAATTGTTCGGGGCCGAAGCTGAACTATCCTCCCGAATAGATGCGGCATATTCGTCAAGCCGGGATCGATGGATATCCTACGCGGACATGACCGCTAAGAGTTTTGGACAGACCGCCCTCGTGACACTCATCTGCTTTGGTGCCGCTCTGTATCTAACTGCGGAGCAGACGTTGCAGGGCGCGATGACGGTCGGCGTTTTTGTCATGGTTTCTGCCTATTTCCTGAGACTGATCGAGCCTATCCGCTTCTTGTTTGGTGGACTAGGACGGCTCGCTGGCGGTCTAATCGATTTTCAACAACTCCTGAGCCTCCTGTCAAAGCCGGCCGAGCTTGCAGCAGGCGATCCTGAAACGCCCCCAACTGTTCGTGCTCGACGAAGCGACCAGCGCACTTGACAGCGCGACCGAAAAGACGATTCTCGATAATCTCGCGCGGACCACAGCGGGTATGACAACGATCATGATCGCACATCGTCTGTCGACGATTCGCACGGCAGACGAAATTCTCGTGATTGATCACGGCAAAATCGTTGAACAAGGCCAACACGCCGAACTGCTGGTGCGGGATGGTCTCTATGCGCAACTGTGGCGAGCACAGACCAATCATTCAGAGGATACGAAATGTGGCCAGAAAGCGTAAAGGCTAAGGCTCACCGACCGCTGTACCACGCGCCATGCAGGCAATGCCATGAGAATCCATGAGCACCGACGCATTGAGTCGATTTTGACTGGATGAAGACCACAGGCGGGATGTGCAAAAAGCGTTTTCAGGGATTGGAGTGCCGGACTACACTTTTCCACCGCCGCCATGACCTACAATATCCTGCGTATCGCTCGACTAGGCACGGCATAATAAAAGCATTAAAGGTCTCGTAAAATACGTATGATCTGACGAAGAGCCTCTCGTAAGTGCTTTAACATTCATATACTACCTATCCCTGATCCGTCAGGTTTTATGGTCAACACAATTAGTGCTAGCAAAGCCAAGCTTGGAAGTGATAGAAAAATTAAGCCTAGCATCATTGATGTTTCCGTCGCAATCTTGCCAGCAGCAACAGCGACTAGCATTAGTATAATTGTAGTTAGCTGATTTAATCGTACTGTTACCAACGGAATTTCTGCCGCTGAAAAATGTTTAAATACCGCTGTATTATAAATTACAAAGACTATATTTGAAGCTATGTGGGCTAGGATGACAAGCAAAACAGCAAGCAGAAGATCTGCAGTCATAAGACTTGTTGAGAATGCGATAGCATATAATCCAATATAAGCTGATACAAGGCCGATAAGAATATAATTCATGTCAAAAAAGTCATTTATTAGCGCAGGTGGAAACACAAAAGATCCAGTAGATTGTCCAGTTGTCCGCGCGAAGATAAGTAACACCGTAACCGACATAACGAATGATACAAAATGAAGAGATGTAAATCGCTCTCCTAAAGCCGATAACAATGCTAGACCGGATCCAGTACAAGCCGCCATTGTTGGAAGTAGAAGAAAGGCTCTTAAACGCAACACTGTTTATTTAGATAAGATGACCGGAATGGGATCACAGGGCTGATGCAGCGGATCATCGCGATCTCGAATCGGATACGAACGCATCTTTTTTCTGACGCCACGCGGATTACGCTTCCCGCGACTGGTCACCGCCCGTCGTGAGGCAATCTCAGTCAGGACGCTGCGGATCCATGCTGACTTACCTTGAGGGGAGAATAGAGCCAGCGGCGGGTAGCCGGCGATGGAGCACGCGAATGGCATGCGTGAAAGACAAATCTTCAGTCGTATGGCGGGTCTTGCGGAATACCCGGCGCAGAGCCCCGAACCCCAGTTCCTTCCACAGTTCAGTCAGGGTCCAGACATCGCCAAAGGCACGCGCCGTTTCAAAAGCGATGGATGGTGAAGAAATCGTTGGCGACGGGGTGGGTACCTGGCCGCTGACCTTCATCAGGCCCTGAATCACGGCATTCAACTGACTGTCGACCTGATCCAGCCGCCCCAGTGTGGCGACGGTACGCTTTTTGACCTTTCCGGAATCATCCCGGTAGAACTCCACAAGCTGGACATAGCGGCGGCTGCCGGAGGTGGTGATCTTCACGTGCATGCCGCCACTTTATCAGCGTTTATAGGCATGTCAATAAAAGATCCTAAGTGATAAAACGTGCCACCACAGCAGTTTTAGAAAATAGGCGCTGAAACCCCTATGAATGCTGGAGCGGCGTTACTTAATTGACGATTTTTGCCAGCGAACTGTCGAACTCGGGGGTTCAGTACCGTAATTTTCTATGAAACCACCCAGAAAATTGGGCGGCTATGCCGCCCGAAGCACTTCTTAGGGAGTCATTCACAGCCATGGAGTCCATCACTAACGCCATGACTAGAAGATAATAACAAATACCGCGCCACAACTTGCGGGCTAGTGTTTTCAGGCGACGTTCGCCAGCACGGAGATATCGGCCAAATGATCATTTTGTGTGGTATCATCTAATTCTATTTAACATGCTAGACTGCGAGAATATCCTCGTAAGGACTTTTTCAGCGAACAACAGCGTCGGACGCACGAAGCGGCAACTTCTGCCGATCTGGGAAAGCCATACCATATGCGCACCGATATGGTGCACACTCGCGAAAAAAACTGCTTTCCGCTTTGTTTTAGTGCATATCCTGACACCGGGGGCTGCTATTAACGCTGTAATTTAAAAAGATGCCCCCTCAGCCCTGTATGGAACGCAGATAAGCACGCCATCCTTTGAAATCCGTGATGTCTACGGCATCGGTGATGCCAACACCCTCGCATATGAACCCATTAACATGGCTGCCATCGAAGAGTTCGACGGTACCGATGCCTAGCGGCGCGGGGATACCGTTGACAAAAGATCCGAAGGCCGCGGCAGACATCTCCCACACCTCGCAGCCGATCGCCTTACCCCCATGGGCAACGCGGACCAGTCCGGGACGCTTGCCGTCGGTCAGGGCGTATAGCCGATAGCAAGGGGCGGTACTGGTGTCACTTATCAGCCGGCCACCGCGTGAAGTGATTTGATGATTGAGCGGTAGCCCGCTGAGGTGAGCACCGACCACCGCGACCCGCACCTGCCCACTAGACACTGCTGCGGGCACGGTTTCCACTGGTGGCGGCATGGTTTCCACAGCGCCGTTGGGCACGGAGTCTGTCAACTGCCAACGCTCAGCCAGACGTAGCAGCGGCACATCCTGATGCGCTGGGGCAAACAGCGTGACGCCGAACGGCAGGCCGTCAACGCGGAATCCGGCCGGCACCGCCACTGCCGCGTAATCCAGCAGATTCATGAAATTGGTATAGTAGCCCAGGTCGGTATTCCTAGCCATGGGGTCGGCCAGCAGTTGGGCGCGGGTAAAAATAGTGCCTGCTGTAGGTGTAAGGACGCAGTCCACCTGCTGCCAAATGCAGTCGCATTTTCGCTTGAGCTCCCGTAACCGGTAAAGCGCCGCGAATGCATCTGCAGCCAGCGGCTTGGCTCCTCCCAGGGTGATATCGCGGGTGACTGGAAATAATGCATCGGGGTAAGTATTAATAAAACTGCGGATGGCATGGTAACGTTCAGCCACCCAGGGGCCGCCGTAAAGCAGACGAGCGGTTTCCAGGAAGGGGGCGAAGTCCAGTTCGACGCGTTCGCCGCCCAGCGATTCGAGCCGCGTCACAGCTGCGTCGAACAAATGCCCGTATTGGTCGTCCCCAAAAAAGTTCAGGTCCTTGGCCGCTGGCACGCCGAAGCGAAAACGCGGCGCACGGCCAAAGTCAAAACCGTGGGGCTGGATCGTGCGTGAATAAGGATCAGATGTATCCTCCCCCAGTGCAGCCGCAAAGACCCGCTGGGCGTCCTGCGCACTCAGAGCGAATATCGATACACTGTCTAGGGAACGGCAGGCTGGTACTACGCCGGAGGTAGACAGCAGGCCGCAGGTCGGTTTGAGTCCAACAAGATTGTTGAAAGCCGCCGGTACGCGGCCAGAACCGGCAGTATCTGTGCCCAATGAAAAACTCGCCAGACCCAGCGCCACAGCCACCGCCGATCCGGCACTCGATCCGCCGGAAATGTAGTCCGGAGCGAAGGCGTTGCGGCAGGCACCATAGGGCGAGCGTGTGCCATTCAAGCCGGTGGCAAACTGGTCGAGATTGGTCTTACCCATGGCGATAGCGCCGGCGTCTATCAGCTTTTGCACCACCATAGCAGAGTTCTTGGGCGTATAGGCAAAGTCAGGACAGGCACAGGTAGTAGGTACGTCAACCAGATCCATGTTGTCCTTGATGGCGAAAGGCACCCCGTAGAGCGGCAGCCCCTCCATGTCTTGGCCTTCCAACTCCCGCGTGCGTATGAGCAAATGTTCACGCTGCGGCGGAGTGATCCAGATTGCATGATCCGTATAGCGGGCAGAACGCTCAAGCAACTCCTCCACCAAACTCGTCGGGGTAAGTTGCCCGGAGCGGTAGGCTGACAGCAAGTTGTGTATATACAGGCTACTAGACATTCAGCTCTCCATCAGTGTCAGCACGTTCTGTCCAGCACTGACCGCTTCGCCTTCGCGGCAGAGCAGACGATCAATAACACCAGAGGTAGGCGCCTCGACGGTCATCTCCATTTTCATGGACTCTAAAATAATCAGCGGATCATTGGCCTGTACTCGTTCACCCGCTTTGACCAGAATCCTCCACACACTGCCGGCGATAGGGCTAGCCACTGGGTGCGCACCGGCGGTCAGATCCAGATCCATGTCACCCGCGTCCTCAGCCACCGTTGCGTCGCTGATCCAGTTGGCTTGGCCAGATTGGGTCCAGCGCTCGCGCTCCTCGGCGAAAGCCTGACGCTGGCGATCCCGAAATGCGGCGATATCGTCAGCATTGTCGGTTACAAAACGCCGATAATCCGCAATACGAAAAGTATCTTCACGAATATCCAGAAGGTAGCGTCCGTGCATGAAGTCGGTGCGGATGGTTTCCAGCTCTGTCGTACTGACGGGGAAGAAACGGATCTGGTCGAAAAAACGCAGGAGCCAAGGCTTACCATCGGTAAATTGCGCAGTCTGCCGCCAGCGGTTCCACATCTGCAGGGTGCGGCCTACGAACTGGTAACCACCTGGCCCCTCCATACCGTAAACACACATATAGGCACCGCCGATACCCACAGCGTTTTCCGGGGTCCAAGTGCGCGCTGGATTGTATTTGGTGGTGACCAGGCGGTGACGCGGGTCCAGTGGCGTAGCCACCGGCGCGCCAAGGTACACATCGCCCAGACCCAGCACCAGATAGCTGGCGTCGAACACGATTCGATGTACATCTTCCATGCTGTCCAGACCGTTGATACGGCGTATGAACTCGATGTTGGATGGACACCAGGGGGCTTCTCTGCGTACCCCTGTCATATATTTTTCGATAGCCAACCGGGTGGCGGGATCGTCCCAGGACAGCGGCAAATGCACGATGCGCGTTGGCACTTCCATGAGATCCACGGCAGGCAATTCATCTTCGGCGCCGCGCAACACCGCAAGGAGTTTTGTCAGCGATAACGTGCGATTGTCATAATGGATTTGTAGCGATCTAATGCCTGGGGTGAGGTCGATAACGCCGGGCAAGTTGCGCATACGCAGGTTTTCCATCAGCGCATGGACGCGAAAGCGTAGCTCCAGATCCAGTACCAGCGGTCCGTATTCAACCAGCAGGTGTTTATCGCCGGCTACGCGATAGGCCACTCCCACCGGATGTCGCGGCGTGTCATATCGGCCGACGATAGGTGATTCCAATGCCGGTGTTGCGTCCAGCGGCGGGTCCAGAAAAGTGGACAGGTTTTCGAGCGCCGCGTCTTGCGCGCATTCCAGGCGGGCGGCTTCTTCCAGACTAACGGGCACGAAGCGTACGGTATTGCCTGGCCGCAACTGGCCCATCTTCCATAGGTCAGCAGCAACAATCACCGCGGGACAGACAAAGCCACCCAAGCTTGGGCCATCCGGGCCGAGCAGAATCGGCATGTCACCGGTGAAGTCCACAGCGCCGATGGCGTAGGCATTGTCGTGAATGTTCGAGGGGTGCAAACCGGCCTCGCCGCCATCGCTGCGCGCCCATTGCGGCCGCGGACCAATGAGCCGCACTCCTGTTCGGTTGGAGTTGTAGTGCACCTCCCAGTCGGTGGCGAAGAACATCGCCACGTCAGCGTCTGTAAAAAAATCTGGTGCGCCGTGCGGCCCGTAGCGCACAGCGATTTCCCAATGCTCGTTATAAGCCGGCAAAGCCTGTGGCGCCACGCGTCGCCCAGACTGGGACTGCGGATTGGCACCTAAATGCAGCACATCACCGGTGCGCAGGGTGCGCCCGGCGTGACCACCGAACTGGCCGAGCGTGAAGGTGCCGCGACTGCCCAGATAGAGCGGCGTGTCGAAGCCGCCAGCCACTGCTAAATAGGCACGGCAGCCAGCGCCGCTCAGGCTACCGAACCTAAGTACGCCGCCGGCACGTACCGCATGGCTGCACCACAACGCCAATGGCTGCCCATCGAGTGCGACCGACAGATCGACACCGGTAACGGCGATGACGCTGTCGGCGTTGAATTTGAGGGTAGGTCCGCTCAAGGTAATTTCCAGGGTCACCGCCTCTGGTGGGTTGTCGAGCAGGCGATTGGCCACACGATGGGCGAGTGCATCCATCGGCCCGGATGGTGGCACGCCGACATCCCAATAACCCAGACGCCCCGGCCAATCCTGCAGGCTGGTCTGCACACCTGGTTCAATCACATCCAGCGTGGGCGCATGGTAGGCCAAAGCGCTGAGATAGCGCGTAGTCTGCCGACCTTGCGCAAAGGTTGCGTCGTTGACAATCTGGCGGAGATAACCAAGATTGGTCTCAAAACCATAAATGCGCGTGGCATCCAGCGCCGATCGCATGCGCGCCAGCGCATCGCTACGGTCGCTGCCATGCGCAATGAGCTTGGCAAGCATGGGATCGTAATATGCCGTGACTTCGCTACCTGCCTCGACCCAGGTGTCAACCCGGGCATCCGGAGGAAACACCACTTCACTCAATATGCCAGCGGCGGGCTGGAAGTTCTTGCCGGGATCTTCGGCGTAGAGGCGCACCTGGATACTGTGACCACACGCTGAGTGCACATAGCCAGCAATAGGTGATTCGCCCGCCGCCTGCCGCACCATCCACTCCACTAAATCGACGCCACTGACCTCTTCGCTCACCCCGTGCTCGACCTGCAAACGCGTATTGACCTCAAGGAAATAGAAGTCACCAGAGTCTGCATCAAGCACGAACTCCACTGTTCCCGCGTTACGGTAGCAAACTCCCTGCATCAAGCGCACTGCGGTGTCGCACAACGCATGTCGTATAGATTCGGGCAGATTAGGGGCCGGAGTTTCCTCGATGACCTTTTGGTTACGCCGCTGAACCGAGCAGTCCCGCTCGCCAAGATGTACCACATGGCCTTTTCCATCGCCGAAGATTTGCACCTCAATGTGACGTGCAGCCTGTACATATTTTTCCAGGTAGATGCCCGCTTCTTTGAAGTTGGCCCGCGCGAGGCGGTCTACTCGAGCATAGGCGTCCTGCAGGGCATCCTCACTCCAGATCAGCTGCATACCAATGCCACCACCACCCGCAGTACTCTTGAGCATGATGGGGAACCCAATATGCTGAGCCTCAACCATGGCATGGCCGACATCGGCTAATAATCCCGTGCCTGGCAGTAGGGGGACGCCGTTTCTGCGTGCGATTTCCCGTGCAGTGTGCTTCAGACCAAAAGAACGCATTTGCTCGGGCGATGGTCCAATAAACACCATCCCGGCGTTTTCTACGGCAGAGGCAAAATCAGGGTTTTCGGATAAAAAACCATAACCTGGGTGAATAGCATCCACATGAAGAGCGAGCGCTGCATGAAGAATGGCATCCTCTTGAAGGTAACTCAGAGCTGCGGGCGAGGCGCCTATATGTACTGACTCGTCGGCCAGGAGGACATGCGGACTTAATCGATCTGCATCCGAGTAAACAGCAACAGATTGAACGCCCATCTTCCTGAGGGTGCGAATGATACGGACAGCGATGGCGCCGCGATTCGCTATAAGAATTTTATTAAACATATCAATTACTCGGCAGGTCGTCCTGCTAACGGATAAGGTGGCTAAGGCGTCTCAGCCATCGCACGCCATTCACCAAATCATCAGCTGCAATGGCGTTGGGTTATAGGCATTGCAAGGATTGTTGAGCTGCGGACAATTTGATATCAGTACTTTCACATCCATCTCAGCCCTCAAGTCAACATATTTACCGGGGCCGGAGACGCCGTCCGCAAAATTGAGAGTGCCATTCTCGCACACTGGAACATTCATGAAAAAGTTTATATTGCTGGTGATGTCACGTTTACCTAAGTGACAATTGCAATTAATAGCTGCAAGCAAGAAACTATCTCTACAACTATGCATGTATTTTTTATCCAAAGAATATCGTACGGTATTGCTTTCCGCAGAACATGCACCACCAATGGTGTCATGGCGACCACACGTATCCTCAACGATAGTCATGAGTAAATTGCCTTCATTGGAAAGCAACCGACTGCCGGTGGTCAAATAAATATTACGTTGGGCCGTGATGGTGTCTGTCGCACTGTAACGGTCAGACGGATCGTTGGAATTATATATCAGTGTATCCGCTGCCTGATTGCCATCCTGATCCACAATGCGTAATATCTGTCCCGCCAGCACGTCATGCATCCATGAGTCACCTGCGTTAAGGACAAAGTCATATAGTATATTGCGCTGTGTAAAGCTGCCATTATTCTGAGTCATCGTTTATAAACCTCCTATCTGAAGATCAGTTCGGTATTATAGAAACCCCTTTCATTCTCTGGACAGGACTTTCGGCAGAAATCGTACGGCCCCGCTGTCGAAATATTCCGTGCTGAAAGCGCAAATGGTTTAGGCAAATATAGAGATGACGGATCCAGCACATGCTGAGAAGACACCACAACAACCAGCGTATTCATCTCAAATCTAAGATCTACAAAATCTCCAGGCTGGCTATTGCCAGAAACAAATGACAGGTTACCAAAATCATCTGCAGTGACCTTGCTGAAAAAATTAACATTCGCTAGCAAATCCTGTTTTCCGAGACCCCATTTTGACAATTCGATGAGAGCACCGTCGTGAGCATTATGGTGCATATCGTTTCGCGCTTCTTGATAGTTGAGTATACCGTATTTACTACCGACGGTTTTGGCATTACTCATACCCGATATAGTGTCATGCCAACCGCATGAACTATCCACTATAGAACAGATAATTCTACCCATATCAGAATAACAAACATTTCCCTTCGACAAAAAAACAGTATGTTGAGCTTTAAGAGTGTCGGCCATGTTATACCGCTCTAATCTATTATCATTATTATAAAAGAGAGTGACCAGGTTTCCGTCGCCGTCGAGATCGGTAATTCTAAGCGCTGTATTACGTTTCATGACGAACGAACTATGCGAACCAGCCACAATCAAGTCATCCCATATAATTTCTCCAGACATAAACTTACCTCCTTGACCAGTAAACTCTCGCGATTGATCACCCTGAGAAAGAGCAAACAACTATTTACACGTGAATACATTCTAGACCAATGTTTTTGCGACCCTTTGCAAAAGATCGCCTGTCGCTCTCAAGGTGGTAGTCTCTCTGATACGTGACAATATCTGTTCCTTAAAGTCAAAAAAGACAGGGTCATTTTTTATGACGATTCCGTCTTCGTCACGCTTTAATAATTCTGTCGTAAACACACTATCTACACGCCCTGGATTGGCGCTCAAAACAACTATTTTATCACCCAAAACTATAGCTTCCTCGACATCGTGAGTGACAAACATTACAGTCGTTTTTTCGACATTAAAAAGGTGACTAACCACCTTGTGCATAGTTTCGCGAGTTTGCGCGTCAAGCGCACCAAACGGCTCATCCATCAACAGGACTTTTGGACTGGATACCAGAGCCCTGGCGATATTAGCCCGCTGTTGCATGCCACCACTTAACTGATCGGGATATAATTCTACCGATCGTTCCAATCCCATCAGGGTGACTAACGCATTACTTCGGTACACGGCGCGTGATACCTGTTCATCTCGCGAATTCAAACTAATGCGCAGCCTTCTGGAAAATATAATATTATCCCACACGGTCATCCAAGGAAACAGTGTTGATTGCTGAAAGACTACTCCTCTATCAGCCCCTGGCCCATTAACCACATCTCCATCTATGGATATTGAACCAGCGGCTGCCTGCTCCAATCCAGCCACAAGTCTTAACAGGGTAGATTTTCCACAACCTGATGCACCAACTATCATAATTTTTTCGCCTGGGCGAATGCTTAAATTAATGTCTTCCAGCACCGGCCTAATGACTAGCTTTTTTCTTTCTTTTATCCTGAATGACTTAAATATATGGCTGATATCAACCGCTCCAGCGCTCATCACTTATAACTCCATACAAAAAAAATACGATGCATAATCCTGAATGACAGATCAAACAAAAGGCCAAGAATACCGATTATTATTATTCCGACAAATATTTTAGGGGTGTCCATAAAACGCTGAGCCTGCAAAATGGCAAAGCCAAGCCCTCTATCTGCAGCCACCATTTCCGCAATTACTAAATAGGTCCATGCCCAACCCATATTAACGCGCAAAATATTAAATATGTCAGGCGCGGCACCCTTAAAAATAACATGGTTCAAAACTTCCCCTTTCTTAGCGCCCATAGTATAGGCAGCCTCAATGTATTTCTGCGGAATGTTTCTTACAGCATCCGCAACCATAACGACAATCTGGAAAAATACCCCAATAAATATTATAGAAATTTTGGCAGATTCACCAATACCAATCCAGAGTAACACCAAGGGTATGAATGCCGAAGCCGGCATGTACCGTATAAAATCATTTATCGGCTGTAGCATCGCCTCAACCATCTTGAAAGTACCTATGTATATGCCGATTGGTACACCAATGACCGCCGCCAGCAAGAACCCGGAGACAACGCGATATGCACTTATATAGGTATCCTCCCACAGGTTGCTAGCAGTCCACCTTTCGAACGATTTAAACACCCGCTCCGGTGATGGCAAAAAGAGTGCACTGAAAATGTGCATACTACATATTATCTGCCAAACAGCCAGCGGGATTATAAAGCCAGCTATTGAAAACGATATATATACCCAGCGAGGAATTGAATCTCGTATATTAGTTAACGCTATCATGAGCGTATCTCACTTTTGTTGAGCCAAGAGCTGCGAGCAGTTGGTATGAAAAATACATGCTCGCAGCAACATTATCTAGTTAATATTATATCACTTATTTTCAGACTTTTCGATAAATCCAGAATCAAGAAAGCTTGTCGGGTTAGGTTTCGCAGAAATTGCCCCTACCTTTTTAAGGAAAACCGAGGTATCGTCGGTGCTCTTATAGAGCGAAACCGATTTTTCCTTGTCTTCAGGATTCATTGCCTCCAGATTTAACCTTGGTCCAAATAGGCGTGTCCCAGACAATGCGGTCAAATAAACAGATGGAGATAACTCGACATGTGGCGCCATTATAGCAGCCGCTTGTTTTGGATGTTCTTTGATGAATTTTACAGTAGCAAACCAAGCTTTTGATAAGTTTATGAACTGTTGAGGATATGCTTTCAAGACGCTTTCACGGGCAGCCACAACATCTGGAATGACCCCTGGAGCACTAGCACTAGAAAAAATGGCATGCCCTAGCTTTTTCTCTTCAATTCTCTGTATCCACGGATTCCAAACGCCTGCGGCGTCTACTCGTCCCGCCATTAATGCTGCAGCCGAATCGCCTGTTGACATGTTTTTGAAATGTACGGATGTTATTGGAATATTGTTTTTCTCTAGCGCATATTCATCGAGATACTGTTCTATGGAATCCATGCGCACCGCAATGGTCTTTCCTTCCAACTGTTTGAATGTAGTGATAGAGTTATTCACCATCAGTGCGTCATTACCATGTGAATTATCAGTCACTAAAATAACTTTTATCGGAACACCTTTTTCCACAGGTGCCAGGGTGTCAATTAGGGCCTGGCAATTTGCATCTATTTTTCCGGCTGAAAGCGCTTCCACTGACGTCATGTAACTGCTAAACCATACTAATTTGAAGTCGGCGTGGTATTTCTTCAAATAACCGTTGTGCTCAGCGACGTACCATGCGACCCAACCGGGCCAATTACTCAGACCCAGAGTGATAGGTTCCGCATCCGCATTTGCAGATAGTATAAAAGGAGCCAACGTCAGCGTTCCTGCCAATAAGAGTGACTTCAATTTTTTCATGCGCGTTTCTCCAAAAAAAAGGGAGATAGCAGCTTTCACTGTTATCTCCCGGGCTTTTATCCCTCCGTGTACCCTGCGCGGCAGGGCGGAAACTCTCGGTCCGATCACCTTTGCAGGCTGGAACCCTAGAATCCTAAATATTAGAAAGCAGAAAACATGCCATAATGCCAAAAACCCGTAACATGCTGAAAATAATACTTAACCCTGCGTCATGCTCATTTTACCGAAGTGTTCGCACATCCCAGTACGGTGCAAAATTCGTTTTTATGCACCATAGTAGTGCATCGTCCATCTAGTTAAATGCGTAATCTTATTTTGTGGAACTATCAAAACTCACTAACCGATGCCGTGTTTCTGCCTGATATCGTGTACACGGGGTCACATTGAACGCCTGACTGGATCCGGAGGCTTCCTGGAGAGCGTCACCGACATTTACGCCACCAGCGTGGATTACGACGCGCGCCACTCCCTGACTCAGCAGTTTTTCGCCACGGTGCAAAACAAGGTGCATTACGCCATCCACGGCCAGACCGCCGCCGAGCTGATCACCAGTCGCGCGAATACCGGTGATTCGTGTCTTTGCGGATACGGCGGACGAGACTGCGGCCATAGCGCAATGGCTTCAGGAACGAGTAGCGGAAGGGATGCCGCCCCACGAAATCGGCCTCTTTGTTCGCTCAAACACGGAAATAGATCGCGCCCGTGCGGCGACTGAAGCGGCGGCGCTGCCTTTTCGTGTGCTCGATGACCAGGTCGAGACCGCGGTCGGGTACACCTCTCTATGCACCATGCATCTGGCCAAGGGTTTAGAATTCCGCGCCGTAGCGGTGCTGGCTTGCGATGATGAAGTCATCCCATTGCAGGCACGCATTGCATCTGTCGCCGACAAGGCCGACCTTGAAGAGGTTTACAATACCGAGCGGCACTTGTTATATGTCGCCTGCACGCGCGCCCGCGACGCACTGTTGGTCAGTGGCATAGAACCAGGGTCGGAGTTTCTGGATGATCTTATGTCCAAAGTAGGTACACATGGAAAACCCGATTTCAAGGGACGTGCCATTCCACTTTCCCGTCTCGGCGTTCCAGGCATGGCGGAAAGGCTTGACATTATTGGGGGCTCTGCCCAGCTACCAAAGCGCGTCGCCGACGCGACTGGAGGATGGCTTACCAGAATATCCCATTGATCTCGTGGGGAAAACGAACGGCAATTATAGATGCCAAGCGCAATGGCTCTTTTGCAGCGTAACCGGCACATCCAGAATGTGCGGTGGAATCTCGCTGTTCACTATGAGAGAGAGGAATGACGGCCGCAGATTGATATCAGAACAATGGGAAAGTGAATTGCAAATTCTCCCAGTGCACGTTAATGGTGCACTTATGAAGCCCATGCACCATCATGGTGACAAGAAGTGAGTAAAAATTCTGCGACGTTCAAAACGGTTCTTTTAGTATCAGCAGGTTATAACTTTAAGAAAGATGGCACGAATAATGCTTTAATTATCACAGGAATCTAGGGTTCCAGCCAGCAAAGGCGTTCGGACCGAGAGTTTCCGCCCTGATAAACAGGGCACACGGAGGGATAAAAGCCCGGGAGATGACATGCGAATGTTATTTTCCGGGCTTTTAACGTCGCTCCTCATATAACTGACAATACTTGGAGATACTTATGCGCGTTAGAAATAGGTTTAGTTCTGTGCTTGCTTTAAGTGTGTTTACATTGTCGCTTCTGTTTAAGCCTGCCGACGCATTTTCGAGCACTTACCCAGAAGTTAAGATTGCGGTGGTTAGCTGGATTGGATATGGGCCATTATACGTTGCTGAAAAAATGAATTTATTTAATAAATATGGCGTACACGTAAAATTAATCAATTTTAGTGACGGCGCATTAATGTCCGGAGCGACCGCATCTGATGCTGTTAATGCGAGCACACTAACATACGATCAAGTGATTCCGGCCGTAGCAAGGGGATTGCCCGTAAAAGTTGTAATGCCAATTGACTACTCAGATGGCGCAGATGCTATTTTAGCATCTGACTCGATAAAGACCGTGGCTGATTTTAAAGATCACAAAGTAGCATACAACTTTGGGACTCCATCAGAATTTTTATTGGGTTATGCCTTGAAAAAGCATCATATGGGGTTTAGTGATATAAAGAAAATAAACATATCAGCTGGTGGTATACCATCAGCGCTCGCTTCAGGCAGTGTTCACATTGGGGTAACATGGCAACCACATGTTTCAAAAGCTCTTTCTTTAGGTGATGGTAGACTCTTTCACGTAGTGTACTCATCAAAAGACGCTCCCGGATTGATTTCTGACACCTTAACTTTCAATTCCAATTTTATAAAAACCAAACCTAGTGAAGTGCTTGATGTAATAAAAGGTTATATTGCCGGCATGGAATACATGACTAAACATCACGATAAATCAATGAAAATAATTGCAAAAGAATTAAATATAAGTATTTCGTCAGTAGAATCACAATATACTGGCGTGAAAAATGTTTCAGAATCAAACATGGGCGAGGTGTTTAAAAAGAGTAAATCATCACTATCATATTACACAAGTGGAGCAATAATAAGCCAGATACAACTTCATGACAAAGACATAAGTCGCATTCCTCCAACATCAACAACGTTTGATAGCAGCTTTGTAAAGCACATCCTCTGGAAGGCGCATAATGGATTTTAATTGTATTGCTTGGCTCGCTGGAGTTTTTCACCGGCGAGCTGTATGTTTACTATCCGTATTTATTTTCGAAGCTTAAATAATGTATTCCAGTGTTAATAGTTGACTGATAAAAGTGATGAGGTGCTGATAATGATTCGCAATTTCTTTTGCAATAAAGAAGGGGCCGCAGCAAACATCCTCGCCATCGGATATACATTCATCGGCTATGGTGTAGGGATTGTATTGTTAATTTATGGGAATTTGTGGCTAAACATTCTAGGCATGTTTGTTGTTGCACATAGCCTGATATTTTCGGCCTATTTCATCCACGAATTTGCTCATGGGACAGTATTCAAAACTAAAGAATTTAATTTTCGGTGTGGTGTGGCCATGGGATGGTTAAACGGTAGCTGCTACGCTTCATTTCTTGATTTGCGTAGAAAACACATGCGGCATCATAGAGACCGTGCTGATGTGATCACCTTCGACTACAAAGCCTTTCTGCGCGCGGGGCCTTCATGGCTGTGTAACGTAGTTCTATTTCTTGAATGGGCTTACATTCCTGCAGTAGAGTTTATAATGCGGGGTTATGTCATGATATTGCCATTCATTGATTCAACGCGTGTGGCGGACAGAAAGCGTATCATTTCTGTATTGGTTTTACGCCTGTTGTTTTTCGCAGGGCTGGCTTGGGTATCGTTGAAGGCATTAGTACTGTATATTGTCGCCTATTTGATTTTTATTACGGTGCTGCGCTTCGCTGACTCTTATCAGCATACATACGATGCGATCGCCATCTTAGCGGAAGGTTGTGTTCCTGGGAACAAGATACGTGATCGTGCCTACGAACAGAACAACACCTATTCTAATCTTGTTTCGGTGCGTTACCCTTTTCTCAATATGCTGCTACTCAATTTTTCTTACCACAATGCTCACCATGAAAAACCAGGAGTCCCTTGGTACCGTCTGCCATCTTTGCACCTTGAACTATATGGGGACGTCAGTGAAAATATCATTCCGATGTCTCGGTTGCTTTCTGGGTTCCATAAATACCGAGTAAAGCGCATCCTTAGTGATGATTATGGTAAGGTAACCTCTGGACTGCAAAAAGCCGATGGTTTTTACGGTGCGGTTGGGGTTTCTTTTTTAACTGCGGTGTAGTTAAATAAAATCATCGAAAACTGATGTATTATATGTAAATTTATTTTGCTAGTGAGAGCGACCGATTACGGCCGCAGTGATCAACGCTATGCTTTGGAAGATTTTATGACCCAAGTTCTCAAGATGTGGCCGCTACTTACCGCCACTCATCATTATGACAAATCCATGTCAACTCGTCATCGTGGTCAAGGGCAAGTCATAGAGGCGCCAATCCTCGCGTATCTGATTGAAACTAAGCATGGGCGTATCCTCTACGACGTCGGCTGCGACTATGGCAAGATTGCCGATCAACGACAGCGGGCCCGCTACTACGATTCAAAAACTTTCGGCTTCGGGGCGCCTAATATGCAAGAAGGCCAGCGTCTATACCACCATTTGGAGCGCTTGGGCCTTACATCGGCCGACGTGGATCTGGTATTTCTTGGCCACTTACACTTCGACCACGCCGGAGGATTGTGCGAAGTGTGTGGTGCCGAGGTTCATGTCCAGAGTGACGAACTCGAAGCTGCGAACAGCGGATTGGATCCCGCGTACTTTCCCGATGACTTTTCGGGAGATTATCGCTGGAAGGTAATGAGTGGCGAGTATGATCTCGTACCTGGGGTACGCGCTTTGTCCAGTCCCGGCCATACTGCTGGGCATATGTCACTATGGGTTGAGCTTCCGCACGGAGCGCCCGTCATCCTTTGTGGCGATGCTGCTGATCTTGAGGAAAACCTGCGGGACGAGATCGCGCCAGGAATCTGCTGGCAGGACAGTGAAGAACAGGCATTAGCTAGTATCCGCAAGCTAAAGCATTTGGCAGAACAGGAAAAAGCTCAACTGTGGCCCAATCATGATATTGCATTTTGGCAGACGCTTCGACAATTTCCAGATTTCCACGACTGATGAGTAACCTGGCAAGTAATATTTACCAGGGCCTGTGGCGGCGTAGACTGCTGACTACGCCGACACTTAACGATGATACGACCCTGGTATTTTGGCTTCAGGTCGGCCCATGGCATGCAGATCTACGCATACCACGCGATCGCCCTGATTTTTCAAGTTGCTTTTCACTTGGAGATTGTAGCCGTTATCAACTGCAAGCGTTATTAAGTCAAGAGGGGTTTGGTGGTGTGACATGGGTAAGCGGTGATACTTGTGAATGGTTGCGCTATATAGACTACCGTCCCACAGGTCAGCGCGACCTGGGACGCATGGTGTTTTCCGCTGCAAATGATGCCATAGAAGAATATGGTGTTGAGACCGAGTATGTGGAGCGATGGGAACGTGTGAAGGACGACGACGGTTTTGCTGGCGCTGGCACCTGTTGGTCAACGGATGGTCTGGAGCAGATGCTGTGGTTGCGGACAGGCAACCGTTTTATGCGTGTACGCGCCCGTCCTTTGACCGAAGAAAATGAACGGAAACTCTGGCCCCTACTGTACAATGGGATAGCCACTGATGATGATTTGCGCCTGCTGGCTGATTGCGAGGTTTCTCTTGGCGAAATTGCTGGGAAAAAAGCCCACATTTTGCATTCCACACTACCGTGGCTAGAAGGGCAGCCCTTAATTTTACCCGCATGTATACTAAAGACCCTGTCATAATGTGTTGCAGTTTAAAGCGCTACACCTTTACGCATATGGGAATTGGGGTGTAAGAATTTTTGTGTAAATGGTCATTTGGCAGGAAACTGCCATCCTATAAGAAAGGATTGTAAATGACCATTAGCAATGAACTGTTGGACAGCCTGTTGGCGCGCTACAAGACCCCGGAAGATTTGATAGGTGAAGGCGGACTGCTCAGCAGCTGAGGGTGTCCTGAATTTTGTGTAAACGGCGTTTTCATTTAACGTTGTGGCATCCGCTCATCGAACTGGATGATAAAGCGGTTTAGGACGACTTTCCAATCCCGGATCGGCATGGTCCACTTCTGGCTGATATTCTGCAGGGCCAAATAAAACAGTTTCAATAAGGCGTCATCACTCGGGAAAGCACCCCGGTTCTTGGTAATCTTGCGCAGATGTAATGGATGCCTCCCCCTACACAGGACCGGCAGCGGGGAGTTTCTTGAGAGAGTCCTCGCTTGAACCGGACGGCATCAAGGTGCCAAGGTGGAAATTTATCCACGAGAAGGACAAGGAGGACTCATCATGCAGGTTACAACATATGGATTAGATTTGGCAAAATCAGTCATGCAGTTGCACTGGGTAAACATGGAGACCGGAGAGATTCATCGCAAACAGTTGAAGCGCCGAGCGCTTCTGGAGTTTTTCGCCAACCGCCAACCGGGTATCGTGGCGATGGAAGCGTGTGGTAGTGCCCATTATTGGGCTCGGGAATTGCGTAAACTGGGGCATGAGGTTCGCTTGATCGCCGCCCAGTTTGTGCGTCCCTTCGTGAAGACCAACAAGAACGATGCGGCGGATGCGGCAGCGATCTGGGAAGCCGTACAGCGGCCTGATATGCGCTTCGTGGCCGTCAAGAGCGAGGAACAGCAATCCATCCTGTCACTACACCGTATTCGGGAGCAACTGATCAAAATGCGTACGATGCAGGTGAACCAGATCCGGGGGCTACTCTATGAATTTGGTGCCGATCTTCCGCAAGGTCGCCAGAGGGGACTGAAAGAAGTTCCTGATGCTTTGGCTGATCTGGAAAAATCCATATCGCCCATGCTGCTGGACACCGTTCACCAGCAATTAAAGCGCCTTGAAGGGATGGACAAGGATATTGCGGATATCGAAAAGCGTTTGATGCTGTGGAAGAAAGACCAGGTGGCGGTGACTCGATTGATGGCTATTCCCGGCGTGGGGCTACTGACGGCCACCGCCATCATCGCCACCGTGGGGGACATGAAATCTTTCCGTTCAGGGCGGGAGTTTGCGGCGTTTCTGGGGTTGGTTCCCCGCCAGAGTGGGACCGGTGGCAAGGTCCGCCTGCTGGGCATCAGTAAACGGGGAGACGTCTATCTCCGAACATTACTAACTCATGGAGCCAGGGTCGTGGTGAACTTCCAGATCAAGAACCGGAACCCATGGATTGATAAATTGCTGAGTCGACGGCCCCACAATGTGGCTGTGGTGGCATTGGCCAATAAGATGGCCCGCATGATCTGGGCGCTGCTGGCTAAGGGGCGGAGCTACGATCCACAGTACCAAGGGGTCGTGGCGGCTGCCTGACCCCAAAAGGTGATTATTACCGAAGTTCAGCAGAAAGAGTTGCGCAGGTAGACAAGCGATTGATGGCAGAATAGGTCAGACCGGGGAAGGGAGAGCCTGAATGAGCCTGGTCCTTTGAGGACGCTGCGCAGATAAGGACCCTTCCAGCGGATTTCATCAAGGCCAGCAGGGTAATAACCTGCGCCACAGGCCGGATATAAGGCTGTAACTCGATCTTAGAAGCCAAAAATCAAAAGTCGACTTGCACAAACGGAGACATCCATATAAGGTCTAACGGTGCAACTTGATTAGTCATTACACCAACTCCCATTCGATGGTAAAAAGCGTGCGCTCTTCGACCTGTTGCTGAAGCTGCGCTTCCAACTGACTAATGAGGCCATTGCGCTGCGCTTCGACTTCGTCCTGCCGGGCAAACAGCTCGCGGCGCAGCTTGCTGCGCTTGCCTTCCAGCTCACGCTGCTTTTTCTGCCACGACAACTTTTCTTCCAGCGTCGGCGAGGTCGCGGCGGTTCGGCGCACCTCCTTGATCTCGCGGTCGGTCTCCTTGATCTCCTGCTCCAGCCCCAGCTTCAGGTCGTCCGCCCAAGCATCGAGCTTCTGGACCTCCTGCTCGAAGTAGCCGAGGTTGCGCTCGTTGACCTCGCGCAGGAGTGCGGTCTTGCGGGCGTCCACGTCGGCCAGGAGGGTGGCGTCAGGGGCGTTGAACAGACTCGCTGCCTGCGTGGTCGCGGGCAGGCGCAGCAGTTTTTCCGGGTCTTCTTCCGCGAGCACGACGCCGTCGGTCGTGCCCGCGGCAACCAGCAGATGTTGCTCCTGGTTGCCGAGTGTCTCGACCGTGACCAGCTTCACGGTGAGCCATCCGGCCTTGCCGCGATAGGTTTCAAGCGTGCTGACCTTTGAACCGTAGGCGTTGTAGTCGAAGACGAGACGAGCCCCGTCGAGTGCCCGAGCCTTGGCCTGCTCGATGCCCCATCGCGCCAGCGGATGATGGATGCGGTATAGGTGCGCGTCGCCGGAGCGGCGGGGCAATTCGTAGCGCCCAAGTGGAACGTCACCCTCACCCCCGGCCCCTCTCCCGCAAGCGGGCGAGGGGAGTGAAAGCAAGTTGAAGCCGTCGTCATCGAAGGCGGCGCAATGGACCAGTTCGGCGCGGGTCAAGCCCATCAGCATGCGCTCGAAGCAGTTGCGCGCGTTGCGGCTGTCGTCGGCCCGCATGCGCAGCTTCTCCTGCACTTCCTCATCAAAGTTCTCAAGCAAGACCTGGCGCGTCTTGACCATCGCCTCGGTGATCTCGCCGGAGAGGTCGAGCTGGAGTTGCTCGAAGCTGGATTTGATTTCTTCGGGTTCCCGGCAGTTCTGGTAGATATCGGCGATACGCCGCTCGAAGTCGACACCGGAGCCGATGGCGCCCAGCACTTCGTCGCTGGCCCCGAATACACCTTCGAAGAGCTGGAACTTCTGAGACAGCAACTCGTACACCCGTGCATCCGCTTCGTTGCTGCGGTCGACGAAGTTGACCACCACCACGTCGTGTTTCTGCCCATAGCGGTGGCAGCGCCCGATGCGCTGTTCGATGCGCTGCGGATTCCAGGGCAAGTCGTAGTTGATGACGAGCGAGCAGAACTGGAGGTTGATGCCTTCGGCTCCGGCCTCGGTGGCGATCATGACCTTGCCGCGCTCCTTGAAGTGCTCGACCAGGGCCGCGCGGGTGTCGGCGGTCTTGGAGCCGCTGATGCGGTCGGTGCCTTCGTGTCGCTTCAGCCAGTCCTTGTAGATCGCCTGCGCACGCTGGTCGCTATTGGTGCCGTTGAACAGCACGATGCCGTCGCCGTATGGCGTGTCGGCCAGCAAGTTGAGGAGGTATTCCTGCGTGCGCCTGGACTCGGTGAAGATGATGGCCTTCCTGGGCGCGCCTAGCCGATCCAGTTCAGCGAAGGCGCGATCCAGCGCGATGAGCAGCGCCTTGCCCTTGGCGTTGTCACGGATGTTGGTTGCCAGCGTTTTGAAGTGGCGCAGCTCCTCGACCTCCTGCGCGATGGCCTCACGCTCGGTGCGGCTCGCTGCCTTGGTGCCTGACTCCTGGTCTTCCCATTCGTCGGCCATCTCGTCGAGCGACTCGTAGTCCTCGTCGAGTGCTTCGGCGAGATCGGGAACCACGGGAGCTTCATCCATCACTCCCTGGAGACGCTTGGCCATTGTCTCCAACGCACCCGCAATCGCGTGCGTGCTGGAGGCGAGCAGCTTCCACAGCACGAGTGAAATCAGTTGGCGCTGCCCGTCGGGCAGGGCCTTGAGGTTGGGGCGGCGCAGATAATCGGCGACGAGCTTGGAAAGTTCCTGCTCTTCGCTCGACGGCGTGAACTCCTGGACGATGGCCCTGCGCGCTGTGTATGACACGTAGGGCTGCACCTGTTTGCGCAGGGTGCGCTTGCAGATGGGGGCCAGCCGGTCACGCAGACTGCTGAAGGATTGCTCCCTGCCAGTGAACTGCGAGCGGAAGCTATCCAGGTCTCCGAACACGCGGTCATCGATGAAGCTGACCAGTCCATAGAGTTCGAGCAATGAGTTCTGTAACGGCGTCGCGGTCAGGAGCACCTTGGAGTGAACGCGCGACAGCGCCTCCTTCAAGGTCTTGGCGATGACGTTGCTGGTCTTGTAGACGTTGCGCAGGCGATGCGCTTCGTCGAGGACGACCAAGTCCCAGTCGATGCCCTTGACGTCTTCGGCCTTGGTCTTTGCGAACTGGTAGGAACAGATGACCGGGCCGGAGGCGAACAGGAACGGGTTCCGCAGCTCCTGCTTGCGAATCGCGTTGTAGCTTTTGGCTTCGAGGATCAGCCCATGCAGGCCGAATTTGTCCTGCAGCTCCTGGTGCCACTGCTTGCGCAGGTTCGCCGGAACGATGATGAGCACCTTCCGCCGCCGTTCGGCCCAGCGTTGAGAGATGACCAAGCCGGCTTCGATGGTCTTGCCCAGACCAACCTCGTCGGCGAGGATCACGCCGCGTGAGAGGGGGTTGCGGCAAGCAAAGAGCGCGGCCTCGACCTGATGGGGATTCAGATCGACTTGCGAATCGACCAAGGTCGAAGCCAGGAACTCCACGGAATCGCCTGCTGCGCGCCTGGTCAGCAGCCAGGCAAAGTACTGGCTCTGGTGCGGCGTCAGAAGCGGTTGTGTTGTCAAAGGTGATTCTCCCCTTGTTCTTCCCCGAGCGTGATTCGGCGGCTGGCTTGGCCCAAGCTCACTCCTCCCCCGGCTTCTTCTTGCTGATGCTGTCGGCGATCCAGCGATCCAGCTCCGAGCGGCGAAAGCGCCACGTGCCCCCCAGCTTGAAAGCCGGAATCTCTCCTTTCTGAGCGAGGCGATAGACCGTCCGTTTCCCGGCTTTGAGGAATGCGGCGACTTCGTCGAGCGTCAGGATTTCGCTTTCTGGAACAGCCATCCTCCCCCTGTGCCGCTTGCCGACGCTGGATTTCATTTGCCAAGTCTGGTCAATTCTCCCATATTGCAGCATCATCGGCTAGACAGAGATGCGCAGCGAGGGCCGTGGTGGAACAGTGGCGCCAGCCACATGAACCAGGCATTCCCGAAGTCTTTCTTTGATCGATCGGGTCTGGTGTCGCTGCTCGATACGATGCGACGACTCCAGTGTGCTCAATGAACCGCCGGATGTGGAACCGCACGTCCGGTGGTGTGATAGGGCGACGGGGGTAACCCCGCCCCCTACTCGCTGTGTGGCCGCACCGGACCGTACCGGTTTATTCGTTCCGGCCGAGCAGTCCCCTCAGACGGGCGAAGGCGGCGGCGGGGTCCATTTCTGCTTCGGGGTTTTGCTCGCCCTGCCAGTCCAGGTGCTCCCGAGGGATTTCCTGGAGGAAGCGGGAGGGTGTCGGATGGACGTCCTGACCGTAGCGGCGGCGTTTGCGGCAGAGGCTCAAGGTCAGGCGGAAGCGGGCGCGGGTCATACCCACGTAAAAGAGACGACGTTCTTCTTCAATCTGCTCCGGGGTTTCGCTGTTGCGGTGCGGCAATAATTCCTCTTCGACCCCCACCAGAAACACCTGGGGAAATTCCAGCCCTTTGGCGGCGTGCAGGGTGGACAGGCGCAGCACATCGCGGTCGTCGTCCTCCTCCCGTTCCAGCACGTTGAAAAGCATCAGGCGGTGAAGGATCTCCGGCAGGGTTTGCGGGCCGTCGTCCTGTGCCTGCAGGCGTCGCATCCAGTCCAGGAGTTCCTGGATGTTTTCCCAGCGCCGGCCGGCGTCTTTTTCATCGCCTTCACTGTGCAGATGTTGCAGATAGCCGATTTCCTCGGGCAGGCTGTGCAAGGCGGGAATGAGTTCGGCCTTGTCTACTTCGCCGGCTTTGAGGTTTACCCATCCGGCAAAGCCGCGCAGGGCGATGCGCGCCTTTTCAGGTAACTCCAGCGTGTCCTCCCAAAGCGCGGCGAAGAGAGAGATACCCCGCGCCTTGGCAAAAGCGCCCAGGCGTTCCAGGGTGCTGCCGCCGATGCCTCGCCGCGGGGTGTTGACCGCGCGTAGGAAAGCGGGGTCATCGTCAGGGTTCACCAGCAACCGTAGGTAGGCAAGAAAATCCTTGATTTCACTGCGTTCAAAGAAGGAGAGGCCGCCGGATATCTGATAGGGGATGCGCGCGTTGCGCAGTTCCGCTTCAAAAGGTCGGGCTTGATGGTTACTGCGATACAAAATGGCGTAGTCGCGGTATTCCCCCTGGCGCTGGAAACGATCCCGAAGGATGGCGCTGATCACCTGCTTTGCCTCGTCTGCCTCGTCGGCGCAGCGCAGGGCACGGATGCCGTGACCCTCGCCGAGGGTGCTCCACAGGCGTTTTTCAAAGAGATGGGAGTTCTGGGCGATGACGGCGTTGGCGGCCTGGAGAATGCGGCCGGTGGAGCGATAGTTCTGTTCCAGTTTGATGACCTTGAGGTTGGGGAAGTCTTGCGCGAGTCGATGCAGATTGTCTGCCGCGGCACCGCGCCAGGAGTAGATGCTCTGGTCATCATCGCCCACCGCCGTCAGGTTGTGACGCACGCCCAACAAGCTCTGTACCAGGCGGTACTGGGCCCCGTTGCTGTCCTGATACTCGTCCACCAGCAGGTAGCGGATGCGATCCTGCCAAGTGTAACGGGCTTCTGCATGGTCTTGCAGCAGACGGATGGGCAGCAGGATGAGGTCATCCAAATCCACGGCATTGCAGGCGCTGAGGGCGCGCTGATAGAGTGCGTAAACACGGGCGGCCTCTTCCCCGAGGCGATCGTCGGCATGCGCCGCCTCGGGGAAGAGGCCATCATTCTTGAAACGGGAAACGCGCGCCTGAATGGCTTCGGCGAGGTCGCTGGGGCCGTTCGTCTCGCGCAGCAGGTTGCGGAGCATGCTTAGGCTGTCGCCGGGGTCGATGACGCTGAAATTGGCGCGATAACCCAAGCGTTCGATGTCCTTGCGCAGGATGTGCAGGCCCAGGTGATGGAACGTGGAAACCATCAGGCCGCGGCTGTTGTGCCCTTGTAACGCTTCGGAGACGCGGCTCTTCATTTCGCGGGCGGCCTTGTTGGTGAAGGTCACCGCGCAGATATGTTTGGGCGCGATCTGATGCCCGCGAATGAGGTGGATAATTTTCCGGGTGATCACCCGCGTTTTTCCCGAACCCGCCCCAGCCAGCACCAGCAAGGGGCCGTGGACGTGCTTCACCGCCTCCTGTTGCTGCGGATTGAGATCAGCCATGGGCTGTGCCTCCGGAATCAGGACCGTGACACCGGTGGCCGGTTAATCGGCTGTCGTCACGGGGACGTCGGGGGATTCCGAGAAGCCGCCTTTGTACGCCCACCAGATTACCACTGGCCCGAGCAGGATCATGGGTATCGACAGCACCTGCCCCATGGTGTAGGGACCGAAGACGAAACCCAACTGGATATCGGGTTGCCGCGTGTATTCCACGATAAAGCGAAAGAGGCCGTAAACAAAGACGAACAGGCCGCCGACGGCACCGGCCGGACGAGGCTTGCGACTATAGAGGGCCAGAATCAGGAAGAGCAGGACGCCCTCCAGTAGAAACTCATAAATCTGCGAAGGTTGCCGGGGCTGCGGACCACCGGCGGGAAAGACCATGGCCCAGGGGAGATCGCTGACACGGCCGAAAAGCTGATCGTTGATGAAGTTGGCCAGTCGCCCCAGCCCCAGTCCGATAGGCACCGCCGGCGCAATGAAATCCAAAGTGGGCAGGAAGGCGTGCTGCCGGTGCATCCGTGCAAAGATCCAACAGGCGATGACGACACCCAGCAAGCCACCGTGAAAGGACATGCCACCATCCCAGATGGCCAGCATTTTCACCGGGTTGTCGAGGTAGTAGGGCAGGTTGTACCACAGCACATAACCCACCCGGCCTCCCACTATGGCGCCGGCGGCCACATAAAACTCCAGATCGATGACCTGTTCCTTGCGCCAGTTCCAGTGCGCCATGCGACCGCGCCGGACGAGCCAGATGGTGGCAATGACAAAGCTGATGATCTCCAGCAGACCATACCAATGAATGGTGATGGGTCCGAGTGGAAAGCCGACGGTATTGATATCCGGAAAGTGCAGCATGAGATCCTCGTAATTGGGGGAACACCATGGCGGAGCCCCGCGATCCTGTCAAGATGACGCGATGCGCTGAAGGCCCGCCACGGGGGTCAATGCGATGCGGAAAGATCCTGGAGAAAGTGTTGCAACACCAATGCGCCGTTGTGCGTTTCATCATGGGCGGCGTACAGCAGGACGAGCGGCTGGCCGCCAGCGGCGAGCAGGAGTTCCCGGGCGGCGGGCAGGGCGGAGGTGAGCTCCTGCCAATAACGGTGTTGAAACGCGTCCCAATGTGCCGGATCGTGGGCAAACCATTGCCGTAATTCCGTGCTGGGAGCGAGTGCCTTGGCCCATGCGTCGAGAGACAAATCCGCCTTGCGAACGCCCCGTGGCCATAATCGCTCCACTAAAACCCGATAGCCCGCGGGATAGGGTTTCTGGTACACGCGCCAGGGGATGATCGAGGCTTGTGGCAGAGGGTCCATGACGGTGCCGAGCCTTAACGCGGTAACTGCATGGTGACGCAGTGCAGGCTGCCATGCTGGCGGACCAGTTCGCTGCAGGAAATGGGGATGATTTCACGGTCGGGAAAGGCGCTTTGCAAGCGCTCTTGCGCCACCAGATCGGCGGGATCGTCGTAAGTGGGCAGGAGGACGGCGGCGTTGAGAATGAGGAAATTGGCGTAACTGAGGGGGAGGCGGTTGCCGTCCTGATCCCACTGCGCCTGGGCCCAGGGCAGGGGGATCAGGTGATAGGGCGCGCCATCCCCCTGGCAGAAGGCGCTGAGTTCGGCGGCCATCTGCTGGAGCGGGGCGAAGTGACTGTCGTTGGGGTCGTCACAACTCTGGTAGGCGATGGTGTGCGGGTTACAGAAGCGGGCGAGCGTGTCGATATGGGCATCGGTATCGTCACCTTCCAGGTGGCCATGATGCAGCCAGAGGACGCGCTCTATGCCCAGCCGGGCACGGAGGGCATCCTCCACCTGCGCCGCGGACCATTGCGGATTGCGATTGGGCGAAAGCAGGCAGGCGCGGGTGGTCAGCAGCGCGCCGTGGCCGTCCACCTCGATACTGCCGCCTTCCAGCACCATCCCGGAAGTCTCCAGGGGCACGGCTCCATAGGCCCCCTGGGCGTGCAGATGGCGGGTGATCCGGTTGTCCAGATCGGCGCGGAATTTGAGCCCCCAGGCGTTGAAGGCGAAGTCCATCAATTTGCTCTGTCCGATACCGTCTTGCAGGGTGATGGGGCCGTGATCGCGCGCCCAAGAGTCATTGCTGGGCACCGTGTGGAGATGGCAACGGCCGAGATCGGCTCCGGCCCTCTGCAGCGCGTGCTCGCAGGACCGGGCGCTGAGCGTATCATGACAGGCCACCAGCACGTCTGCCCGGAAACTGATTTCGCGGGCGATCAGGGCGAATACCGGAATGACGGCGTGCAGACGAGGCGCCCAGTCGGTGTCCGGATGGGGCCAAGTCAGTTGCACGGCCCTTTGCGGGGCCCACTCCGGGGGAAGTGTGTATTCAGCCGACATGTGTTGCTCCAGGATGCGCGTTCAAGGGCCATGATAGAACTTTCCCGGGTTTTCGTCAGCCGGTGGGCGGGGTAAACTCCTCCCATGCTGAAAACCTCCGAACGCATCGACCATTTACTCTCCCGTTTGGGGTATTGCAGCCGTTCCGAGGTACGTGATTTGCTGCGCGAAGGCCGTGTGCAGGTGGCCGGGGAACCGCTACGCAAGGCCTCCACCAAAGTGGAGGCGGCGCAGGTCCGGGTCGATGAGGCACCCATCGATCATCCCCAACCCCTTTATCTGCTTTATCACAAACCCTTGGGCAAGGTTTGTGCCCACGATGATCCGCGCGCCATTTATCAGGATTTCCCGCCGCGCTGGCGCTATCGTCGCCCGTCCCTCGGCAGCGTGGGGCGTCTGGACCGGGAAACCAGCGGGGTCTTGCTGCTCACCGATGACGGGGACTGGCTGCATCATTGGACGAGTCCGCGGCGGGCGATCCCCCGGCGTTATCGAGTGACGTTGCGCGAGGCGCTATGCGATATCGCGAAGCTTTTGGACCTTTTATGCTGAACGATCTGGCCCCCGGTCAGTGGCGTGAACTCACAGGAGATGAGTGTGTGATGGGAACAACGGTATGATCTGGGCACCGCACGTGACCGTGGCGGCCATCGTCGAAGAAAACGGCCGCTTTTTGCTGGTGGAAGAAATGGTGGAGGGGCGCCGGTGCTTCAATCAGCCCGCCGGTCACTGGGATCCGGGTGAGACATTGTGGGACGCGGTGGTACGCGAGACCCTGGAGGAAACGGGCCACCGTTTTCAGCCCGAATACCTCACCGGTATTTACCATTGGGAGCATCCCACCCGGGATCTGACCTATCTCCGCTTCGCCTTTGGTGGACGGCTCGGTCCGCGGGATCATGCGCTTCCGCTGGATGCAGGGATCATTGGTCCCTGCTGGCTCACCCCGGAGGAAATAACGCTCCGCCAGGGTGAGATGCGTAGCGGGATGGTGTCGCGCTGCATCGCCGACTATCGGGCGGGTAGGCGTTACCCGCTGGAGTTGCTGCAATCTGTCTGAATCCCCGTGGCCGGCCGGCCTGCACTGACGCCGGCCGGTCGGCGTGCTATATTCTGGCGAAAGGCATCGGTAGAGACGATGAACATGATAGACGCGGACGGCTATCGCCCCAATGTGGGCATGATCATTTGCAACGCACAAAATCAGGTGCTGTGGGCCAAGCGCCGGGGCGAAGATGCTTGGCAGTTTCCCCAGGGCGGGATCGACCGCGCGGAGTCGCCGGAGCAAGCGATGTTCCGTGAGTTGGAAGAAGAAGTGGGCACCGCCAAGGTCTGCATCATAGGACGGACCCAAGACTGGCTGCGCTACGAGGTTCCCTGTCCCCGCAACCGCGCCAGCCGCCGCCGGTACCGTGGGCAAAAGCAGATTTGGTTCTTACTCCGATTTGAAGGGGAAGAGACGGAGATCAACCTGCGCACGCAGCAGCCGGAGTTCGAAGACTGGCGCTGGGTGGATTACTGGGTGCCGGTCGGTGAAATCATCGCGTTCAAGCGCCGTGTGTACTGGCAGGCCTTGCGAGAGCTGGCGCCGCTGATTGGCATGACGGCGCCGGCGGCCCCGCCTTGCGGATAGCCGTCCTCTCGGCTCACACGTTAAACAGGAAGTTCAGCACGTCACCATCCTGCACCACGTACTCTTTGCCTTCCGCGCGCATTTTGCCGGCCTCTTTCGCACCGTGCTCCCCCTTGTAACGGAGGAAATCGGCGTAGGCGATGGTCTGGGCGCGGATGAAACCACGCTCGAAATCACTGTGGATCACGCCAGCGGCCTGAGGGGCGGTGGCCCCCACCGGAATGGTCCAGGCACGGACCTCCTTCACCCCGGCGGTGAAGTAGGTCTGCAAGCCCAGCAAGCGGTAAGCCGCCCGGATGATTCGGTTCAGGCCCGGTTCTTCCAGCCCCAAATCCTGCAGGAAGGCGCGTTGCTCTTCCGGTTCCAGTTCCGCCAGATCCGACTCGATCGCGGCGCAGACGGGGACGACGCTGGCCTGCCGGGCGACCGCCCAGGCCTCCAGTGGCGCCCGCCAGGGACCTTCCCGCAACGCATCCTCGGCCACATTGGCGATGACCATGAGGGGTTTCATGGTCAACAGACAGAGGCTGCGCAGATGATCCCGTTCCTCCCGATTCAAATCCAGGCTAGCGGCGGGCTTTCCTTCATCGAGGTGGGGCAGCAGGCGGGTCATGGCGGCTAGTTCGGCCACGGCGTCCTTGTGGCCGCCCTTGGCCTGCCGCGCCACCCGTGCCTGCGCCTTCTCCACGGTACTGAGATCGGCCAGGATCAGTTCGGTCAACACCACTTCCAAATCAGCCACCGGGTCCACATGGCCGCTCACGTGGACGACGTTGGGATCCGCGAAACAGCGGGTGACCAAGGCGATGGCGTCGGTTTCGCGGATATGGGCCAGAAACTGGTTGCCCAGTCCCTCTCCCTGCGCCGCCCCGGCCACCAGACCGGCGATGTCCACGAATTCCATGGTGGCGGGCACCACATGTTGCGGTTTGACGATCTCCGCCAGCGCCTGTAGACGTGGATCGGGCACGTTGACCAGACCGACGTTGGGCTCGATCGTGCAAAAGGGATAATTCTCCGCCGCGATCCCGGCCTGGGTGATGGCGTTGAAGAGAGTGGATTTGCCGACATTGGGTAAACCGACGATGCCGCAGGTCAAAGCCATGAGAAGCTCCTAATCGCTGTGCAGGGTTTTTTGCGCCGCATCCGTGCGGCCGTTGAGAAAGTCCGGGAGTACCGCGAGACTGCGGGCGATGGCCTCGTCTATCCGTGTTTTTTCCGTCACCGTCGGTATACCCAGCACATAACCGATGACGGCGTCCTTGTGTCCCGGATGGCCGATGCCAATGCGCAGCCGCCAATAGTCACGGGTGCCAAAGACGCGGTCCAGATCACGCAGGCCATTATGCCCGCCGTGCCCGCCGCCCCACTTGAGCCGCGCCGTGCCGGGCGGCAGATCCAACTCATCGTGAATCACCAGAATGCGTTCTACGGGCACTTTATAAAAGGCCGCCATGGACCGCACCGGTCCACCGCTGCGGTTCATGAAATCCTGAGGCAGGCACAGCCCCAGTTCCAGCCCCTGCTCGTGCAGGCGGGTGGCCAGACAACGCCAGCGCCGCTCCATGCGTAAAGACGCCCCGGCCCGATCCGCCAGGGTCTGGAGCGTCCAGAAGCCGGCATTGTGGCGGGTTCGGGCGTAATCCGCGCCGGGGTTGCCGAGACCCGCCAACAACCAGTCCATGAGCGCTCAGGCAGTGGCTTCCGGCGTCTCTTCTTCCGCCTCGGCACCGGTGCGTGGATTATGAATGGAGACGATCTCCTTGTCGTCCTCGTGCAGCAGCGGTACGAGTGTCACCCCCGCGGGCGCGCTGATCTGTGACAGATGGAGGCTTTCACCGATGCACAATGCCGCGATATCCACTTCGATGGCCTCCGGCAGACGATCCACCGGCGCTTCCACTTCCACTTCCACGAGCGCGCGGTGCAGTACCCCGCCGGCCTTGATCCCGGCGCAGGTGCCCTCGTTGAGAAGGTGGATCGGGACATGCAGGCGTACCCGCTCACCGGCATGGACGCGCAAAAAATCCAGGTGCAGCACTTCTTCCTTATAGGGATGCATCTGAATGTCGCGGATCAGCGCCGTCTCGTTCCCGTGGGGAAAACGCAGAGTGATGATGTGGGTGTAGGCGCGCTCGTCGGGCAGCAGTTTGCGCAGCAGCCGGGCTTCAATGCTCAGACTCCGGGCCGCCTTGCCGTCTCCGTAGAGTACCGCGGGCACCATGCCGGTACGACGCAGGCGACGGCTGGGGCGGCGGCCATTTTCTTCGCGCGGGTGGGCCGCGATGGTGAAATCTGTCATTTGAGGAACTCCTTATGGGTGTCATGGATGAGCGGGGCGAGGGTTGACAGAACCTTTCTCCCCATTGGCAAGGGGCGCATCATAATGGGTTGCGGACTTTTCGGCAACTTTTTCAGGCGTCTTCCCATCAGGTTCCAGATACGCCTGGATGACCGCGCGGGCAATCGGCAGGGCCTGCCAGGCATTGTGCCCGCCATATTCCACCACCACGGCCACGGCGATTTTGGGATGATGCACCGGCGCCCAGCCGATGAAGAGGGAGTCGTTGTTATAAATGGTGTGGCCATGTTTATAACCCACCGGCACTTGCGCCGTACCGGTTTTACCGGCAATGGAGATGCCGGGAATGCTGATGCTGCGGCAGGTGCCGGTGTTGACGCAGGCTTCCATGCCTTTGTACACCGCCTGCATGGCCTGTGCTGAAATATGCAGGTTGACGGGCCGCGCCGCGGGTATGGGTACTTGCCGTCCCGTGCGCGGATCGATAAAGGCCTTGGCCACCTGTGGACGCACCAGCTTGCCGCCATTGGCGAGCGCGGAGACGGCGCGCGCCAATTGCAGGGGCGTCACCAGCAGATAGCCCTGACCAATCCCGAGAATCACCGAATCACCCGTGTACCAGGGGGCGTGCATGTGCTTACGCTTCCAGGCCGGGGTGGGCACCAGACCACTGGCTCCGCCAGGCAGATCGACGGGCGGCGTGCTGCCGAAGCCGAAGCGCCATAAGGCATTGTCCTGCCTCGCAATGCCCATCTTCACCGCAAGCTTGTAGTAGAAGACATCCACCGACCAGGCCAACGCTTTGGTCAGGCCGGTGTTGCCAAATCCCCGCCGATTCCAGTCCCAGTAGGTGTGCCCGCCGAGTTGGTAATTGCCCGCGCAGAACGTATGAAAATCCGGGGTGATCACACCGTCCTGGATGGCCTGAACGGAGTAGAAAGGCTTGGCACAAGACCCCGGTGGATAGAGACCGTTATCCGCGCGGTTCATCAGCGGACGTCCCGGATTATGCAAAAGACTTTGCCAGTGCGCCGTGCTGATGCCGTCCACGAACCAGTTGGCGTTGAAGCTGGGACTGGTGACCATGGCCAGCACGGCGCCAGTGTTCGGGTCGAGAGCGACCGCGGCGCCGCGATAGCCCTTGCCCCGGAAAGCTTCCGCCCCGGCCTGTTGCACGCGCAGGCGGAGGTGGGTCAGCAGGTTGTCGCCGGGTTGTGCCGGGATATCGCGCAGGGTACCCACCTGCAATCCTCTGGCGTCGATATCCTTGATCTGGTAGCCCATGTTGCCGCGCAACTGACGTTCGTAATAGCGTTCCAGGCCGCTCTTACCGATGTAATTGCGCCCCAGATAGGTGTGGGCCCGAAAATGCTTCAAATCGGCGGCGGTAATGGGACCGACATAACCCACGACGTGAGAAAAAAGGGTGTCATACGGGTAATGGCGATGGAGCATGGCCACGACACGGACGCCAGGCAGTTCCAGTGCCCGCACGGCCACGGCGGCGATCTGGGGCGGTGTCAGGCCGGCTTTGAGGACCACCGGATCAAACGCGGGTTTCCCCAGGCGCCGCTCGTGAAATCGATGCATATCCTCGGCATCGAGCCTCAGCAGCTTCCGCAGACGTCGCAGGGTCGCCGGCAGATCGGGCACCTGATCGGGAATGATCTCCAGGGCGTAGGTGGGCCGGTTCTCCGCCAGCACCTCGCCATGATCGGCAAGTATCAGGCCACGTGGTGGTGCGACCGGGACGAGGGCGACATGATTGTCGTAGGCCAGCGTACGGAACTTGGCAAAATGCAGCAGTTCCAGATCCATCACGCGCAGGAGCACGACAACGGTCGCCAGCAACATGATCAGGGCGGCCACCCCCAGCCGGAGGCGAAAGGTACGCACGCGGTTGTCGGGGTCAGAGGCGGTCATGTGCGGGTGCAGCCGGATTCGGTTTGCAAATGGCGGGGGCGCTTCGTACACTCAAAAGCGGAATTATTGGTGAGATGGGGAGGCGCAGTGGAGGAGTCCCGTTTTGAATCCCTGTTCGCGGAGCTGGAAAGCATTATAACGGATTATCGCGGTTTGCGTCGCCATCTGAAAGGGGAGGGGCGTGAAAAACACGCCCTGCAGCTTCTACAAAAGAAAATCCAGTCCCTGGATGCGGAAAACATCCAGTTGCGGGCACGTCAGGAAGCGGTGTGCTCACGCCTCAGCGAGCTGCTGGCGCAGGTCAGTCAATGGGAAAACGAATTATAAGGATGGAGGAGCCAATGCCTGAAACGACTCGCACGGCCAGCACGGATCGTGTCCATATCACCTTGCTGGGGCAGAGTTATCAGGTACCTTGTCAACCTGAGGAGCAAACCCTGCTGCGGGAAGCGGTGGCCCTGCTGACGGAGCGGCTCGAAGCGGCGCGCGCGCGGGCCGTCAGCAAGGAGCGCACCGCCCTGATGGTCGCCGTCAACCTTGCGGCGGACCTGCAGCGAGCCCGCCAGGAACTGCAGGAGCGCGATCAATGGCTCACGGCTCTGGAAGATCGCCTGCGCCGGTTGGTTGACATGGGTAAGGGGGCGGAGTAGCGTGGTGATTGCCTCCTGCGGGGCACGCGTGGCCGGGATGATTCCTGAACCAACATTGTCTATCCGGGGGATCTTCAGTCATCACCGTGGTGTGCAGCTCCTGCATGGAGTAGCCTGAAGCGGTGTGTGGATCCCCACCTGTGCATCAGGTTCATGGGGTAGCGGGCCGTACGACCCAGGCGGGAGGTCTTTTTTTGTCCCAAGACTCCCCCCCCTCCAAAAGCCAGTTGCGGCGGCACATGCGGCAACGGCGGCATGCCCTGTCTCCCCAGGACTTGCGGCAGGCCGCCCTGGCGTTGTCCGGGCAGATCGCGCGGCTGAGGCCGTTCCACCGAGCCCGGCATATCGGGGTCTACTGGCCGATGCACGGCGAAATCAGCCTACTGCCGCTGTTGCAACATCCCCTGGCGGTTCACAAGCATTTTTACTTGCCCATCCTCGTCGGGCGCTTCGCGCGCAGTCTCCGCTTCGCGCCCTTCAACCCGCGAACGCCCATGCGCAACAACCGTTTTCGTATTCCTGAGCCCAAGGTGCCCCGGCACAGCCAATGCTCGGTGCGCGAGCTGGATCTGCTGATTCTGCCGCTGGTGGCTTTCGATGCCGAAGGATACCGCCTGGGGATGGGTGGTGGCTTTTATGATCGTAGCCTGGCGCACCTGCCGCATCGCCGGCATTGGCGACGGCCGCGTCTGATCGGGGTGGGGTACGCCTTTCAGGAAGTGCCCGTGTTGCCCAGGGAGCCCTGGGACATTCCCTTGGCCATGGTGTGTACGGATAAAGCGTGTAGGAAGATCGAATCATAGCGAGGCGGGCCGGTCAGCGCCTCCCTCCAGCCACGCGCGGCGCCGCGCAAGCACCACCGCGTCCACATCGTCGAGCAGTTCCAGCCAGACGGTGTCCTGCGGCGGGGGGGTGGGGGCCAGACGGGCTTCCTGGAGGATGTCTTCCCGGAAGAACTGTACGCGCGCCGCCGCGCCTTCGGGAATCGCGTCCAGTTGCGCCTGCAATTGTTCCGCGGTGGTCCGAACACCCTCGACAGCGACGAGAATGTCGTCCGGCGACAAACCCGCCTGCTCCGCGGAACCCCCGGTCCGCACCTGGCGCAACTGGGCGCCCAGCGCGTGCGGACGCCAGCCCGCGCCCAGCCAGGCGCATACCGTTTTCTCCGCGGGTTGCCCGCCATCATCCTGCGGACCGCTAGCAGCCCGCGCATGCACGACGATGCCCATTTCCGCCAGCAGCGCCGCGAGCGGTAAATCGGTCCTGTCCGTGATCCAGCCCGCCAGACGTCCGGCGAGGGCCGGTCCGGCAAGCGTTTCCACCTCATCGATGCACTGCCCTTCCGGCAGTGGCTTGCCGGCGCGGCCGTAATTCTGCCACAGCCGCGCCAGCAGCGTGTCCAGGCTTCGCGCGCCGTCGCTTTCCAGGCGCAGACTGAGGTCCAGGCACAGGGCCAATAGCGCCCCCTTGTTGTAATAGCTGATTTCAAAGTTGGCGCTGTTGGCGTGCGGGTGATACAGCTTGATCCAGGTGTCTTCGCTCGACTCCGCCACGCTTTGCAGGAAACGTCCGGGGCGGCGCAGCAGACGGGTCATTTCCTGGGCGATCCCGGTCAGATAACGCTCGGGTGTGATCAGCCCGGCGCGGCGCAGGCAAAGATCGTCGTAGTAGGAGGTGATGCCTTCGAAGACCCAGAGGTCACGGGTCAGCGCCTCGCGGTCCAGCGCGCTGGCGCCGAGGACCGCCGGACGGATGGCCTGCACCAGCCAGCTATGGAAATACTCGTGACTGGCCAATCCCAGAAAACGCAGATAATGGTCTTCCTGACGACCGCTGAGGTCATCCCGCGCGCAGAGCAGGGCGCTGGAGGCGCGATGCTCCAGGCCACCGTAGCCGTCGGCGCTGGTCATGCACAAAAAATGATAGGTCGCGAAGGGCGTCTCACCCCAGAAACGCTGCTGCCAGTCGCAAATGCGGGTCAGATCGGCACCCAACCGTGGCAAGTCCGCCTGATGCGCTCCTTGGATGAGCAGGTGATGGGGCCGTTCCCCCGCCTGAAAATCGAGCAGGGTGAGCGTCCCCATCAGCACCGGATGGTCGATGAGCGCGCCGTATTCCGTGGCGGCGAAGCGGCCCCATCCCCAGACCTCGCCACTGTGCCGGGGGAGGGCGGTCGCCACCTGCCACGCTTCGGGACCGTCGAGGGTCACCGCATGGCGCCGTTCTTCCTGGCCGAGCACCCGCAGATACAGGGCGGGTCCGTTGAAAAAGCCGCCTAGATGGTCCAGATAGGCGGTACGCACCGAACGATCAAAGGCATACACCGCATAATGAATGACGACGGGGCCCTGACCCGCGGCCAGGCGCCAACGGTCCTTGCCGATTTTGCGCAGGGCGACCTCCCGCCCGTTCCGTTCCGCGCGGATTTCCGTGACATGGCGGGCGAGGTCGCGGATGGTGTAACTGCCGGGTACCCAAGCGGGGAGGGCGAGTCCCTGCCCCTCCGGATCCGGCTCCGGAAGGGTCAGGGACACCCGAAACACATGCGCCAGCGGCTGGGCCGTGATGCGGTAGAGCAGATCACCCATGACGCGCGAGGCTCAGAATACGAAGCGGGCGGGCAGGGGCGGGTGACGCAGGGGCGGGATTTCGGTCTCGAAAAGTTCCACGCTTTCGAAAATGCCCGGCTGGGAGTGGGAGATGCGCCGCACCCGCATGGCCGGGCCGGTACCGAGAATGGCGATCAAACGCCCGCCGACCGCCAGTTGCGCCTTGAAGGTGTCCGGCAGCGCCGGCAAGGAACCGGTGATGCAGATGGCATCATAGGGGGCATGGGCCGCCCAGCCATTGGCGCCGTCGCCAATGTGCAGATGGGCATTATGCACACCCTGCGCCCGCAGACGGCCTTCCGCCATCCGGGAGAATTCGGCGCGATCCTCGATACTGTGCACCATCCCGGCGAGTCGGGCCATCAACGCGGTCAGATAACCGCTTCCGGTACCGATTTCCAGCACGCGATCGTGTTCACGCAGATCGAGTTCCTGCAAGACTCGCGCCTCCATCTTCGGAGTCCACATGATCTCGCCATGCTCCAAGGGCAGATTGAAATCGGCGAACGCCAGGTGACGATAGGCGGTAGGCACGAAGAACTCGCGCTTCACATGCGCAACGGTGCCCAGTACCCGGGGGTCGAGCACCTCCCAGGTACGGATCTGGGTGTCGATCATGGTACGGCGGAGGGTGTCAAAGTCCATAGCGCATCAGGATTCCAGTGAATTTCCGCCATTTAGGCATGGGTCTGGTGGCAAGTCAATCCGTGCGCCCGGTGACCTGTCCGGCAGGTGTGGATTGGCTTGGCGCCCGTCCTGTGCTCCAATAGCCGGTATATTGCGGAGGAGTCCCCCTTGGAGAGCCGTGCGCACGCGCTGGTAGCGATCATTTTTCTGGCCGTTCTGGGTGTCGGGGTGGCCGTGGTCGGATTGTGGATGCACCACCGCCATCCACCCGGCATCGTTTACGACGTGATCTCGCCCTATAGTGTCAGCGGCCTCACCCTGCAGGCCGCCGTGCGCTTCAAGGGGGTGCGCGTGGGAGAGGTGACGGCCATCGGCCTGGACCCCGCCAATCCGCGGATGATCCGCGTGCAAGTCACAATCAACAAAGCGGCGCCCATCACCCGTGCCACCTTTGCGGAGCTGGCGCCCCAGGGGGTTACCGGACTGAGTTATCTGTCCCTGAGCGATCATGGCACCGATTTCACTCCCTTGCTCAGCAGGCCCGGGAAACCGGCGGAAATCCCCATGCACCCCAGTTTCTTCGAGGTGCTCTCCCGTAATGGGGAGTCCCTGGTGAACCGGAGCAACAAACTGGCGGAACGCCTGAACCTGCTCCTCAACGACGAAAATCGCGCGCGCTTTGCCCAGACCCTCGTCCAGGTGGATCAAGCCACGAGTCGGTTGGTCGACATGGAGACGGCGTTGCTCCCGACCCTCAAAGCCCTGCCCGCCATGGTGGCCGCCACCCGGTCCACGCTGGTGGCGAGCCGCACGCTCATCCTCCACCTCGATGCGCTGACCGAGGCCGCGCAGGGGCCGCTGGCGAATGCGGCGGAAGCCGCCAAGTCGCTGCGCGGACTTAGTGTGGCCGGTGAGCGGGCGGCGAATACGCTGAACTACGACACCTTGCCGCGGGTCAATCGGCTCACCCGCAGTCTGATGACCAGCAGTTCGGCATTGCAGGATCTCAGCCGTTCGCTGCAACGCTCCCCGCAATCGCTGCTTTACGGACATCGCGGCCCGCCGCCGGGGCCCGGTGAGGCGGGCTTTATGGCGGAAGGAGGGCACTAATCCCATGCGATCCCAAGGTTTTTCCTCATTCCCGGTGAGACGGGGCATGGTGCTGGCCGGAATCGTCGCCCTGCTCGCCACCGGTTGCGCCACCAGCACTCCCTGGCAGGCACCCTACGGTATCGCGCCGCCGCATTCCGCCCCGCTGGCCCGTGGCGCGGGTGCAATGAAGGCGCTGCCGGTGCTGCGCCTGGACCGGGTCGGCGCCGCGCGTTGGCTGAAAGCGGACGCCTACCAGTATCACCTGCTCTATCAAGATCCACGGCGCCTGCTGGCGTATCGGGATGCCCGCTGGATCGGCACTCCGCCGCAGATGATCGCCAACCGTTTGCAACAGCAATTGGAAGACTCCGGCCGGTGGCGGGCGGTTTTGGTGGGGCAGTCCCGTGGCAGCGCGACATGGTTGTTGCAAGTCAGGCTGACGGACTTCGTGGTGAACTTCAGTGGACCGGGCACGGGCAAGGCGCTGGTCGCCGGTACGGCGACGCTGGTGAGGGCCGCCGATGATCGAGTGGCCGCCCAGCATCGCTTTCGCTTCACCGCGCCGCTTCCCGGCGCCAGTGCTCAGGGCGGGGCCACGGCTATGGCCGGGGCCAGCGCCCGCTTCGTGGCGGCGGTGAGTGGATGGGCCGCGCGGGTGGCCGCCCTCAATCCTCCCGGCGCTTGACCACCAGTACCGGGACGGAGGCGTGACGGATGATGTCGTTGGCCACCGAACCCAGTAGCAGGCGGCCGAGGGCGCCATGGCCGTGGCTGCCCACCACCAGCAGATCGGCGCCCTGCGCATCGCCATAGGCGATCACCGCTTTTCCGATGGTTTCCACACTTTCTTCCAGCGCCACCTCGGGCGTAATTCCGGTTTCCGCTATCGACTGACGCAGCTTTTCCATCTCGACGTGCGCCAGGTGGAGCAGCTTTTCGCGCAGATCCAGGGCCGGGGGCAGGATTTCTTCCGGCATCTGCAGATGGAGCACCTGTGGGTTGAAAACATGCAGCAGGGTGAGACGGGCGCCGTGGAGTTGTGCCTCCCGCGCCGCCATTTGCGCGGTGAACAAGGCCATGGGCGAAAAGTCGACGGCCACCAGAATATGCTTTATGGGAGGGTTATCCACGGAAATGCTCCTTGCGCAAGTGATCCATGAGTTGTGTTTCGTCCAACAACATGTTTTCGGTGGCGCGCCGCGCCCGGTATTCCCAAACGTCCTGCGCCAGCACCTTGTCGCTGACCACGATGCGATGCGGCAGGCCGATCAGGTCCATGGTGGCGAACTGCACTCCCGGACGCTCCTCGCGGTCGTCCAGCAGCACGCTATATCCCGCCGCCTCCAGGCGGTCATGCAGGCCCTGGGCGGCGGCGGCCACCTCCGGCGATTTGCGCGCATTGATGGCGACGATGCCCACCGCAAAGGGGGCCAGGGCCATGGGCCAAAGGATGCCGCGATCATCAAAATGCTGCTCCACCGCCGCCGCCACCACCCGTGACACGCCGATGCCGTAGCACCCCATGGTGACCGTGGCGTCGCGGCCCGTCTCGTCCAGCACGGTGATGCCCATGCGTTTGCTGTAACGCTCCCCGAGCTGAAAGACATGCCCCACTTCGATGCCGCGGCGGATGCCCAGGGTGCCTTCCGCGCAGTGCGGGCAGGCATCCCCGGCGCGCACATTGCGCAGATCCGCCGCTGGCGGACGCGGCAAATCCCGATCCCAGTTCAGGTGGATCCAGTGCAGATCCTCCGCATTGGCGCCCGTGCTGAAATTGACCACGCTGAGGGCGCGTTGATCGGCAAGGATGGGAACCGGCAGCGGCGGTTCCTTGGGGCCGATGAAACCCAACGGCACGCCGGTGGCGGAGACGGCCTCCTCCGGGCTGGCAATCCGCAGATCCCGCGCGTCCAGGGCATGTCCCGCCTTGACCAGATTCAATTCATCATCACCGCGCAGCAGCAACATGACCGTCTTACCGTCGGCCACCACCAATATGGTCTTGACGATTTTCGCGGTGCTGATGCCTAAATGTTCGGCTTGCCCCGCTACGGTGTGGATGCCCGGCGTTCGCACCCGCTCGGCCGCCCGCGGTGTTTCTGTCTCGGCGGGTGCCGGGCGACTCCGGGCCTTTTCCAGGTTGGCCGCATAATCGCAGTGGTGACAGGAGGCGATGGCATCCTCGCCTGAATCCGCCAGCACATGGAACTCATGGGAGCGCTTGCCCCCGATGACGCCGTTATCCGCTTCCACCGCGCGGAAGTTCAGCCCGAGGCGGGTGAACGTCCGCTGATACGCCTCATACATGCTCTGATAGGTGGCCTCCAGCGAGGCGTGATCCATGTGGAAGGAGTACGCATCCTTCATGATGAACTCGCGCCCACGCATCAGTCCGAAGCGTGGGCGGATTTCATCGCGAAACTTGGTTTGAATCTGGTAGAAATTGACGGGAAGCTGCCGATAAGAATGGATCTCCCGCCGCACCAGGTCGCTGATCACCTCTTCGTAGGTGGGGCCCAGACAAAAATCACGATGATGACGGTCCTGCAAACGCAGCAACTCCGGCCCATACTCCTCCCAACGGCCCGACTCCTGCCACAACTCGGCGGGTTGCACCACTGGCATCAGCAACTCCTGCGCGCCGCTGCGGTTCATCTCTTCGCGCACCACCCGCTCGACCTGACGTAATACCCGTAACCCCAGAGGCATCCAGGTATATAAACCGGAGGCCAGGCGACGGATGAAGCCACCGCGCAACAAAAGCTGATGGCTGATGAGTTCCGCCTCGGCAGGCGTCTCCTTGAGGGTGGGGATGAAGATCTGACTGGCGCGCATAGAAATCCTTGTTTGGTTGAAGCGCACAGTGTAAGAAAGGGCGGGTCAGATTACCATCACCCTACCCGAAGCGTTTCACGCGTCCATTGCCGTGACCGCGCGCCTCTAAAAAACAGCATCACGGTCACACCGCATCTGGCGGTCGAGCGTGCATGGAAGGCCGCCCGGTGGCATAATGCGGCGCCGGTCACTCTTCCTGGCCATAAGCTCCGGCGCTTGCGGATTGAAATATTTTGACTGACCCTGAGCCACTAAACACCCACATTATCCTCATCAACTGGAACAGTCTCGCGGATACCCGCCGCTGCCTGCGGGCGCTGGCGGTGCTGACGGACATGCCCGCTCATATCTGGGTGATCGATAACGGCTCCACGGATGGTAGCGCGGAGGGCCTGGCGCAGTGGATCGCATCCAGTCCTCTGCCGATCACCCTGATCCGCGCCGGAGAAAACCTGGGCTTTGGTGGTGGTTGCAATGTGGGCTTCCGCCGTGCGCTGGCGGACGGGGCGGATTTTGTCTGGGTGCTGAATAACGATGCCATCGTCCATAAAGACGCCCTGGGCGCCATGTTGCGGGTCATGCGGACCGACGTGCGCGCGGGCGCGGTGGGGTCGGTCATCTACGATCTGGAGCATCCTCGGCGGATACAGGTGTGGGGCGGCGGATTTATCCTGCGCTGGGCCGGGATAGGGCACCATGCGCGCAAGCCGGTTCCGGTGGAGCGGCTCGATTACCTCACCGGGGCCAGCACCCTCTTCCGGCGGGAAGTGCTGGAGCAGGTCGGGCTCTTCGACGAGCGGCGCTTCTTTATGTACTGGGAAGACACGGATCTGTGTTTCCGCATGCGGGAACAGGGCTGGACGCTCGCGGTGGCGGAGGACGCCTGGATCTGGCATCAACATTCGTCCAGCTTGGGGCAGGCCCATCCGCTGAAGGATTATTACGTCACGACCTCGGCGGGCCGCTTTCTGGCCAGCCATGTCCGATATCCACGCTTGGCCTGGGCGGGCGGATCGGCGATCCGCCTCGGAAAGCGCCTGATCCGCGGGCAGTGGACGAATGCGCGCGCCATCTGGGAGGGCTGGCGCGGATTGCCTTACGGCGATCAGATACCGATGCCGCTTCCCTTGCCGCTGGTGGAGCGGCGCAAGACGGTGCGCGTGGCGGTGGAGGCGACGACGCTGCAGGGGCGCCCGGCGGGCATCGGTCATTTCACGGCGGCGCTGATGGCCGCCTTGTCCCATAACCGGGCGATTGGGCTGGCGTATTTCTCGACGACCGGCTATTCCTCCAAGCCGCCCAGGCCTTCAGGCTTGCGGGTGCCGCAGCGCGGCGACTGGCGCAAGAAAATCCCGATGGGCCGCGAATTGCAATTCTATTTGCAGGGATTGCAGTTAGAACTGCTCAAGCGCCGTTGGCGACCGGAAGTGATTTTGGGGACCAGCTATGTTTTGCCGCGTGCGCGCACCCCCCAAATACTGGTGGTGTACGACCTCTCGCATCTGCGCAACCCGGAGACGCATCCGCCGGGCCGGGTACGCTTTTTGAACCGCCATCTGCGTCCGGCTTTGGAGCGAGCGACCTCCGTGGTGACGATCTCGCATTTTTCCGAACAGGAACTGCTGGCGTTTTTTCCGGAATTGGCCGGGCGTATCCATGTCCTGTATCCGGGGGTCGCAGAGCGTTTTGGTGGCGCCGTCACCGAGGCGGAAGATCGTGCGCTGCTGGCCGCCCTGAACGGGGAAGAGCGGCCTTATTTGCTGTTTTTATCGACCCTGGAGCCGCGCAAAAATCTGGAGCGCCTGCTGCTGGCCTATGAAGGGCTGCCAGCCCCGGTAAAGACCGCCCATCCCCTGGTGCTGGTAGGGCAGATGGGATGGCAGGACAGCCGTTTCGCCCCGATTCTGGAGCGGATGCTGGCGCGGGGCGAAATCATCATGCCCGGCTATCTGCGCGACGAACTGCTGCCCGCTTTGTTCGGGCGAGCGTTGGCGCTCTTGTACCCTTCACTGTACGAGGGCTTCGGCCTGCCGCCCGTGGAGGCCATGGCCTGCGGCTGTCCGGCGCTGGTAAGCAACGCGACCTCTTTGCCGGAGGTTTGCGGCGACGCGGCCCTCTACTGTGATCCGCTGAGCGTGGAATCCATCCGCGCCGGCATCCTACGGTTGACCAGCGACGCCCATTTACGCGAACAACTCCGTAGCGCGGGGCGCGTTCGTGCCGCGCGGTATAGTTGGCAGCGGGCGGGGGCGCAAATGCTGGAAATTGTGCGGGAGGCCGCGGGCCGCACGTGACCGGGCATGCCGGACAACTTCATAACGGCGGTCATCCCGCGTAGGGAACCAATCCACGAATGCAGGCGTTGGCGGTTTGGGCACGCACGGGTCCCGAAGCGATAGTGGCGCTAGCTTCTCAACTCGATGAGCGTCTCGCCCTGGTTCAGTCTATCCAGTATTTGTGGCCATAGGCGGGCAAAGCCATCAAGCAGTATCTGCCTTCGGCAGTTGGGAGTGCGTAACCAGATAATAGTGGGGCCATTGGGATGTATCGTGCGGAGTATAGCAAAATCTTCATCCTTAGTTAGGATGATAGCGCCATCCCCATATGCACGATCCCATATTTCCGGATCAAGAGCGCTGGCCATGCCTATGTCGGCAACATGACAGGCTGGATAACCTTGCGCACTGATCCATCGGGCCAGAGCGGGTGGTAGCTGCGCATCCACTAAAAACTGCATCAGGCCACATAAAGAATGGCGTGGTCCGCTTGCTGCGCAGCGTAATGGAGGCTGGCGACGATATCTTCGGGCTCCAGGTAGGGGTAATCTTCCAGAATCTCCGCGGTCGTCGCTCCTGCCGCCAGGAGTTCGAGAATGTCCTGTACCCGAATACGCAGCCCTCGAATGCAAGGCCGTCCGCCGCATTGCTGTGGATCGATAGTGATGCGCTCAAGGTGCATGGTGGATCCTCCTCATGGCTGCAGTGAAATAGTATAGGTAAATTGGGCAAGTATTCTACTGTGATCCGCTAAGCGTGGAATCCATCCGCGCCGGCATCCTACGGTTGACCAGCGACGCCCATTTACGCGAACAACTCCGCAGTGCGGGGCGCGTTCGTGCCGCGCGGTATAGTTGGCAGCGGGCGGGGGCGCAAATGCTGGAAATTGTGCGGGAGGCCGCGGGCCGGACGTGACCGGGCATGCCGGACAACTTCATAGCGGCGGTCATCCCGCGTTTTGTTGCAGCACCTCCACGGCATCCACTACACTGATGCCGTGGAGGTGCCTCATGAGTGTGACGGATGACGTGAAGCAGGCGGTACAGTCGTTCCTGGTCCCTGAACTGAACGCCATCAAGGCGCAGATTGCCGAGGTGCGCGGTGTGCAGACACAAATGAGCGAACGCTTAAGCGAGCAGGCGGCGCAGATTCTCGCTCAACGTCACGAAACCGCGGAATCCATGGCAAGGATGGAAACCCGGCTGGAGTCCAGGATGGACCGGATTGAGTCCAGGCTGGATCGCCAGAACGATAAACTGGATCAGATACTCATGATGCTGGCCCCTCATACCAAAGCCGCAGGGGGATGATGGCCATGCGGCCCCCTCCGGGATTCTGGAAAAACATCGCACGACGCGCCGGTGAGCGCGTAAATGCGGAGTCAAGAGTCTTTGGGGGATTGCTGCAACCCCCTCAAAATAGTTTTTCAACCGCCGTGATCGGCAACCAAAGCGTCATAGGCTGGTTGGGTAATTTTTCAAATTCATAATGCAGGTAAAAGTTGCGGGCTGCCTCATTTTTGACATCCACCAGCACGGCGACAAAGCCCACTTGCCTGGAAACCTGCAGTGAACGGTGAAGGGCATCCATCAGGATGAACTCCCCCAGGCCGTGCCCCTGCGATTCCTTGGCTACGGCAAGCCGAGCCAGTCGAATGATGGGGATGGGAAATTTAGGGAAGCGCTTGCCGGCGTGTGCGGGCAAATGGGATTTGTCGATTCCACCGGCGGATAACGAATGGAAACCCTGCACGGAATGGTCGCCGACTTTTCCCGAGAGGGCTACGAAGGTTCTGGCTATCCCCGCCTTCTGGCTTTGTCCGGCATACTTCATCAGCCACTCGTTGAGTGCCGGATTCCCGCAATCGAAGCGGCTTTTATCATGACTTCGGTGCAGCGGTTCGACATGCCAGGCGTCTCCCGTGCCGGGTGCAAAGGGCATCACTCTCTCAAACGTTTCGCATAACGTTGAGCGGCTTCCTTCAGACGTGGGCGCCCCTTGTCTTCTTCGTCCAGCCCTTGGAGAAACGCCATCCAGTCTTCTTGGGTCAGTATGATTTCCTCTCGCAGGTGAATAACCTGACTGGCACGCTCCGAAGCGGCCGAGAGCAGGAAAGCCGAGAGTGGCATACCGGCATACGACGCGGCGCGCCCCAACTGCTGTTTGAGACTGGCTGGCAAGCGAATGTCGATTCGCTCATCTTTTTCCGGTGCAGACGAAGTCATAGGGGCAACCCTCCATATCTCATTTAATTGTACGGTGTATGTACGGATTGTCAAACATCATGTAAATGGACTGACAGGCGCATGCTCAGCGCCGCCGACTTCGGCTCAAACTCGAAAGACATCGGTTGGAAGCCGAATAAGTCATATTGCGATAAGTCCGCCGAATCGACAAAGTGCTCCGCGTCCGCATCACTCCTGAGCGAAGGCAGATGCCTTCTATATAAACCTAAACGCGGCTAGGATAGTGGCATTATGCCCACCATTGATCGCATAAACGCAGCGCGGGTAGTGATCTACCTCAACGATCATCGTCCTGCTCATGTGCATGTGGTACAAGGGGATTGTAGGGCAGTGTTAATATTGCATTGCCCGGACGGGCCGCCGGAGCTACGGGAGAATATCGGATTTTTCAGAACGGAGATGCGTCACATTTTGGAAGAATGCATATCCCGATTGGCGTTATTCTGTGGGGAGTGGGAGAGGCACCATGGACCAGGTAGACAAAATTCTTGAGCGCGACTGGGACGCTGCAAATCAGCATGGACAGGAGGCGCTTGCCGCTGGCCCGCTGGCGGAGTCCGTCTACTATGACCAACCCACGGGAAAGGTCGTGGTCGAGTTGAATAACGGCGTTGACCTACACATCCCGCCGGCATTGATTCAGGGCATGGGGAATGCCACCCCCGCAGAACTGGCAGAGATCGTCATTGAAGGGCATGGCATTGGATTACACTTCCCGCGACTGGACGCTGATCTGTACGTCCCTGCATTGGCGCGGGGGGTTCTCGGCACAGCGGCATGGATGCGCAGCCTTGGACGGAAAGGGGGTATATCAAAAAGCCCTGCCAAGGCAGAGGCCGCCAGAAGAAACGGACGGCTTGGCGGGCGTCCACCATCAACAAAGAAGGTCTTGTCGTAATGTCTCGACACAGTCCCTCACCGGTACCCGGAGAACCCAGCAAAATCAGTCCATCCGCGCTGCGCGCCGCAGTTTAAACTTAAAACCGCCATGGAAATAAATGTTGGTTGCGTAATCCATAAAGACCGCATCCAAATTCTGATCCAGGCCAGCATTAGCGCGGACGAAAAACCCATGCGCGCGACGCCGTGAAATTGAAAACGAGGCCAGCCAGAGATCCAGCGGCAACCGCCAACACGGGTTCTTTTGAGAACATGGCCACCGTCAAAACCAAAAACACATAAACCCCATTATTGATGACTGCGCCAAGGGAATTGGCGGCTACATAATGCATCCACTCACGCAACCGATTAGGGTTGGCATGCCGGGCGAAAGTGAACTGCCGGTTCAGGAGCCACGTCACCGTAACGGCGACCGCGAATGCGACGGCCTGGGCAATAATGGCATTGGCACCACTACGGGTGAGTGCCCAGACAATGGCAGCATCGACCACGAACCCCGCAGCACCAACAAGAGAAAACAAAACAATCTCTACTTTGGCTGGTCTGGACATTGGCCGTACGCATCCTGGTTTTCCTGTTTTCCCACAGATCTCTGATAGATGCTATATTGCAAATAAGCGAGCATCTTGGCTTCTCGTCGGCCTCGGGTCACGGTATCTAGAATCAATCCCGTAGTGAAGCTTAAAATTGCAATCAGCATGATTCCCATAGCCAGGACGGCGGTTGGCAGTCGCGCAACCAGGCCCGTCTGCAAGTACTGCCAGACTACCGGTATGCCCAAGGCGAGGGACACCATAACCAGCAACAGTCCGAGCCAGGAAAAGAATTGCATTGGCCTTTCATGCTTGAATAAGTTGGCAATCAGCCAAAGTATCCGTATGCCGTCGCGGTAGGTACGTAATTTACTTTCTGATCCTTCCGGCCGCCCGCGATAGCTCCCGTCCGTATGCGCCACCGGCATAACCAGCTCCAAAGCATGAACCGTAAGCTCTGTCTCAATATCAAAACCTGTGGACAATGCCGGAAAAGATTTAACGAAGCGCCGTGATAATACTTTGTACCCAGAAAGCATGTCTTTAATCCGGTCGCCAAAAATATAGCGTACAGTTCCCGTAAGCATCTGATTACCAAGGCGATGGCCCATGCGATACGCTTCCTGATCCGTTTCTCGGCGAACACAATTCACTAGGTCGCAAGGTTCACTCATTGCCAGTGTGAGCATCTTCGGGGCGACTTCAGCATCGTACGTATCATCACCATCGACCAAAATATAAAAGTCAGCTTCTATATCCCGAAACATCCTCCTTACTACATTACCTTTTCCTTGCATGCTTTCTTGACGAACGATAGCACCGGCATTTTCTGCTATGACGAATGTACCATCCTGAGAGTTGTTGTCATATACATAGATGGTCGCATCTGGCAGGGTGCGATGGAACTCTGTGATTACCTTGCCGATGGTGAGCGCTTCGTTATAGCAGGGGATTAAGACCGCGATCGCCAGAGAATCCCCAGCCGGAATCGCCGATTCTTTTAGTCGACTCTTCATGAAGTTTTCTCCCCTGTTTTCTGAGTATTAGCGCGCAGTTGGAACACTGTTCGATAACTCCACCATAGCAAAACGATGATTGATAGCCAGAAAGCGATCCACGCATAGTTCACGTATGGTGGTGCGAAGCGGAAGCGGATCACATTTTTTCCAGCGCTCAGGGAGATCGTCTGGAAGATTTTCTGATGGGCGGAAACTGCCGTACTGACACCGTTTACACTCGCAGTCCAGCCCGGCATATAGAGTTCTCGGCGTAGCAGCGTAGCAGGTGTACTGCATTGAGCCACTAAGCCGTCTCGCGTCGGGTTGGAGATTTGGCAGTCGCCGTGCATCACCGTGTAGTAGGGAGCCGGATGAGGCAACTCCCATATATCCAGCAATGCGTCAGAATAGACTTTGCGCAGTCCCTGTAAAGCGGTATCAGAGGTTTCCAGAGAAAACTGAATGGCCTTGCCGGGAATTGGTCCCTGTGGCCCGATGACGGTTTGCTCATGGCCCGGCGCCTGTGGCCAAAGCCAGAATGCTTCCGGCCTGGTGCTATCCAAATGAGTAAAAGTAATCGTGAGTGGTGCTCCCGCCTTTACCTGCAAAGGTTTCGCCAATGGTATACTGAACGGGCTGTTGTCTTGAGATTCGGAAAGTGGCCTGCTTCCCGTGACGCAATTGTCGGTGCTCGTGCAGGCTTTTACGGTCAACTTACCATTGGCAGTGTTCCCATAGTTCCCCTGGAAGACGCTTACTGCAGTGACGGAAGCATTGTTTTTTTCATCTTTTGATGCATTGACCTTTACAGTTGCCGCCCCCCCATTCTCCAGGGCTAGTGGAGTATTTTCACCTGTGCCGGTTGGATAAGATATGCTAGGTAAGAGTGGCTGACCTTTGTTGGTAACCACATAACGGACCCCAAGTCGTTCGTAATTATTAACCCGATCAATGAATGACTCAACTCCAGTATTCCCTCCATACCATGGCGCCCAAAAAATCACATCGGAGGATTTTGACAATGGTGGAAAAATGTTTTTCCTTACATGGGTAGCCCAATTAGTGGCTATAGGTAAGTAGTTATGGTTTATGCTGGCGATGTCGAAATAAGCAGAATAATTGGGCTCGATGGGGCCTAGAGTGTAGAAGCGCTGCAATCCTAGATTGGAATGTAAAAAACGGATGGCCGGCTTATCGACTGCTCCTGGGTGTACCCCAGAAAGCTCAGGAATCATGAACAATATGGCGCTATCGAAAATTAAAATAGTTGCCAATGTCCAGCGCAAGCCTTCCTTCTTGACGCACAACAATGCAAAAGTTGTGATGAATATACCAGAGATAGCCCAAAAAATTGCCATGCCAAGCAGTAAAACCATTTTCATTGCTTGCGCATGCGCCCAATTCCAAATAGTGTCCCAAGGCCAAGCCACGGAAACAGCCACGACTAAAAATGCTAACACTCCTAATAAAGGAAAAAATATCCTAATCTTTTGTTTGTGAATGGCATTAATGGTTATAGAAACAAGTATGATGAGCGCCATTTCCCAGCTTGGTGGAGAGTACCGATAAAACGCAGCATCATGGAGAAATGGAATGTGATTCATTAGAAGCATTACTGGTTGAACGCCAAAACTTTTTGTTAGCGCCACAATAATCCAAGTAGAAAGTATATATATCAAACCACGATTTTCTTTTATTTGGTAGGAGATTAAGGCAAAAAGAAGAAGTATAACACTTGCATATCCGCCCAGGTTCCCCCAGATCGCGCTTAAAAAAGAGCTCCCAAAACTATCAGCTTCTGGTCCATATACATAAGGTAGTACTATACTGGATAAAGCCTGTAAGGGTAGATGGGCGTCACCAAGACCGTGAGCTGAAACAGCATTGGTTTTTAGAAGATAGTCACTAAAAGCGACCAGCAATGGGGCGGCCAAAAAAAGTCCGGCAGCACCACCAAACATAATCCGCATCAGATATCTGAATTTTTTATCTTCAAAAGCTAAACGATAGATGACCCATGTAAGCGCCAGCAATCCATTAATATATGCTGCTTCTGGAAAGCCAGCATATAAAGATCCGGAGATGGCAAGCGCTATCCATATGATGCCATCTCTATTACGCTCTTTGCGCGCCCGTTCTATGCCATAGAGAAGTAGCGGTAAAAAGGGGATCGTATTGATTACAGCTACCGGACCAGGCATCCACGCAAAAGTGCCGTTGAGCGCGTAGAGCGCCCCGCCAGTCAGCGCGGCCAAGCGCCCTAGTTTCAGTTCGCGGAGTAGCGCGAATGTCGCCAGTCCGGCAAAAATCTGCATGGCGATTTTGAGCCACAGTACACCATTGTGGAGCAGTAACAGTAAAACAAAAGGTAGGAAGAAGGCGTTGGGCTGCATCTCGCCCGCCAGCGGCAATCCAATACCAGAGTAGGGATTCCACCAAGGAATGGTACCATGCAGCCAATCCTCAGCCGCCAGATGTCCCAAGGCTTGGGTGGTCCAGCCTACGTTAGGATCGCCATAGGATAGCCCTGGCAGTAAACCGGCCCTTACCCCTTCAACGATACCTGATTGCTGCCAAATCGGATTGGTGCTCAATCCAAAAATAAGGAGCGGCGATTCCACCAAAAAAGGCAGCAGAACCAGAAAAAGGATCGGCAGCCATGGGTAACGGTCCAGCCATTCCGGAGTGGTGCTATCTGGTTGGAGCATATTTTTCCCCGTCGGACGAATGCTCAGCCTTCCACAGGCTCATACATCGTCCTGGGTCACCTGCAGTTCGATGCGTAGCGCCCGGTCCTCATGCCCCAATATCTGATGGCCCCAACGTTCGTCGAGCAGGTAGGACCAGATCGCCACGGGATGGGTCGCGTCTTCCAGTCGCAGCCGGAAGAACAGTCGCTCTTGACCGCGCAAGAGGATTTCACCACGGCTGAATAATAGTGGGAGCATGGTGTTATCCTGAGACCCATCCAGAGTAGTGTGGGCATGAGCCGTTTGACAGTCCGCGTCCTGCAACCGCAAAATCAGTGTGCCATTCGATGCGCCGGAATGGTCGCCGATCAGCAGGGATATACCTTTCAGAGCACCGCGAGTGCCAATAGGCACCGCAAAGCTCCCGGAAATCTCGCCCCCTGGAGACAACTCCATGGACTTCGTATTCGCGTGCGCAAGACCATAGGGGATCTCCACGGATGTACATTCGGAACGCCAGGGATGATGTACCTGGGGTGGCCATGCCAGGGAAAAGTCTTCACGTCCCAGTGTGAGATTCGGGTTGTAGGCGGGATCGTTGCGGAGCACAAACCCCCAACGCCATTGCATATAGGCGTGCTCCAGCGCAAATCGGCGTAATTTGTCGGGTCGCATATCGCTGCCGCGCGATTTGGATTCGTGATGATAGAGCAATGCTTGTGGAAGCCAGACATTCCGTAAGCCCGCTTCCCGCAAGCGCAAGCACAGGTCCACGTCATTGAAGGCTACGGTAAGCTCGTGCGCCATTCCATCTATTCGATCCCAAAGATCCTTTCGTATCAACAGGCAGGCCGCTGTTACGGCACTGAAACTTTGCACCAAGGCGGCGCGGCCAAAATATCCAGGGCTTTCGCTGCTGTGCGATTTATGTGCATGACCCGCTATGCCGCCCAATCCCAATATCACTCCCCCGTGCTGAATCGTTTCGTCTGGATAAAGCAGTTTGGCGCCCACGGCTCCGACACCCCGACGCTGCCCCTGACCAAGCATTTCGGTCAACCACTGATCAGCAACCACCTCCGTGTCATTGTTGAGCAGGCAGATATATTCGCCATGGGATTGGGGGACTGCCCAATTGTGCATGGCGGCATAATCAAAGGGATAGGGATAAGACAATACCCGCAGGTCGGGGCGTCGCTGAATTTCGGAGAGGTAGGTCAAGGTTTCCGGATCATCACTCTGATTGTCAATGATCAGTATCTCGATGTTAGGGTAGTTCGTCCGGTTTAGGCTATCGAGACACTGGCGAAGATCGGAGAGCCCGTTGCGGGTGGGTATGATGATGCTGACCAGGGGGGTTCCATTGACAGTGAAGCGAGGCAAGTGGAATGCTCCATTGCAAGCGCTATCTAAAATGGCATGTTCATCCCGCCGCTCCAAAGTTTCGGTAATGGCCCTTTTCGCCGCGTCGACCACATAAGGTTTTGCCCCCAGATCACTTGCCGTGGACTCGCTGAGCATCCGCCAGTGGTACAAGATGGCGGGGATATGCCTAATCTGCGCAGGAGACAGGTCATCGGTGAAGCGAAGGACTAAATCCCAGTCCTGGCTGCCTTCGAAGCCTGGTCGAAACCCACCGATATCCAGCACCCGCTCCCGTTTATAAATTCCCAAGTGGCTAATATAGTTCTGACCCAGCAGGAGTTCCGGGTTCCAGTCGGGTTTGAAGTAAGGATCGCAGCGGCGGCCTTTTTCATCGATCTTGTCCTCATCGCTGTAAATCAGCCCCGCATCGGGGTGACGAATGATCTCCGAGGCCACCCAATAGAGGGCATGTTCGGCTAGCGCGTCGTCATGATCAAGGAGTGCGATGTAATCGCCGGTGGCCAAAGCCAGCGCATCGTTGGAGGTTGCTGATATATGGCCGTTTTCCGCACGGAATATGATCTTAATCCGCTCATCTTCTTGGGCATATGTCTCCAGCACCTTGCGAACATGTGGCTGCGAAGAGGCATCGTCGGCGATACACAACTCCCAATGGGGATACATTTGCGCCCTGACCGACTCGATGGCCAGTCTCAGAAATTTTTCAGGTGCATTGTAGACCGGCATGATGACGGAGATCTTTGGAGGGTTCTCCCAGGCGGCGATCTGCTGATGGATAGCCTTTCGGTCCGAGTCGCGGAGCGTATCGTAGCGACGTACCCAGGTCTGGTAGTCTTGTTCCGCGTGGGGTGAGAGTAGCCGTTTGCCGATGACGCGCAGTCGCCGCTTAAATCCGGGGGGCATGGGAAGTTTGTGGTACAGAGACCGTGCTAAAGCGTAACGCCGCTCTTTTCCGTGCGCGTCTGACGCCAATAGGTGGCGGGTTGTTGTAAACGGTTTTTTAATGGCCCGCAGTGGTTTGGTGATGCGCCAGGAACGTGATCGGGTAATCATAGCCAATTGAGCAGCCAACGCAGTGTTTTTCTGCTGAAGCGCGTGTAATTGCGCTTGTAATTCGTGCGCTTGGATCTGCGCAGAATTAGCGAGATCGGTTACCTGCTTTAGCTGCAACTCTGTTTTAGCGAGTGTCATCTGGCTCTTCAGGTTGGCTTCCTCCAATGCTTTGAAACTGCACGCCACTTGTTCAAGAGCGAACACATAGTCAGGCGACATGGGCCAGGACAACTCGACCTCCAGCCTGTCTGCACCGGATATGGATGTGCTTGGAATAGGCAGCACTACCCACGAATCTTCGGTTGTTGCCAGAAGGCCGATACCCGAGTCACCCAGTTGAGTCGGCGAGGCCAGCAGATCGTGGCGCGCCCCGGAAGCGAAACTGTCGAGACTGCCATCCCAACGCCAGAGCCTGTCATCTCCCTGGAAGAGGCTGAGGCTGTACAGTCGGAGGAATCCGGGTTGATCCGATGGGTCGAGACGTAAAATATGCCTGTTGGATAGAGTAGGCAGGTTGAAACGTACCAGGCTCCGTTCTACCCCGAATGGGCGAGGAAAGGATAGACTTCGGGACTCATCAAAGCCTTCATCCTCCGTGCGCCAATAAGCCGAAACGTAGAAGCGAGGGCCTATGGGGGATGCTGTCTCTGCAATCGCGTCGTCAGCCAAGATCAAAGGGGCCTGTGCATCTGTAGGGATGGCCTCAACGATGAATTGGTAGGTGAGATTATCCGTCATCCCCTGGATTTCGCGGAGTAGAGCGACGCCAATCCCTTGTGCTTGCAGACTGGAAAACTCGGTGTATTGGAGATCCAGCACAGTTTGGTCTACTACCTGCCCAGTGAAGCCATGGTCAGCCAATAACCGCAGGAAGCTTTTTCGGGTGAAAAAGCGCAAATGCGTGCGATCCAGCAACCCTTCTTCCCGGTAACGGAAGTCGCCGGACAGTAATTCCAGGAAGACGCCGATATGACCGATGTTGGGTATGGAAATGAGAATTTTGCCGTCAGGTGTCAAATGCTCCTTTAGTCGCTGGAGCACCGGGCCCGGATCCCGCAGGTGTTCCAGCACGTCCGCACAGACAATCCGGTCATAGCGTACCCCTTCCAATAGGTACCGAAGGTCTGCAGATTCCAGGTCGGTGACCATGATCCGGCGATAAAAGGGCTGCGCGATCTTGGCAGCCTCAGCATTCCCCTCAATCCCGTCGACGCTACAGCCTTGTTGTTCGGTGAGATACTGACCCAGCACCCCCACTGCGCAACCCACGTCCAGCACCGTGCTGCCGTGTGGAATGCGCCGGGCGATTTTGGCCAGACTGTCCTCGGCATTCGGATCATGTGGAGGACGGGAATACAGGTGTTGCTGTGTCTCTTTTTCGGTACTCATATTGAGAGATCCCGCAGGCGTTGCTTGTTGACCATTAAAAAGTGCTGTAACGCCGTTGTTCCGTTTTTTGTGTTCCGATATGTAAAAAAACATTTTTATTCACTAAGTTGACTCCTCATCGATATATCGTGACGGTTTTGGTATCGACTGCTGCGCTTTTCAACCAGAAATAAATCGTAATCCGAGAGCTGTCACTTTATTCTGACTTCGGAGGAGAGCGGATATTTTTAAGTTGCGCTTTCTGTGGCAGCGATTATTAATGAATCGCTTTTGTTGGAAAAACATCCGTGCTCTGTGATTATGCCATGATCCAGCCTAACAAAATAATCGCAAAACGTCTCGACCTGTTTTTGACTATGCGATACCAGAACCAGGGACATGCCATTCTCCCGCATCTCAGAAATCTTCGCCAGGCATTTATCCTGAAACGCCTGATCCCCCACCGCCAATATCTCATCGGCCAGTAGAATATCTGGCTGTAGGTATACCGCCACCGCAAACCCCAACCGCATTTGCATGCCCGAGGAATAGTGTTTGAGAGGTGTGTCGATAAAGTGCCCTAGTTCGGAAAACTCGATGATGTCTTTCGTTCGCTTCTTGATGTCTTTATTCAGGAACCCGTAAAGGCTGGCATTGAGAAAGATGTTTTCATAACCTGTGAGCTCCGGATTGAAGCCGACGCCCAGTTGGATGAGCGGCGCCACGCGACCGTTGGCGATGACGCGGCCTGCGCTGGGCTGGAGAATGCCGGCGATGATCTGCAGCAGGGTGCTCTTGCCGGAGCCATTGTGGCCGAGAAGGCCGAGGGCCTCGCCCTGCTCGACGGTAAAGCTGATGTCGTCCAGCGCCAGAAAGCGTTCGCGGCGCTCGCGTTTGCTCTGGTGGAAGAGGGCGAGGAAGCGTGTCTTGAGGCCCATCGCGCGGTTGTGGCGCAGGATGAATTCTTTGCTGACGTGCTCGACGATAATGGCCGGGGGCATCAGAGATCCTCGACCAGGTGCCGGGCCTTGCGATGGAAGAGGACCATGCCGATGGTGAGGGTGGCGATGGTCCAGCCGGTGGCGATGAGGACATGGCTCAAGGCGGGCAGGGTGCCCGCGTAGAGCAGGGCGTGGAAGAGGTCCATGAACTGGGTCAGGGGATTGAGGGCGATGATCTCGCGCGTGGCGGGTTTGAGGACGTTGATGTCGTAACCGATGGGGGTGAACCAGAAGCCGAACATCAGCGCGATCTCGACCAGGTGCTTGAGATCGCGGAGTTCGACCTGCAGCACCGAGAAGGTCAATACGATGCCCCAGATGAAGGCGATATATAACCCGAGCGCCAGCGGGTAGAGCAGCAGTCCCCAGTGATAGATGCCGCCCAGGAAAGGGTAGAGCACCACCAGAATCAGGATGGCGATGATCCACAAAGCCAGCGTGAACAAAAGGCTGGCGGTGGGCACGAGAATCCGCGGAAAATAGATTTTCTGGATCAGGCCGGAGGCGCTGGTCAGGCTCTCGCAGCTCTGGCTGACGGACTGCGAAAAGAGGTTGTAGTGCAGCACGCCGACCACCAGGTACAGAATGTAGTGTGGCAAGTCGCTGCGGAAGACGTGGGTGAACACGAAATCATAGAGCAGGATCAGGGCGAGCGGATTCCCCAGCGACCACAAAAAGCCCAGTGCCGCGCCCTGGTAGCGCACCTTGAGGTCTTTGATGACCAGGTTGCGGACGAGATCACGGTATTGCCAGTAGCGGGCGAGACCGGTGGCGGGGTGGCTGGGCGGAACGATGGTGCTGGTCTGCATGACCGGGGATTGTGCGTGCTGCTGCCGGGCTGGTCAATAGCGCACCTTTGCTGCTGCATGTGTCGGCTGATGCGTGTGGCCGGACAGAGGTGGCCGACGCACAGCGCAGGATGGCGTAGTAGATCGGCTACACTATTAACTAAATGTTTTTTCTGAAAATAAATAAAGTGGCGAAGTATGGCATGCGATTCTGTAGTAAATCACCTACAGCATAGATCGCTGTGCAAAGAATCCTTGCGGAACGCCTTGTCTTAAGACGCTAGTAAACCATAAGAAAATAAAATTGGCATGGATAGTGCTAACAGGTGATGGTGTAATCCCTCAGGCTTTTGCATCTGGAAGGAGAGTGCTTTCATATTTTTCGTGATTAACACGAGAGTTGCGTGTGCAACTTGTGATCGGATCAGGAGAGGATTACATATGAACGACGCCCCATCCACCATATCCAGGAGTTTCATTCCCTCGGTTCGAACGGCTGTATTTCCGGTCGTTGGCAGGAGGGGTACGGTTTCCGTCCGTTATTCGGGCGATCACAAAAGGAGTGGTGCCCGCTGTCGATAGCCGATTGATCAATACGTCATATGTCGATGCGCAAACGGATCCACCACCCACGGCTCCTATCACCTCCAGTGATTTGGCGGTCTCTGTCATGATCAGAGACCGCCTCCCCGATTCACGTTTCAGAGGTGATCCACCTGACTTGAATGCTTGTTAAGGCGCATAGGCCGCATAAATCACTGCCCATGTGGAGTGACTAATTTTTTAAACGCTTACCAAAAGGAAATTGCATGAATCTGTATCTCTTGCTCAGTCTGCCGGATGAAGCATTTTTACCCGCAGCCTTTGATAGCGTTGTTGGCCGTGAACCGGATGTTATGGATCTTGCCCATTATGTTCAGCGGTTGCGCTCTGGAGCCAGTCGTGCGTTGGTGCTGGCGGAGATGCGCAGTTCCGCGGAGGGCCAGGCGCATGCCGCGCACGCGCCCGATCGTGAACTGGACAGGTTGCAGAAGCGTTATCGCCGCGTGCGCGGCTGGCCATTAGGCCGCTGGCGTTGGATTTTTCTACCACGCTATGCGGCAAGATCTCCGCGTGCGGATTTCGATTGGACACTCTGGCTGAGTCATTACGCGGAACAGCATCGACGTCTGAATCATCCACCAGAGACGTGGAAACCGGCGCAGGTTTCAGCGACGACGAGGCCGGAGACGGAAAACAAACTCGCCGCCATTGAACGGCGTGTCGGTGCTTTGTCCGCCGCGTTGCAGCAGGCGATGCTGTTGCCGCAGGAACAAGATGCCGCAGTGCAAGAGACCGACTCCATAGAGCAGGTGTCTGAAGAACATCTTCCAGCAGTGCCACTGACCGAGGTTTCCTGGGCGGCGCGAAGCATTTATGCGCAAATGCTGCAACATCTATCCGCCTAACCATTGAATAACAAGGAAACACTCCGGTATGCGTATTGTCATCGACCTTCAGGGTGCCCAGAACGACAGCAAAAATCGAGGTATCGGGCGCTACTCTTTATCCATCGCGCTGGCGATTGCCAGAAACAAAGGCCCGCACGAGATTCTCATCATGCTGAGCGCCGCATTTGCGGATACGATCGATGAGATACGTGCCGCTTTCGGTGAATCGCTGCCGGATTCGGCGTTTAAGATATTTAATCCACTGGGCCCGACACATACCGCCGATCCGCTGAATATCTGGCGGCGGGATGCCAGCGAGCTATTGTATGAGCATTTTCTGGCCACGCTGAATCCGGATGCGGTCATTGTTTGTTCACCCATGGAAGGGTGGGGTGACCAAACCATTTCGTCAATGCATAAGGTAAAGCAGAATTATCTCATTGCTCCGGTGCTATATGATCTGATTCCCCTGGTGCAGCACCATCAGAATGACCTGGATTGGCCAGAGGCTACGCTGGCCTGGTATTTGCGCAAGGCGGACGATTTCCGGCGTACGGATGTCGTGCTCTCCATTTCGGAGTCGAGTAAGTCGGAGGCCGTCAGCTTCTTGGGTTGTCCTGCGGAAAAGATAGCGAATATCTCCGCGGCGGTGTCCGGCATGTTTCATGAAGTGGTTCTTGAAACTGGAGAAATCGCCGCACTCAAGGCACAGTATGGCATCGCCAGGCGATTCGTGCTGACGTCCTCCGCCATCGAGGAAAGGAAGAATCCGGAGCATCTTATCCGCGCGTTCGCTCTGTTGCCCCAGGCGGTACGCAACGGTATCCAATTAGTGTTCATCGGTAAGTTCACGCACCCCGATTATAAATATTCGCTTCTTTCTTTGGCGGCACGATCCGGTCTCGACGATAACGATGTGCTCTTTACGGGATATGTTCCGGACGATGATCTGATTCGACTGTATGCAGCCTGTGACCTTTTTGTCTTTCCATCGCTGCATGAGGGATTTGGCCTGCCGGCCTTGGAAGCCATGGCTTGTGGTGCGCCCACCATCGCCAGCGATACGACCAGCCTGCCGGAAGTCATGGGTTGGGAGGAGGCGCTATTCGACCCCCATGAACCGCAGGCCATTGCGCACAGCATGGAACGGGTGCTCACGAATGAGCGATTTCGTCAGCAACTGATCCAGCACGGCTTGCAACAGGCCAAGAAATTTTCCTGGGATCGCAGTGCCCAACTCGCGCTGCAGGCGGTGGAAGCGGCATATGCCCAGTGGCCATCCCAAAACATGGGCGAATCCGTGCATGGACAGGCGTCCCGCCGTCAAGAACGGCCACGTCTGGCCTATTTTTCCTCTCTGCGAGAGGCCAGGAGTGGCATCGCCGACTATAGCGCCGAGTTGTTGCCGGAGTTATCCAAGTATTACGCCATCGAAGTGATCGTCGATCAGAAGGAACCCGTCAGGGATCCGTGGGTGCTGGGGAATGCCACCCTGCGTTCGGTGACCTGGTTTGAGCAGCACGCGCATCAGTATGATCGTATCCTCTATCAATTCGGCAATTCCGAGTACCACGCCCATATGTTCAACTTGCTCGAACGCTATCCGGGTGTGGTGGTGCTGCACGATTTTTACCTGAGCGGTGTGCTGGGCTGGGTTTTGGCGAGCCAGCAGCCCGGTGTATGGGATCGGGCCCTGCTGCATGCCCACGGTTGGCCCGCCATGGTGGAGCGCTATCAGGCCGGGAACCAGCGGGACATCGCCGAATTAATCGCCAAATATCCCTGCAATCTGCGGGTATTGCAGCAGGCACGAGGAATTATCGTCCACTCTGATTGTTCCCTCCGGATGGCAAAACAGTGGTATGGCGCGGAATTGGCTGCGGACTGGTCCATCATTCCGCATTTGCGGGTTCCCGTGGTCGATATACCGCGCGCGCAGGCACGGGCGGAACTCGGGTTTACCGAGGATGTTTTTTTGGTTTGCTCCTTTGGCCTGTTGGGAGAGACGAAGCTCAATCACACACTGATCGAGGCTTGGGCATCGTCCGCATTGGCGAAAAATCCACGTTGCAGATTGGTATTCGTGGGCAAACTGCCGGATGGCGGGAGCTATGGCGAGCAGTTGCGGCGGTTGCTGAAGTCCATCCAGGGACGCATCACCATTACGGGATGGACGGATGGCGCGACCTATAAACGGTATCTGGCGGCTGCCGATTTGGCGGTACAACTCCGTACCCAGTCGCGCGGGGAAACTTCCGGCACGGTGCTGGATTGCATGAATTACGGTGTGCCCACCATCGTCAACGCCAATGGGAGTATGGCCGATCTACCGTCGAAAGCGGTGTATCGCTTGCCCGAAGCGTTGAGCACCGACGCCTTGAGTGAAGCGTTGGAACAGCTCCATGGTCAACCGGTGTTGCGCAGCGAACTGGGTCGACGTGCCGCCGCACATATCCGGCGGTATCACCTGCCCAGGAAGTGCGCCGCGCAATATGCCCAGGCCATCGAACGGTTTTATGATGCCTCCGAGGAAGGGGCGCAGGGGCTGATCAGGCAGGTGCAATTACTGCCCTCCCCACCGCACCCTGGTGACTTGGTGGCCTTGGCGGAACGCGCGGCGCAGATTTACCCTCCGTGCCGCCCGAGCACGCGGCAGTTACTGCTGGATATTTCCGGGCTGGCCCGGCACGACGGTAAATCCGGTATCGAACGCGTCGTGCGCAGCGTGCTGCAGGAATTGCTGCGGAACCCGCCGGATGGGTATCGGGTGGAGCCCATCTATGCGACGCCGGAGCACGGCTATCGTTACGCCCGTGAATTTACGGCCCGATTCCTGGGATTGGGAGATTTTCCGCTCAGCGACGATCCCGTCTGCGCGATCACGGGTGACATATTTTTTTCGCCGGACTGGGTGCCGGATATCGTGCGTATTCATGAGTCCGCATTATCCATGTGGCGGTTGCAGGGGATCAAGATGATCTTCATGGTTTACGATGTGTTGCCCTTGACACTCCCCGAAACGACGCACATCTCCGTACACGAAGCCCATATGCGTTGGCTGCTGACGTTGGCGAAGATCAGTTCCGGCCTGGTCTGCATTTCAGCCACCGTGATGGCGGGTCTCAAAGAGTGGCTCCATTTATTCGGCCCACAAACAGGTCATTCGATTCCGTTGGGTTGGACGCCGTTGGGTAGCGATGTGGCGGACCCCACTGCTAGGGAATCCGCTCATATCACTCCCGAGCAGTCGGCGCAGTTGGCGGCCATCCGGCGCTCCCCGGCTTTTTTGATGGTGGGCACCGTGGAGCCCCGCAAGGGCCACGCGCAAGCCCTCGCCGCCTTCGATTGGTTATGGGCTCTGGGCATCGAGTGTAATCTGGTCATTGTGGGTAAACAGGGCTGGAAAGTGGACGAACTCGCCGAGCGCTTGTTGACGCATCCAGAGCGTGAGCGGCACCTGTTCTGGTTGCAGGGCATCGGCGATGATCTGCTGGAGCACATCTATGCGGCAAGCCTCTGTCTGATCGCGGCATCACGGGATGAAGGTTTTGGGCTGCCGTTGATCGAAGCGGCACGGCACAAATTGCCGATCCTCGCGCGCGATATCCCGGTGTTCCGCGAAGTGGCGGGAGAACACGCCAGTTATTTCAGTGGACTCGCGCCGGAGGATCTGTCCAGGGCGATTATGCGGTGGCTGGAGCAAGCGCGCGCCGGTACCACGGTGAAATCGGACGGCATGCCGTGGTTGACCTGGGCGGAATCCACTCAGGAGTTGATGGACGTGATTTTGAATGACCGGTGGCAAGACCGCTGGACACCCGTCAAGGATGCCGGCCTTGTGGCACGGCACTGGGGGTCGGATTATCGCGTAATGACCGTCGTTGGTGAGCGTATCGGCACCGCGATTCGGAGCACTGGTCTTGCGGGCTATCTGGCCTATGGTCCCTCGGGATTATCGCTCAGGGCCGGGAGTTACAGAGCCACCTGGACGGGCCATGTGGGCCTTGGGGGCTGTGACGATGGCGCGCATGTGGATGTGAGCTACCAACAGGGCGTCAAGGTGCTTGCCCGCGCTGACTTGGAGGGTCTGGCACAAAAGGATGGCCGTTTTACCGTGACCCTGCCGTTTACCCTGGAGGAAGATCGGCGTGATCTGGAGGTCAGGGTATGGGTGGGGGACTGGAGCGATATCTCTCTGGATGGATTGGAGATCCGCAAGGCTGCCCCGGAATCGGCGTTGAAGCCTCCGGAGGCGATCGTCACCACGGCCGCCATGCCACCGGTATTTTCTGCCCGAACGTATCGTTACTGGGCCACACACCCCAAAATGATCACCTTCGTGGGCTACCCCGTTGGTCGTGGCGTGCATGCCACGGGAACCAAGGGATGGTTGCTTTCAGGCCCGTATGTGGAATTGCCCAAAGGACGGTATATGGCCACGGTCTGTGGCGCATCCCCCGAGATCGGCAGTTTGGATGGCTGCTGGATGGATGTGGCGTGGAATAAGGGCCTGGATATAGCTATCGCGCAACTCCTTTATGCCACCGAAGCCGCGTCCTCCTGTGCGTTGGGCCGAGCGGCTTTTGAATTGGCCGCCTATGCGCCGGATGTTGAAGTAAGGGTGTATGTGGAGAGTGGGGTTTTACTGCGTATCGATGGCATCGTCTTGGAGGAGATGGTATGAAGCGCCAGTTTGTCGCCCGTTTTTTAGGGTCCGATGCCGCATTGTGTACTGAAATCGGACAGCGCGAGGGGCACGCCCTCGTGAGTGCCGGAGAGGCGGGGCATTTACTGTACGGGCCATATATGGCGCTGGAGCCGGGGCATTACCGGGTGGATCTGTACGGTAGCGCCAATGCCGCCAGTGCGACCGAGGCCGTTGTGGATGTGTGCATGAAAACCGGCCAGCGTGTCCTCACCGAGCAACGACTGCAAGCGACGCGGGATGGGCGGGAAGGTCTGCTGGCCGCCCTGACCTTCGCCGTCGAGACGACATGTCAGGATATGGAAGTGCGCGTTCGCGTGGGCCGGCACCACCAGATTCGGGTGGGGCTGATGGAAGTACATAAGATGGCGAATTTTCCGAGGGTCGGAATCGTCGTGGTCACGTACGGGATGGTTCCGGCGCCACTCGTTAACTCCGTATCTTCTAAATATATGTGTGAATGGTACGTTCATCACCATGGCTCTGAATCATTGAAGGAGGACATCACTCATTTGTTCGCGGATAAAAAGTCCCATCTGCATTTTCATTGTGAAAACAGGGGGTTGTCGAAAAGCTGGAATGACGGAATCATTGAATCCGTGAAATCCGGAAATGACATTACCGTGATTATCAATGATGACGTCGAATTTCTGCGGGAAGGGTTTGATGATTGGATTGAATTTATAATGAGGCACAGGGATCACGGGCTGATTTTTCTGACTGGTGAGGAACCGCAGGAGGATGGCACAACGGTTGTCAGGCCGCAGGATTTTGCGTGTTTCAGTTTTGGGCCGCAGGCCAGAGAATTGGTCGGTGCCTTTGATGAACGTTTTGTTCCCGCCTACTATGAGGATATGGATTACATAGTGCGCGCGTCTTTGTGCAACATTTCAACGTACACCGACGAGCGCACGCTTTGCCGGCATGAAAGAAGCTCGACCAAAAGACATAATGTGGAGATCTCTGAAAAAGTATCTTATTTCTGGCAAAAAAACAGGGATTTCATGATGATGAAGTGGGGTAGTGCGACGCCGGGGGCTGGGACTTATCCGCATCCATTCGATGATCCGAAGAACAGCGTATTCATTCCTTTCAAGGAATCCATCCCATGATCGTCTTTATTGCGGCTTGTGGCTACAACGGCGGACATCAACCCGCCCGCACCGCCGGACTGGCAACGGTCGGGCGTTCTCCGTGACCTTTCCCCGGCTGATCGTCGTGGCGTGGACCCTGGCAGTCCTTGGCGGATGCGCGTCGATTCCCCCGCCCGGCGCGTCCGTGACGCCGACCTCGACGACGACGTCCGTTTTGCCGCGTCATGTCCTTTTACCCCAGGTCAAAAGGACATACCCGACCTTCCAGCCGAAGATGCCACCACCCGCCCGGCACCTCTATGTGGCGAATATCAGCGCACTCCCGCCGGATCAGAAACGGCTGCTGGTGACGCTGCAAGGGATTGTCAATCGTACCCGGCCGCGTATTTACCTGATCTGGAGACCGGATGACCGGTTCTGGCTGCGCCAGATGCGAAAACAGGGGCAAACCGGCACGCCGATCCGGGTCAAACACCCATTGTCGCTGGTCCGGATTTTTCGCGGTGACATACGGGGCGCGGTGATCCCGGACCCGAAGGTGTATATCTCTCCGGATATTGCGGTGGATATTGCGGCGGTGGACGACCTGGTGGTGGCCACGCCCGCCTTGGCGCGGCAATTGAATGTGCCGGTCAAGGTGGATTTGCGCGGGCGCTTCCAAAATGACGTGGAAGCCCTGCGGTATCTGCGGACCCGGTTGGCGCCGCGGATGAACCCCTTTCTGTTTTTATGTTTGGACCCGGCGCTTTTGGCCGATGGCGCGGAAGATCAGATCATCGCCGCGCGCGGGATGACGTTTTGGGTGACGGGCCCCAAGGAGCAGCGGAAACCGGGAGCGGACATGGCCGGAGAAAAACAGCAGATAGAAAAGCTCTTTGCCGCCACTCCGCTGAACGGGGTGGTGCGGGGCTTCTGGTGGAACGGCGACGGTGTCGGCCTCGGAGAAGGTGAGGGGGTCAAGCTGGCGTCGGAATTCGGCAAAGTAACCGTGGTCAGTAATCACATGCATAATCTTTCCGTATTCAGCGGCGTGCGGTTGGCGGCGCTACGGCAGAAGTTCGCCCCCCCTCCGAAACTGGATCGATCCAAGGTGTATCTCTCGCTGACCGTTTCCGATGGGGACAATTTGAATACCTGGCAGAACTTTTTCTGGCGTTGGTTCAAGAGCCCGTACCATGGCAAATTCGCCGTCGGGTGGGCGATGGGACCGACCCTCCTGGATGTGGCGCCTACGCTGGCGGAATGGTACTACCAGCATGCCGGACCGAAAGACGAGTTTATAGGGGGTGTTTCCGGTATCGGTTACATCTATCCATCCGTCTGGGCGGACCGCTTGGATCATCCTCATGCCGCGCTTCGGCGTTTTTATCGATGGACCGGAGACTACCTGCGGCGGATGGACATGCACACTTTCCGTACGCATCAGGCCTTCACGCCGGACAATCAAGATGCCATGCGGGACATCGCGCAGGCCGCGGCGGCGCTCCCGCAGGTAAGATTTTTCATGCCGGACTACGGCTATGCGGATGAACGGGGTTATCACCGGATCACCTATTCACTGCCTAGTGGACAGGCGGTCTTTCGGGCCGCCACGAGTTGGACGCTCGATAAACCGGAGGAAATCCCCTATCTCGTCCAGCAGATTCGTGCCCATGTGGGCGCGACGCGCCCGGCGTTTCTCAACGTTTTCATTTTGAACTGGGTCATGGGCATGCACCGCCTGTACCTGCTCCTCAAGGCGCTTGGTCCAGATTATGTGGATGTCACCCCATCCCAGTTGAATGCGCTCTACCGTTCGTCCGTAGACACCGTGGGAGGCCGCAGCGATACCCGATGACCGGAACATTGCTATTCCGATAAAAAACCAGGACGCCTGCCGCCCCTCTGCCGTATGTTCGCGCCAGTACCGGCATTGTGATAAAGATAAGGTGATTTCCGGTCTTCGCTCGCAGAGACCGGCATGCGTTGTCTCCGCATACCGGATGAGCCGGATATCCGATGCTGTGTCCTTTTGTGGTGTATTTTTGAAGTACGGCCCGAGGCGTTCAACATGTTTGATTTCAGTCAAATGCTGCATGATGAAAGAACAAGATGCCTGCGAAGCTTGCCAAAGTTCTCGGGCACAGTGCTCTCCGCCGGCTGTGCGGGCACATGGTATTTTAACTGGTTTGAGGATTGTACGGGGCATAGCGGAAAGCATATCGGGATTGAACTTTACAGCGAAAAGCCCCCTGATCTGCCAGAAAATGTGGAATGGACCGCGAATTCCGTGGGGGATATGCGCGATGTTGACAGTGCGAGCGTCGCCGTGGTGTTTTCCGGGCAGAATATTGAGCATTTGATCCCCAAGGATGTCGCCGGTTTTCTGCTGGAGTCGAATAGGGTATTGAAAAATGAGGGATTGCTGGTAATAGATTCGCCCAACCGGTCGTCCACGCAACATCTGGGGTGGGCACAACCAGAACACACCCTGGAGTTTACGGCGGATGAAATGGTTTCGCTATTGGATGCCGCGGGTTTTGATGTGATGGAAACAAGAGGTATTTGGCTGGTCCGTGACCCGGTTACGAAGAGGCCATTTGACTTGTTTTCATGCCAGGAAGGCGAGTTGGACAGCGATGAGCGCCGATATATGGCTCGGCTACATGCTGAAGACAGCTTTATTTGGTGGATAAACGCAAAGAAACACCGATCAGCGGACACGGAAAAAGTAGTCAAGCTGGTGAGCGATATTTTCTTTAGAAACTACGATAGTTTCGTGAACGCCAGATTTGTGTCTCATTCTGGCGTCAAGGGTTGGGAGTGGGGGGCCTCCGTCGTCACGGTCCATCCTGAAGATTCCGGTTGCGTGCTGAATGGTCCTTATATTCCTCTGTCGGATGGAAACTATCAGGCGATTTTTCATATCAGGAACGAGACGGAGCCCGTTGCTGACGGGGTTGAAATTGTATTGGAGGTGGTATCGGCCTTTGGGGATGTGATTCACGGCAAAAGAGTGATAGGTTTTGGCGAGCTGAAAAAGATAAAAGGATGGACGGAATTTTCTGTGGATTTTGGTGTCGTGGGTTATGTCACGGCGGTAGAAACGAAGGTGATGGTAAAAAATTATTCCGGTTCAGTATTGGCGCACGTTAATATTTTGAAAGAATGATTTTTTGCAATCCTGATCGATTTCATGGCAATCCATTGGTAAAAATAATTTTTATGGTTTATAACCTACATAAGTGAAATCACTGGTCCCGCTATTGGCGGTATCCAGCGGCCACGTGATTTCTTTCATGCGGAGGTACCGCTGTGGCATGGATTTCTTACGCGCAGAACTTTGAAGATGTCATGCTGCTGCGCGCGCTCAAGAACATTCAATCCGGCTTCTATATCGACGTGGGAGCACAGCATCCACGGATAGATTCCGTCAGCCGCGCGTTTTACGACCGGGGCTGGCGTGGTATCCATGTGGAGCCGGTGCCTGTCTACGCAGCGCTTTTGCGCGCGGACCGTCCCGACGAAACGGTCGTCCAGGCCGCGCTCGGCAAGCAGCGCGGGGAAGTCACCTTTTATGTCGTCCGGGAAACGGGCTTATCGACCGCCATCCCAAGCATTGCGGAGGAGCACGCGCATAACGGCTTCCCGGTGGATCGCATCGACGTTCAGCAAAGCACACTGACCGCGGTGTTCAAGATGGCGGCAGGACGTGAAATTCATTGGCTCAAGATCGATGTGGAAGGCAGTGAGCCGGATGTGTTGCGCGGCTGGCTACGCAACCGGGCCAGACCGTGGATCGTGGTGGTGGAAAGCACGCTGCCGCTTTCCGAGGTGCCCCTCGATCCGGTCTGGGAGCGCGCCCTGCTGCGACGTGGATACGGTTTTGTGTATTTTGATGGTCTGAATCGCTTTTATGTGCATCGGGACCATGCCGATCTGAGCGCGGCATTTTCGCACGGCGCTTGCGTGTTTGACGATTTTGCACTCAGTGGGTTGGCGAGCGCCCCCTTCTGTAAACATCTACTGGAACAGCAGCACGAGGAGGGCACGCATGTCGGATAGTGAAAAAGCGCACACGCTGGATCTGCGCAGGTTGCTGATGTTGCCCAACGCGGCATTCGTGCCCAGCGCTTTTTTCGCCATCCTGGGGCGTGAACCCGATGTCGTCGGCTTGGTATACTATGCCTTGTGTCTACAGCGCGGATCCAGCCGTGCCCTGCTTCTGGCCGAGATACGCAGTTCTTCGGAAGGGCGGCGGCATGCGCCCCATGCGGTCAGTGCAGAACTGGATACGTTAGTCGCCCGCTACCAAAAAATACGCCATCTGCCGTTGGGACGTTGGCGCTGGAAGCTCCTGCCGACCTTTGGAATCGACCATCAGGAAAACGCAGATTTTGATTGGGAGCGTTGGGCTACCGAATACATAGCGCAGTTTATGAAACGCGACGCGGCCCCAGCCCCGGCGGAGCCCATACACCTCGATCTCGCCCACCGGATTGAGAAACTCCAACAGCAGGTCGACATATTGTTTGACGCCTTGCAGCACAGTAACGTGGCAGACTTGCTGACCCGGCGTGCTCCGGTGCATGCACGGCAAAAACCCCCGCCGCATACTCAGCGGGTTTGGCCGGATCCGGTAGAGGTATCCTGGGAGGCGCGCAGTTATCTGCACCAATTGCTCCAGGTGTCCAGGGAGTGAGGTCATGCACATTGTCATCGATCTTCAAGGGGCGCAGGCCTCGAACCGCCATCGGGGTATCGGTCGTTACTCCATGGCCTTGGCGCTCGCGCTGGCCCGCCTTGCGCGGCCCCTCCACCGTATTTCGCTGATCCTGAACGGTACCTTCACCGGCACCATCGATCCGATGCGTGGCGCCTTTGCCGGCTTGGTGGCGCGAGAAGACGTGCATGTCTGGCTCCCGCTCACGCCCGCCCATGCCCCCGACCCGGCCAATCTTTGGCGCCGCGCGGCCAGCGAAGCGTATTATGAAGCCTTTTTGAGGCGTCTGCGGCCAGAAATGGTGTTGATCACCAGCCTGTTCGAAGGGATTGGTGAGGATGTCGTCGTGAGCGTCCACCAAAGCGATGCCGCCATCCCCTTGGCGGTGGTGCTATACGATCTCATTCCGCTGGTCCACAAAGACCTGTATCTCGTGGACCCCGCGGCCGCCGCCTGGTATCACAACCGTCTGGCGCATCTGCAACAGGCGGATCTCTTGCTGGCCATCTCGGCGGCCAGCCGTCAGGAGGCCATCGACTATCTGGGGACGAATCCGGCGCGCGTGATCAACATCTCCAGCGCCATGGATGCGCAATTCAAGCCGTCGCGCTACACGACCGGGGAAGCGCGGACCCTTCGCGCGAAACACGGCTTGCGGCGTCCCTTCGTCATGTACACCGGGGGCATTGACCACCGAAAAAATATCGAAAGACTGATCACCGCGTTCGCGATGTTGCCGAAACCTTTGCGTCAGGGCCACCAATTGGTGGTGGTTTGCGCCATGCGGGAACCGGACTGCAAACGCCTCATCGCCTGGGCGGCTCAACAGGGTCTGGAGGCGGGTGAACTGGTGCTCACCGGCTTTGTATCCGATAGCGATCTCCTCGCTCTGTATAACGCATGCGCCTTGTTCGTGTTCCCCTCCTGGCACGAAGGTTTCGGTTTGCCCGTGCTCGAGGCCATGGCCTGCGGTGCCCCCTCCATCGCCAGCAACCACAGCAGCCTGCCCGAGGTGATGGGGTGGGACGAGGCGCTGTTCGATCCTTTTGATGCCCGGTCCATCGCCTGTGGCATCGAACGCGGATTGACAGACACCGCGTTCCGTAGGGCGCTCAGGGCGCATGGTCTGAAGCAGGCGGCGAAGTTTTCCTGGGAGGACACGGCGGCGCGTGCTTTGGGGGCCATGGAGGCTTTTCATGCCCGCCGGTTGGCAGAGCCGACACCGGCTTCGGTCAATCCGCCGCCGTCGCGCCGGCCGAGTTTGGCCTATGTGTCCCCCCTGCCGCCGGCGCAGAGCGGCATCGCCGATTACAGCGCCGCGCTGCTGCCGGTGCTGGCCGCGCATTACACGATCGACGTGATCGTCGATCAGGTCGAACCGGTCAGTGACCCCTGGGTGCTGGGCAATACCCGCCAGCGTTCGGTGGCGTGGTTCGAGCGGCACGCGCACGCGTACGACCGCATTCTCTATCACTTTGGCAACTCGCATTTCCACCAGCACATGTTTGGTATGCTGGAGCGCTATCCGGGAGTGGTGGTGCTGCATGATTTCTTTTTAAGTGGCGCCTATGTGCACATGGAGGTCACGGGTTATGCAACTGGCGCCTGGACTCGGGCGCTACTGCGCTCCCATGGGTGGGTGGCTGTGCGTGAGCGTTGCGAAATAGAAGGAGATGCGGCGGACGTCATTTTCAAATGGCCCTGCAATCTGGCCGTACTGGAACGTGCCGTGGGGGTCATCGTGCATTCGGATTTTTCGCGACGCATGGCGAATGAATGGTATGCCCCCGGTTTCGCCGATGCGTGGGCCTGCATTCCGCTGCTGCGTACGCCCCCGGTGGCGAGGCAGCGATCGCAGGCGCGTGCTGAACTCGGACTGGGGGACGAGGTGTTTCTGGTCTGCACTTTTGGCATCGTCGCGCAACCGAAACTCAATCACCGCTTGATCGAGGCATGGCTGATGTCCAGTCTTGCGCGCGACCCGTGCTGCAAATTGGTTTTTGTCGGGAAGTCGGCGGGGGATGCGTATGGCGAGAACATCCAGCAATGGGCCGATGGCCATCCCGGACGGATCAGCATCACCGGATGGGTGGACGAAGCCACCTATGAACGTTATCTGGCGGCGGCGGATCTCGCCGTGCAGTTGCGCACCCTCTCGCGCGGCGAAACCTCGGCCGCCGTGCTGGACTGCATGAATTACGGCTTGCCCACCATCGTCAACGCCAACGGGTGCATGGCGGATTTGCCGAAAGATGCGGTGTGCATGTTGCCGGACGACTTCGGTGCGGAGGCTCTCCGCACGCAACTGGAGCGCTTTCAGGCCGATCCCGTGTTGCGCCGGACGCTGGGCGATCGTGCAGCGGCGCATATCCGCGCGCACCACGCGCCCAGCACCTGTGCCGGGCAATACGTCCAGGCCATCGAGGGGTTCTACGCCCGAGCCGAGCAGGGCGCGCTGGGATTGATCCACGAAATGTGCCAGCTCGACCCGCCGCAAAACCTCGCGGATTTATCCACGCTGGCCGAGCGCATGGCGATCCTCTACCCGCCGGAGCGTTCGACCTATCGGCAAATCCTGGTGGATATTTCGGCGTTTCTCCAGAGTGATGCCAAAACGGGCAGACATCGCGTAACGCGCACTGTGCTACAGGCTTTGCTCAACGAATCCTTCGCCGGTTTTCGGGCGAAGCCGATATATGCCACCGCCGAGCGAGGCTATTGTTATGCGCGGCGGTTCACCGCGCATTTTCTGGGACTGGGCGACTTGCCGTTGGACGATGCGCCGATTTTTGCGCAGGCGGGCGACGTGTTCTGGGGGCTGGATTCCCAGCCCGAGTTGGTGGTCCATCATCAGCATGCCTTGAATGCGCTGCGCCTGTGTGGCGTCAAGATGGTTTTTACCGTGCATGATCTTTTTCCCGTGATGTTGCCCGAATGCCCCGAGTCGGGCATGGAGGAATACAGTCGCTGGCTGCAGACGCTCGCCTCCGTGGGCGATGGCGTGTTGTGCGTCTCGGCCGCGGTTGCGGCGAATCTGAAACGGTGGCTGGGCCTGTTCGGCCCCGGAGAGGGGCACACCCTGCGCCTCGGCTGGGTGCGGTTGGGGGTGGACGGGAGGGAGCGGAGGGTGGCGGAAAAACCGTTGCATCGTGATACGTTGCAGGCCATGCAGTACGCCGCCATGCTGCGTTACCCCGCTTTTCTGATGGCCGGCACGCTGGAGCCGCGCAAAGCGCACGCGCAAGCGCTGGCGGCGTTTGAACTGTTGTGGCACCAGGGGGAGCCGGTCAATCTGATCATCGCCGGCAGACAGGGACAGTTCGTGGACGAGTTGGTGCAACGCCTGCGCACCCATCCTCTGCGAGAGCGGCACCTGTTTTGGGTGGAGGACGCCGATGAGCGCGTACTGGAGCCACTCTACGCCGAGGGTATCTGCCTCATCGCCGCCGCGTTGGATGACGGCTATGGCCTGTCCTTGGTCGAGGCCATGCGACGAAAATTGCCCATCCTTGCCCGCGATATTCCGGTTTTTCGCGAGGCGGCGGGGGCGTACGCCCGCTATTTCTCGGGTCTGGCGCCCACGGATATCGCGTGCGCCGTGCGCCAATGGCTGAAGTCGCGCGAACCAGACCCATCGCCGGAATGCGATGCCCTGCGCTGGATGAGCGGGGAGGAAAGCGCCCAGATCATGCTGGCCATGATCCTCGAGGACCAGTGGCAGGATCACTGGGAGCCCGTGAAAGACGATACGCTCTTGGCCCGCTACTGGGGCTCGGATAGGCATCTGTTGACCATCGCGGGCAGGCGCGAAGGCACGCAACTGGTGAGCACGGGGCGAAAGGGTTATCTGATGTACGGCCCCTATCTCGATCTCGAAGCGGGGAGCTATGTGATGGAAGTACACGGTAGCGTGGGCAGGTTCGGATTGGCCGACGCCATGGCCGACATCTGCCTGGATGGCGGCAACACGGTATTGGTGGAACAGTCCCTGGAAGCGCCAGGGGATGGACGGGAAAGCGTGCTGGCGGCGCTTCGGTTTACCTTGACGCAATCCTGCAGGGGGTTGGAGGCGCGGGTGTTGGTGAGCGATTTCAGCGACTTGCGCATCGGTATGGTGGAACTGCATAAGGAGGATTCCCTCATCCGCGCGACCACCGTGCCCAGCGCCACCGCACGGGTCAGACGACGTCAGCGGAAGCCCGCCGTCTTGACGCACCGATACTGGGCGACACATCCCAGAATGGCGTCGAGGGTGGGTTATCCGGTGGATCGGAGCGTATATGCCACCGGGGAAGAAGGACTTCTGCTTTTTGGCCCGTATGTAGGGCTTCCAAAGGGGCGCTATGCCGCCACCGTCTACGGCGCGGCGCCGAGGGACTTGCACGACTGCTGGATGGATGTGTCGTGGAATAAAGGCGACAACCTGGTGGTGCGTCAGGCCATATACGCGACGCCCTCCGATGCGGTCTACGCATTGGGTCGCGTGGCCTTTGAACTGCCGACTTATGTCGAAGACGTGGAAGTGCGGGTTTATGTGGCGGGCGGTTTTGCCATGCGCATGGATGGAATTACCCTGGAGGAACATTCCGGATGATGGCGGGAGGTGGAGGGTTTCCGGGTGGTCACCGGTGCATTTATTTTTCCTCCACTCCCCGCAAAAATGCCTCCCACTGCGGCAATATCCGCTCCGGCAGATAGCGGGCACTTTGCTGCAGACCTGCCGCGCGCAGGTGGGATTGTACGGTCTTCGCATCGGGGCCATATATCATCCCGCGTAGCGCATCGACGACGCTGGCGGTATCGTAGGGGTCGAAGTAGCGGGCGGCATCGCCGTAGACTTCACGGTGCACCGGAATGTCGGAGGCGGCGACCACGCCACCGCAGCGCATGGCCTCCGCACCGGAAAAGTCGAAACCCTCGCCGACGCTGGGACAGACCGTCACCACGGCCTGCCGGTAGAGCAGGCGCAGGGCACCGGCGGGAACGCCGTGGAGCAGAAAGAGGCTGCCCTGCTCGATCCACGGCAAAAAGGTCTCCAGGGCGGTCTGATAGTCCCAGCCGATATGGCCCACCAATACCAGCTTGAGATCGGGGTCCGCGGCGCTGCGCAGGGCCTCCCAGGCTTCCACCAGACGGGCATGATTTTTACGCGGCTCGATGGTGGAGACCATGAGGACGAAGCGGCTGTCCGGCCCAAAGGCGCGGGCATAAAAAGCCGTCTTTTCCTCCTCGTTGCCGAACGCGCGGAACAGGCGATAGACCTTGGTCTTGCCCTTCTTCGCACCGCGCACCTTTCCTTCGTACTCCCCGTGTAAATGACGGCGGACGATGTCCGGTATCCGTTCCGGCTCCGGTTCCGCCGGATGGTAGTGCGCGGGCAGCATGTTGTGGATGGTGTGGGCCAGGGGTTCCGCCTCGGGGAAGAGACTCAACAGATCGCGGCGGGTGGCGTCCGACACGCAGACGAAGCGGGCGCCGGAGCGCACATTGGCGGCCATGGCCTGAAAATGGCTGGCCTGGTGAAAGGCACGGTCGGAGATGGTATGCGGCATCAGCACCGGAATGGCGTCGTGGTAATGCACCACCAGGGCCGTACCCGGACTCACCCGCCCCGGAAAAGGGGTCTGGGCGACAAACACATCCAGCCCGCGGGTATCCAGCAGCGGATAACGGGAATGCGACAACACCTGCGCCCGTTCGATGCCCACCAGATGCATGCGCCGCCACGGATAGGCACAGACCCGGTAATCACTGCGCAGCACCTGCTCCCGGTCGGCGGCGGGCAGGCTCCGGCCGTAGAGTTCCTGCCAAACAAAATCGCGGAAATAACGGGTCTCGAAGTGGCCCAGGGGAATCCGCCCCAGCCCGGTCCACGCCGCGTAACGCAAGCGCCAAGTCTGCCAGAGATTGTCCAGCCACTCTATGACGTCGCCTTTCCAGTCCAGCGCGCTACGGCCCTTGAGAGACACCACCACCCGCGCAAAGCGATGCACGCGCTCCGCTTCGGACAGCGCCGCCCCCCCATACACGCCACCGCGCACGCCGCGCTTGGACATCTGCAGCAGGCCAGACAGTTCCAGCGCCGGCAATGTGGCCAGCGCGCCGAACAACAGACGGGTTTCCTGAGGAATACCATAGAAGCCGTCCAGGGCGGGGCGCATTTCCATGAGGACGCGCCGGTTTTTGGTTGAATTTTGCATAGGGGTGATCGCTACCAAACGGTGTGAGGGTAATACTGCTACTGAACCTCCAGCAAGGCCATAGGAGACACCAGTTCTTCCGGCTGGCCGGTACTGAGTACCCGACGTAGCACCACAAAAAGATTCGCCCTAAGCTGTGTCGCATTCATCATGCCCTCCAGAGGTACATTAACGGCTCTGACTGTATGCATTAAAAATGCAAAATGCAAAATGCAACCGGAAAACGACGACCGGCAAATCAGCGCACGCGCGGCAGCTACACGTCTCATCGTTCTATCGTAATGCCGGTGCTGGCAGGAAAATCCAATAGCCGCGCGGCGTTCACCATGCCCTGATCCAATGACAACAACTGGGGACGCCGGTGATTATGGACGACGCCCAAATGAAGCGCGTCTCCTGCCCGTAATCCCGTGGCCGGATCATGGAGCAGTTGCACCGCTACCGCGCAATCCGCGGAGCTGAGCGCCAGCATTTGAAAAGAACTCAACAGGGTGGTCGCAAAGACCTCGCGGATTGCATCGGCCTGCGCGATGTCCAATTCTTTCATCCGCACCCTGCGCGCCAACAGACTGGCAAACTCTACGCGCGTCCAGTCTGACGTGGCCAGAGTGCCATCGAGATGCCGCAGATGGCTTTCGACCGCATCGCTGGTGTCCTCCGCAATGAACAACGGCGCAATGAAGCTGGTGTCCAGATAGACCATCAATAGCCTTCATCACGGATTGCACGGATCATTTCGGTGCTGGAACGCCGCATTTTGGGGAACTGTGCCCGGAATGCGGCCAGAGGCGGCAGGGGCACCACCGGCTGCTGCACAGGAACGACACGGGCCACCGATTTGCCGCGCCGGGTGATCACCAGCTCCTCGCCCGCCTCCACCCGATCGAGGATTTGGCTCAGGTGCGCCTTGGCTTCGGCCAGTGCGATAGATACGACAGTTTCCATATGGCGCCCTATATGGTTATGTAGTTGGTCAACCTATTGTAGACGTGATCACATGAAGGAGCAATCTCCCGGCCGCGGTCAAGGGAAGGAGATCGCCTGGACATTCTGGCCACGCTGGTCCAAGCCTATGAAGCCAAGCACGCCCCCATCACTATGTTGCGGGCAAATCGCCTTAACGGGGTTTTTCGTTCTCTGCGCCTAAACCCCACCTCCAGGAGGAAGGCTTCCCTTCTGGAGGGCAACATGGATAAAATGGGTCTGACATAATGAGGGGGAATATATATGGATACCCATCAATACACCGTTCATGTGGACCAGCGCGGGCGTCTGGTACTGCCCGTCGGCATTCGTCACCAACTGGGCATTGAACAGGGAAGCACGTTGATCATGGCGATGCGCGAAGATGGGATGCTGCGCTTGATCAGCCCTGGAGAATCGGCTCGCAGGGGCCGCGGCCTATTACGTGAATTGGCTCCTGATACCACGAGGGATCGGCACCTGGCGGATGAGTTGATCGCTGAACGACGCATCGAAGCGGAACATGAATAAATCGGTACTCGACGCCTCGGCTTTGCTGGCCTATCTCAACGAAGAGCCGGGTGCGGAGGCCGTGGAAAAATCGCTCGCCGTGGGGAGCGCCATCGGCACGGTGAACTGGGCGGAAGTCCTGTCAAAAGCCATGGAAACCGGCATTGCCCCGGAAACACTAACCGCTGAGCTAGAAAAGCGCGGCATTCTGGGGAATATCCTGGACGTGCTGCCCCTGACCATCGAGGACAGCATGGAGATTGCACGACTTCGGCCGTTGACCAGACCCTTTGGGTTATCGCTGGCTGATCGGGCCTGTCTGGCGCTCGGAAAACGTTTGAGCATTCCGATACTGACCGCAGACCGGATCTGGGCGAAAGTGCCAGGAGTTCATGTCACCGTTATTCGATGACGTGCAGGAGGTTACCGGACATAGAAAGACGCTGATAGAACGCTTCTACAAAATCACCATCCGAGAGTGCAACCACAGGCGGTGCCAGAGTGCCACAAGTAATCGTCACATATGTCTTGGCATTCCGGCATCAGAAAGAGGCGGGCTACTGATGAGCATGAACTAATTTCGCCGACTGGCCGCGAGGAGTCGCGCTTGAGCGCGGCTATCGCCTGGGTCTTCTCGTGATCGGAATTCATCGCGATGATAGGGTGCTTGGCGCCCCATGCAGGTGGCGGCCATCACCGGCCACAAGACTTTGCAGATGCTGAAGCGCTATACTCATTTGCGGGCGGAGGATTTGGCGAAGTTGCTGGGCTGAAAACATGGATTTGACCCTGACGGAGCATGCGGCCTTCGCGGTACAGCGGCGCGGCATCAAAATGGAATGGATCGAGCAGGAGGGCACCATGTTAGTGCGAGTGGATAGAGAGGCGGATGCGGTATACCTGGAACTGACGTCGGCGCCCATCGAGGAAAGTGAAGAAGTGGCCGATGGTGTCGTCCTGGATTACGACAAAGACGGCAACCTCGTCGGCATAGAGATACTGGATGCCTCGAAAAAAGGCGGCGCGGATACCTTACGGCATATCAATGTCGCTGCCTGAATCGGGCGTTCCGTCGGGTAGCTTATCGACGGTGATTTTCTCGCCAGGGTGAACACCAAGATGCCGCAGAACATCCCTTCGTAGGGTCACTTGTCCCTTAGCTGTCACGGTCAGTGTGCTCATTGAGCCTCCTCAGAAACCTTAAAGCCAGAATGGTAAGGCAAACTGACATTGCCTTCAATCGATCTGCCGAACAGGATCGGCACGCTCGACCATCGACAGTAAGCAATGGGATGGACGTCCCCACCCTATAACGGCCTGGATGTGCCAGCGTGAGGGTTTTCCTCACCACGCGAGCAATAGGAGCCTGCAAATGGAGATTAAGATGATTGGCATAGATTTGGCGAAGAACGTGTTTCAGATGCACGCCGTGGACTCCCGGAGCAAGGTTATCCTTCGCAAGCAGTTCCGTCGCGACCGGGTGGCGACGTTCTTTGCGAATCTCCCGCCGTGTCTGATTGGCATGGAAGCGTGCGGCAGCGCGCATCATTGGGCACGCAAACTGGAATCCTTGGGACACACGGTCAAGCTGATGGCGCCCCAGTTCGTAAAACCCTATGTGAAGAGCAACAAGAATGATGCGGCTGATGCCGAGGCCATCTGCGAGGCGGTTAGCCGACCTTCGATGCGATATGTCCCGATCAAGAATGTAGAGCCGCCAACTACATACACTATGGTTCTGCATTACAAGCATGCTCAAGCAGCTTTACTCCCAAATGGGCGGGCTACGCTGGCTGGGCGTACCATAGGAAAAATCAGAGATACAACGCCGCTGAGTTACTTACTCTCCACCGGCAAAATCACCGACCGGGTTGGTGACAAAGTCATTGGCAAAAACCGCTCGATCCCAGGGGTCATGGGCTGCGGTTCTGCCGCTTCCGTAAATCGCTTGCGCCAGTAATGCAGATACCGTCTTGGACGGCGTTATGCAACTCCCAATTTGGGGTTAAACGGTTTCCCCGACTTGAGGACGCCGAAAGCCAGATGCAGGAGCTTGCGCATGGCGGCGACCACCACTTGCATGGGGCGTTTGCCTCGGGCCAATAGCCGGTCGCAAAAGGATGCGATGATGGGGTTGTGCCGCTTGGCGACCACTGCCGGCAGGTAGAGGGATTTGCGCAACAAAGCATTCCCCGCCTTGGCGATAGGGGTCTTTCCTGCCCATTGACCCGACTGGCGAATGCGGGGATTGAGGCCGGCATAGGCAACCACCTGTTTGGCAGAGTGGAACCGCTCCAAGGGGCTAAGAAAGGCCAGCAAGGTGGCGGCCGTGTTGTCCCCAATACCAGGGATACTGGACAGCAACTCCTGTTGGTTTTTGAGATCGGGGTGTTTATCGATATGGATCTCGATCTGCAGGCGTAGCATCTCGATCTGCTGATGAACAAATTGCAGGACGGCCTCCACGGACTCCCGCGCTGGCCCTGTAGCGGCTTCCAGTCGGTTGTTCTCCATCGTTTGCAGTGCCAGGAGGTCCTCCAGACGTTGAACCAGGGCCTGGAGGGTGGCGATCTCCTCAGCCGGCGGCACCCAGGGCGCAGGACGGTGCATCCGGCAATACCGGGCAATGAGCCGGGCATCGGCCTTGTCCATCTTGGCCCGGGTCAGTTCTGTCTTGCCGAAGGCATGGATCTGGGCCGGGTTGACCACGCTGATGAGGATCTGCTGTTGCGCCAGAAAGCGTGCCAGGTCCCGCCCGTAGACGCCCGTGGTCTCCATGCAAAGATGGGCTTCCTGGGCGTCGTGCCTGGTCAGCCACTCCAGGAACTGCTGATGTCCAACGGGTGTGTTGGGGAAGACCTTACTGCGATACTTGCCCTCAGCGTTCAAGAGAGCCACATCGAATTTGGTCTTGGCCACGTCGATGCCAACGAATAGGGTAGGATGAGTCATGCCAACCTCCTTGAAAAGATAACGGCGATCTACGGACCATGCCGGTTCAACCTTATCTGTGCAGGCTCTTGCCCAGGGCAGGCCTTGGATACCGTCCGAACGGGTGGCAAAGGTGAGACGAGCGATTAATCTGCATTACAGGATTGATTCCTTGGGTGACAACCAGTCTTGCCCGCCTCGCTCCGGGGATCAGCCGAAGGGTACCAATCCACAGGGACTGGTTCCAAGACATAAGGGTGGCGATTCCTTCACCTCCGCCCGGTAAAGGCCAGAGGCTCACCGCCATCACTTTGACCAGGAGGGGCAGGCTGATGCCGGCGATGAGGAGGCTGATCCAGCGCCAGGCATGACGCTGGCGGAACAGGAACCAGGGTGTGGCGATGTTGGCCAGTCCGTATAGCAGCAGAAAGGCCAGCCCGGTAAAGGTGCCAAAGGTGCCGACCACCGACAATATGGGGATTTTCCACAGGGTAACCACCGCCATACTGATGAGCACGATGATGGCGAGTACTCGCAATGCTCGCGCCGGGGTGCCGTGGCGTAAGTCCCGGTGATGGAAGAAACGCGGGATGACCCCGTGTCCGGCCATGCTATGGAGGATCCGCGAGATGCTGTTGAGGGTGGCGATGGTGGCGGAAAATGCCGCCGTCGCCATGGCGAGATCGGAGAAAATGCCCAGCCAGGGATGCCCGATGGCCTTAGCGATGGCATTGAGCGGGGCCGCACTGTCCCCCAGGGGGGTGGGAATCTGGGCAAAAGCCAGCACCTCGATATAGGCCATGGCGACGAAAAATCCGCCGACCATCAGCACGGAAAGCACCATGACGCGCGGGATGGCGGTGCGCGCCGCGCTGGTTTCACCCGCCAGATTTCCCGCCGTCTCAAAGCCGCCGTAAGCCAGCAGCGAGAGAATCAGCGCCTGCGCCAGTGGTGCGGTGTGTAACTGCTGGAAATTCCACTGGGCCGGATCGCGCCAGCCAAAATGCCCGAGCGTCGCCGTGGCAATGAAGACGATGCAGAGGATGGAGAAGATCTCTACCCAGAGTCCCCAGCGCGCGGAGATTTCGATGCCGCGCAGGGCCAGCCGCCACGCCACCAGCAGATAGAGTGCCCCAATCCCCGCAATCCAGCCCGCCCCGGAAACCGGCCAGAAAAACCGCAGCGCCTGCTCGACAAAAAGCCCGCCGAGCAGAGGGGCCGCCGCCAAAGCGCCCAAATACCCGGCCATCATGGTGAAGCCCGCGACCATGCCGGAGACCGGGTGCAGGGCCTTGCTCAGATAAAAGAACAGCGAGCCGGGAGAGGGAAAATGTCTGGCCAGAATGCCCACCTGCAAGGCCACCAGGGTCATCAGCACGCCGATGAGGGCATAGGCCAGCCAGGTAAAGGAGCCACCGTGTATGGCCACCAAAGCAATCGTGACGGCCGGCATGGCCGACGGTGTGATATTGGCTACGGCATGGCCCCAGAGTTCGCCGACGCTGACCTTCAGGCGGATACCTCCATTTCCCGGCATGCCGTCACCGCTGGTCCGGGGAAGCGTCATCCAACGGATTGCGGTCATTACGAAAAAAACGGACATGGCGTTCCGTACGCATGGTACACCTCCCTGTCGACATAGGTTTCAGCATGGGCCACACGCCATCGACCCGTCAATGGATGCATTCATGTGCCCGATTGGGCTGCATTACCGCCTATTCCTGAAACGTCATTTTACCGAAGGTCGATGACCTCCTCGCGAGCCGGCGCGGGCTGCCGTCATGGCGGAGTGAATGCCAAAGCTGCGGGCCTCATAGCTGCAGGTCGCCACGACGCCCCGGCCGGCAGGATCGCCGCCGACGATGACGGGTTGCCCCCGGAGTTCGGGGTGGTCCCTTTGCTCCACGGCGGCAAAAAAGGCGTCCATGTCCACATGGATGATCTTGCGGCGTTCGGCACCCTGCTCTGAATGTGGATCCGGCAATGGATAGTCTCCTGGACGGCTCAGATTCTACCAGGAACCGGCCAGGACCAGGAGAGGGGGCGTGTTCACGGCGTCATGATTTCGTCATAAAAGTGTAAAACCAGCGTCACATTGGTCTGTTACCATCTTCTGGTCGCGGAAACATGACCAGCCGCCGGGGACAAACTGGAAAGAGGCTGGTCCTATTACCCCATATCGTGTGGGTACGCGCCGGTTATGCGCATTGAAGATACCTTCCGAGTTTCTTTAGGATGCACCACAATGATCATTATTGTAAGCGATCCGCACCTTTTTGGTGCATTATCGCGAGCGAGTGGATATTGAATATATTAAATTAAAACAAATTATTATAGTTTTTTGTCCATGGCACAAGTCTTGCCTGAGTTCTAAATTAATTTTATGCCGATAATAGTTATAGGAAAGGATCAGAGCTATGCAACATCTACATCGTCATTTATTGCTTTTGGCCTTGGGTAGTGCTGGAATGAGTGTCATGGCGCCCGTGGCCTATGCCCAAGGTACAACCAGTGCACCCGTTCAGGTGGGCCAAGTTTCGAAAAAAACGAAGACGTCACAAGCCAAAAAGAAAGTGCCATTAACGGCCACCTATTCAGAACATGTGATCACGGCCAAAGCGGTGCGGCGCGCCTCGCCGATGCAGAACGCCCAGACGATTCTCGCCACGAAGCCATCGATAAACGCATACAGTACCGGTCCCAACGGCGTGCGTAGCACCATCACCTTCCGCGCCTTCAACAGTGGGCAGTTCTCCGAGACCTTCGATGGCATCCCCCTCAATGACATGTTCAACGGCGGGAGCACGAATCAGGCGTCGAATCGCAACGCCATCCCCCTGACCCTCAACGACATTTCCGGCATCAACATCTACAACGGGATCAACAATCCTGCGGTCAACGCGTACAACTCCCTGGGCGGCACCATCAATTACCAGCCGCGCGAGCCGGGCAGGACCATGGGCGGGTCGGTGGGCACAGGTTACGGCAGTTTCGGCACCTTTCAGTGGAATGCCTCATTCAACACTGGGTCCGTCGACGGCTTCCGCTCTCTATTCGCCTACAATCGGCAGACCAGCAACGGCTGGCTGCAGAACTCCGGCAATCAGAACACCAACTACTACTACGCCGGGATCCTGCCCTACGACCACGGCATGTCCCGGATGTCGGCGTATGTGATCGTCAACCGCAACGTCGGTTATACCCCGCATAGCGTGCCGCAGGCCCTGATTCAGCAATATGGTTACAGCTACCAATGGCCACTGAGTTATTCCACCACCTCGAATACCGATACCGAGCTAACGGCCGTCCTGGGCGACAAAAGCGCCATCAATCGCCATGTGATTCTGGGTGCCAAGGTGTATGTGCAGAACAATAACTACCATCGCACCTCCTATGCGAACCCGGCCTTCGATCAAAGTGCCACTCAGCCTTACTACCTCCCCAATCAGGGTACCGGCTATCCTTTCTGGCTCTCCTATCCGGTCCCTCCCACTTATGATCCCAGCGCCCTCTTCGGGTCGACCCATTATGGCACCAATTATCATCTGTACGAGGATATTTCCACGGCCCTGGGTTTCTCCCCCAAGGCTGTGTTCATCTTGCCGCACAACCGGGTCACCCTCGGCGGCAATGTTAGTTACGGCATGTTGCACAGTGCGGAATACTGGTATGGCTCTGCTCCTGTACCACAAGTACCACAGTACAATAATGCTTGGGATGAACATGATGAGCGCCTGATGTCTTCGGTATATGTGCAGGATAATATCAACCTGTTGCACGGCAAAGTGCACATTACCCCAGGCATCAAGTATCTGTATGCTTATACCGTAAGTTCAGACAATATCGGTTTTTATTATCCGATCGGTGGAAGCGTGGCCAACAGTCAGGCATTTACCTCTCCGACCATTGGCATCAGCTATGCCCCCCTCCATGGCCTGAGCGTCTACGGTTCCTGGGGCCGGAACATCAAGTTCCCGAATATTGGCGCCTATTACAGTAACATCGCCGAGCAAAATAATGCCGGCCAGTATATTGTGGCGCCGGTAACTGTCCAGCCAGAGTATGTGACGGACTATGAGCTGGGCACGCGGTACCGTCATCATGGATTTATGGGGAGCGTGAATGCCTATCTGGAACAATTTAAAAATACATTTTTAACTAACACTAATAGTTCTGGAGTAAGCAATACTTACAATGGCGGCAGCTCACGATACGAGGGCGTTGAACTGGCCCTGGAGCAGCGTCTCGGTCACTTCCTCCTGGGCCATTGGACGGCCTTTGCCAATTATTCCTACAATCAGGCGGTGTTCACCTCTTCCTTCCACTCCACCTATGCGGGCAGAGTTCAGGCCGGGCAGCCGTTGGCGGACGTGCCCCGGAACATGTTCAATGTGGGCCTCGACTGGGGCTATCACCGCGTGCATGCCCATATTGACGGAAAATATCTCTCCAGCCAGTATGTCAACCAGCAATTCGCGGGCACTCCGACCAGCCAGACCATACCGCCCTACTTTCTGCTGAACCTGGGCGCGGAGGACACGATTCCGATTCACGCTGATCATGTGACAAGCGTGAAGCTGGCGCTGAATATCGACAATCTGCTGAATCGACAGTATTTTCCAAAGGGTTTCAGCAACACCGACTATTACGGCAATACTTACTTGTCCGTTCTGGAAGGGATGCCGCGCTTCGTGTTCGGTAGTGTGACGCTAAAATTCTAGTGTCGGGGAGTGGTGATAATATGGACGCCCTTCATCCGGGGCGGCATCGGCTCAAGTTTGCCACCACGGTCGCCGACCGGGATGGCGCGTTATTTCCCAAGCTTGAGATGTTTATGCCAGAGATCACACGCCGCTTCCCGGTAATCGGGTGCATTGCTACCCACTCCACGGACAGACGGGTGCTCTGTCTGCTGGAGTCTGCTGGGGTTCGGCTGGCGACAATACGCGCCGACCCCGATGCCATTGGTCGACACCGCCGCGAGGCGGTCGCCCTTGCTCTAAGGGGTGCTGAGCAAGACCATATTTTCTACGCTGACCTCGACCATGTGCTACGGTGGGTCGAAAACCAAGCAGACGAATTTAATACCGTTCTGGATGCCGTCATTGGCCAGGACTGTGTGGTGATTGGTCGTGGCCCGCAGTCTAAGGCCGCGCTTCCACGTCGACTCGCGATGACTGAGGCCATCGTGAATGAGATATTCGGGCTCATCACAGGGCATTCGTGGGATCTCATGATGGCCGCCCGGGGGCTTTCACATAGGGCCGCTGTGTCGATTGTGAACGGATGTATCGTCGATACAGTTGGCAATGATGTGGCTTGGCCGCTCTTTTGCCGCCAGCGCGGGTTCTCATTGGGCTATTTGGAGGCGGATGGCCTGACATACAGAACGAACACCGATTATGCTCACGATATTGCAGATGCGCGTGACCAAGATCCTCATGCTTGGATGATGCGGATGCACCTCGCTTGCCAGCACATTGAAGCTATGCGTCCGTACCTGGCCATTGCTCAGTGACAGCTAGGGCTACCACCATTTTATGGCCTATTTGCATCGCTATGCCCGAGCCCATGGGGTGACCATCGCCAGCTATGAAGCCAATGAAGGGAAGCTCCGTTGAACAGTGCAACCACGAAAATCACCGAACATTCCGTGCCCCGACCCGGCCTATGCGAGGATTTTGAGAACGTATGAACGCCGCTACCCTCTCCTCCCCGGTTCAGTCCCCAAAGTTCAAGAAGGATCACTGCGGACGGGCGCTGATGATCGGGGGACTGATTTATTCCCACCTGTCGCAGCCGGTGACGGTCAAGCCAAAGCCAAAGATTATGGCGATCCACATGATTAAACCGGCACCACCGAAACCCCTACCGGTGCCCAGACCCAAACCCATACCGAGGCCAGTTCCGCATCCGGTGGTGCATCATCCGCTGCCGCCCAAACCTCTGCTCGCCAAAACGCCGGCAGCGTGTCAGTCGGCTATAGACATCTACACGACCATGCTGCGGGCGTGGGTGCAGGCCAATGCGCACGTGCCGGATTTCGTCCGGATGATGCATGTCGGGGGGACCTACCGGGATGTTCTTTCGCCTGACGCCGTCGGAGCATCTGCTTTCTGCGCAGGTTGCCCAGAGCAGCGGTATCGGCGCCATCAACCGCGCCGCCCTGAAGACCGTGGAGGACACCATCTTTCCACCCTTTTACCAAAGAAGATGTCCAAACATCCCATGATGTTCGATGTATCGGTGCATCTTTCCGCCCACTCCAGGATAAATGATCAGGATACAACGCTGTGAAAGAATGGAATTCCATCGTAGCATGTGCTGCTGGTTTTGCTTTGACGTTTTCGATGCCGGCTTTTGCCGATGTGGGGGTTTCAAACACGCGCGACATCAACGCCCCGATTCACATCCATGTGGCGAATAAGGACTGGGTGACCCATGTGTTGCCCACGGGGCGGGTCGTCAGCCCTGTGGGTCTGGTCAATGGCGCCCCCAATTTTGTGACCGCGGTCGTGCCCTTGGGCGACCATGTCGCGGCCATGGCGAACGGAGCCACCCGGGCGCAGACCATCACCCTCTATGATCAGCACACCCTGCATCGGCTGGCGGAAATTGCGGCCTATAAAAAAGGGGCCAGAAAAGCCGCACCGATGCCCACGGACGTCACCGACCTGCATAGTGATGTCATTGGCCATCAAAGCTTTTTCCAGGGCATGGCGGTGGGACCTGACCACGTGCTCTATACCGCAGGCGGCGACAGCAGTGATGTCGCGGCATTCAGCGTTCAGGGTGGGAAACCAAAACTCTTGCGCCGCTATCCTCTAGCCTGGCGGCCTTTCCCCAAGACTCAGTATCCCTATGCATACCAGGGACACCATATCGGTAAGCCGCGACTCTTTTATCCGGACGCCATCGCCGTGGGACCACGGAACCGGCATCTGTACGTCACCGGACTGCTGTCCAACAGCCTCGCCCGCATCAATATCCAGACCGGACACACCCGTTATCGCAACGTGGGTCCGTATCCCTTTGCGGTCACCTTGGCCGATGCAGGGAAAAAACTGGTGGTCAGCCTCTGGGGCGGCAATGCCGTTGCGGTGGTGGATCCGGCCAGCATGCGGGTGCTCGGCACGGTGCGGGTTGGCCCCCCCACCGGACCCGATCATACCCAGGCGGGTGTGCATCCCACGGCGCTGGCGGCGGTACCCCACTCGCCCGATGTGTTCGTGGCGCTGGCCAACATCGACCGGGTGGCCGAGATCGATAGCGCCGATTTGCGGGTAAAGGGCTTCATCCATGACGGCCCCTATCCCGACGCGCCGCCGGGCAGCTATCCGGACGGCCTGACCGTTGTTGGCGACAAGCTCTTTGTGGCCAACGCCGGCAACAACGATGTCGCCGTCTACAACGACCAGACGGGTAAGGGCTTGGGACTGATCCCCACGGGCTGGTATCCCACGGCTATCACACACGCGCATCATGCGCTGTACATCGCCGCCGCCAAGGGTCTCGGCTCCGGTCCCAATGTGGAGCACCAGTGGGTTGGGAACATGATGGATGGTCTGGTCCAGAAAGTGGATCTGCGGGACCTGACGTTTCATCTTCCGGCCTGGACGCAGGAAAGTCTTCTCAATGATGGCTTCACCCCCGCCCAACGCGCCGCGCGCCATGCTGAAGATAGGAAAACAACGACTTTCCTGCGTAAACATATTCATTATGTGGTTTTCATTTTGCGTGAAAACAAAACCTTCGATGAGGATTTTGGCGATGACCCGGCGGCAGGCGCCTGGGCCGACCCGCATCTGGATCTCTACGGGCCCCAAGAACTGCCGAACCTCTATCACCTCGCCCATCGCAATACGCTCTTCGTGAATTTCATGGCCGACGGTGAGGTGACCGCCCAAGGCCACCAGTGGACCACCGCCGCCTCGGACTCGGATTTCGTGCAACGCACCTGGCCCGAGTACTACTCCGGTCGCGGACTCGTGGCCAATCCCGGCTGGACGCAATCTCTGATACCGGGGGGTGCAACGGGTACGGGTGGGGTACCCCTGGGGGTCGACAATCCCTATGCCATCTACGAGAACCTTTCCGTTCTCGGCAAGTGGTCCAATCCCTGGATCAGTTATCCCCAGCGCCTCTTTCTCTTTAACGACCTGCTGGATCATAAGGTGTCTTTTGAAGACTTCGGGGAGTTTGTGTCACGTTCTGAAGCGGGCAACATTTCCACGGCCATGAAAAGGCATCTGGCGACGGGCTTTCCCGGCTGGGATCGCATGATCCTCGACACCTACCGGGAAAAGATGGCGGTGAACTGGCTCGAGGCCCATCCCGGTGCGAAATTCCCGCACTTCATCTATATCTGGTTGCCGGATGATCACACGGCGGGACGCAAATCCTGCTACTACACGCCGGACTACTATGTGGCCAACAACGACTATGCCACGGCGAAGTTCATTCACTACCTTTCCACGACACCGGAGTGGAGGCATATGGTGGTGTTTCTGACCGAAGACGATGCGCAATCCGGCGCCGACCACATCAACGCCCATCGTACCTTCGCCCTCGCCATGGGCCCCTGGGTGAAAAAAGGCTATCTTGAAACCAACCTCTATTCCCAGGTGAACCTCCTCAAGACCACCGAGGCCATCTTCGGTCTGCCGCCCATGTCCCAGTGGGATCAGAACGCCGGCGTCTTCTCGGGGATGTGGACGGACCATCCGGACTTCGCGCCCACCAAGGTGCTGCCCATGCAGGTGCCGGTCACCTTCAATGCGGGGAAATGTGATCACTACACTTTGCTGCGCCGCGAGGCGGGCGCCACCGGGCATTACCTGATCGCCGACGAAATGGCCTGGTACAAAAAACATCAGACCAAAAACGGGGCCAGCTTGCCGCCACCCAGTAAGGGCAATGCCTATACGCCGACCACGCTGCTCAAGGTGCCTGGTCCCGAACAGATGAAACAGGAGTGGATCGCCAGCAAGGGGGTCAAATCCTACGCGCGGGTCATGGCTTACCTCAAGGCCTATTCCGCGCAAAAAGACGCGCCGCTAAACGCCTATCAGGCCGGTGAAAAAGAATGAGGCTATTATATGATGGCGCGCGGGGAGCATCGGTTGTCAGAACTTGGCTAATCTCTGGCCCATCCGACTGCCACGATCGCAGATCCGGGAGCAGGTGTCTCTGTGGGTGCTGGTTTCGGCTACTTCAACGGTTTGGGGCATGCCAATTACGTGACGCATCTACAGGATGGCGCCTATATACAGATGACGGAAAGTAACGGGAGGGTTGCGGGCTTTCATCTCACCTGAATACTCGGCTCAGGAATATTCTCCGGATGCAGCGGGGAGAATCGATACTGAATGTCTCGGATTGAACAGAGAGAATCATATTTATTAACACTTTTTTGAGATAAGGATTGGGAGGGGTTATGCACCAGAGAACCAGGATATCCGGACAACTTGCCGCTGCGATGGGCCTCTATATCAGTGTGTACGCATGTTCGGCAGCCGGACTTGTGTTCGTGAGTGAAAATTCGCTGTTAAACCCACTAACAAATAGCACTGAGCAAAGTATTCAGCAAAACAATACACCAGAAATACAGCAACAACTTCAAAATGAGCAGAATGCCGAGCAGTTGCAACAGAACCAACTCAATCTTAATCTGCAACGGGAACAAGAGCGATTACAACAGGAAAACGAAGAGATGCGTCTGCAGGAAAACCAGCAGCAGATTCGGAATGAACAATTACAACAGCAATTACAATCTCAACAAATACAAGATCGCCTCCAAGATCGGAACGAGGCGATCCGCTGAAGCGGATTCATATCCTGTAACACTTTATTGCTTGCGGATCGCGACTAATTTTCGGGAAACTCATCCCAATGATGTGCATACCATATCCCCGAAGCCAGAGAAGGCGGCGAACCATCTTGCGAGCGTTTTCATACATAGGCTGCATGGCGTGCCTCAGCGGCTTTGCCGGGAGCGAGGGCTTGGGAGTGCCTGCAGCACAAGCCGGGGTTATTCAAGGCCTGTTTAGTGATCCGCTGGGGACCCGCTACTGGAATGCAGCGGCAGTCGGCGCGCCCTGGAGCCATCACGTGCGGCATCTGCCTCAGGCGCCCCAAACGCCCTCGGTCCAATTTTCGCACCCCATGGGTCTTGCTGCCCTGACCGCCTTCGCCCTATCCCATAATCCGGCGTCTCGAGTGGCTTTTGAAAATCTGCAGGCAGCGGCAGCGGGGCTGGGCGTGGCTGATTCAGGTTATTTGCCGACGTTGATCCTGCAGAGTAATGCCGTGCGATCCGAATCCAACACCTCGGCGGGCTTTTCCATTCCCGTGTTGAACAGCGACAGCACCAATCTCTCCCTCAATTACGTCCTCCTGGATTTCGGCGCCCGTGCTGCCCAGCGCGACGGGGCACTGGCCGATATCTACATCAGCGGCTTCGACAACAATAGCGCCCTGCAGAGCGTGGCCCTGTCGGTGACCCAGAATTATTACCTGCTTCTCGGTGAACAGGCTCTGGTACGCGCCTATCAGAAAACCGTCGCGGAGGACGTTGCGAGCCTCGACGCCGCCGCTATCAAGCAGCATTCGGGTCTGGCCACTGTTGCCGATGTACTGCAGGCCAAGGCCGCCCTCGCCCAGGCCAGAGCCAATCTGATCTCCGCCGCAGCGCAGGTGCACAGCGACGAAGGGGCGTTGGCGGAATCCTGCGGATTGTCGGCCCATGAGACGATACCCGTAGTGCCCCTCGACACGCATGTTTTGCCACCCTTGGTGACGCCAGCCCTACGCGCTCTGGTGTATCGCGCCCGGATGGACAATCCCGCCATTCAATCCGCGGCCGCACAGATCCTCGCCGATCGCGCCACGGTGCGCGCCGATCAGGCGGCGGGTATGCCGACGCTGAGTCTTGGAGTGAGTGGCGGCAAACGCCTCCAGAATGGACTTTTCCCTTCGCAAAACTGGTCCATCGGCTTTACCTTGCGTGTTCCGCTCTTTACGGGATTCAAGAACAGCTATCAGATCGCCGAGGCCCGCGCCAATACACGCAGCGCACAGGCATCCCTGAACGAAGAAACTCAGAAGATTGAGAGCACCGTGTTTCAGGACTATCAAACCATTGTCGGCGCACGCAGCGCGGCCCAGGCCGCCCAACTCGCCGTACGGAGTGCTCAGGCGTCTCTGCAGGCGATCCGCGCCCAGTATCGGGTGGGGCTCTCCACCATGCTGAATCTGCTTACCGCCGAAGCGACGCTGACTACCGCCGAGCAGACCGAAATTCAGGACATCACGACCTCTTACACGCAGCTGGCCAATCTCGCGGATGCCCTGGGCTACATTGGATTGCCGCATACCCTACAGGATGCCAAGGCTACCCATGCGCACCCGTAGATTGTTTTGGCGTCCTTTCCAACGCGCTGTGCGGTTTTTGCTCCTGCTGTTTTTTTCGTCAGTGCTCACCGGTTGCCAGCAGGCACAGCATCCACGCCCACCGCCCCCCGTATCCGTGACTACCGCGCAAGTTCAGGCGGGTTCATTAGCTCTGACGGTACCGACCTTGGGGCAGGCTATCGCCATACATTCGGTGTCCATTGAACCGCAAATTTCGGGGCTGCTGGAAAAAGTGATGATTCATTCGGGGGAGCGGGTTCACAAAGACCAACCGCTCTTCGTGATCGACCCGGCCCCGCAACTGGCGGCGCTGCACCAGGACATGGCCAATCTGCGCGGCGCTCAGGTGCAACTGGCTTATGACCAAACTCAGGTCAAGGCCTACCAGCCCTTGATTGCCAAGGATTATGTCACAGCCCAAACCTATCAGCAGGCCGAAGCGTCCGCGGCGATGGAAGCCGCCACCGTCGCCGCGGATCGCGCCGCTGTACAGACCACCGAGCTCGATCTCTCTTACACCCAAATCCACGCGCCCATCGCCGGTCGCATCGGATTGCTCGGCATCAGGAGTGGTAATCTGGTGACGGCCAACAGCACTTTGCTGTGTACGCTCACGCAAATTCGTCCCATCGAGATCGAATTCAGTCTTCCGGAGAAGGACCTGGCCGCCCTGCGCCGTGCGGAGAGAACCCTCGCACCCACTGTAGGCGTGTGGAGCAATGATCGCCGACACTTTCTGGGCAAGGGCCGGGTGATCGCCGTCGACAACAGCATTGATACCGCCTCCGGCACCATCACCGCCCGTGCCGTTCTGCCCAACACCCAAGGCACTCTCTGGCCAGGTGTCTTCGTTCAGGTGCGCTTTACCCGCAAAATCCTTGCACAGGCTTTGTTGATTCCCCAGAGGGCGTTGCAGGAAGGCGTCAAAGGTTCCTTTGTGTACGTGATTCGCGGCGGACGGGCGCAGATGCAACCGGTGACCTATATCGGTCAGGGTCGGGGGCTGGATGCCGTGCGCGGCGTGCAAGCCGGCGAGACTATCATCGTCGGCGCTCCCGCCCATCTGCATCCCGGCGCTCCGGTGCAGTCCGATCATCAGAAATCATCGGAGGATCAGGGTCATGCAACCGCTACTGTGGCCGCCACGCACGTCCCGGGGAGATTATCGTGAATCTGTCCGCGCCCTTCATCCGCCGCCCGGTCGCCACGACCGTGCTGGCCATGGCCATCGTGCTGCTCGGTATCGCGGGCTATTTTGAACTCCCCATGGCGCTCCTGCCCAACGTCAGTTTTCCGACGGTCCTGGTCACAGGAAGCCTGCCGGGCGCCAGTCCCGAAACCATGGCGAGTTCGGTGGCAACGCCTCTGGAGCGCCAGTTCACCAGCATCCCTGGTCTTTCCTCTATGAGTGCGGTGAGTCAGAACGGATCAACCCGCATTACCCTGCAATTCAATCTGGGCACTTCCGCCATCGCGGCGATGCAGGAGGTGTCCGATGCGGTGGCTCAGGCCCAGCATTTCCTGCCCCCGGGTTTACCACAACCCCCGCTGGTGAAAAATCTCAACCCCTCCGCACGACCGATTATGTTCATTGGCCTGACGGCGCCCAACATGCCGCTTTACCAGTTGAACCGCTATGCCGAAACGCGGGTGGCCACCACCCTTTCCACGGTGCCGGGGGTGGCCGATGTTCAGGTTTTCGGAGCCAAGACCTACGCGGTACGGATCTATGTCAATCCTTTCGCGCTTTCCGCCCGCGGTCTGAGCCTGCAGGCCGTTGAAAGCGCGATCGGTTCCGCCAATGTTGATTTGCCGCAAGGGACCATCGAGGGTAGCCACTCCGATCTGCAAACCGAAGTTCATGGCCAGTTGCACACCGCAGCCGCTTACAATCACCTGATCCTCACCTACGCCAACGGGCGTCCGGTGCCTTTGAGTGCGGTGGGGAGGGCCATCAACAGCACCGAGTACAATCAACAGGAGACCTGGCTCAACAAAAAACCGGGTATCGTCCTGGCGGTGGTCCGTCAACCCGGTAGTAATACGGTCGCCATCTCCAATGCTATCCATCGCCTGCTTCCGCAACTCGCTGCCACGGCGCCCGGTGGCGCTACCCTGAAAGTCGTTTTCAATAACGCCGATTACATTCGTGCCGCCGTCCAGGAAGTGCTTTTTACGCTGGCGCTCGCCAGCGTGCTGGTGGCCGGCGTCATGTGGATCTTTCTGCGCCGATTTGCCGCGACGCTCATCGGCGCGCTGGCGATTCCTTTTTCGCTCCTTGGGACATTTCTGGTCATGTGGCTACTGGGGTATAGCCTTAACACACTGACCCTTCTGGCGCTTACGCTCGCAGTCGGCTTTGTGGTGGACGATGCCGTCGTCATGCTGGAAAACATCAACCGGCATCTCGACCGGGGCGAGGACGGATTTACTGCAGCCCTGACCGGTGGTCGGGAGATCGGTTTTACCGTCCTGTCGATGACCTTGTCACTCGCGATCATCTTCCTGCCTTTGCTGTTCCTGGGTGGATTCGTCGGGCACCTCTTCGCGGCGTTCGGAGTGACCATTTCCGTGGTGATTCTGATGTCCGGTCTGGTGGCCCTGACGGTCACGCCGGCGCTCTCCGCGCGTTTTCTCAATCGCACCGATCAGGCGGATCGTGGACGATTTCAGCGAAATTTTGAGCGTAGCCGGACGCTTTACCTGCGTTCTCTGGATGTCGCCCTCCGGCACAAAGGATGGGTGCTGGGACTGGCGGGCCTCACCTTGATCGGTTGCGTGGCGCTGACGGGCCTGGTGCAAAAGGGCTTTTTGCCCAATCAGCAGGCAGGGCTGTTGAACGTGAATATCATCTATCCCCCAGGGCTCAGTTTCGATCAGATCGCCCGTGAGCAAAAAGCCATTTCGCAGACGATGCAAAAAAATCCGGCCGTGCTATCGGTGGTTTCATCCGCAGGGCAGGGTCCCGGTGCGTTTGGCGGCACCACCAAGGGCCACTGTTTCGTGCGTCTGAAAGCGGCCTACACCCAACAAACGGCGTCGGTGATTCAGTCGCTGCGCCAGGCCGTGGTCCCATATCACAACGCGGTCATCGTGTTTACGGGGCAGGCTGGGGCTCAGGGCGGGACAGCGTCGGCTAACGGCGCCTATGTCTATGAGCTCCTCGGTACCCGTTGGTCGACGGTGAATCAGGCCACCCGGACCCTCACCGGGGCATTGCGGCGTCTTCCTCAATTGCAGTCCGTCAACAGCAGTCTGGAAAACAACAATCCTCAGGTGGCGATTCACATTCGCCGAGCCGCGGCGACGGCTCTGGGTGTCACGCCGCAAGCCATTGAACAAACGCTCAATCTCGCCTTCGGGGGGCGCAAGGTGGGCACCATCTATGGTTCGGCCGATCAATACGAGGTCCTGCTCGAAATCGATCCGCGATACCAGAATAGCATCCAAGCGCTCGATACCCTGAGTGTACCCAGTAGCAGCGGGAAGCTGGTGCCGCTATCGACAGTAGTCGGCTTTCATTACGATGCGGGTCCCTTGTCACTCCACCAGCACGAGGGACTCCCCTCAACGACCATATCCTTCAACGTGGCTCCCGGCACTACCATCGGGCAAGCCATCCCGCTCGTGCAGCACATGGCCGCAAAAATGTTGCCGGCTGGGGTGAATGGCCGCTTCGGGGGGAACGCCGCACTTTTCCAGACCTCCTTCCAGGCGTTACCAATTCTGCTGTTTGCGACTATCTTGCTGATCTACGTGGTGCTGGCGGTGCTCTATGAACATTTCCTGCACCCATTAACGATTCTGACCGCGCTGCCGCTTGCAGCCTTTGGGGCATTACTGTCGCTCTATCTATTCGATCTGCCCCTTGATCTGTACAGCTTCATCGGTATCATCATGTTGCTGGGTCTGGTGAAGAAGAACGGCATCATCCTCGTGGACTTCGCCATTAGCCGCCAACGGGGGGGCGCCCGTCCAGAAGAGGCGATTCGGGAGGCCTGTGCGGTGCGCTATCGCCCCATCATGATGACCACCTTTGCCGCCATCCTGGGGGTACTGCCCATCGCCATTGGGTTTGGCACGGGGAGCGGCAGCCGGGTGCCTCTGGGGGTAGCCGTGGTCGGGGGCTTACTGTTCTCGCAATTCCTCACACTATACATCACACCCGCTTTCTACCTGTGGATGGAGGTGTTGACTGAGCGCCTGCGGCGCAGGAAGGGCTTCCGGAAACCCCCAGCCTTCGTCCCCGAATAGGACAATAGAACACGGAGCGCAACCAAGAGGACTGGGGAAGAACTCCTCATCAAGAGGAGACGTTATAATGAATAACCCTAAACAAGATATCAAACTCGATGAAACCGGATACAACCTCAAGTACAAGTCGCTGGAGGGGATCCCCGATGCAGAACCGCGCTATCGCCTGGTCACCAACTGGATGGACCCGGCGGAAGCGCCTGCCCTGGAGTTGGCTGCGCTGTACCATCAGCGCTGGACCATTGAATCCAGTCTGGATGAGCTCAAAACGCATCTGGCAGACCGGCAGGTGGTGCTCCGCAGCAAGCGCCCCGAATTGGTGGAGCAGGAGTTTTACGCCTGACTTCTGGTACATGCTGCTGTCCGTCATTTAATGACCGAAGCGGCGGCCCAAACCGGGCAGGCCGCTGAAGATTTGTCTTTCACGCATGCCATTCGCGTGCTCCATCGCCGGCTACCCGCCGCTGGCTCTATTCTCCCCTCAAGGTAAGTCAGCATGGATCCGCAGCGTCCTGACTGAGATTGCCTCACGACGGGCGGTGACCAGTCGCGGGAAGCGTAATCCGCGTGGCGTCAGAAAAAAGATGCGTTCGTATCCGATTCGAGATCGCGATGATCCGCTGCATCAGCCCTGTGATCCCATTCCGGTCATCTTATCTAAATAAACAGTGTTGTGGCTAAGGCAGTAACCGCTACTGCGTGGAAAATTGCCATCCTATTTTACAACATGATGCGATATGGGATTGCGTATGAGGATCTGGGCGCAGATCGATATGAGCTGCAATATCGAGAGAGAATTATTAAAAATCTCCATCGCCGCACCAAAGAGTTCGGTTATACATTGCAGGCTGCGAGTGAGTGTGTTTCTTAGGAAGCGGCTGCGTACTTTGACAGGGAATCAATGTACCTGTGAAATTGTGGGATATGCCATGGGCGCAAAGATGACCCAGGAACTCGCCATCAGTGCCCTGAACATGGCGATACAGCATCGGCGTCCCCCACCGGGACTGGTCCATCACTCTGACCGCGGCAGCCCGTATTGCGCTAAGGTGTATCGCGCTATTCTCCAGGAAAACGGCTTGGTGGCTTCCATGTCGAGAAAGGGCAATGGCTATGATAACGCCCCCATCGAGAGCTTCTGGGGCAGCCTTAAAAATGAAATGGTCCACCACCAACGCTTCGAGACTCGGGCACAGGCTGAATCGGCTATTCGGGAATACTGAAGTGGCCCCCAAAAGTTGGACAAGGGGTTAAGCTCTGGACTTCTGGAGAGGAGTCGAGAGATGAAAGGGAAGCGGAAGCAGTACAAGCCTGAGTTCAAGGCCCAAGTGGCCCTGGCCGCCCTGCAGGGGGATAAGACCATGGCGGAGCTGACCCAGGAGTATGGGGTGCATCCCACGATGATCAACGCCTGGCGCCGGCAGTTGCTGGAACATGCTGCGGAGGTGTTTGCGCGTGGGAAGGACCCAGGCCAGGAGTCTGTGGATGTCCAGGCCCTGTACCGCAAAATCGGGCAACTGGAGGTAGAGCGGGATTTTTTGGCGAGCAGGCCCGGTCTCATGTCCCGGATCGGGAGAGGCGGCAAATGATCGACCGGGCCCGTTCTCAGCCTTCTGTGCAACGGCAGTGTGTGCTGTTGGGGGTGCCTCGCAGCACGGTCTATTACCGGCCCCGTCCCCGGCCGGTCGACGACGACCTTCTGCGGCGGATCGATCACCTGTACACCGACCACCTCTTCATGGGGCGGCGGCAGATCCACCGCATGCTGCGGGCGCAGGGGGTCTTGGTGAACCTCAAGCGGGTTCAGCGACTCATGCGTATCCTGGGCATTGCCGCGGTGGCACCGGGGCCACATACCAGCAAGCCGCATCCCCGGCATCCCTATCTCCTGCGGGGTATGGTCATTGACCGCTCCAACCCGGTGTGGTCGAGCAATGTGACCTATATCCCCATGGCCAGGGGCTTACGGTGAAGTACGAGCACGTCTACCTGAACCCGGCGGACAACGGCATGGCGCTCAGGTGCGGCCTCAAGGCCTATTTCGTCTGGTACAACGCCCAACGCCCCCATTCCGCCTTGGGTGACAGGACCCCGGATGCCGTCTATGCTGCAGGCATTCAACGGCAGGCAGCCTGACCTGCTATGTCTATCGTCCAGAGTTTATTCCTCCTTTCAGGCTGCCCAACTCACAGGGACCACCTCACTAAATCCGGGGCGGTTCACCTGCCTAATGACCATTTACACAAAAGTTCTTACACTCCCCGCCACACCCGGCTGTAGCCAGGCGAGTTACGTCGAATTTGTCAGCCAACGCTTTTCCGGGTGCCGACAACGCCTGTCAAGACACACGTGCAACCAGTAGACCACGGATCCAGACGGTTACGTTTGGTGCATATCATTTTCGGCGCGATATCGCCGCGGAACCAACCAGCAGGCATTCTCTCGTCCTACGCCAAAGCGTATCAAGTGCGTTATTTAGAGGGATCGCATCATCCGCTAAGACGCGAACGGCGATCCCGAGCTCATTTGGCAGTAATGACACACCACCATAGATCGCACTAATACCGAGTAATGCCCTGCGCAATTCCTCTAACAAATCTTGTGCAGGAACCACCTTCGTCGCCACGATAAAATTACCGACGACCGGTAGCATGCCGGTGATACCAGGTATGCATTCGTACAACGTATCAGCGTTAATAGAGTATCGGTCCAAGGCAAGCACCTTACCCGCCGTGCTGTGTATGGCTGTTGTGCATGTCAGCGTATCGAAGCCGCATCCGCTAGCAGACGGATCATGCGCGATGAAGGTGTCACATAAAACAACCGTCCCTGACGCGGCGAGCCGTACCGTGACGTTCGACTCCATCCGCGCCTGCGGAAACAGTATGAGCATATTCGGCATGTACTCGACCAGCGCACCTTCGCCGACATCAATATCGACACACTGAATCGCTCTACCAGCATGCATGCCGTGCACAATGGTTGATGCTGCTGTAGTCATGTGAACATGTGATCGCGCCGTCGCATCGATACGCAATGCCAAACGGTCCTGCTCAAATACGCCACCAGAGCAGCTCTGTACGTAAACAGTAGCCATGCCATCTGGATCGCCAGCGAGATGGAACGGGCGGCAAAAATGGAACGGATAGCCGCCAAATTGGCTTTTGATGTAGGTCCTGCCGCGTGTATCTACCGCAAAAACTAATGCTGCATGATGCCACGTATCCGACTCATCGGCAGCAATCTCCCTGAGTTGCGTCGCGCGTGCATCAATCTTCAAATAGAACCTCACGAGCGATCAGATCGACGATCTGATCCACCCCATTACCGGTCGCGCAATTGGTCATCAGCATCGCGCGGCCATTCCTGACCTGGCGTGCCTCCTGTTCCATGCGCGCCAAATCGACGCCGACATAGGGTGCAAGGTCAGTCTTGTTGATCACCAGCAAATCGCATTGCATCACCCCCAACCCACGCTTGCGGGGAATGTCATCACCACCCGCCACATCAATCACGAATAGCCAGAAATCGACCAGATCGAGCGAAAACGACGAAGCCAGATTGTCGCCGCCGCTTTCGATAAGTATCAGGTCTAGTGGTCCGAAGCGTTCCTCCAGCAGGTCGGCGGCCTGAATATTAAGCGTCGGATCTTCGCGGATTGCGCTATGCGGACAGGCGCCGGTCTCGACCGCCAGCACCCGTTCCGGCGCGATCAGGCCGCTGCGCCGCACACGGATCGCATCCTCGTGCGTGACAAGATCATTCGTAATGACCGCGATGTTGGTGCCACGCTGGATGAAGCGCGGGATTATCTGTTCGAGCAGACGGGTCTTGCCCGAACCAACCGGGCCGCCAATGCCAACCCGGGCCGCACCTGAATGTCCGAGTTGCCCGCTCATCGCAACATGTACCGTTGGCTCAGTGGTAACTCCCGTGCTGGTTCGCAGGTGGCGAGTTTGCCATCGACGAACACTTCGAAAGTTTGTGGATTGACGCGAATCTGCGGCAAAGCGCTATTGTGCAGCATATCGAGCTTGTTCAGCTTGCGTGTACCCCGCGCAGCAAGGCATGCCTTGCTGATACCGAGCCTCCCCTGGATGTCGCTGCTGACAGCAAGCTGATTCACGAAATTCACACTCAGCATTTTTTTTGCTTCCCCAAATGCTCCCCATTGCGGGCGCATTAAGACGGGCTCGCAAGTCATCAGACTGGCCGCGCTGTCGCCCATCGCACCCCAAGCAATAAAGCCACCCTTGATTACCAATTCTGGCTTGATGCCGAAAAATCCAGGACGCCACAACACGATGTCGGCAAGCTTGCCTTTTTCCAGCGAACCAATATGCGCGTCGATGCCGAAGGTACGAGCGGCATTGATGGTGTACTTAGCAATGTAGCGCTTGATGCGCACGTTGTCGCCGATCGGGAGCGTTTCCTCCGGCAGACGGCCGCGCTGGTCTTTCATCTTGCTTGCGAGCTGCCAAGTGCGGCAAATCACCTCGTTGATACGACCCATGCCCTGACTATCCGAGCCGAGTATTGAAATCGCACCCATGTCATGCAAAACGTCTTCTGCGGCGATGGTTTGCGCACGAATGCGGCTCTCAGCGAACGCGACATCCTCAGGTACAGCCGGATTGAGATGGTGGCACACCATGATCATATCGAGATGCTCGTCGAAGGTATTGACGGTATATGGATTGGTCGGGTTGGTCGATGACGGCAGGCAATTCAGCTGCCCGGCAACAGCAATGATATCCGGCGCATGGCCGCCGCCAGCACCTTCGGTGTGATACATGTGGATGGTGCGGCCTTTGATCGCCGCCAACGTGTCCTCAAGAAAACCACTTTCGTTGAGAGTATCGCTATGTAGCTGTACTTGGAAATCGAGTTCGTCCGCAACAGACAGACAGGTATCGATCACCGACGGCGTCGCGCCCCAATCCTCGTGGATCTTCAGACCCAAGCAACCGCCTTCAAGTTGGTCAAATAGTGAGCGCGGCTTCGACGAATTGCCACGGCCGAGGAAGCCGAAATTGATCGGCCACTGCTCAGCAGACTGCAGCATCTTTCCTACGTTCCATGCACCACCGCAGTCGATACCGACCGTGATCGGGCCCAGCGAGCCCCCGAGCAGGGTCGTGATGCCAGATGAAATTGCATGTTCACACAATTGCGCGCTGTCGAAATGCACATGCACATCGATCGCACCAGGCGTCGCAATCAGCCCCTCCGCATCCCGTACCGTGGTGGCTGCGCCGACTATCAGTTCAGGATGCACGCCGTCCATCGTGGCCGGGTTGCCGGCCTTGCCAATCGCCACAATGCGTCCGTCTTTGATTCCGATGTCACCCTTAACAATGCCGATAACGGGATCAATCACGACGGCATTGCAAATCAGCATGTCAAGCGCCCCCATCGCACTGTCGTAACCCGGCGTCATGCCCATGCCATCGCGCAGTGTTTTTCCACCACCATGCAGGCACTCGTCTCCAGGCACGCCGAAATCGTACTCGATTTCGGCAAAAAGCGACGTATCGCCAAGTCGTACCGCATCGCCCTTGGTGGGGCCATACATAGCTGCGTATTCCTTGCGTGACATCTTCGCCATTAGTTAGCTCCCTTAAATCCGCGACGTGCCGCAACAGCTAGCGCATGTGCTCGGTTTTCATCGCTACTCGTAGAGCCGTTAGTCAGCCCGTTAAATCCATGAATCTCGCCGGTACCACCGAACCTGACCAGCGTCACCTGCTTCGATTCTCCGGGTTCGAAACGCACAGCGGTTCCAGCTGGAATATCGAGATGCATGCCAAACGCCGCTCCCCGCTCGAAGTCGAGCGCACGATTGACTTCGAAAAAATGATAGTGACTACCGACTTGGATCGGTCGGTCACCGGTATTAATCGCTTTTAGTTGGATCGTCGCACGACCAACATTCAGTTCGATGTCGCCATCGGGTGTGATGATCTCGCCAGGCGATAACACAGTACTGGCAAGGGCACCCGGCCGAATCGGTTCGTGCACGGTAACCAGTTTTGTCCCGTCGGGGAACATACCCTCGACCTGAATCATAGGCGTCAGTTCCGCAACACCAGGCATCACGTCATCGGTCGTGAGCAGCGTCGACCCCCAACCCATTAAGTCAGCGACTGTCCGACCTTCGCGTGCGCCATCGAGTATTTCATCGACGATATACGCGATAGCCTCTGGATGATTCAATTTTAGACCCTTACTCCGATGACGGCGCGCGAGTTCTGCAGCGGTGAAGATCGTCAATCGCTCTAGTTCAGTTGGTGTCAGCAACATGGTTACTCTATAGTCCTTGGTGAAAGTCTAGTTGGCGAAGATACGCGATTCCTGAATCTCGTGCCGCATCGCGGCGATTTCAGCGGCTGGCACAAACGATCCAATTTCAGTGGCGACCGGCTGCCGCGTAATGTTAGCGACGATGACGCGCATCGCCCCCAGCACTCGCTGTGCGTCGATATGCCCCATTATCCCGAGCCGAACGGCAGCACTAACCGTACCGGCGCATAGCGTATGTGCGGAGAGAGCAAGTGCTTGCTCAAGTGAAAGCCCAAGGCCGTTCCAGACCAATCCCTGCACGACCGCCAGATGACCGACGGCTTTTCCACCGCGTATCAGCAAACGGTAGTCGGCTGCGCGGGGCGTGGCGAGCTGTTCGTGCGTACGCAATAGGGTAGCGCCAGTTCGGCGCGAGCCTTCCCGTAATTCGCGGGAAAAACCGAGGGCTTCAAGTTCATGATCAATCTCTGACGCACGCGCCAAGTCAGCATCAGCTAAGTAAGTGCGCGCCAGCGCAACGGCATCGCTGGTCCACCAACGGTGCCGCAATTGTCCTCGCAAAAAAGCAGCAACACCATCTGCGCCGAGCAACAACCCATCGCCGTGCAGTGTCTCTAGCCCCCACGAAAAGGCGTTGGCGCCGCTAGGAAAAAAGCTGTCGCCATGCTGCAGCACTGTCATCAGCGCTGATATGCTGTCATTCGACATGAATGACCTTCTGTTCCGCAATAAGATGGTCAAGGCGTTCCAGATAGCCAGTCGGATCACCTATTACCGCAACCTGCAAGCGAACACCATCAAAGCGCACCTTCCAGTGCATATTACCAGCAAAATAGCCCAACTCGAGTGCTGCTGCAATATCCCTGGTTTCAAAAACCAACCACTGTGATAGCGTCAAACGGACTACAATTGCACGATTGCTCTCCAGCAACAAAACTGAACCATTCTCCAGATGCTCGTTGCGTGACAAGGCTATCGCAACTTCATTGCCCAAGTCGGTATTCACCCGAAGACGGTGGCGCTGTGTGTCCTGCTGATCGAGAACAATTGTCTCAAGTCGACCATCATGTTCAATATGATTCAACGCTTGTGATATTGCATGATCGCGGGCATTACCTAGTATGTGCGTTATCGTAATCATTACTTCCTCAGTTAAGATAGTATATTAAGATATAACTTGAGACCATAATAATTAGCTATTTCCTCCAGCTAAACTTATTACTGTTTTTAAAAGCACATTACAACCAGCTTCCGCGTGATCCACGCTTATACTTTCAAGTTCATTATGGCTTAACCCATCTTTACAAGGAATAAATATCATTGCGGCTGGAGTTATACCTGCAAGATAAACTGCATCGTGACCCGCACCACTAACTATTTCCTGGTTGGAGTAACCACACTTGTCTGCGCTTGCTCGAACTTCATTAACTAGAGATTCGTTAAAATCTTGAGGCTTAAAGTTGACAACCTCATTAAGAGATATCTTCACATTAAAACTAACTTCATCACGAAGACAACGAGAACGAAGATCAAGAGACATGGCATCAAGCGTTTCCTGATCTCGCGCACGGAAGTCAATCGATAATTTAACTTTCCCTGGGATTACATTTCTTGAATTCGGGAAAACCTCAAGATAGCCGACTGTACCTCGGGAATCTGGCGCATAATTCTCAGCAATAGCTCTGACTTCAGCTACAATATCGGCGGCCGCAAGAAGTGCATCACGCCGTAGAATTATTGGTGTTGGACCAGCATGAGCTTCTTCTCCAAGAATAGATACATCAAACCATCTTTGTCCAAGTGCTCCAGTAACAATGCCTATTATATTACAACTCAACTCAAGAATAGGTCATTGTTCTATATGGATTTCTAGATAGCCAAATATATCACGGCTTATAATATTATCATTGTTTATGTTGTAACCCAACTGACTAAGAGCTGACCCGACTGATATACCATTATTATCAGTTTGATTAAGTGCATATGGTAATGGGATTGCGCCAGTAAATACGCCAGATCCCATCATGACAGGCACAAATCTAGAGCCCTCCTCGTTAGTCCATACCACTAGATCAATAGGGTGTTTAGTTATGATATTGCGCTCATTTAGTGTCCGTATTACTTCAAGACCAGCTAAGACTCCATAGACACCATCATACTTTCCACCCGTTGGTTGAGAATCGAGATGGCTACCAATAACTAGAGGGGGGAGGGAGCTATCGCTTCCTTGACGACGATAAAAACAATTCCCAATTGCATCACTGCGGAAGATAAGGTTTTCAAGATTGCACCACTGATGAAGTAAGTCTCTTGCTTGTTGGTCAATATCAGTTAGAGCTAAACGCCTTACCCCACCTATTTTTGTTTGTCCTATCTTTGCCATTTCCATAAGGCTATTCCATAGTCTACCACTATTTATTCTTGTCGATTCTTCCATATCATTTTTCTCTTCACGGCTTTTTGTAACAGCTGCGTCAATCATAAATCACCTCAGTTCAGCAGGTTAAAACCAGAATCCAGACTCTATAATGTCCCTGATCTGGTCAGGGGCAAGTCCATTGCTACCAAATCCATGACCAAGCGTAAAATTTTGCAGTCTAACGTATGAAAGTTCATTACGTATAAACCAGCCATGGTTAGTATACGTTGGGGTAACCGTAACACCAAGTGCACTAGCGCCAGGACCATAACACTGATAATAACCACTAACAACGCTATCACCGGACGTTGTATAATCAATGCCTGATGCCACAGACCAATGTTTGGAAATGTCGTAGTTGACATGAAGCATTGCACTAAGATTATACGAGTAGTTATTGGTACCAAACGCGATATCTTTGTTAATATATATATTCTATTTCCGGAACTATTTTAATTTCATCTCTCTTGCAGGTGTCATACAGTCCAACTATATCACTGTTATCATTGATTAATTCAGAATTAACAAAACCGCTTGACGAGAACCAATGACCACTTATCGTATCTTCTAATGTCCCTGTATGGCCAAGATTACCAGCGCCAAATATGCTTACCACGTTATGTTTGCCTGTTGACAAATTAATTAACCCTGAAATGAAATTATATCTGTTACTATAGTATCCATCACTCCACGTAACAGAGACCGAGATTGGACCTGCCAAGTAATTAAGCTGTACTCCTCGATTTACTGGATTTTCAACGTACCAATGGAAAACCTCCTTCAATATTTATTCTTCTATACGTGAACGACACTGTAGCACCTTCTAGGCTATTTAATTTACCAATTTCAAGTGATATATTTTTATCTGGAACAATTTTAATGTATGCACGTGAAAGTGTTCCTATACTAGATACAGATGAGTTCGCTGACGAAAACGAGTGACCAAGCATAGGATTAGAAAATGTGCCAGAAAGTACATGAAACTGTATTAATCTCGTATATTTTGATACTGAAACGAATGAATTTGATATCGTGTCTCCAAAATTCTTACTTGCTAAAATACCCACAGAAGATGGCGACGGGTTTGTTTGAGCGAAACCGATTCCGGAGATGACTCCTTGAACTACCAAATTACCTAAGGGCCCTGCGTTGATCGTGATGGGTTTAGGAATTGAGAAATTATCGGCAACTGCGAAGCCAGAACTTGAAGTAATTATGATACACAATGAGACTGTATATTTCGACAGTGATAATAACATTTAGATATTCCTTTTTTAGAATAGTAAAGTTAACAAAAACTATTCCTAATTCGGAAGGGCCCCATCCATCCTCCACCGCAATGACCATTTTCGCACTGGAAAGCCCACAAATATCCTGATTAAACCTCAGCACCTATTAAGCCACATCCGAAAATTGGCAGTGCTTACGCCGCCGTATTTATAGGCCACTTTGACGGGGTCATTCTAGCACCTCAAAGTAATGAGGCGCGTTCATATGCATAGGCAGCACGATATATCGTTGCTTCATCAAAGTGTTTTGCTACCAACATCATGCCAATAGGTAACCCATCTGATGATCCACATGGTACTGACATTGCGGGATGCCCGGTTACATCAAATGGAGCTGTATTAATAAGTGGTTCAAATGCTCTTTTTACGGATATATGCAACTGTTCACTTATATCTGGTAACGGTTGGGCTTTCATTGGCGTAGTAGGCATTAAAAGTATATCATAATCTAATAGAACGTCGTCATAAGCACGACGAAGACTACGTGCAAGATTTTGAGATTTTGCATAAAACCGGCCATTGTAATGATCAATGAAGTACTGACCTAGTAGCATGGTTAACTTAAGACTTTCTGATAACTCATCAGCACGATTTCTCCATCCTGCATGTGCATCAAGAAGATTAACGGAATAATATCCCTTCCACCCAAAACCCATTGCATTTCCATTCATCATTTGGGTTTGTGATCCTTCCGATGCTATTGATGTCCACACGGAGATGCCGTCTCGATGCCATGGTACAGAAACCATATCGACTATCGCACCTTCTTCCACAAAAATATTAGCGGCTTTTTTAACAGCATCATCGACATCATTTTCTGAGCATTCCCAACCAAATCCTTCATCAATTACTGCTATTTTAAGTCCAGCAACTCCAGACTCCAAGTTTTTTGTATACTCGCCGTACTTGCTTTGATAAGAACATGGAGAAGGTTGGCGAGGATCTAATCCATCCGAGCCAGCAAGTACCTCAAGTAAAATCGCATTATCTTCCACTGTGTTTGTCATCGGTCCTACGTGATCTAATGTGTTTTCAATAGGCATAACGCCTGTATATGGAACAAGCCCCCAAGTCGGTTTCATGCCATAAATCCCACAAAATGATGCGGGTATTCTTATGGATCCGCCTTGATCTCCTCCTATTGCCATATCGACTTCTTTTGTTGCCACAAGGACACCGCTACCAGAAGAGGAGCCACCGGCCGAGTATCCTTCTTTATATGGATTTATCACGGGGCCCAAAGCTCCGGTATGGCTACCCCCAGACATACAAAAGTATTCGCAGCTTGATTTACCAAGAATAGTACCGCCAGCATCAAGTATTCTTTCAACTATTGTTGCGTCGATATCCGGTATAAAACCCTCGAGCGTAGAAGCACCGTTCATCATATTAACGCCTGAAATTGCAACGTTATCTTTAATTGCAATTTTTTTCCCTAGTAACACACCCGAAGAGGAGCCCACTATGTTTGTCTTAACGTACCAGGCATTATACTTATTATCAACTTCTTCTGGGTGAAAACCCGGTGATCTTTGATATTTTACTCTAGGTATATTATCTTTGAAAATATTTAATTTATCATAATGACAAATTAACTTGTCTAGCTCTATTAAGTACTCCAACTCTTCATTCTCGGTAAAATTGAGTCCCATTTTGGTGTACATGGCAACAAATTGTTCCCGGGTTGGTCTATGGATTTTCATATATTCTCCTAGTGAAAGCATTGACTACATATAAACACCTTTAAATTTTAATAAAGGTAAATATCCCCCGGCAAAGCCGGTGGCTTTAGTTCGTGAGCCGCTCAATGCGGCTTAAAAGGGGACACTAACGCGGCCCCTCAGCTTTGACGCCACCACAGGGTGGCCCGGATCAGTTCCATATGTTCAACTGATCCACACGTTCATCCTCTTTCTCCTGATGGCGAACATAATCCCGAATCATCGCCTCATCCTTACCTGCCGTCGAAACAAAATACCCGCGCGCCCAAAAATGCTGACCCGCGAAATTGCGCTTCTGTTCCCCGTAAGTCCGCGCAAGATGAATCGCGCTCTTGCCCTTGATGTAACCCACCACACTCGACACCGCATACTTCGGCGGTATCGAATCAGCATATGGACATATAATCCACCATCAGATGCCCTTCTTCTATCCGGCTTTCCTTATGCCGGGCCAAGGCCAGAAATACCTCCCCAAGATCATTCCATAACTGATCGTACACACCTTACGCCAGCACTTCGGAATAAATACTATGTGATATTTGCACTCCCACCGGCTGTGCTTTAGGCTTAATCCCTCGTCCATCGGTATCTCCTTCGTCGTGTGCTTGGCGGCTCACAACGTCGGTTCTCCGATGGACTCCACTATATGTCAAACATCACACTGTCACCCCGGCAGAGCCGGGAGATTTCTTAAACTTTTTGGTTAATCACATAAAATACTCATGGATACACAAGCTAGGTTACAACATGTTATACGCATCCAGTGCAATTATTGTTGAGTTAATGGATAGATCACCGTTTGTGAGTTATATTTACATTCTTCACCACATTTACTTTCTATAGTGCAGCAGAGAGAACAAACTGCTCCGCGATGAAAAGAGCATCCTAACATATCTCGTAGTTCGAATTTTGATCCACATTTCACACACTCACGTAAGCTTACGGCTTGCTCTGAATGAATACCATCATTCTTTGGATCTCGTTTAATATAATACTTTCCGCCCGTAATTATAGCAATTAATGGCGTTGCAATAAGTGCAATAGCTATAGATATGAATGGACTATATGGTTGTAATATTGCGCCAAGATAACCAAAATATGCGAGAATTGATATAGTTGATGCAACTATTAGACTTCCCATTCCAACCGGATTTATATTATACATATATCCTCGTCGGAATTCGATCCAGTCAGGACCTATGTTAAGCAGCTTTCTGTTAATAACCAAATCGGCTGATATTGTGGCTATCCAAGCAACAGCCACATTTGAATAGAAGCCGAGTAAAGCTCCCATCTCATTGAATACATTTGCTTCCATTAATATAAGTGCGATTATGCACTGGAGGAGTAACCACGTAAAACGCCCATAGTGCTTATGCAATATCCTTGAGAAAAAGTTAGACCATGATAGTGATCCTGAATACGCGTTTATGACATTAATTTTTACCTGTGCAACTACAACCAAAAGGAATGCCAGTAGTGCGCCTAACCAGTGAGGAAAAATCATGCTATATACATAAATAAAGCTAGAATAAGGTTCATTATTATGGGTACCGATGTAATGTGATGTATATGCGGCAAGATATGTTCCGGCTGCAAAAGAAAGGAAAAAAAACAGCCCAAAACCAGGACCAGCCATAAATGTCCATATACGCTTTGCATACACATTGGTATCTGAGTCGTCTTTCATGAATCTCAAATAATCCGCCTGCTCTCCAATTTGGACCATTAATGAAACCAACGCACCAGCGACAAGACCAATCTCGCTTATATCTATTATTGTACTATTATGATTTGATAGCCCCTTATATGATAGCCAATCATTTAATGTAAAATGTCCGGACAAATAGATCGTCAACAATGGAATTACCAGTAATATTATCCAAATCGGCCAGGTGAAGGTTTGTAATTTTGATAGCATGGTCATTCCGAACATTACTAGAGGAATTATTAATAAAACCCCAATGATATAGGAAATAGATAATGGGATTCCTAGTGCGCCTGTTATTCCCTGGGCTATGATCGATCCCTCAAATGCCATATATATAAATGTAAATGTAGCATAGATAAGTGATGTGATAGTTGAGCCGATATAGCCAAAACCAGCTCCGCGTGTTAATAAATCCATATCGAGGTTGTGTTTTGATATCGCATTCGCTATCGGTATGCTTGAGACAACCACTAATGCCATGGCGATAAGATTACCAATCAATGCATTTGTAGTGCCCACTGTATTAGCTAAAGATGCGGATATCGCAAACGCAAACAGTGCCGCGATGGAACCTAGGGATGCGGAGGCTACTATCGCTGGTGACCATCTTCTAAATGATTTTGGTGCATATCTCAGAGAATAGTCCTCTACCACTTCATGATCTATAAGTCTCTTAAAAGCTGATTTGTTATTTGTCATAAAGCTTGCTCCTCTTTTGTTTATGAATTACAGCAATAATGACCATAAAATATAATTTATTATATTTTATGTCAATTTGTAGCCACGGTTATATAAAATGTGCTTATACCCTATATTACACCGGATAAGCTGAGTCCGGTGGTTATAGGTTCCTTACTTAAGATCCATGTCATGTCCCATTCGTTTTTGTTGATATTGAAATTAGTTATAGTGTAAGCAAGGTTCATGCCAGGAATAACTTTTTACTTTTTAGTATGCATCTAGAAAATATTTAAGTAAATTAATTACTTATAATAGTACAACAGCATAATAATATGCATCGCATTGATACTGTAGCCAAAATAGTTGCACTAATAATGTGCGTTTTCTCCGTTGTGCACCGATATGATGCAATCAGCCTTAGGCATTGGAGGGAATCCGTATGGACTTGGTACCCTTTTGTTGACTCATTCAGCAACACTGATAGGAGGCGCGTCATCATGCTGACCTGCCTCGGGATTCTCGGACCAGCTGAAACTTGAGATGATGGCTCCCGCCGACAAGGAGGGAGTGGTGAGAAAGAGCCGGTTCAGCGAAGAGAAGATGGTGTCGATCCTGCGAGAAGCCGACCGCGAGCCCGTGGGCGAGGTGGCCAAGCGGCACGGGATCAGCGAGCAGACGATCTACAACTGGCGTCGGCATTTCGGGTCGATGGACACGGCCGACGTGAAGAAGCTGCGCGAGCTCGAGCAGGAGAACGCGCGGCTGAAGAAGATGCTGGCCGATCGGGACCTGGAGATCGACGTGATGAAGGAGATCGCCGCAAAAAAATGGTGAGCGCGCAGGCGCGTCGCGAGCAGGTCCGGTTTGCCGTTGGGCGGGGCTTGTCGCAGCGAAGGGCTTGCGCGCTGCTGTCGGTGGCGAGGTCGGCTTTGAACTACACGTCGAAGATGCTGGAGAAGGATGTCCCGGCGCTGGGCGCGATGAACGTGCTGTCGGCGCAGTACCCGCGCTTCGGGTATCGGCGCGTGCATGTCTTCATGGAACGCCAGGGCTTCCAGATGGGCCATGGACGGGCGTGGCGGCTGTGGAGCAAGGGCAACCTTCAGGTGCCACGCAAGCGGCCCAGGAAGCGCGTGGTTGGAAGCCGGCCACGGCCATGCATTCCGCGTGGGCCGGGCCAGGTCTGGGCCTACGACTTCGTGCACGACGCCTGCGCCAACGGGCAGAAGATCAAATGCCTGACCGTGATCGACGAGTTCACCAAGATCAGCTTGGCGATCGATGTCGCCGGGTCGATCCGGTCCGGCCGCGTGGTCGAGGTCCTGTCGCAACTCGTCAGCGTCCACGGCGCGCCGAGGTATGTTCGATCGGACAATGGCCCCGAGTTCGTCTCGCGGGCCATCCTGCGCTGGGCGCGATCCGAGAACATCGACCTGGCGCTAAGCGATCCGGGCAAGCCCTGGCAGAACGGCGTCGACGAGAGCTTCAACGGCAAGTTCCGGGACGAATGTCTGAGCCTGGAGTGGTTCAGGAATCGCACCGAGGCGAAGGTCGTCATCGAGCAATGGCGACGGCATTACAATGAGGTCCGGCCGCATAGCAGTCTCGGCTACCGGACCCCGAACGAGTTCGTGCAGCAAGGATGTTCAACTGTGAAACAGGGGGCCGTCGTCCAGGAATGACTGGTCCGACGAACCGTGGCAGGTCAGCAGCAAGAGATTGTCCAATAGCCTCCATAAAACCAAGACTCGACCCCTTCAGCGACCGCGTTGACTCTATATTTGACGCCATACATTCCTCCTGGTAGATGTAGTTTCCTAGCAAGAAACATTCCAGAAGGTGCTTGTGCTGATTTACCAATATAAACATATTGTTAATAATACAGCTCCGATCCTTCGAATAACATAACGCACCATTAGTGTGCAAAATCGCCATTTGGCGCACCACCATGACGCAATCGTTTTGACTTGTGTTGCTCGGGCAAGCCCTTGTCCACGAGATCAGACAGTCACCACTCCCGAATACGCTCATGTCATCACCGACTTCCCCACAGACCAGCCCTGAGGATCTGCATTCAGCGAGGAAGGATCAATGCCAACATGGGGGATAAGTTACAGCCGATCATAGGGCTTCATACCACAAGGTCCTTTGGGGTTACGCCTTTGGCATACCCTCCAGAATCGAGCAAAAAGGCTTCCGTACCAGTGATTGAACAGCGATAGCCCGAGCACCAGCAAGCCCAACTCCCACAACCGACAGCCATATGGGAATAATCCTCTCTGCCCTGCCAGTCCTGCCATCGCCTCTTCCAATATCATATATACTTGTACTATTTATGAAATATAGATAGTGTTTCTAAGTTTATATTATAACATATTGATCTTAATGTTATAAAAATTATTCAAAAATGCGAACTGTGAGATCTGGTAACAACAGATAGTAAAGATGCCCCATAATGGGGCATCAAATTAATACATTGCACCAAATAAGATAGAGCTGCATATGGATTGCGTTCTGATAGATACCGGGGTGTAGAGCTAAGTGTATGAAAAATCAATAATCAGTGCAACTTTATTTCATGGCATGAAACGTGCTTAGTTTTCGTGGAGAATCTCCGAATGGAAATACAGATTTTTTTATATATAGACAAGGTAAACTTTAGCCGCTCATAGGAAGTATTTCTGATTAACAACTTAACAGAAGGGCAAAAATTATGAATGCCGAAATAGCAAGTGTGAGTATGGCCGGCGAACAGCTCGTAGCGAAAGGATTGTCTCGAAAAATTTCATGGCTAGGAGCTTTTTGGATTGCAAGCGGAGTTCCTGCATATGTATTATTCTCACTTGCAGAATTACCATCTACTGCAGGTAATATCGCATGGCTAATATGGATTGCGATAGTACTATTTGGGACTATACATGCTTTCACTTACGCCGAAATATCTGGGTTATTTCCGCATAAGTCTGGCGGCTCAGCGCTATATGGAGCAATTGCTTGGATACCATACGCTAAAATTATTGGCCCCATTATGGCATGGGTTTATTGGTTAGGATGGACTCCGATAATTACAATCGGATGCAGTCTAGCTGCAGGTTACTCATTGGAAACACTCTTTCCCGCATCCTCTATAGTAAATACATGGTCATTTACTATTATAAATCTATCCTCCTTGAGCCCAGGCTTGTCATTACGAGTAAATTCAGTGTACGTACTTGGATCATTTTTTATGCTGATTTCATACTTTATACAGAGAGGCGGAGTTTTTAGAACTTACAAAACCCAAATGATGCTTGGAGTAGCTGGTTTAACACCATTAATATTAATAAGTCTTGTTCCGTTATTCTCGGGCACGGTTGATCTGTCCAGACTGTACCCATTTACACCTGTAGGATCTAACGGGTGGGATGGATTTGCACTAACAAGCATTGTTGGGGCATTATTTTTGGCTGCCTATTCTGCTTATGGAATGGAAGCAGCCGCAGTATATACACGAGAACTATCAAATCCTAAAAAAGACACCTTGAAGGCGATAATTTTCACATCAATAGTTTGCCTTTTAGTATATGGAGCGCTTCCTCTGGTATTTCAGGGTTACTTAGGTATGAAAGGCATATTGGCACCAGGCGTTTCAAGCGGTCTTGGTGTTGGCGACGTGCTCGCAGATATGGTAGGTGGAGGCATAGTAATTAAATACCTTATAATATTTGCATTGATCATGACATTGATGCTCGGAGTGCAAACTACGATGGCGGGATCGTCGAGGGCCTTATTTCAAGCTTCGAGAGATGGATGGCTCCCTAAATTTTTGGGTCATATAAATAAAAGTAGAGTACCGACCTATGCAATGACAACAGACTTGATTTTCAACTTCTTATTGTTAAGCGTGTCGAATTATATTTATCTGTTAGTTATATCAAATGTTTGCTATATAACATTCCACTATTTAGCAGTAAACTCCGCTTGGATTCACAGGATTGATCGCCCCAATGTAAATCGGCCATACAAAATGCCAAAGGGTGTATTTATTTCTGGAATTATAATTGGGTTTATCGACGCATTCCTAATTGGAATGGGAACCGATGTCTTTGGACCTGGGGCTTTATGGGTGGGATTGGCTGTAGTTTTCTCGGTCATACCTTTATTTATTTACCGGCATTATATAGTCGATAAAGGAGTATTTCCTAAAGAATACGCAGACGACATACCAGTCGACCACGATCATGATGCAGGGTTTACAAAACGAGCTGGAATACTGCCCTATGCAGCGCTAGCTTCAGCAATCATCATAATGCTAATTGGTTATAATCTTGGCGTCTATACAGCATAATGCTAATGCTAATGCTAATGCTAATGCTAATGCTAACAATTTAACTTTCACATTGTGGCCAATATTGATCAATTAGATTAATAAGTTATACAACTTTAAAGGCTAAAGACTAATGATGAAAAAGAATATTTCCGCCAATGAAGAGGTGCTATGGGAAAACCTTAGCTGGCCAGAGATACCTGGGATACTGCAAAAGGTAAATGGCTTTGTCATGTTACCTATTGGAGCGACAGAGCAGCACGGACCACACTTGCCCCTCGGGGTTGACAGCATGACTGCTTTGGATATTGCCTGCGCAGTTTCCTCAAGGACAGGAATACCTGTATTACCAGAACTGAAATATGGCTGCTCCTACGGACACTCTGCAAAATGGCCCGGGACAATATCTTTTTCTCCAAACACATTAATAAGCGCAGTAGGGGATATCATTTTGTGGTTGCGTTTCTCTGGTGTAAATAGGCTAGTTATTATTAACGGCCACGTCGGAAACTCAGCGCCCCTAAAATGCGCTTTGGAAAACTTAAGGTTATCTGATGCAGAATTTCGTGTCAGAATTTTATCACTTTGGGATATCAGTCCAGAAATAAATGATTTCTATCACGCTGATGCTCAAGACTTTCACGCTAATTGTGCGGAAACATCATTAATGCTCTCGCTTCACCCTGAAAGAGTAAAAATGATGAATGCTACCGATGAAGAAGACCGAACTGAAAAATGTTTTTTTACCTACTCTATGGATAAACAGTCAGATTCTGGTGTAGTTGGAAAGCCATCGATGGCATCAAAGGAGGAAGGAGACAAGTATTTTGAACTTGCAGTGGAAGTTCTCACAAAAAAACTATTTAACGCGATGAATGAGTAAGCATGGCTTGAAACGAATCAACATGTAATCAGTTTATTTACCACCCGCCCATATAGGAGCGCGCATGAAAGACATTGACTCAAATACAAACCTCACTTCAATTCATGAAGTTAAATATTATATAGCTTCCTTTGTTGATATACATGGAATTTCAAAAGCTAAAATGGTTCCGGCAGACCATTTGGAAGAAATGAAAAATGGATCTGAAATGTTTACGGGGGCCGCTCTGGATGGTGTACCACAAAATGTTAATGATGACGAGGTAGCTGCTCACCCTGATTTATCGAGATCCATAACGCTGCCCTGGAACAAGTCGATAGTTTGGTGCCCAAGCGACTTGTATGTAAAAGATAAGTCGTTTGAAGCATGCTCCAGAACCATCTTAAAGCGCGTTATCGCAGAAGCATTAGATTATGGTCTTTCGTTCAACTTGGGCATTGAAGCAGAGTTTTTTATTTTCAAAGGGACTCATTCAGATTTTACTCCTCTTAGCGAACGTGACAATTTGGGAAAGGCCGCATATGACGTTAGATTACTTCTTGACAATATTGATATTGTCAATGAGATTGTAACAGCTATGAATGAACTGGGTTGGGGCGTATATTCTTTTGATCATGAGGATGCAAACGGTCAAGTGGAAATTGACTTCAATTTTTCTGACGTTCTAACCATGTGTGATAGATTCGTTTTCTTAAGATTTATGGCAGGAGAAATTGCTCGTAAGCATGGAGCATTCGTTTCTTTCATGCCGAAACCACTGGCGCACTTAACCGGGAGTGGTGCACATTTTAATATGTCAGCGACTGATAAAAACGGAAATAATGTTTTCAAATCTGACTCACAAAATGGGCAGGTTTCTGATCTAGCAAAATTTTTCTCTGGGGGTATCATCAAGCATGCCGCTGCTATCACTGCAGTCATAGCTCCGACTGTTAACAGTTACAAACGGCTCACCAAAAGAACTAGTGCATCTGGGTTCACCTGGGCACCCATTGTAGCATCGTTTGGGTCAAATAATAGAACAAACATGCTTAGAACACCGATGGCTGGTAACAGAGTAGAATGTAGGGCTGTTGATTCATCTGTTAACCCATATCTTGCGGCAGCGCTGCTGATTTCTGCTGGCTTAGAGGGGGTTAAGAATGAGATCAGTCCTGGGGAACACTATACTGAAAATTTATATGAGGTCTCTGTCGATCAACTTGAAAAACAGGGGGTAAAATTTCTACCTAAATCTCTTATTGAGGCTATCACTGCCTTTGAGGCTAGTGATCTGGCTCACCGTGTCTTCGGTGAGTCTATGTTCCACTCATATTGTAAATATAAGAAACAGGAGTGGGAGGAATATCACCAATATGTTTCCGAGTGGGAGATTAGTAGATATCTTAAGATGTTTTAGTGAGCAGGTTTCTGTGATGCACTGTTCAGACGTTGTTTTTTGTAAGCTGTAATAGCCCCGATGAGCAGGTTTGCAATGGTATCGGCCTGTTCCAGGGTCCATTGCTGCGAATGTTCAGACAGGATCATAGTGCATTTCCTGCGGATAGGCCATACCTAGTGCCGCCCAGCCCCGACGCTCATCAGCATCACACTGCTGTCCGTGGGGAGGGAGCCGACGGTCGCTGCCCTGCATGCGAATCTGGAGCATCTAATCATGCCTGTGTAACATATGGGGACCAGGGAGCCTTTGCTTTGATCTTGCCGACCGCCCGACGGAGCCACTCCTTGTAATTTCCGCAATAGACCGTGGCCTCTGTGGCGTATCGCGGAACTCGGCTGCAACCCTTATATGGATGCCCCCGTTTGTGCAAGCCGACTTTTGATCGTTGGCGGTTGAGGTCGAGTTACTGCCTTATATCCGGCCTGTAGCGCAGATTATCTCTGCTGGCCTTGATGAAATCCGCTGGAAGGGTCCTCATCTCTGTCGCGTCCTTAAAGGACTGGAGTTTGCCAGGTTCTCCCTTCCCCGGTCTGACCTATTCTGCCATCAATCGTCTTTCTGCCTGCGCAACTCTTTACTGCGGAACTCTGCTACTACCCCTCTGGGATCAGGCGGCTGTTACGCTCCTCTGGTGCAGAGGATCGTAGCTCCGGTCCCTGGTCAGCAATGCCCAGATCGTTCGGGCCATCTTGTTGGCCAGAGCCACAACGGCCACATTGTGCGGCCGGCGACTGAGTAACCGGTCGATCCAGGGATTGCGGTTATGGATCTGTCGATTCACTACCGCCCGCGCCCCATGGGTCAGCAAGGACCGAAGATAGGTGTCTCCC
>NZ_WNJL01000034.1 GCF_010378095.1 Acidithiobacillus ferrianus | reverse complement strand
CTCAAATCGGGGCAACCATTCAATCCCAATCATGCCCTTGCATAAACCGGTTCAAGACGGTATCTGTCGGCCAACGTCAGCGCCAGGCAGCTCTTCGGTGGCGGGGCCAGCAGCACCGAGTTTGTGGCGGCCGTCAAATACCACTGGTAACCACCTTCCCCCGGAAAGGAAGCTTGCCCCTCACTGAAACAAAAACAACAATTTGGCAGTGGGGGATAGGTAGGAACCAAACGTAAAGGATTAACCATGGAAAAACTACTCACCGCCGCCGATCTTGCCGAAATCTTGGGCTTTGCCAAGCGTAGCGTCGTCAACATGGCAAGGGAGAAGCCGCACACTTTGCCACCGTATATCCGCGTCAGTGACAGCTATAGATGGCGGCCATCAACAGTCCAGGCATGGATGGATGACAAAAGTCAGACAGGCCAGAAGGCGCAGGAAGCAGTGCCAGCCAAAGGCACCGAGCAGCCAAAGCGGGGACGTGGACGCCCGAGAAAGTGAGGGTTGCGGCAGCGTCGAGCGATTTTCAAGCAAATCACCCGCCACTTCTCGCTGTTCTTCGTCTGAAAAATATTTTCAAAATCGCCTTGACAGATTCCTAGGAATCACTATACTAAATCTATGAACTCATTAAAAAGGAGCAGTGCCATGAAACAGTATACGAACAACCAGAAAGGGTTTACGGCGGCCTTGCTGGTGGTCTCCATGATGATCGCCACAGGAGTTGGCACTTATGTCATGTACCAGGTGCAGCACAACAAAGCGGGCGTTTTGAGCGCCTACGTGGATTCCGTGAAATATTCTAAAGACAACCTGTATTCCGAGTCTCAAGGCCACCCGGTCGCATTCCAAAAAGTGGTTCAGGAATGCCAGACTCAGGCTGGAGTAAAAGGTGGCCTCCCAGCGAGCGTGTGCCATAATGTGCATTACGTGAACACCCAGTTACTGGGGAATTACTCTTGATAGACAAAGAAAAACGGCTTGCCCAGGTGCGCGAAGCGAAGCGCACCTACCGCATGAAAATGCGGGCTGCGGGCTTCCGGGAGATCATCGTGTGGGCTACGCCAGCGCAGGCGGAGAAAATCAGGGAGATGGTGAAGGGCAACACGCCGCCACCGTAACCCCGCCTTACCCACAAACCCCACTGCCTTGTGGACGGCCCGTTTTTGTCCGCCAAGGAGGGATGAGGATCATGGACATGACGGCATGGCACTACACCACGGGCCAAAAATTCATAAAGATCGTTGGGGATGGTTATCTTAACCCCAGGGCCACAGTAACCCCAGACGGGACACGTCCTATTATCTGGTTTTCTCTCTCCCAACATTGGGAGCCGACCGCCCAAAAGGCGTTTAACACAGGAGAGCTTGCAGGCATGATGGGCACTTGCGAGCACGGAGGTGGGCTGTTGCGTTTTGGGGTACCTTATTCAAGCCTGATTCCTTGGCCCAAATTGGGGAGAAAAGCGGGGTTCGGTTCCGCCCAAATTAAGGCTCTTGAGATCGTGGGCGTCGAACAAGGGGCAACACCCGCAAAGTGGTGTGGCAGTCTGAAGCGCATTCATGTTTGTGAATGCCTCCTGGTGGACTGCTTTGATTCCGATACAAACGAGTGGCAGCGCGTGCAGGAGCAGAAGTAATGGACACCGAAAAACGCAAGGAACAAAAGCGCCAGGCCGCAGCCCGGATCCGGGAGAAGCGGCACGCCCTTGGCCTTCATGAAGTCATCGTATGGGCGAGGTCCGACCAGGCCCCGCTTATTCGTGACGTGTCACTTTTGAATGAAGATAAGACGCAAAAGCTGAAAGACGCGCTTGCGGCTATGCTGTAACGAACCACGGAGAGAATACGATGGCCGGGGAAGAATTAATCACATTTACACCAGATCTGCGCATAAAGACATGTTTCCACGAAGCCGCTCACGCGATCATCCACGGGCTACACCCATTTTGTCATGTCTATTCTTTGGCCGTGGCTCCAGAGGGAACAAAAGAAGGGGAATGGGAGTATCGGCACAGGAAAGGCGGGGTTTCCACGGATATATGGGGCGTATGCCGCACTTCAGATACGAACCTGTTGATCCGGTGGTTTGTACGATGGGACCGCGATGAAGGGTGCTATGTTATCAGCGACGATGATGCCGTCGCCCATTATTCTGAGCCGTCCGCTTTCACCCGCTCCGCTCGCATAAGACATATTCGGGCTTACTGTTGCGGGCTGCTCGCCGGCCAGACGGCGGAATTAATCCTGGATTGTGATGGCACCGACGACTCAATCTGGTTGGACGTTGACAGCGACCAGCGGGGATCCGACATGGCAAAGGTGGCTGGGTTGATCAAATTGCTTCCATATCGCAATGAGTTGGGTTTTCTCATAGAGAAAACAGAGGAATCATTGCGAGATCCGAAGATCTGGCAGATGGTCGCGGACCTGGCTCAGGCGCTGGCGCGGCGCGGGCGGATGGAGGATGACGAGATTGATTCCTACCTGCCTTCTCCCAGAAAAAACTGGCCTGGTTCTCCCCGTCCACGGATACCCGCCCGATGGTTTAAGCGCCGCACCGGAGATTTAGCGTAAGCGCGGCAACACCCCGCCTTACCCACAAACCCCACCGCCTTGTGGACAGCCCGTTACTGCGTAACGACCAGCCAGCTTGCCGACCACAACCTGAGCGGCCAATATCAGGGGTCTTGTTGGACCCCTTCCGTTGCTCAGGCAAGAGCCGTGGATTTTGGGGGTAAGGATCTGCCGGACAATCTGTGCTAGTGGGGTAATAGTATCTTGGCTGCGGCATTTATAGCGGCAATACTGAGGGGGATACCATTATCAGAAATATGTTTCTTAACTCTTTTATAAAATGTATCGTTCCTAACATTATCAAGGAATCTATGCCCCTCTGCCGTAATCCTGATTACCATGAATAAAGGGATTTTTGCCCGAATCAGGTTAGTATTTGCCTTGATAAGATTGTCATCAACTAGCAATTCAATATGGTTGGCAAGTTTTATATAATCTTCTGTGGTATCGGTTAGCAGGCTCTCTGCAATCAGAGCATCGAAAATACATTTTCCTTGAACGGGTTCGTTTAGCATCTGATTTTCTTCAACGTATACCAGAATATGTTTAAGCAGGTCGATATCTTGCTTCATGGATTAGGCAACTCCGCTCGCCGCGTGAGTGTTGCATTCACAGTGACGCCGGGCTTACCCGCTACGGTTCCTGAGACAACGAATTTGTCGCGCGCGATTTTTCCATTCAGTTCAAATGTGGTCTTTTCGTCTGGACCGATGATTGATTCTCTCGGTCCAGAGTAGTGCGTAGATGTGAGCGTTGCCCTAGCGACGCCGTTCACAATCTCATAATTCCCGACATAGAAATATCGCCCATCGCCGCCAAAAATACGCCCCGTCTCGAAGACAACGACCCCGGCACCGTAGGTAAAAGAACCAGGTGCTCCATTCGAATGAAACTCAACCGACCAAAGCGCTTCGATCATGGGTGTGCTTCTCCTGTTTTATTAGGAACCACGTAGTTAACCTGGCCAGATGGCCGTTACGTCGTACTCAAAGAGCGCCTTGTTGCTGTTGCGCTTTCTGATGACCCTTGACGCAGCATCATCATAGCCCAGCATCTGCATGGACGCACTTAGTATCGCCGGGGTATCTACCATCTTCCCGAAGAAGGTTGAATTGCCGACGATATAGTGGATCTCAGCCCCGGGTTCTAGGACATTAGGGAGCGATGACAGGTGCAGATGCATGTCATGAAAGTACTTGAACACGTAAGTTGCAAGCAGGTGCGCGTTCTTCGTGTCAGTGGAGGCGATGCTATCCACTGTCTCAGCGAGGAGGTCAGGCAGAGTTTGGCCATAGGGACTCCAGGTAGTGAGTCGGCTAGTCGCAATCCCCCAGGTTCCACCTATTGCCGTCCAATCCATTTCTCCGGCCTCGCGCGCCTCTCCTAGGAACTTCAGCCAGTACATGTAGGGGCGAAGCTCGCGGATGTAGCTAATCCGGTTTGGGTAAGGCGGTGAGGTTAGAACTAAGCCGAAGCGCCGCCCCATATCAGGGATTGCCTTGGCATCCACTTCAACGACCTGCCCCGCACCGATTAAGGGGGAATCACATGACGAAAGCACTAAGTCTAGGATTTTCGAATAGAGGTCTACTACGTGCTCTATTTCGTGGTGGGTTACTTCTGACGAGAAGGACATAGAGACATGGTTGAAAGCCGCAGAGGATGTTTCGATCACCAGACGGCAGAAGGCGACCCACACCAAGCCGTCACCCTGGTCTTCCACTGGCTCACCGAATTGCTCGACAAGTGCCGCCCGGAACGCAGCCAGTATTTGCAGCGTAGTGGTGGACCACCACCGCTCAATGTTAAACAAAGCCGGACGCCAATTGTCGCGGAACAGAATAACCGGAACTCGAGCGATCGCCGCAGCGACTGCGGCCCTGGATCTCTGCACACGCGCGGTGGTATAGGTCCGGCACTTTACATTGCCCAACCAGATCAGGAATGGGTTGATGTCGAACGAAACCGCGTCATTGCCATGCTCTGCCGCTGTCAGCGTCGTCGTCGCGGTACCCGAAAAAGGATCCAGCACCGAGACATTCGTGGGCACATCGACGATAATATCTTGAACGAGCTTAACGGAATAAGCCGGTGTGAGGCGGAGCCAGCCATGACGCCCAAACGACTTGTTGTGTTTGAAGGTGAGATCTGGCCTTTGTTTGACAGAGTGGCGCACAGGGTCAAGCATTCAACAGGGCTTCCAAGGTTTCATGGACCTCTCGCTTGATGACAGGGGAATTACGGCGGAAGAATTCTGAAAGATCAAACTCTAAGACTTCACGGCAGAAAGCGAATAGTGACACCGTCGACGGTCCATCCGTTCGGCCTACCAATATTCCACCCCGACTGTTCCGATATCTAAGGACGAGATCGCCATCGATCTGTGATGAGAAGATGGCAAACACGGGCATGTAACCCTGCGCCCAAGCAACTGCAATGTTATCAATGTCTCCGTTCTGCCGTTTGCTATCTTTGCTCTTGTATCCCTGTCGAACCTCAAACACCGCCCCGTGGGCTGGCGTTTTCGCGCCGAGAATTCCACAGTATTCTGCCACCCAGGCGTTGACTCGCTCCTTCACGCTTGCGTTTCGGATATCGTCGAACTCGAGACGACCGTCTAGGGATAGTGTTTTATCCTTGCCCGCACTGGTCTTCGTCTTGTAGGACCACGCCGCACTAGCTCTGTCCGTGTAGCCCGTGACGTCGATAATGATCTCGCGAAAGAGACTCTCACACCCTTTGCCAATCTGCCGGTAGACCGACGTCATACCTCCAGCAGCCTTGTGTGCCGCGTACATGAGTTCTGAGTCAAGCCCGCACCAGGCATAGAACGGGTCATCCCCGTATAGGTTCAAGAACTGAGAAAGGGATACACCTTCCTCCCTGTTGCCCTGGCCAAACTTCGGTTTATAGCGCTTGCAGACCTTTAATGGGTCCAGAAATTTTTTGAGTAGCTCTTTTTCGGTTGCCACGGTCTTCCTTTCATTTTGATTCAGATCCCGGCCATACTACCGGACATTTCTATTCTGACATGCTTTCCTGTAGCTCCACGAGCTATGAGTGTACCGCTTCAACATCTGCAATGTCTTGTGGCCGGTGATGGTGGAGACTTCCATGGGGTTCAAGCACTGTCTCGCCCCGACCAGCCCAGGCTATTTCAACTTCAGTGCCAGATCTTCAGCCCGCAAATGAGTGTATTTCAGGAGCATTTGCATGGTTTTGTGCCCACTGATGGCCTGCAGTTCCAGTATCGTCAACCTTTGCTCAGCAAGGCGGCTGATCCCTTCGTGACGAAGATCGTGAAAAGTCAGTCCGGTAATGCTGGCACGGCGGCAGGCTCGTACATAGGATTGATGTATCCCCTCATAGGTGACCCCGAACACCCGCCCGTCCAGATTGCGCGGCAAGGCTTCCAGTACGGCCACTGCGCGACTGGATAAGGGCACGGTACGTGCGTTCCCGTTTTTGGTCTCGGGCAGGTGCGCCGTGCGCTTTTTCAGGTTCACCTCTGACCATTGCAGCCCGATGCTGACTATCTCTCGCTTGCCGGTCTTTTTGTTGAGCTTCCAGGTCTCCACAATTTCACCTGCACGCATGGCCGTCTCGATGGCGAAAATGACCACGGGACGTAACCACGCGTTCCGCGCCTCGGCACACGCGGCCAGCAGCCTTTCCTCTTCGTCATCTACCAGGCGACGATTCCGCGCGGGGGGTAGGCCGGGTTTCTTCACCGTGGCGGTTGGTATGCCGCCAGGCAGGGCGATGCCCCATTCCATAACTGCCATCTTCAGAGCACGCTGGAGCAAACCCAACTCATGTTTGACTGTCTGTGGGCCGACCATACGCCCAGTTTTCTCGCTGATCGTCGAAAGCCGCTTGTCTCGATATTTGGCGATCATGGATGAATTGAGCGCCGCGAGGGAGTATGCACCCAAACCGTTCTGCAACGCCTTTATCCTTGATTGCTCCCTGTAGCCGCCCTTCAACGTCGGCAGCACTTCTCTTGAGTAGCGATCCAGCAGATTGTTCACTGTGGTCTGTTCGGATTCTGTGCGCTGCACGAAGACGCCGCGCTCCATTTCAGATTCAATCTGACGCGCCCATCGCTCCGCATCACGTTTAGCTCTGAAGGTTTTAGTCTGACTCGGGTGCCCCTTTTTTCTGACTATTGCTTGATAGCCAATCACGACCATCTTGTCGTTTTCGTCTGGCCCCTTTCTTGCGCTAATCGTCGCCATTTCCACCTCGAGTTGTGACTTGCTCTCGCGGGGTAGTGCAGCATAAATGCAGCGTAAAATCAAACTGTGTTTTGCATTCGTGTCTAAGTTAATGTTTATATGGTGCGCCTGACAGGAATCGAACCTGTAACCTACGGCTTAGAAGGCCGTTGCTCTATCCGATTGAGCTACAGGCGCGGGGTCAGTGTATAGTCTGTACACCGAACCGTATTGTAGAGGAGGGGCGGCGATCAGGGAAGCGCCATACGCCGACAGGCGGTGTTCATGGTGGCCCTGGTCCTTTCGGCTGCCGCGGTCAACGTGTATCTTGGGGATTTCGACAATCCGGAGCAGGGCATGGACAAGCGATTTACCCTGGAGAGCGGTTTTCCGCCGCAAGGCGATCAGCCCGAGGCCATTCGCCAGTTGGTGAGCGGGTTGGCGTCCGGTGAGTCTTTTCAAACTTTGCTGGGGGTGACGGGTTCGGGCAAGACCTTCACCATGGCCAACGTCATTGCCGCGACCCACCGGCCCGCAATCATCATGGCGCCCAACAAGACCCTGGCGGCGCAGCTCTACGCGGAGATGCGCGCGTTTTTCCCCCACAACGCCGTGGAGTATTTTGTCAGTTATTATGACTATTACCAGCCGGAAGCTTACGTTCCCTCGTCCGACACCTTCATTGAAAAAGATGCCTCCATCAATGATCACATCGAGCAGATGCGTCTTTCCGCCACCAAGGCCCTGCTGGAGCGGCCCGACGTAATCATCGTTGCTACGGTTTCCGCCATATACGGTCTCGGCGATCCGGCCGCCTATCATGACATGATTTTGCACCTCCGCGAGTCTGGCAGCATGGATCAGCGTGCCATCCTCAAGCGCCTTGCAGAGATGCAGTACAGTCGCAATCCTTTGGAACTCAAGCGTGGCACTTTCCGGGTCAATGGCGATGTCATCGATATCTGGCCCGCGGAAAGTGAAGAGGAGGCGGTCCGGGTGGAGCTCTTCGGGGATGAGTTAGAGCGTATCTCTCTCTTCGATCCCCTCACGGGCAAGACTATTACCCGCCTGGCCCGCTACACCATCTACCCCAAAAGCCACTATGTCACTCCACGCGAAACCATTCTCGCTGCGCTTGCATCCGTCAAGGAGGAGTTGCGCCAGCGGTTGGAAGCGTTGCGCCATGCCGATAAGCTGGTCGAGGCGCAAAGACTGGAACAGCGTACCCGCTTTGATCTGGAGATGATGGCGGAGCTGGGTTATTGCTCCGGAATCGAAAACTACTCCCGCTATCTCTCGGGGCGAATGCCCGGTCAGGCGCCCCCGACCCTGATGGACTATCTGCCGCGCGATGCCTTGCTTTTCATCGATGAGTCGCATGTCACGATCCCGCAGTTCGGCGGTATGTACAAGGGTGATCGCTCACGCAAGGAAACACTGGTGGAATACGGGTTTCGCCTGCCCTCGGCGCTCGACAATCGGCCTCTGATGTTTAACGAGTTTGAGACGCTGATGCCGCAGACCATATTCATCTCCGCGACACCTGGACCCTACGAGCTGAGTCATTCCGGGCAGGTGGTGGAGCAGGTGGTGCGGCCAACCGGCTTGATCGATCCGCAGGTGGAGGTCCGACCAGCGAAAGGTCAGGTCGATGATTTGGTTGATGAAATAAATGAGACGATTCGCGCGGGCTGGCGTATTCTGGTGACGACGCTGACGAAACGGATGGCCGAGGATCTGACCGATTACCTGCACGACCTGGGGATCAAATCTCGCTACCTCCATTCCGATATCGAGACGGTGGAGCGGGTGGAGATCATCCGTGACCTGCGGGCGGGTGTGTTTGACGTGCTGATCGGCATCAATCTCTTGCGGGAAGGTTTGGACATGCCGGAGGTGGCGCTGGTCGCCATCCTGGATGCCGACAAGGAGGGATTCTTGCGCTCGGAACGCTCGCTGATCCAGACGGTTGGGCGGGCCGCGCGCAATCTGCATGGCCGCGCTATTCTCTATGCCGACACGATCACTAATTCCATGGCGAGAGCCATGGCGGAGACCGATCGTCGTCGCCAAAAACAGGTGCTTTTCAATCAGGAGCACGGCATTGTGCCGCGTGGCGTCGTCAAGCCGGTGTCCGATATGATTGAAGGGGTCTATCGGCGCAATGCCCCGCCAGCCGCGCGGGCAGCGGAAAAGTCTGCCGATTATCGCGTGCCCAATGATCCGAAGGCTCTCACCAGGCATATCAAAGAGTTGGAAGAGCATATGTATCGCCACGCGCGTAACCTGGAATTTGAACAGGCGGCGGCGCTACGCGACACTATCAAGAAGCTGGAAACACACTTGCTGGAGTTGGATCTGCCTTGACGGCGAGCCAGGTGTCGCCTACCATGAAAACCAACCGGACGGTATGCAGCGTGAAAGGGCGGCGTCATTCCATGCAGATCGGGCCGCGTCGGTTCCCATGTATTTTCCAGGAGTTGCCAGGATATTTCCCATGGCACTGAGCGGTATTCGCCGCAGTCGCGTCGGCCTCTCCGGTTCTGGTGGAGCCTCATGGGGGTGAAGTCGGGACCTCCTTCTCTTGTGGATCCTGTCCCGTATCCCGGAATGAGGCGTTGTCTTATCCTTCAAATTGCTACAGAGGAGAACCGTATTATGATCAAAACGAAGGCGTATGCAGCGCAAAGTGCCAGTAGCCCATTGACGCCCTACGAAATCCGGCGCCGCGAACCAGGTCCCGAAGATGTACAAATTGAGATTCTGTATTGCGGTGTCTGTCATTCGGATTTGCATACCGCCCGTAATGAATGGAAAAACACGCTTTATCCGTCGGTTCCGGGCCACGAGATTGTGGGCAGGGTCGTTGCGGTAGGCAAAGAGGTGAAAGGGTTTCGGATCGGTGATTTTGCCGGGGTCGGCTGTATGGTGGATAGTTGTGGGCATTGCGCCTCCTGTCATGAGGGGGAAGAGCAATACTGCGCCAATGGTTTCACCGGCACCTATAACGGGCCGGTATTTGGCGGAGAAAATACTTACGGTGGCTATTCCCAAAGTGTAGTCGTCAAGGAGTCCTTTGTGCTCCGCGTGCGACATGAGGAAAAGAATCTGGCGCGCGTGGCGCCATTGCTTTGCGCGGGTATCACCACCTATTCACCGTTGCGTCACTGGGGTGCCGGACCAGGGAAAAGGGTTGGCATAGTAGGTTTGGGTGGTTTGGGTCACATGGGCGTCAAACTGGCCCATGCCATGGGTGCCCATGTCGTCCTGTTCACCACGTCACCGGGCAAAGTGGAGGACGGTAAGCGGTTGGGGGCGGATGCGGTCTGTATTTCCAAGGATGAACGGCAGATGGCCAGCTATGCCAACAGTCTCGATTTTATCCTCAATACGGTTGCAGCACCACATGATCTGGACGCTTTTCTCAACTTGCTCAAACGGGATGGCACGATGACTCTGGTCGGGGCGCCGGCAGAGCCGCATCCATCACCGACCGTCTTCAACCTGATCTTCAAGCGTCGGCAACTCGCGGGATCTCTCATCGGCGGCATTCGGGAGACTCAGGAAATGCTGGATTTCTGTGCGGAACACGGTATTGGCTCAGATATCGAGATGATCCCGATGGATTACATCAATACCGCCTACGAGAGGATGTTGAAAAGCGATGTGAAATACCGTTTTGTGATTGATATGGCAACCTTGAAGTAGGGTGTCAGGGACCGGGATCCCCGATCCTATCCGCGGGTAGTCTGCGAGGTACGCCGGATGGGGATGACAGGTGGATCGCGGTCTACCTTCCTCACCCGGCGCGGGTCCGCGTTGTGCCCTACGCTTGAATTGGCTACCATGCACCAGATTCATCGCGCGCACTGCGAGTCCTATGAGCAAATACATTTTCGTGACGGGTGGAGTGGTTTCATCTCTGGGCAAAGGTGCTGCGGGCGCGGCGCTCGGCGCGTTGCTGGAGGCGCGCGGGCTGATCGTTACCATGCTGAAGCTCGACCCTTACATCAATGTTGATCCGGGTACCATGAGTCCTTTCCAGCACGGTGAGGTTTTTGTCACCGCGGATGGTGCCGAAACGGATCTCGATCTCGGGCATTATGAGCGTTTCCTCTCGGCACGCATGAGCCAACGCAACAACTTCACTACAGGCCTGGTTTATCAATCGGTTATTGAGAAAGAGCGGCGTGGCGACTACCTGGGACGCACTGTGCAGGTCATCCCCCACGTCACCGATGAAATCAAGCGGCGTATCCGGCTGGGTGCCGCGGGCGCCGATGTGGCTCTGGTGGAGATTGGTGGCACGGTGGGTGATATTGAATCTCAGCCTTTTCTGGAGGCGATCCGCCAGATGGCGGTGGAGGATGGGCGCGGTAATACGTTGTTTATGCACCTCACATTGGTACCCTATCTGGCCTCGGCGGGGGAGATGAAGACCAAGCCGACCCAGCATTCCGTGCGCGAGTTACGTGCCATCGGCATTCAGCCCGACGTGCTGTTGTGCCGTGCCGACCGCCCTATTCCTGCCGACCATCGGGCGAAGATCGGACTTTTCTCCAATCTGCCGGAAAAGGCCGTTATTTCCGCCATTGACACGGATAGTATCTACCGCATCCCGTTGTTGTTTCATGACCAGAGACTGGATGATCTGGTGGTGCAGAATCTCGGTTTGCTGCAAGCGCCAGCGCCCGATCTTTCCGTCTGGGAGGGCATTATCCACGCCCTGGAGCATCCCCAAGGGGAGGTGGTCATCGCTCTGGTAGGCAAGTATGTGGGGCTCACGGAGTCCTACAAATCTTTGGCGGAGGCGCTGCTTCACGCGGGGTTGCGGGCGCGCCGCCGTGTGCGGTTTCTTTATGTGGATGCGGAGGATATCGAGACGCAGGGCACTGGAATACTTGCCGAAGCCGACGCCATTCTCGTGCCCGGCGGTTTCGGCGGACGCGGTACCGAAGGCAAAATCGCTACCATTCGCTATGCGCGGGAGCAACAGATACCCTACCTCGGCATCTGCCTGGGGATGCAGTTGGCGGTCGTGGAGTTCGCCAGACACTGCGCCGGACTGGTGGACGCCAACAGTACGGAACTGGACCCCCGCACCCCGGCACCGGTCATTACGCTGATGACCGAATGGTCTGATCCTGAAGGTCACAAGGCGTATCGGGAAGAGGGCGGTAATCTGGGCGGTACTATGCGTCTGGGTGAGCAGGAGTGTCGCCTGGAAGCGGGCAGTCTGGTGGCGCACGCCTACGGACGTGAACGCATCCACGAGCGGCATCGGCATCGTTTCGAGTTCAATAATCGCTACCGCGAATTGCTGGCGGCGGCCGGGTTGCGTTATACCGGGTTTTCCGCGGATGGTGAATTGGTAGAGGTGGTGGAGTTGCCGGATCATCCTTGGTTCCTCGGCTGTCAGTTTCATCCGGAATTCACCAGCAACCCGCGTGAGGGGCATCCGCTCTTCGATGCCTATCTGCGTGCGGCCGTCTTGCAGCGGGCACCGGGGGGCGCGCCATGAAACTTTGCGGCTTCGAGGTGGGTTTGCAACACCCCCTCTTTTTGATGGCCGGACCCTGCGCCATCGAGAGCGAATCCCTGGCTCTGCGGACGGCGGAAAGCCTGCGCGACATCTGCGCTCGTCTCGGTATCTCATTCATTTACAAAAGCTCTTACGATAAGGCGAATCGCTCTTCGGGTCAGAGTTTTCGTGGGCCGGGTATGGAAGAGGGGTTACGTATCCTTGAAAAAGTCCGTCGCGAAACCGGCGTGTCGGTGATTACCGATGTTCACGAAAAAGAGCACGTGGCTGTCGTGGCCGAGGTGGTCGACGTCTTGCAGACCCCCGCTTTCCTCTGTCGGCAGACCGACTTCATAGAGGCCGTGGTGGCCGCCGGTAAGCCGGTAAATATCAAAAAAGGCCAGTTTCTCGCTCCTTGGGATATGGTCCATGTGGTGCAGAAGGCCAAGGCGAACGGCAACGATCAGATCATGGTCTGTGAGCGCGGTGCGTCTTTTGGCTATAATAACCTGGTTTCGGACATGCGATCCCTGGCGGTGATGCGTCAGACCGGTTGCCCGGTGGTTTTTGATGCCACTCACTCGGTACAGCTTCCTGGCGGTCAGGGTGAGCGATCCGGCGGTCAGCGTGAATTCATCCCGGTGCTGGCGCGGGCGGCGGTTGCCGCAGGGATATCCGGACTCTTTATGGAGACTCACCCCGATCCGGCGCTGGCCCTGTCTGACGGCCCCAACGCGTGGCCGCTCGGTCACATGGAAGGTCTGTTGCGCGTCCTCCAGCAGATCGACCATTTCGTGAAAGCCCAAGATTTCCCTGAAAACTACCCCGAGGAGTTAGCATGAGCGCCATCGTCCGCATTCAAGCCCGTGAAGTTCTTGATTCGCGCGGTAACCCCACCGTGGAAGCCGAAGTCCATCTGGACAATGGCGCTGTGGGCTGTGCCATTGTTCCCAGCGGCGCCTCCACGGGCGAACGTGAGGCGGTAGAGTTGCGCGATGGCGGTGCGCGTTATGGCGGTAAAGGGGTGCGCAAGGCCGTGGAGCACGTCAACGGCGAGATCCAGGATGCCTTGCTGGGTATGGAAGTCGAAGCGCAGGAACACATCGATGCCGCGCTTTGCGCTCTGGACGGCACGGCCAATAAAGCGCGCCTCGGCGCGAATGCGATCCTGAGCGTTTCGCTGGCGGCCGCCCACGCGGCCGCCCACGCGGCCGGTCAGCCCCTGTATCGCTACATCGGTGGGCTTGGACCACTGCAGTTGCCCGTCCCGATGATGAATGTCATCAACGGCGGTGCGCACGCGGATAATGATGTGGACATGCAAGAGTTCATGCTCATTCCCGCGGGTGCAGAGTCTTTTTCCGAAGCCTTGCAGATGGGGGTGGAGGTATTCCATAGCCTCAGGTCTGTGCTGCGATCGCGTGGACTGGCCACGACGGTGGGCGATGAAGGAGGATTCGCACCCCATTTGTCTTCCAATGAGGCGGCGCTGGAACTGCTGATGGAAGCCATCGGCAAGGCCGGTTACCGACCGGGTAAAGATATCTGGTTGGGCATGGATGTGGCGTCCAGCGAATTTTACCAAGAGGGTCGGTATCACTTGGCCAGCGAAAAGCGTGAACTCGATAGCGCCCAGTTTGTGGACTACTTGGCGGCGCTGGCCGATCGATATCCGCTGATCAGCATTGAAGATGGCATGGATCAGAACGATTGGGACGGTTGGGCGCAACTGACCGATCGCCTGGGGGATCGACTGCAGTTGGTGGGGGATGATATTTTTGTGACCAACACCACTATTCTGCGTGAGGGAATCGAACGTGGTGTGGCTAACAGCATCCTGATAAAGTTGAATCAGATTGGTACGCTGACAGAAACATTGGCGGCTATTGAAATGGCGAAAATACACAGTTATACCGCTATCGTATCGCATCGTTCCGGAGAAACGGAGGATACGACATTGGCCGATGTTGCGGTCGCTACCGGCTGCGGACAAATTAAAACAGGTTCGCTGTCGCGTACGGACCGGGTGGCGAAATACAATCGGTTATTGCGTATTGAGGAAGAGTTGGGAGAAGTGGCTCGTTTCCCCGGACTTGCAACTTTTTATAATCTCGACTAAAAGGTTGTCATAACAGTATGCTTTTTCACGGGGATTTCGGGGATTTTGCGGTATGGGCCACTTTGCGCGATTAAAAAGCTGGATGGCGGCACGTGGCGCGGAAATGCGTATTGTGGATTTTCTGCTCCTGGCGATTCTATGTGCCCTGCAATATCCCCTTTGGTTTGGTTCGGGGAGTTGGTGGAACGTGGCGGCGTTGCACCACGACCTGGAGGCGAAGCAAGCCATGTTGCAGCAGTTGGAGAACCGCAATGCGCTCTTGGCGGCGCAGGTGGCGAGTTTGCAAACCGGGAGTCGTGCGGTCGAGGAACTGGCACGCCGCCATCTGGGTATGGTCAGCAAGGGAGAGGTGTTCGTTTGGGTGATCCCCGCCAACGCCACCCGGAAGGACAACAATGTCGCACAGGCTTCGTAGCGATCAAACGCGGTCGATGTAACTCCCATCCACGGTATTGACCCGAACCTTTTCTCCCGCGTTTACGAATTGCGGAACCATGACCGTAATACCTGTTTCCATTCTCGCCGACTTGTAGGAGCCTGTGGCCGTTTGTCCCTTGATGGCGGGATCGGCTTCGCTGACCTCGAGAATCACGACGGGGGGTAATTCGACTCCGATGGGCCGTTCATTGTGGAGATTGACCTGAATCTCGGTATTGGGCAGGAGATAACCCGTTTGTCCCTCCAATAGATCCTCGCTGAGCGTCAGCTGCTCAAAACTTTCGTTATCCATGAATACATAGCCGGTCCCGTCCACATACAAATACTGCATACTACGCGGCTCGACGACGGCCTTTTCCATTTTTTCCTCTGAGCGAAAGCGCGTATTGGTCTTGGTGCCGGTCTCGATATTTTTCATCTCCACTTGCACAAACGCGCCACCTTTGCCGGGTTTGACGAAATCAGTTTTGAGGACACGCCAAAGTCCTTTTTCATATTCCAGAATATTGCCTGGGCGGATGTCAAAGGCGGAAATCTTCATACAGGTGTCCTTCTGGGCATTCCCTTTAGAGGGCATGGATTGTACCCTAGAGGCATTTCTCTGACTAGCCTGGTTCCGCAGAAGAGGTGAACATGCCTGATCCCCGTACCCAACCCTTGGAAATCCGTCCGCTGATGATCAGCCGTATCCTGGAAGTGGATTGGGCGGATGGCCACACGAGTCGGCTCACCTTTGAGCGGCTGCGGGTCGAATGCCCCTGCGCGGAATGCAAAGGACATACCCCCGATCAGGCGCGGGTTATTATCGGGAAGGAAGCGGTGAGCCTCGTGGAGGTCGCCCCGGTGGGCAATTATGCGGTGCAACTGCACTTTAGCGATGGTCATAATACGGGCATTTTTACTTGGGAATACCTGCGGTTACTGGGTGATGCATGCGTATCGTGAATGTTGGTGGCGCTCTGGAAACCGATGGAAGTTGAACGGGCAGAAAATTTCCGGGTGATTGCGGAAGTGGATTCACCCTTCGCGCTGGGCGGGTTTTTGCGCACTCTGACCAGCCAGCCTGGCATTTACCAGATGTACGGCGCCAGTGACCGCCTGCTCTATGTGGGTAAGGCACGCAACCTCAAGCGCCGGGTCGGTTCGTATTTTCAGAAGCAGCGGCACAGTCCCAAAACCTTGGCGATGTTGGCGCAAGTCCGACGGGTGGAGGTCGTGGTGACCCACACGGAAACCGAAGCGCTGGTACTGGAAGCCAATCTCATCAAGCGGCATCATCCGCCTTATAACATTCTTCTCCGGGATGACAAGAGCTACCCTTACCTGTTTCTGGAGAGTAGTCACGCTTGTCCGCGCATGAGCCTGCACCGGGGCGCTCAGAAAGGAAAGGGACACTATTTCGGGCCCTACCCTGCGGTTACGGCGCTGCGCGAGAGCATGGTGCTGTTGCAGAAAGCCTTTCGTTTGCGGACCTGTGAAGATCGCACCTTTTATCACCGCAGTCGGGCCTGTCTGCAATATCAGATTCGTCGCTGTAGTGGCCCCTGCGTCGGGCATATCAGCCAGGCAGACTATGCGCTGGATGTGACGGACGCCATACGTTTTCTGGAAGGGAAAAGTGACGAGGCCATTCGCAGCTTGGGCAACCGGATGCAGGCGGCCGCGGAGCGACTCGATTTTGAGGAAGCGGCGCGGCGGCGTGATCAGATCGCTGCTTTGTCCAAAATTCAGGAACGTCAGTACGTTGCGCAAGCGGGCGGCGGCGATTTCGATGTGTTGGCGGCTGCTCAGGAAAACGGCCAGTGGGTAGTCTATGTCAGCTTTATTCGCAATGGACGACAATTGGGTGGGCGCTCCATTTTCCCGCAGCACGCGGAAGGGGTGCGTGCCCCCGATGTTCTCGCGGCTTTTGTGATGCAGTTCTATAGCAACCAAGAAGTGCCGGGAAACCTGTTGGTGAATGTACCGCCCCGTTCCTCCGCATCGCTGGCGGCGGCCTTGAGCAGCGAGGCTGGGCATCGTGTGATGATTGCTCAACCGCAACGCGGTCCACGCAAACGCTGGATGGCCCTGGCGCTCACCAACGCACTCGGGGCCTTGCGTCAGAGGGCGCAGGTGGGTACCACCGGACGGCGGCGCATGCGCTTGTTGCAGGCGCTTTTCGATCTTGCGGAGACACCACAGCGAGTCGAATGCTTTGATATCAGCCATACTGGAGGTGAGGCTGCGGTAGCATCCTGCGTAATTTTCGGTGAGGATGGGGCGCTGACGAGTGAATATCGGCGCTTCAATATCCGTGGCATTCGGGGCGGTGATGATTATGCGGCTATTGAGCAGGCGGTATATCGCCGGTATGTCCGTCTCCAAAAAGAGGGCTTATCCCTGCCGGAGATCGTCCTCATAGATGGTGGCCCAGGACAAGTGGCGCGGGCTCAGATGGTGTTAGACAAGCTGGAAATCACCGCGATACAGTTGTGCGGGGTGGCCAAAGGCGCGGGGCGCCGACCGGGACTGGAAACACTGCATGTTCCTGGATGGGCGGCGGCACGCCAGTTGAACGCTGACCATCCGGCGCTGCTCGTGATTCAGGAAATACGCGATGAAGCGCACCGCTTTGCCATCACTGGCCACCGTGCGCGGCGTAGCAGAGCGCGGGAGGCATCCGACTTGGATGCAATTGACGGAATCGGACCTAGGCGGAGAGTCGCTTTGTTACGTGCGTTCGGCGGCTTGCGCGGTATCCGTAACGCCGGCATAGAGGACTTGCAGCGCGTGGAAGGTATCCATTTGCAACTCGCGCGGCGGATATACGATTTCTTTCACGTAGGACATTCCTGATTGTGATAAAACGGTTGCCCAACTTCCTGACGATTCTCCGCATCCTGCTGGTGCCCATTTTCGTGGCGCTCTTTTATTGGGGGGGGGAGGTGCGCACTTTCGGGGCTACTGGCGTTTTCGCAGTGGCCGCGATTACGGATTGGGCCGATGGATACTTGGCGCGGCGCTACCAGGGAGTTTCTCCCTTCGGTACCTTTCTAGACCCGGTGGCGGATAAAATCATGGTGGTGACCGCCCTGGTGCTCATCGCCTCTTCGGGGGAAATACAGGCGTTGCTAGCAGGCATACTGATCAGCGTCATTATCGGGCGGGAGATCACGGTTTCCGCCTTGCGCGAATGGATGGCGGAACTGGGTGAACGTAATAAGGTTGCGGTATCGTGGATGGGTAAGATCAAGGCCACGACGCAAATGATTTCCATCCTGCTCCTGGTTTATGAGCGCCCCCTACTGGGTTTTTCCACGCGTATCCTGGGGATTGCCCTGCTGGTGGTAGCGGCGGGGATGACGCTTTGGAGTATGGTGGGTTACGTGCGCGCCGCCTGGCCTAGTTTGATGGCCAGCGGCACGCACCTTGACAAGGAACCCTGACCTCGGTAACCTCTGCGGCCATGCGGGAATAGCTCAGTGGTAGAGCACAACCTTGCCAAGGTTGGGGTCGCGAGTTCGAGCCTCGTTTCCCGCTCCATCTCCGAGAGGAGCGCGCCGTCTTTCCCTTTTCCTCTTTTATCTCAAGGCTGGGTGGCAGAGTGGTCATGCAGCGGCCTGCAAAGCCGCGTACCTCGGTTCGATTCCGGGCCTAGCCTCCAAATAGAAACAGTCAATAGCCGGACCGGATGGACACATGGACAGAGTGTCGGCAGCAGTAACCCGGCGGCGTTGCTCGACCTTTTACAGTGTATCAATACGACAAAAGGGACCATCGCCGGGATCTTCCATTACCCTTCCTCCCCGCGGAGGAAAGGGTGTATGGCATCCTGGGCGACACGAGGGGTGTAGAGCACATGGGACTCCGTGCGCGTGGCCTTGTTGACTTTTGCTTCGTACAAGGCAAGGTCAGCATGGCGTAGCAGGTCTCTGGGTTTGCCATCATCCAAGGGATAGAGTGTAATGCCGAGACTGGCGCCGACGTGCGCCTCCACGCCATCCAGCAGGTAGGGTTCCTCTACGGTCTGGTGAATCCGTTCGATGATCATTTCGAGATCTGTCCAGCGTTCTAGGTCATCCAGCAGAAAGACGAACTCGTCGCCACCCAGGCGGATGACGGAATCCGTGGCGCGTAGTACGCCCTGCAGGCGCCGGGCGAGGGTGACCAGTAACTGGTCACCGGCGGGATGCCCGTAGGTGTCATTCACCGCCTTGAAACCGTCGAGATCAAACATGATCATCGCCATCAAGGTCTGGTGACGGTTGGCGCGTTCAAGCGCGTTTTCGATGCGCTCATCCAGAGCCATCCGGTTAGGCAAGCCAGTGAGCGGGTCGCGCTGCGACTGTTGCTGCAGGGCCATGACCAGGTTGCTCAGATGCGCGAATGCCGCGAAATGGTCAAGACCAACCCGCTGAAAGTACCCACGGTCCTTACTGCCCACCACACCTATGGCCCGTTGCCCATGGATGCCAAAAGGTATGATGGCGATCTCGGCAATTTCCGTCCGTAGTGGTGTCAGCCATTCTGGGCAGGTGGGATCGCTGAGCGGAAAAACGACTACCTGCCCGGAATGCAAAGCCTTCCAGCAGGGATCATCCGGCGTGTTCACAATGGTGGACTGTATCTCAACGCCGTGTTCGCACTGCAGATAAAGGGGTTCATCTTCCGTCGTCGCCAGCGCGTACCAAGACCAGCGCAAGGCGTCATTGTCTCGGATCAATTCACGACAAATAACGCAGAGAAACGCCTCCGTACCGGTCTCTCCTGGTACATCGGTCAGACTCCGCAGCATGGCGGCGAACAGAGCCGTGCGATCCTGATCCGTCTGTCGCACGCTGTATTGGTAACCTTCCATCTGCAACATCAGATCATGCATGAGCAACTGGTGGAGGTACATCCGCAGGGCTTCCCGGTCTTGGTTGGGAACAGCCATATGGATCAGATGATCCCAATGTCGCTGGTAGATCAGATAAGCTCCGGCGACCCAGGATATTTCTATTCCGTGCATCTGATGGACACGCCCCAATGCACGGACTTTTTCATCCCAAGCGTGGTCGCAAGAAGCCGTCAGCATCTGCCGCGCGTGATCGGCCTGAGCAGCGACCAGCTTTTGCATCCGTGCTTCGTTAAAACCGGAAAAAACCTGGGCTGTTGGTTCGTGACTCATAAGATAATCATAAAATGCTTTTGCCAAAGATTCACTTTGTCCAATCAGTAATCTTCGGTACTGGGAAAGCAGCGCGTGTCCTTCCTGGGTCATGCTCAGAAAAAGACCTTGTGGCGCCTTCATGGCAGGTTTTTGGATGCTTGTCGTATAGCGGTAGTATTTTTCATATGGTCATGATTCCTGTAAAAGCGCATCCGGATACCTCATCGCCGTGCTGATCTAAGCGTCAAGCGCCAGCATGTTTCAACGATTCGTTCGTGGACGCGATATTCATGGTTCTTCGTGGAATGACTTGCCGAAGTGCGATCTGGATGATTCTGTTAGCTGTTTCATCTGATCGGCCTTTTTACAGAGGTAGAGTTGTTCCGCCTTTTTTCTTTGCGCTTGCGTCAATATCATTTTAGCCCCTACCAGGGCACGGAAGCCACGGCCTGGGCGGATTTCGACCCTGGTTACCGTTACCACGGTTTCGCAGATACCGCAGGCGGGGATTTCAAACGACGCAAGGATGGATTCACCTGGCGTGAAATCGGTCTCGTCGGCGAGAAAGCTGACGCCAGTTGGGCTGAAATCATATATTTTAACCCGCGTTGTGCGACCGTCCTTGCGTCCGAGAACGACAGATCCCTCCACCTTGACGCGTTTATTGCGCCGTGTCTTTCGTGCGTACATCATGCGAGGCATGTCGAAGTGCAGATGCTCCTGGAAAACGTATTTAAGATCGGCAAAGAAAGTGTAGATGCTTTCTCCAATTTCTACGAATACCAAGGTTTTCTGATAATTTCTGCTCACCACATCGGTTGTGGGCGAAAATACGAGACCAGCCTGATCACATCCCTTGAAAATGAAGTGTTTCCCATCTTCGGTGTGGTCTGTCGAGAAGAGTATGGCATCGGATTCGGCGACCGAACATAAACGGTCCGCGACGGCGTCTGTGATGATCTCGGAAAAGTCGCTGATGATGGATTGCTGATAATCAGCGATGCTATGACCTGCGCGCATGGGCAGCAGCATTCCCAGGTTGGTGTCATCGGCGGAAAGATTCATGAATGGTTTTGGATGTCTCACATCAGTAACAACGGTGTGTTCATCGATGGCATAGCGCGTGATGGATGTCAAGGCGCAGACTCAAAGCGCTTGCTTGGACGGCAGTTCACCAACGCGGGGTAGCGGTGGGAGCGCGCCTTTCATTTAAACTTGGCAGATGCGGCGTTTATGTATTATAAATGTGACACTTTGCCCAACGCATTATGGATTTGGTCGCCACTACTTATGCAAGATCGTCGTTCCCCATGTTTGTGCCGACCTGGTCCTACCGGATCCGGTGATAGTTTGGGATCATTGGCTTGATGGGTTGGGGCGTATCGGTCTGCACACCTTGGCAAGCCATGGGGTCGGTAGGGCGCTGGCTCCTGAATGACCGCCGGATCCACCTCGATTTTTGCCTGATTCCTCCCGGCGTATATACAGCACGGGGGAACCTCTGCTTGCCCCCTTACTGATGAATAAGGCCTTTTTGCGCCGTGGATTGGCGCTTGCCGCGCGCATGGCTACGTTATCGCCGTCGCAAAGCACGGTTTTCCTTCGAACCCGTGGTTCTGGACGGGCACGAGAAGATAACCACGCCGGCTTGAGTGTCATCGTGATTTCGCGGGATGGCGGAGAGGGGAGATGGAAGAAATCGTCATGACGCGGGGCGCGCGGATTACCGGAAACCCGGTCATATACTATCAGCCCGTGTTGTCCACGTGCGATGGCGTCATAGGGGTCGAGGCACTGATTCGCATGGTACATCCGCAACGGGGGGTTCTCCCGCCCGCTACATTCGCCAATGCGTTGGATCATCCTCGTCTCGCCCGGCGCATCGGTTGTTTGGTGCTGGATTCCGTGTTGGCTCAGGGCGCGCGATGGCATCGCGATGGACTCCCCTTGCGCGTGGCGATAAACGTCAGTGCCCGCCATCTGTTGGATCCCGAATTCCTGAATGACTTGCGCGGCGCGCTTGCGGCGCATCCCGGCATCGCGCCCGAAATGTGCGAGATCGAGGTGACGGAAAGCGCCCCCCTGCTGGATTTTCCCAGAGCGCAAAGAACTCTGCGGGCCTGCAATGCCTTGGGCCTGCGCATTGCCCTGGACGATTTTGGTACGGGCAGTGCGTCGTTAAGTTACCTGCAAAAACTGCCCGCTCAAACCATTAAAGTGGACCGTAGTTTCGTGCGGGATATCCTGAACGATCCACGGGGTTTCGCCATCGTTGCGGGTGTCACGGCGATAGCCGCGATGCTGGGACTCAACGTGGTGGCCGAGGGGGTGGAAACTGCCAGCCATTTTCAATTGCTGGAAACACTGGAATGTCACGTCATGCAGGGATATTTCTTCGCCAAACCCATGCCTGCCGATGCCGTGCCAGCATGGGTCAGATCGTTTGATCTGTCAAAATATAAAAGTCATTTAATCCCCTCTGCGCGCAGGATTTCGCAGGATGTAATGAACGACGGCTTTCTCGTCGCCCATGATTTACGTGTCGTCCAATGTACCAAGGCTCTACAAGGTAATGGGGCTCTTCCTGATCGAATACTGGGGCCGGAGGATGAGCACCGCTGCCACTTGGGGTTCTGGTTGGCAAGGCAGAAAAACAAATACACCATCCCGACCGAGATCAGCCGTTTGCACCACAGGCTCCACGGGATTCTTCGGGAGGCGCACCCCCTATCGCCGGATAGTGGCCAGGTCGCATCCGTTGAAAAGGAGCTGGTGGCCGTCAATGAGCGATTGATGATGCGTTTGCGCCAGTGGATTCGCCTCAGAGAGTGACGCACCTTTTTCTGCGTCACGGCTATTTGATGCCGCTCCAAAAAAATGGTAGTCGAGTCGGGATGGGTATAATCGGCATTGTCATGCAATATAAGTAAGAATGGTGACCAATTAATAATATTCGCGATGAAAGTAAAACCCATAAAAATGGCGATATATATATTGCGAAAGTCCATATATGTCCATTAATTACGCGAAATTTAGAAATATTATCTGAATTAAAAATGATCGTCTTGGTACCATTAAAAACGGAAACCGATGCAGCGATCTCCACGGGTTGACATCCCGATAAATATGTAGGATAAATGTATTTTGATTAAATTTTGACGGATTTATGCATGTGTTTGGATGTGTGTGATTGGTTATGAGTGGCCCGAACGGTTTGTTGAAGATCACATTTAATTTATTATAGTCAAGAGGGTACGCGCATGCCTACGCCTACAGGATCTACCGGATCTCGCAGGAATAAACTCAAACGTGAGGGAGGCTTGATGGGCCTCGTTATGGCTTGTGTCGGCGCCTCTATTGGGTCCGGCTGGCTGTTTGGCCCGCTTTTTACTGCGCAAGTTGCCGGACCACTGGCGATTGGCTCCTGGGTTCTCGGCGCCGGGGCCATCCTGTTGCTCGCCCTGATTTTTGCCGAACTGGCACCAATCATTCCAAGGGCCGGCGCGGTGGTCCATCTGGCACATGTGGGCAACGGTCCGGTTGTCGGGCACCTGTGGAGCTGGATACTGTTCCTCTCATACGCATCTATCGCGCCTATCGAGGTGACGGCGGTACTCACCTATGCGAATAACTATATTCCGGGACTTTTGCAATCGCACAGCAATCTGTTGAGCGGCACGGGCATGATGGTGGCGATCATTATGCTGGGATTTTTTGTGATGACCAATTTCCTGGTGATACAGTGGGTGTTGCGGATCAATGGCGCGGCTACCTGGTGGAAAATTGGCATTCCGCTACTGACGGCTGCGCTGCTCGTCAGCCTGGCGTGGCATCCGCACAACTTCGCGGTGCGTGCCGCTCATGCCGCGAGTGATACGCACGGCATGTTCACCGCCGTGGCAAGCGGCGGAGTCATATTCAGTTTGCTGGGGTTCAGGCATGCCATTGATCTTGCAGGAGAAAGTAAAAATCCACGGCGTGATGTGCCGATTGCTGTGATTGGTTCGGTGCTTATCGCCGCTACGGTGTATATTGCGGTGCAGGTGGCTTTTCTGGGGGCAGTCAATCCGTTGGATTTGGCGAAAGAGGGCTGGCGACATCTGAATTTTGCGGGCGTGAATGGCCCCTTCGCCGCCCTGGCTGCCACGTTGGGTGTTGGTTGGCTGGCGACGCTGCTCTATGTGGACGCCTTCGTCTCTCCGGGTGCTAGCGGCCTTATCTATACCACGACCGCCTCCCGTGTTACCCTGGCGACGGCCGATACGGGGGCGGCTCCGCGATGGGTGAATAAAATCAATCGTTTTGGTGTGCCTTGGGTGACGCTGATCATCTTGTTTGTGGTAGGAGCTATTTTCTTTTTGCCGTTTCCGTCTTGGCAAAAAATGGTGGGTTACGTGGCTTCCATGACTGTACTCTCCTACGCTATCGGACCTATCGCGCTTTTACAGATTCGCAAAGCCATGCCTGATTTGGACCGACCATTCCGGCTTTGGGCGGCTCCGGTGATCGCACCGATCGCTTTTGTTGTCTCCACCTGGATCGTGTATTGGTCTGGTTTGCAAACACTGGATTTCATCTTTATCACGCTCTTCGGTCTGCTCGCATTCTACGCCATCACCGGAATTTTCCGGAAAGGGCGCTGGGTGGAGATGGGCTGGCAGTACATGTGGTGGATATTCCCTTACTTCATCGGCCTGTGGGGGCTGAGCTGGATTGGCCCCAAGGCTTTGGGTGGAAGAGGTGCGTTATCATTTTTCCCAAGTATGGGGATAGTGGCTTTATTGGCGCTAGGTATTTTTTATCTGGCAGTCAATGGTTCTGTTTCCGACGAAACCATGCGGGTTTATCTCAGGCAGTTTGGGAACAAGGCACCTACCGCACCGTGATGCATCCGCGTACCCTGACTGCGGACGGTCAGTGGTGTCATGCCATGGAGCGCGTAAAATATGGAGCGCGTAAAATGATGTCAGCCGCTCGCATCGACGCTTGGTTATAGATATATTCATGCTGTCATGCATGGATTAAACAGGAATCCGGTAAAACTTGGGCCTCATGCAACGAAATATCCCATTATTATCAGAAAACAAGAAATTATTGTCACCAAGAACCTGGAAATCCGCAGAACGATTGGGAGTCTCATCATCCCGCCGCGTGTGTTTTTTCTCGTCCTTGGTAATACGCCGATAATGGTGATGAATACAACGCAACATGCGAAAATGCCAAGATTCTCTTCTAACCAGTTGGTATCCGCCAGGTTGTGCGGCGGCAAATTGTCGCACCTGTCACGGGACGGATACTATGACAGTGCTTTTTGTCAATGTTCGCGGTCGGCCTGGTGATTGCACACCTCCTGCCGTGGGATGCCGTGTCCCGAGACCATGGGCAACCCTGCAGGCGCGAGGGCAGGCGGCCGACGAAACACGATCATGGTACGCGTCATCCTGATCGCGCGAACCATTCTGCGGCAATAAAGGGTAGATTTTTTCACGAAATTGATCTAGATAAAAATAGTGGGTGTTAAACGGGTGTTGTCGTTGCAATGCACTGGACACCCAGGCGGCCGAGCCGCCATCATACTTTCGCAACTGTGAGGATCGATGATGAAAAAGAGTAATGCTATCCGCAAAACTTCGCTAATCACTGTAGCCGTCACCGTTATCGCTGTATCGGATCTTAGCGGTGTCGCTATGGCGCAGACAGAGGACTCTGCCATTGTGCAGGCCAACAACGAGGTCGGTATCGCCATCACCGGTAATCTGACCAATTACCAGGAATCCATCACGCCGGGACCATCCGATACGGAATCCGGTTGGCAACCCGGATTCGCGGTGAAGGGCAGCTACATGGGCAACCCGTACGGTATCCATCATCTGTATGCCGCCGTTCACTACGCGAACAGTTTTGGCAACATCGGCTACCGTGGCGCCGTAGGTGGAACGCCCTACAATGGCACCGATAGCGCAACATTTAACCGCGTCGTGGGGCGTGTGGGGATGGGCTTCAATATTACTGTTCCAGGGCATCTGATGATGATCACTCCCTACATCGCTGGCGGCTACCAGGGGTGGAATCGTAATTTGCAAGGGCCCTTCGGTTATAAGGAAAATTACAGCGCCGGCTTGGCGGGTGCCGGGGCGTTGTTCCAGTATGCGGTGACCCCGCGGTTCGTGGTTTCTGGTGATGCCGAAATACTCGCGGTCGTAGGTGGTGGAATGACGCCGCATCTCTTCAATGGGAGGCTGGGCTCAGCCAGTTTCGGGACCAGCGCCGAGGAAAAGGTGGCGGCCGGCATAGATTATAAGATGAGCGATGCGCTGCATGTGTACAGCGATGTGGGCTTCACGCATTTCAATTACACGGGCGGGTCACTGGCCCTCCCGGGTTGGCGCGAACCGTTGTCCAGCACCAATCAGCTCAGTATGAGTTTGGGGTTGGCCTATCAGTTTTAGACCATACCGCCAAAGTCCGCATGCGTCCGTTTGGAAAGCAGATGAGGATCCATTGATAGAGTTTAATGGATCAACCAGCACACAGGAAAAGACTCTTTCCGTGGCCCCCATGCTCGACTGGACAGATCGGCATTGTCGGTACTTTCTGCGCCTGATCTGCCCTTCTTGTGTGCTGTATACGGAAATGATCACCACGAGCGCGCTTCTGTTAGGACGTGATCCTGAGCGCTTTCTGGAGTTCTCGAATGCGGAACATCCGCTGATTTTGCAACTGGGCGGTGACGATCCGGCGGCCATGCGTATGGTGGCAGGGATGGCGTTGGCTCATGGCTATGACGGGCTCAATCTCAATGTGGGGTGTCCCTCGCCGCGCGTGCAGAAGGGCCGTTTTGGGGCCTGTCTGATGGCGGCACCCGATTTGGTCGCAGATCTGGTGGCGGCCTTGGGAGAGAATGGGCTGCCGGTCAGTGTGAAACACCGCCTCGGGCTGGATCGGGAAGAGGATTATGCAGTATTGCGCACTTTCGTTGAAACGGTGGCGGCGGCAGGGTGTCGGCACTTTATTGTGCATGCCCGCAATGCGTGGTTGAAGGGTTTGAGTCCGGCGAAAAATCGCGAAGTGCCTCCGTTGCGCTGGGATTGGGTGCATCAACTGAAAAAAGATCTGCCACATCTGACTGTCGAGATCAACGGAGGCTTTCGTGACGTGGCGACGGCGATGGCGCAGTTTGCGGCGGTCGATGGGGTGATGATCGGGCGCGCTGCCTACCATCATCCCATGTTGTTGGCCGAAATGGAGCGTGCCCTGGGTCGGCGTGAGGCACTGCCCGATCCCAGAGTCATACTGCGCGAACTGATAGAATATGCGGAACGATGGGGAGATACGCTGCCCGCACCACGTGTGAGCCGCCATCTGCACGGCTTGCGCTTCGGCGAAAGTGGCGCGGGGGCGTGGCACCGCTTCTTGGATACGGCGGAAACAACGGAAAACGCCGCCTCGTTTCTGCGGCGTGGCTTGTTGCTGTTACGCCGGACCGACCAGAACATTGTGACTCATGGCCAGTAGGCGCAAGGTGCGTTGATCGCGGATGCGGTAATACACTCGGCTGGCTGCCCGGCGCACCAGCACCAAGCCGCTATCCTGAAGCAAGGCCAGATGCTGCGAAGCATTGCTATGACTGGTGTTGATGGCTTTTACCAAGTTTTGCATACTCATCTCCCCGCGCCCCAGGAGACAGATCATCTTGTAGCGCAGAGGGTGAGACATTGCCTTGATTACATCGGAAAGCTGTTGGATTTGGCGTTCGGGGATGATGGCATGTTGCATGGTAGGCTCCTTATGCTTGACCGGGATCTTTGCCATCTTCCTAAGCATGAAATGTGCCATACTATTCAACCTATTGAATAGTATATTATATTATTCGTCGGATCACGCAACGGGAATCCCCGTGTCTGGGTCGGACTGTAGACACCCGGCTACGCTTTTGCAGGGTTTGCCATAGACATATTGTGTTTCGTGGTTTGTCGTTGTTCGCAATGAGCGACATCGGCACACATGGCGGAGGATGTGTCGTTTCCGCCCATATTTACACTAGAGTTTGTTACGCCAGTAATGATCTTCCTTGTCCATGATCCGGGTGGCCTCGTCCGGCCCCCAGGATCCGGCGGGATAGGTGAGGATATAGTCGGTTTCCCGCCCCCAGGATTTGATGATGGGGTCAACGACGCGCCACGCCCATTCCACTTCGTCAAAGCGAATGAACAGGGCTTTGTCGCCTTCCATCACATCGAGCAGCAGGGCCTCATAGGCGTCCAACTCCTGTTCGCCGTCTTTGCGATAAGAGGCGTTGAGTTGTACTGGGCGAACGCGCATCTCCAGGCCGGGCTCTTTGATCTGAATCTCGATTTTCAGGCTTTCGGGCTCCAGAGAGAGCAATATCCAGTTCGGTTCGATGCGTTCGATGCTGGTTTCGCGAAAGAGTTGTTGCGGGGTGTGGCGAAAGCGAATCGCCACGCTGGACGTTTTGGCGGCGAGGCGTTTTCCGGTGCGAAGGTAAAAAGGAACGCCGCGCCAGCGCCAATTGTCGATGTAAAACTTAGCAGCAACAAAGGTTTCGGTGACCGAATTGGATTCCACACCCGCTTCGTCCTGATAACCGGGAACATGTTTGTCGTGGAGGGTGCCAGGACCATATTGCGCGCGCATGGCATAGGCGGTCACCGCCGATTTGGGAATGGGCCGGATGGAGCGCAGGACTTTGACCTTTTCATCGCGCAGGCTGTCGGCTTCCAGGGAGGGCGGTGGTTCCATGGCGATGAGGGTGAGAATCTGCATGAGATGGTTTTGTAACATATCACGCAGCGCTCCGGCCTGATCATAATAACCAGCGCGACTTTCGATACCGATATCCTCGGCAACGGTGATTTGAACGTGATCGATGTAATTTCGGTTCCAGGTGGCCTCGATCGCCAGGTTGGCGAAACGGAAAACCAGCAGGTTCTGGACGATCTCTTTGCCGAGGTAGTGGTCGATTCGGTAAATCTGGTCTTCTCGAAAGTGTCGATGCAACTGTTCATTCAGTTGCACGGCGCTTTCCAAACCATCCCCGAAAGGTTTCTCGATCACAATCCGATAATCGCCGTCCTGATTGAACCCCGCCTCGGAGAGGCGCTGCACTACCGGCATGAAGTCTGCCGGGCGGATGGCGAGATAAAAAATGGTGCCCGCCGGTTTGTCGGCCCCTTCCGGCGTCAGCAGGGCGCGGAGTTTGGCGTAAGATTCCGCGTCTTGAATTTCACCGCGGATATATTCAAAGTGCTTACAGAAATCGGCAAAGTGCTCTGGCTGAAAGCTACGGGCATGATTTTCCAGTTGTTCCCGCAGAAAGCCTTGCCATGCCTGTTCATCCCACGGACGGCGGCCAAAGGCAAGGATACGCATTTCGTCGGGCATCATGCCTGCGCACTGCAGGTGATACAGGGCGGGGAGAAGTTTCTTGCTGGCGAGGTCCCCGGTAGCCCCGAAGATCACGAACTGGCAATTGCAGTGGTTCATTCAGACCTCCTTTTGCACGGCGTGGCCGCCAAACTGGTTGCGCATCATGGCAAGCAGTTTGGCGGCGTAGTCGTCGCGGCCTTGAGAGGCCCAGCGCATTTGCAGGGCGAGGGTGATGACGGGTGCGGGAATCTTTTGAGCGAGCGCGGCCTGAACGGTCCACAGACCTTCTCCGGAGTCGGCCACCACCGGGGCGACGCCGGCAAGGGCTTGATCTTTCGCGAGGGTATCGGCAGTGAGATCCAGGAGCCAGGAACGGACGACACTGCCGTAACGCCACATCTCGGCGATCTCGGCGAGGTCGAGCCCGAACTCGGTTTTGCCCTGTAGAATGGCGAAACCCTCGGCGAGGGCCTGCATCATGCCGTATTCAATCCCATTGTGTATCATTTTGACAAAGTGACCGCTGCCTACCGGTCCACAGTGCAGCCAGCCTTTGTCGGTAGCCGGGGCCAATGCCTGTAGGAAGGGTGTTATGGCGTTTACCGCGTGCTTGTCGCCGCCGACCATCAGGGCATAACCTTCCTGTAGGCCCCAGACCCCGCCGGAGACGCCGGCATCAATGTAATGTATCTGCGCGGCTTCAACCCGTTGGGATTGGGCGATGGAGTTTTCGTAGAGGGCGTTGGCCCCGTTGACCAGGATGTCGCCCGCGCTGAGGAGCGGGAGGAGGGCATCGATGTGACTCTCCGTCGCCTCCCCGGCGGGGAGCATGAGCCATACCACCCGGGGTGTCGGCAAGGCTTGGGTGAGGGCTTCCAGACTTTCGGCAGCGCGCATGCCGGTTTCCCGGGCCAGCGCGATCGCTTTTTCCGTATGGCGATTATAGACGATGACCTCCGCACCTTTGAGATGCAAACGCCGCGCCATGTTGGCGCCCATGCGGCCTAGGCCCACCATCCCAATGTGTTTACTACCCATAGTCCACTCCTTTGCGTACACTCTTGCCCGGAAATGTTAATATTTCAGTATAGACCGGTACGGTCCGTGGCGCCGTCCTACTCGTAACCTGAGGGAAATTCGATGCAAATTGGCACACCGCTCTCCGCTTCCGCCACCCGTTTGCTGCTGCTCGGCGCGGGCGAATTGGGTAAAGAGGTGCTTATCGCCGCCCAGCGGCTGGGTGTCGAAACCATCGCCGTGGATCGCTATGCCGATGCCCCGGCCATGCAGGTTGCACATCGCGCCCATGTGTTGGATATGACCGATCCGGAGGCGATTCTGGCTATCGTTCACCGCGAGCGTCCTCATTTCGTGGTGCCGGAAATCGAGGCCATCGCTACCTCCGCGCTGGTGGAGATCGAGGCGGCGGGGCTCGCAACGGTGGCACCTTCGGCGCGTGCCGTGCAGTTGACCATGGACCGTGAGGGTATTCGCCGCTTGGCAGCGGAGGAATTGGGCCTGCCCACGTCCCCCTATCGCTTTGCCGGGACTTTGGCGGAATTGGAGGAAGCGGCCTCCGTGTTGGGTTTTCCTTGTGTGATCAAACCGGTCATGTCATCTAGCGGCAAGGGACAGTCGGTAGTTCGGAGCACGGTCGAACTGACGCTGGCGTGGCAGGAGGCGCAAACGGCGGGTCGGGTCGGCGGACAGCGGGTCATCGTCGAGGGATTTGTGGACTTCGACTTTGAGATCACGCTGCTGACCGTACGTTCGGCTTTTGGGACGACCTTTTGTGCGCCGATCGGGCATCGTCAGGAGGCGGGCGATTATGTGGAATCCTGGCAGCCGCAACCCTTGAGTGACGCCGCCTTGCGAGAGGCGGAGGCGATGGCACGGCGGATTACGGATGATCTGGATGGACGGGGTATCTTCGGAGTGGAGTTTTTTGTGCGCGGTGAAGAGATCCTCTTCAGTGAACTTTCGCCGCGCCCCCATGATACCGGTCTAGTGACTTTGATGAGTCAGAGTCAGAGCGAGTTCGATCTGCACCTGCGCGCCATTCTGGGCTTCCCCGTGCATCCTGGTTTCCGGCGAGCGGCGGCCTCCGCAGTCATCCGTGGAAAAAATCTGGGATGGGGGCCGGCGTATTCCGGGTTGGAGGAGGCTCTGGCGGTGCCGGAGAGCGATCTGCGGCTCTTTGGTAAGCCGTCAGCGGGCAAGCTGCGGCGTCTGGGGGTAGCCATCGCCTGCGCCGATGATGTGGAGGAAGCCCGGGACCGCGCCCGAAGAGTTGTCGCTGCGATTGCCATCCGCCCCGCTTCCTGAGCGCGCGCAATGTGATGTCAGCTATTCACAAAGGCACTGATGCGATCCAGTGCTATCCCCAGGTTTTTGTCACTGGTGGCGAAGGACAGACGGATATGACCGGGGGTGCCGAAGGCCGAACCGGGTACGACGGCTACCCCGGCCTCCAGCAGAGCTTCGGTCAAGGCGAGGTCGTCGCGCAGTCCTTTGGCGGCGATGATCTCGTGGAAGCCAGGAAAACTGTAGAAGGTACCGTCGGAGGGTAACGCCATAACACCGGGTAGCGCTTTCAGGCGTGTGTTAACGTACTGATGGCGTCGCGCGAAGGCATCCACCATGTCGTGAATGGCGCTGTCACCCCCCTCCAGCGCTGCTTGCGCCGCCACCTGAGCGATGGAAGTGGGATTGGAGGTGCTTTGGGACTGAACGGTATTCATCGCGGTGATGAGCGCCTTGGGACCGGCACAGTAGCCGATCCGCCAACCGGTCATGGCATAGGCCTTGGAAACGCCGTTCATGATGACGCAGCGCTCGATGAGATCCGGACAAGCGTTGGCGATGTTGACGAACGCCTCATCGTCAAAGCGGATTTTCTCATACATGTCATCGCTGGCGATGAGAATCTGCGGATGGCGGCGGAGCACCACGCCGAGTGCCTCTAGTTCGGCGCGACGGTAGGAGACGCCGGAGGGATTGGAGGGGCTGTTGATCACCAGCAGGCGGGTATTGGGCGTGATGGCCTCTTCCAGTTGTTCCGGGCTGATTTTGAACCGCTGCCGAGCGTTGGTATCGATGATGACGGGCCGTCCTTCAGCCAGCAGCACCATGTCTGGATAGGATACCCAGTAGGGGGCGGGGATAATGACTTCGTCGCCGGCATCGAGAAGGGCCTGACAAAGATTGAAGAAACTCTGCTTGCCGCCAACAGAAACGAGAATTTCGTCGGGACGATATTGCAGGTGGTTATCTTGGGCGAACTTGCCGATGATGGCGGCCTTCAATTCTGGCGTGCCCCCGACCGCGGTGTATTTGGTGAAGCCCCGGTGGATAGCGGCGATAGCGGCTTCCTTGATGTACTCCGGCGTGTCAAAATCGGGTTCACCAGCGCCTAAACTGACAATATCCTTGCCCTCGCAGCGCAGTTGCTGGGCACGGGCAGTCACCGCGAGCGTGGGGGAGGGGCGCACCGCATTCACGCGGCGGGAAAGACGGATATCCACAATCATCAACTCCAGAGGTAGTCTCGGTGGGCGTGGAAACAGCGCACAAGAGCGCAAATGATAAGCATCCTTCGACTAAAATCAACCACCATCAGTCATAAGTGGTCATTCTCCTGGCGCTGAGTTATCTTATGAGCGCGATCGTGGGGCGGATGATCAAGGCGCACTCAGGACGGCAGAGCGCATGAAGACTCCACCCGAACTATAGTTTACCCAAGTGGTCGAACCAGTGTGCTCAGGCGCGACGAAAGGTGCATTGTTGATTTTCAAGTTACCGGAGGGTATCGCCGGCGGCGATGAAGGGCGGGAGGTCCTGCATGAGTACGGATTTTGAGCAGAATACCGCATGGATCAGGCGGGCACAAACCGATATGAAGGCTTTTCTGGAGGGGCTGGCGACGCGTTTGGAGGGGGATATGCCGGGGTTGGTGGAAATAGATCGCAAAAAGGATGGTTTTTTTGCGAAAACCAGCCACGTTGAAGGCATCACCATCCATACCGAGAATAACGATTATTTTCTGAAGCAGGCGGGTGCCCATCTCAGTACCGTGCGGGCGAAGGTGGTGCGCGGGGTCGTTCTGAAACATGAAAACCTGCCGTTGTCCACCTGGCTGGAAAGTTTGGCCAAGGATTTAGCCGATCTCTCCGGTGAAATGCAAGGCGCCAGCCGTGCCTTGCATGATTTTCTGATGGGGTAAACATCCGAAGGAGGATTTATGTCCATTTGGGACAGGATCAAACACGGTATCGAGGAGGTCGCGCATGATGCTCAGCGTGCCGCAGAAAACATCAGTCAGAATACCGGCAAAGGTATCCGCTCACAAACCCCCGCAGAAATGCAGCGTTACTCCGAATGGGAGCAGGCCTTGCGCCAACACCGCCTTCCCGCTTTCGTACAAGGTCGCATGTTTCAGACCAGTCAGGGGCAATTGCCCTGGATCAGTACAGCGACGACGTCCGAGTTGCTGTTGCAGCGCAGTCACGGGGTACGGCCCATCGGCATGGTGACTGGCAATTGCTGGTATCATTTTGGTTATTCCTGGACGCAGGGGCATTATGACGGCTGGCATACGGCGGTAGAGCGCATGCGTCTGGAGGCGCTGGCCCTGGGGGCGAACGCGATCGTCGATGTACGGATGAAAGTGCGTCACGGCGCGCATGAAGATATGGATTATGGCGTTACCGGCACGGCCATCCGCATTCGCGATTTGCCGCCGTCAGCGGAACCGGTCGTAGCGACGGTGTCGGCACTGGAGTTCGTGCGGCTGCTGGAAGACGGGGTGGTGCCTGTGGGCATCGCGATCGGCGCCAATTTTGACTGGTATCGTCCGTGGATGGGTACCACGGCTGAGCAGGCCGCGCAGTTCTCTCCCTTTGCGGCGCGTTACTGGAATATGGAAATCACCGATCTGTCCAGCTTTCAGGAAAATGTCCGTCGCCGCGCTTTGTACGATTTACGCGAAGACGGGCGGCGCATGGCAGCCGCAGTACTGGCGCATACCCACTATACCCAGATGTTTCGGGTGGCCGCGGATCAGGACAATCCGGAGCGCTTTCTGTGCCGCCACATCAGTATGGGCACGGCCATCAGTTATTTGCCACAAAACGCCCCCCGGCACGCGTTGATTCCGATGATTTCGCTTCTGGACCATCCATTGAAAAGAACCACCACGACACGCAAGGATCTGATATGACCGATACCGCTGAGCAACTGGCTCCCCATGCCGTCGAACGTCTGAAGGGTTTGCGCTCGCAGGGCAGCCACGAAGGCATTTTTACCTCTGATCTCTCCGTCAACGAATTTGTCATGGTCCGCAAGGCCAATTTTGAGCCTTTGGGACTGGTGGTAGGCTCCTGTATTTACCATATGGGCATTCAGTATGGTAACTGGAATCAGAACATGGAGATGGATGTGCTGTCTCAGGCCATGTATCAGGCCCGCGAACTTGCCATGAGTCGCATGGAACAGGAGGCTATCTTGCTGCAGGCGGATGGTATCGTCGGTGTGCGCCTGGAAGTCAAACGTATGGAGTGGGACCAGGACATCCTTGAGTTCATGGCGATCGGTACGGCGATTGCGCATCGCAGCGGTGCCTCTGGATTCAAGGGGGTGGGGGGGAAACCGTTTACCAGTGATCTTAGCGGGCAGGATTTCTGGATGCTGTTACAGGCGGGTTACCGGCCAATGGAAATGGTGATGGGCTCCTGCGTATATCATGTCGCCCACCAAGGATTCTTGAAATCCATGGGGAATGTGGGGCGCAACACGGAAATGGAGCAGTTTACGCAGGCGATGTATGACGCGCGTGAACTGGCTATGGAGCGTATGCAGCATGAGGCGCAAGAAGCTCAGGCGGATGGTATTACCGGAGTGCAACTCCATGAGGGTAACCACAACTGGAAGCCGCATATCATCGAGTTTTTTGCGGTGGGCACCGCAGTAAAAGCCATGGAAAACGCCGATGCACTGGTTGATGCCTTGAGTCCACAACTGGTGATTCCGGTTAATGATTGATGCAATGAGCATCGCGACGCTGTTGTAAGGAGTGATCTGATGTCGATATTTAAACATGCCGCGGAAATATTGGAAGGCAGAGTGAATCATTTTCTCAATAACGCGGAGGATCCCGGAGAAACCCTGGACCTGTCTTATGAGAAAATGATTGCGAATTTGCAGGACACCAAAAGACATCTTGCTGATGTGGTGACGGAGCGGGTGTCTCTGGAAAACCAGATGGCGCAGGCGCAGAAGGCCGCCGATAAAGCGGATGCCGGTGCGCGGATGGCGCTGGGTGCCAATCGGGAAGACCTTGCGCGCGCTGAACTGGCCCAGAAGCAGTCCGAATTGCAAAAGATCGCGTCTCTCCAGGAGGCGCATGACACGGTGGCGGCTCAGGCGCAGAAGCTGACGGATTATGAAAGCAAGCTGCAGGAGCATATCGAACAATTTCGAGTCCAGAAGGAGGTCACCAAAAGTGAGATGGCCGCGGCGCGGGCGGAGGTGGAAGTCAGCGCGTCGCTTACGGGCGTGGGCCAGGGAATGGACGACGCCGGTGAAGCCATGCGCCACGCTCAGGAGCGCACTCAGCAGATGGAATCCAAGGCAGCGGCCATGGATGGGCTGATGGAGTCTGGGGCGTTGAACGATCCCCTGGATGGTCGCAGTCAGGCCGAGAAGGAGTTGGACAAGATGCGTGCGACAGGCGGCGTGGAAGATGAACTTGCTCAACTCAAGGCGGAAATGGCGAAGGGCAAGGGCACACCGGGGAGTGGCGCCGCGGGTGGTTGAGGGTTCTGGCTGATTGACCGAGGATTGACCGCCCCCTTGTCTGTAGGTATATTACGCCTCCACGCGCTCGTAGCTCAGCTGGATAGAGCAACTGGCTACGAACCAGTAGGTCGGCGGTTCGACTCCGTCCGAGCGCACCATGTAAAACAGGCACTTAGCGAACATTGCTAGGTGCCTTCATTTTTCCGGGCTAACCCAGGGCTAACCTCAGAGAGAAAAACGGGTTAGCCGGGCTGATCCCGGCCAGTCGGTGCGCTTCTGGGATGTCATCGCGCAGTCTTTCGCCAATCGGTAGGCCGGGGACTTCCTCAACGTGAATACGCGGTCAGTGCCCACGATGGCGACTAAGAACTTATCCGTAAATAATGTTGATATCGAGCGGCACTTTTCTAAACGCAATGATGGCGGCGGCCAGATGATTGAGGGCCAGGAAACTTCGTTCGAGCTTCTCGTAGCGCACCAGCAGCTTGCGGAAGCGATTGAACCAACTGTGCGCGACCTCGACGATCCATCTCCTGGCGCGCTTGTGGGGGAGAAGTCGGATCTCGGTGACTTCTTGGCCGCGGCTTTTGACATGGGGAATATATCCGTGGGCTTCGATGGTCTGCAATGCCGAGGCACCGGTGTAACCTGCATCGGCACACAGGTGTTTGTGGCGGCGCTGAGGCGGTGTCGGCCGCTTGACCCTGATCGCATCAAGCACCGCTTCCAGTTGCGAGACGTCATGCCGGTTGGCCCCGGTCACGATGAGCGACAACGGGACGCCACGCCCGTCGACCAGCAGGTGACGCTTGCTGCCATTTTTTTCCCCGATCCGTCGGGTTCGGACCCGTGGCTTCCTGCGCCAGCGGGGCTTTCATCATCGCCCCATCGACGCTCTGCCAGCGCCAGGCAATGCCTTCCAGATCGTCGTATTCGGCCAAGCCCGCCTGCCACAGCGCCAGGAAGAATCCGCCGCGCTCCCACTCCAGAAACCGCTTGTGAACCGCGCTCGCGCTGCCGAAGCGTTCGCGCGGCAGGGCCTTCCACTGACATCCCGTGCGCAGTACATACACGATCGCTTCGAATACCAACCTCGAATCCTTCGGCTTGCGCCCGCCGCCGGGCTTGCGCACATACTCGCGCTGCACCGGCCGTGGCGCTCGCTGCGGAATCAGCGGAGCCACGCGTTTCCAGAACTCCTCGGAGACTTCCCATGCCTCAACCCGTGCTTTCCCCATCTCGCCCTCCCGTCATGTCACGCGCGCTTGCGCACGGGAGTAAAGAATACATGATTATTTAAGGATAAGCTCTTAGTCGTGACCGACACCTGGGTATTATTCTCGCGGCCTCGCGCGAACAACTATCTTATCGAAGACCTGAAACGGCTGCAGGATCAACTCGCGAACGGGTGCGATATCCCGGTCGGGCCGCTGGCACTGGTTTCCCCTCCATCGGACAAACCGGTTGAGTACGAGGCGGTGAACTTCCGTGGCATCTCTAGCAGGGGCAACTACGAGGGGGGCGGCAAGCCGCAGGAGCTGTATTTCCCGCTGCCCTACAACAGCGAACAGGTCACCATCGTCCAGCGGCTTGAGCGTGCCGCCGGTGTAACTGTGCAGGGGCCGCCTGGCACCGGCAAAACCCACACAATCGCCAACATCATCTGCCACTACCTTGCCACCGGCCGCAGGGTACTGGTCACATCGCGAGGCGAGCCTGCGCTCGAGGTGCTGCAGTCAAAAATCCCCGAGGAGGTGCGGGATCTGACAGTGGCCCTGCTTACCAGCGACCGGGAGGGCATGCGCCAATTTCAGGGCTCCATCGAGGCCATCCAGCATCAGGTGTCCCAGATCAACCCGGAAGAGATGCGGGAGCAAATCAGCATCCTCCAGCAGGCTATCGATCGTACGCATTCTGAGCTGTCGACCATCGACCGGCGGGTAGACGAGATCGCCATCGATCAGCTTTCGGAGATCAAGGTCGACGGCGCGCCGATGCGCGCGCAGAATTTGGCGGAGCTGGTCGTGCGCGGTCAGGACGATTACGCCTGGTTCGATGACGTGCTCTCGCTCTCGCCCGGGCAGGCCCCGCCCTTCTCGGAAAATGAAGCCGGCACGCTGCGCGAATACCGCCGTAAGCTGGGTGCGGACTTGATCTACGCGTCGGCATCGATCCCTTCCGCTGACGACTTGCCCAACCCAGCAGATATCGCCGAGTTGCACAACGTGCTCAGCCAGATGAAGAAGCTCGACAGCCAAGTAAAGAACGGACAGCTTCTTCCGCTGAAGGGTTTGACCGCAGAGGTGCTGCAGTCCGCCCGCGAGTTGCTCGCCAGCGTTGATGAGGCATTGGCACTCGTGGTGGAGCTCGATGCCTTCGACGGCGATTGGCCCACGGAACTGCGAGTGCGGTGCCGTGTTTCGTCCTTCGCATCGGAGCGGCAAGCTCTGGAGATGCTGTTCGCCGACGTGGACCATCTGGTTCAAGCCCGGGCTAAGTTCCTGATCAAGCCGGTGAACTTCCCGAGCGAGGGGCTCACCAGCCCCAAGGTGCTCGAGGCCATTGCGCGCGCGGCAGAAACCGGCAAGCCATTTGGGTTGCTTTCCTTCGGTGCCGGTGACACCAAGAGCCTGCTGTCCTCAATCCGGGTTGCTGGCCTGACTCCGAACGGTAATGGTGATTGGGAGCACATTCAGCGATACGTCGCCCTGCATGGCCGGGTTACCTCATTCCTCGCGCGCTGGAATCAGTTCGCCGACGCGCTTTCGGTGCCGAGGCTCAGCGGCGGCGTCGAGTCCCTGCGCGAAATTGAGCTCGTTGCCGTGGCGGCCAGAAAGGCACACACCTCTTGCGAGGTTCTACGATGATATCCTCCCAGGAAAGGCTGAGGCCGTTTTCGAGCACGTTCCCACCGCTGAGTTGTGCGGTGGCTCCTCTGAACTGCGCGGCGTTCGAAAGCAGCTCCTTAGCCACCTGACCCGGTCGGATCTGTCTGGCGCAGCCACTAGGCTGAGCACGTTACAGGAAAAGCTGGCGGGTAAGACCGGGCCGGTATCCGAGGATCTCCGTACGTTCGTAGACCAGGATCTGGGCAACCCCAGCCTGGAGGCGAGCCGTATGGCCAGCCGGTTCACCGAGCTCGTTATGGAACTGCGCCGAATTGCTGGACTGTCCGCCGAGGTAACCTACATTCGCGACAGCGCCGCGCGTATGGAGAGAGCCGGTGCAACCAAGCTAGCTGCCCGGGTTCGCACCATTCCGATTGCCAGCACAGGCGAAGACGCGGTCTTTCCGGCCTCATGGCGTCAGGCATGGAACTGGGCACGGATGAAGTCGCATCTGGGCAGCATCGAGGCGCGTGATGAGCTGAAGGCGTTGGCTGGCCGGAGAAGGAATCTGGAAGGTGGACTATCCAAGCTCTATAAGGACATGGTTTCCAAAGCTGCTTGGCTCGAGACCAAACGCAATTCCACACCCAAAGTGCTTCAGGCATTGGCTGGTTATGCGACCGCCATCCGGAAAATCGGTATGGGCACGGGGCCGAATGCCGTCCGCTACCGCCGCGATGCCCGTGAGTCCATGCTGGATGCTGCCGGTGCGGTTCCTTGCTGGATCATGAGCCATGCAAAGATCTCCGAGTCCATGCCGCCGGACATTGGGGTCTTCGACCTGGTTATCGTAGATGAAGCCAGTCAGTCGAACCTTTGGGCATTACCGGCCATCGTTCGCGGAAAAAAAATATTGGTGGTCGGTGATGACAAGCAGGTATCGCCAGATGCAGGGTTCGTATCGAGCCAGCGGATCGACGAACTGAAGCACCGCTTCCTCGGAGGGCAGCCGTATGGCATCGAAATGACTCCGGAGAAGTCGCTCTATGAGCTTGCGGCGCGGGTGTTTGCGGCCGAACAGGTGATGCTTTGCGAGCATTTCCGTTGCGTGCCGCCAATCATCGCCTACTCGAACTCGACCTTCTACAAAAACGGCATTCAGCCCCTGCGTATCCCCAAGGCTTCCGAGCGCATCGACCCGCCACTTGTGGATATCTACGTCGAGGGTGGGCTGCGTGATCGGCACGACTGCAATGCGCAGGAAGCCGATGTCATCGCTGAAGAGATTGCCGCCATTCTCAAGGATGAACAGTACGCTAGTCGTACCTTGGGGGTGGTCTCCCTCCTCGGAATGGAGCAGGCCAAGCATATCGACAGCGTGGTGCGGATGCGATGCCCGGCTACTGAGTTGATCCATCGGAAATTTGAGTGTGGCGACGCCCGAACTTTCCAAGGCAGCGAGCGCGACATTATATTCCTCTCGATGGTGGTTGATCCCAGCAGGTCTAAGGCGGTTTCCGGGAATATGTTCGAGCAGCGTTTCAACGTTGCAGCTAGCCGGGCGCGTGACCGGATGTACTTGGTGCGATCGGTTGCCGGGTCACACCTGTCTGACAAGGATCTGCGGCTTACGCTTCTGAGCCATTTTGATAAGCCTCTAGTCGCAGACAGCGAGGGTGCTGCACGCCTGCTTGACTTGTGCGAGTCCGGCTTCGAACGGGACGTATACACCCACCTGACAAAGGCCGGCTACCGAGTGATCCCACAGGTTAAGTCCGGGGCATATCGAATCGATATGGTCGTTGAGGGCACAGGCGACACGCGACTTGCTGTCGAGTGTGATGGTGATGAATACCACGGCCCAGACCGGTGGCAGCAGGATATGAACCGTCAGCGCGTGCTTGAGCGTGCTGGCTGGACTTTCTGGCGTTGTTTCGCGTCGACCTGGACGCTCCAGAAAGAGGATGTGTTCGGGGAGCTTATCGAATGCCTCTCGGCTATGGGAATTGAACCGCTCGGGGCACTAGACCGTGCTCCGAGCCTTGTAGAGAAACGTACTTGGAAGGCTGTGTCAGCCGAAAGGGACGAGGTGGATCAGGTGTCCGATGTCATCGAGGACGCGATCACCGCAGTGAACCAATAGCTTTTGGATAGAGAGAGGTGTTTGCTCTGGAGCACCAAGCGGCGTGATGTGGGCGCAGTGGAATGGTCGGTGATGCAGCGTTTGCGGTCATTCCCATCGAGGTTGGGAACAGGTAATATCGGCCAGGAACGGCCGTTCGGGACAGCACCCATAGGGAGAAGGGGCACAGTAGGTTGTTTCGAATACTCGTTATGTAAGTTTCTTTTCGTCTAGGAAGCAATAAAAATGGCAAAAAACACGCAAAATGAATCTATAAGTACCGCTAACGTCACGATTTTTATTTTCTTTTTTTTAACGCTTATCTGGGAATTTGTAAGCATCATTATCCCCTTTCTCTCAATGAAAAATTTTTACATCTTGGAGTTCATAAACAAACATTATTTTATATATAGTGCGTTGGTTTTTGTTTCTGTGCTTGTTTACTCTATTTCAATAAGTGTGTTTGTAAGAAAATCGAAACGTTTTTTTCTTGATTTAGCTGGAATACTGTTTGTTTACATGCTTATTGTTGCATCGTTGATAGGTAGCTACGCCGCCATGTATCATATTATTTTTAATATGAATTTGATTGATTCAATATATTCATCATCTAAAGTCTTCGCGACCATTGGAGTACCAAAGAATTTTGGTAAAAGCATATATTTATACTACTGCATTAGACCATCTAACGGCTGTCTAGGTCATTTACATGAAAATAATATGAAAGTGCTATCTACAGTCACAGCAGAAAGTATTTTGTCCCACATTACGAGCATAGTTTATTTCAGTTTTGTTGTTTTAGGTTACCAAAAAAACAAAACAAATTAGGGCTCACCCTGGCGGTCACTCCGAAGGGCAGCTTTGGGTCGGTGCCTGCTATTATTCGATAGGGACAGACATGTTGACCTAGGTCATTCTCAACATGTGCCGTTTTGTGCAAAGCAGGGTTGGGCAAGCAGCCTGGGCACGAGAATCAGATTCCTTAGCTAGGCCCGCCTATCACACATTAGACCTGTGATTACGAACGGCGGCTGGGCAGCGTTTGCAGTCATTCGAATTGCTGGGTCCGCAATTAAAGTTGCACATCATGGTAAGGAATTAGACCTCATGATCGTCCAGTTAACTTGACACCCTTGCAGTTCCTTGACTCAACAATTGTTATAACTAGACGTCTTCGCCATCCGGATTCCACTTGCCTTTGTTGTGCTACAAGTACAACCGCCCCCTCAGCTGCATAAAAGCTTGCATCAGGGCATATTATAGCATAATCTTGTACGTATACGTTAATTGAAAACTACTAACAAGGCGCAACGATATTTGGTTTTATTATTAGATTCGCCATTTCTTTGTCTACATAGAAGCCTTATTAAACGCTTAAGAAAAACAAGAATCCGATCGCAATTTACCAAAAAAGGTGCTTTCATGTCTACAACACGCAGATCAAGTGCTCACATAATTACTGGTGACGAGCCAAGCAATGCGCAAGTATTAAAAAGACTCACCTTGTTTTTTGATCGAATATATATTTCAGACATAAAAGATGAGGCCATCATAAATACAGATGAAGTGATCGAAAAATTCTCAACATCAACAGTACACTGGCAATCCAGAGGCCATTATCCGAGGGTGCAAGGATATGAAGAACTTTACAATAATTATTTAGATGGAGCAGAGAATGCCATAAGTCGTCAAATTATAAATAAAATTGAATCAAAGAACGTAAAAACAATAGATCCAGGAACACATTGGTTATGCTACAGCTCTGCACTATCAAATCTTGATCTAATTAAATCAGCAGCAATCGATGCATCAGAATTAAAACCAGAGATTTCTATTAGAGATACAGTGGTGCAAGGGCTTGAGTTTTCAATGAATGGAGAAACATCAAAATATGCCATTCCCCATAAAGATCCTGTTGACATTCCAAATGTGCATGAGGACTGGAATTGGATCTCACGCCTACGTGTTGGAAGAGCACTAAAGGATATAAGAATAGCGCAAGCTCTTAACGCAGCTCCGATTGCAACTGATAGAATAAATTCACGCATTGTTCTTGAATTAGCAAAAAACCAATCTTCATGCATCTACCCAGAATCATCAATGATTGATTTTGCTATAAACGCTGAGATTGTTGACAATGAAAAATTAGAGTCAATATTATTAAACGCATCATGGAAAGAGGTTTTGGCAATCAGAAAGCACATTCTTCCGCACGTCGATAAAACAAAAAAATACATAAGCAAAAAGACAAATATAATTTCTAACAACGCATATGCTAATATTGAAGATTATATAGAAGCATTGAAAACATTAAAAGAAGGCCTATCACAACTGCATGAGCAGGAAGCGGAGGCATGGGAAAGCCTAAGAATTGGCTCTATTTTGAAAGCCGGGGGTGCAGTTGGATCTGGCACCATCGGAACCATTGCAATCCCTTCAATCGTCACATTGCCAAACTTACTTATTGGTTTGGTTTCACTAGGATTAGTCAGTGTTGGAGCCCTAACAACGGAAATACAAAGACTAATACCTGCAAGAAGGAAGGTTAGAGAACACCCCTTATTTTTTCTAGAAAAACTAAGCGCCCTTTAATACACTTTATCAAGGCATCTAGATTCTGCCATCTACCGCCGATCGTCAACGGCGGCAGAGCAGCGGGAGCGGACATTCAAATTTGGGTGGATTGGTGTAAAACGAAAAAAGTAGGATGGTTGTAGCCGAGGAGATCCAGAAATGTTATACGGTAACGTCGGGTGTTATGCTGCTAACCCGGCGCAGTTGTATTCACGTTAGCCATCAAGGAGCACTTATGACTACACCACTTCTTCGCCAAGTCGGCAAAACAGATCCCAGCACCCTAGAAGATCTTCTTCTTATCATGGCCAAGAACATGGAGCATTCGCTAATTGAAGCTGGCGCAACTCCAGGCAAGGACTACTCAATCCACGACCTATACACATGGTCAACACCATTCGCGCTTGAGGTTTTCAAGAAAAGTGACGCGATTACGTACGCCGTAGAATTCTAGCCTGCGATGCCTAACGATTAAGGTTAGATCGTGATCGCGAAGCGAGCCACGATCTGAACCGGTTGTTGGACGAGCCCGGTTTTCTGAACGATTCCCCCTGGAAATATCTTTTCGTCTCTCTTGGCGAATTCGGGCTATCGGCTCCCCCAAGTCCAGGATCGGGCGATAGGCGTCATTGGGGGGTGGGTTGCGACGGCGATGCGGGTGTTGCCGTCGGCAATGAACGTGGACAGGAAGACGTTGCCTGTATCAATGTCGGGGATTCCACGCAGACGTAATTCCATGAATAGGCAATCCTGCGGGGCCTGGTTGCCGAGCTCGACGTGCCCCTTGGCTTGGGGACTGTTGGCGTGAATCGGAGCAATGCACACGGTCTTGAGGGCTCGAGTGAACTCGGTCAGTTCGTCTTCCCAGTCCGGACGATTGACCTTGAAGATACTGTGCTTGTCGGAGTACAGGGCCACAGGGCGGCCTTGGCGCTTGAGCTCCATCCGCAGGGACTATAAGCTAGGTCAGGACGATCTCGACGGGAGCAATGCGTCGAGCAAACGGGCGTCGTCGTCGATGAAGGCTATGAGATGCACTCCTCCGTCGTCATACCTCTCCCAGCACACCAAAGTGGACATTATCGAATGGGACAGAGGGAATGCTACTGCTTGGGGCTGACCTCTTATTCCAGTAGCGTGCGACATCTGTTAGGATGACTAGTAGGGCAAGACGCTCAAGCGCCCAGGTGCAACTTAACCGCGCGAGCGCGCCAAGCCTGAAAAGGGCGCTGGATGCTCAGAGGTACGTGATAGGCGTTACACAAATCATTTCCGGAACGGGCTTGCAACCAACCAAAGACTATAGACGATGAAATGGAACGCTGATGATCTAATCGAGATAAACATGGAGAACGAATCGCGCTATAAACGCGGTTATGTCCAGACGGCCGTTTGTGAGATACGTTTCCCAACAATTTTGGAATTTGCAAATCCAGATCCACCAATTCAGATAGTAAAATCACTCAGAAGAGACTATCCTATCTTAAATGCGCAGAATGAAATAAAACTGGGCGTCAACTCCGGAAAATCCAGCACCAAAATTACCCATGAATTCGCCACCACTAATAGGAAATGGACTCTTTCTGTGAAACAGAGTTCAATTGTTTTTCAGGCGAACGCATATCATAATTATTCTGACTTTAAGGCGCGGTTCCTTAAAGCGTTTGACTCTATCAAAGACTCTCTGGATGCGGATTTCCTAACGCGGATAGGTCTCCGTTATGTAAACGCAATAAAAACTGAACCTGAGGGATTTAAAAAGGATTTTTTGAATGAAATGCTAGTATCACCACTGCTTTCTGGAAAATTTAATAATGTCAATGAGTATGCTGGAAAAATTCAGCTCGTTAAAAATGACGGTGGGCTTATTCTTCAGCATGGAATCCGTTTTGCTGATGGTACCACAGAAGATCACCCGATCCCAGATTATATGATTGACATAGACACGTATAGAGTAGATTTACCGATTGATCATGTTGAAGGTGCGCTGGATATTATGCACGCACAGGCATTTACTGTCTTCGATTTATGTTTGGGCACAAAGGCTAAAGAAAAATTATCACAATAGGTAATATTAGCAGCCCCGAAATATTTATAGGAGGTCACACATGTTATCCTCGATTGCAGTGCAAGTTCCTGGCATCCACGCATCAAAAGCACATAGGGATCACATGACTACACGCTCATTAGAGCATCGAGATCGTGGGAATTATCTTGGAAAAATTTTTACAATAGATCCTTGGGGTAGTAAAGATAGTAGCAACATACATGACGAAACCCCTATTTCTATAAAGGACGAGACTGCTGGAGTTAAATCATTGTGGAATACGTTGACGGACGGCGAAACCGTCGACACAACTTCCGCAATGACGCTTGTGGAAGACAACCAGTCACTAGGCAATGATATAGCCCAAGATCGGATAAAGCTGCTTGTTCAGAAGTACCAAAACCCTTCTGATTATTCTGAGATAAGCGCAAGACTAGAGATTCTAGGGAATGAGCTCCTCAAACATAGCCCTCGCGTGACGATAGGTCAAGTTATAGCGCTAGAGAATACTAAGCAACTTATGGTTAAGGCAGCCGCAGAAATCAGCAGTATATTTGAGAGATACAACGTGGTTGAGTAAGGCATGAATCCGTTTAAATATCCAATTGAAAGACATGGCAGAACGCAAAGACCTCGTCGATTTAAAAATTACAAAACGTACAAGAAATTCCTCAGGGTAGAGTTTTCTAGAAAATGTGTTTATTGTAGACAACCAGATTCAAGCGCTCCTAATTTAAACTTCGGAGTGGATCATTATAGACCTTCTAGCAGATCCGAATTCGCGGGACTAAAATACGAATATACTAATTTATATTACTGCTGCGGTAGTTGTAATTGCCATAAAAACAACTATTGGCCAGATGATGAAATAGCAGGGATGTACGTGGTAAATCCTTGTGATTTTAGAATGGCAGACCATATGTTTTTTGATGGTTCTAATGGAGTTGTTGTCAGTGGAAGCGATTACGGTAGGTTTACTATCGAGATCTTGCAGCTTAACAACAAAGAGTTAATTGCGTACCGAAAAGGTCTCTTACTGATGATAGTGGTGCTTGAGAAAAACATTATAAGAGCTAACTCCGGAAAAAGGAAGTTAAATAAAATGCGCAAAAAAGATAAGATAAGCGCCGCAGATTATGCCAATGCGGCCCGCGACCTTGACGTTCAAATACACAACCTCAAAGATGCCCTTGATCGTCTTACGGGTGATCTTCCTATCCCGCCAATAGGCACCCATCGCTTGAATATACCAATTACAACGCAAGGAAATCCCTGAGGAAACCTCTGAGTCTGTAGCACTATACTTCTACTCTAGTCCATTCTCTGCCAGAGCTTATGAAGGAAAGCACGTAGAATGGTCTTGTTGTGTGACTGCGAGGTACCGCATAGCCGACGATAGAGAGGAAGCATGCACATGATTTCCGTTGATCACCGCCAACGAATGACCGCAACCAGTCTGTTTCAGCCCCCCAACGGGCAACCTCGACCGACAGCTTCTGGCCGGAGCGGCGGTAGGGCCATGATTCCGCAAACCGAACATGCATTCCATTCCAGCCAAGAGGCCTTCCGGAAACGGTTGCCTTCGTCTCCCGAATCCAACCTTCGTCACCTTTGCGGCAGCAGGTGCGTTGACCTCAAAAGCCACTGGTTTCCAACCGGTTTTTGCACATAGCCATAAAAAATCAGGCGGAGGTGAAACGCTCGGCGTAAATCCGCTCCGGCGCCACTCCATGGGTCAGCGCGCACGCCCTCGCCCCCTGGACCAAACGCGGTGACCCGCAGAGGTAAAGGTCGGGAGAGGTTCCTGCCGATTTGAGGTCCGCCGCCAAGGTATCGAGGATGTTGCCCTGATGTTCCCCGCGCGTCTCCACGGTGGAAACGCAATATTTCACCTGGAGTTGGGGCAATTCTCCCTGTAATTCCCGGAGAACGGAAGTAAAAAACAGGGACTCCGCGTCATGCGCCCCGAAATATAGATGCGCGGGATGGCTTTCGCCCCACTCGGCCATACGCCGCAGCATGGACAGCAAAGGCACTACCCCCGTGCCGCCACCGATGAACCAACGCGGGTGCAGGCCGTGCTCCTGCAGCGTGAAAACACCCAAAGGTCCCTTCACCGACAGGCGATCGCCCACTTTGGCGGATTCCAGATAACGGGAAAACAGCCCCGCAGGGCGCTGCTGGATGACAAATTCTAGGTGACCCTCCCAGTTGGTGACATTCGCCAGGGAATAGGCGCGGCGATCCGTCGTTCCGGGCACCCCGATTTCCATATACTGACCCGGTTCGAAATCTGCCGCCCGTCCGTATAGGTCATCCTCATCCAGAGCCAGCAGCAAATGACGGGTGCCCGGAGCCACCGTTTTCAGCGAAAGGATTTCCGCCCACCGTTCTGGTACGCGCTGGCGGCGCACAAAGGCATGGTCATAGGGTAAATCCAGGGCCAGCGATGAATGCGGTGTGGTACGGCAGAGGAGCACATGCCCTTCGGCGCGCTCCCGCGGATGGAGTAACTCGGAATGTACCGCTCCGATTTCATAGGTTCCCATGCGGACCTTAGCCACACAGGCCCCGCAGCTTCCCTTGCGGCACTGTGACGGCAAGAAAATGTTTTGGCGCTCCGCCGCGCCGAGCAGGTTCTCATCTTCACCACAGACAAAAGACAGCGCCTGCCCGTCGCGGGTATGGGCAGTGATCTCATGATTCGCCATGCGCATTCCTCTCCTTGCCTGCCCTCCTTGGAGGGGCAGGCGACGTACTCTGTTTATGCCAACTCAGCCCGAAGATCGCTCTGGGCGTCGCTGATGAGTTTCAGCTCGAAACGCGACTGAAATTCCTGCACCAGATGAGGCGTCATGTAGCCGGGCCATGTCGGCCCCCAATAAATCCCCTTGATGCCCAGGGCGAGGAGGGACAGAAGGACCGCGGTCGCCTTTTGCTCGAACCAGGACACCATGTAGGACAAAGGCAGATCGTTGACCCCGCACTGAAAAGCCGAGGCCAGCGCCGAAGCCACCTGGATGGCGGAGTGGGCGTCATTGCATTGGCCCATGTCCAACAGGCGGGGAATGCCGCCGATGTCGCCGAACTCCTCCTTGTTGAAACGGAATTTACCGCAGCCCAGGGTCATCACCACCGAATCCCGGGGGGCTCGCGCGGCCACGTCGGTAAAGTAGTGCCGGGTCGATGCGGCGCCGTCGCAGCCGCCCACCAGAAAAAAGTGGCTGATGTCCCCGTTTTTCACGGCGTCCACCACCTTGTCGGCCACGCCGAGTAGCGTATGGCGTCCAAAGCCGATGGTGAGGCGTTTCTCCGTATCGGCATCCGCCGTAAAGCCTGGCATGGCTTTGGCCGCCTGGATAACCGGCGCAAAGTTGCCGTGCTCCAGATGACGCACTCCGGGCCAGCCCACCGGCCCGGTGGTGAAGAGGCGATTTTTGTAAGAGCGCCCTGGCTCGATGATGCAGTTGGAGGTGACCACGATCGGTCCCGGGAAATCGGCAAACTCCCGCTGCTGGTCCTGCCAAGCTCCACCCCAATGGCCCGTCAGATGGGGATAGCGTTTGAGTTCAGGATAGGCATGAGCGGGCAGCATCTCGCCGTGGGTGTAAATGTGGATTCCCTGATCCTGGGTTTGTTCCAGAATCAGTTGCAGATCGTGCAGATCGTGGCCACTCACCAAAATGGCCTTACCTTTGACCGGGGTGATGCGCACGCTGCTGATTTCCTGGGCGCCGAAGCTGCCGGTGTTGGCGGCATCCAAGAGTTCCATGACGCGCAAATTCAAATGGCCCACACCCAAGGCATGCTCCAGCAGATCCTCGATATCGGTAGGGTCTTGGGCCAGATAATCCAGCATCGCCTCAACCCCTGCATCAACCTCGTCGTCCTGATAACCCAGCACCCGGGCATGATGGGCGTAGGCCGCCACGCCTTTCATCCCGTACAGGATCAGGGCGCGTAAGCCCACCACATCGGCGCCCACCGACGCTTCTCCGGCCCGCACGGAAACGTGGAGCGCTTGCGCCAAGAGTTGTTCCAGGCCTTCCGCCGGTTGAAAATCCGCTGGCCCGAACAGGGTCTCGGGCGGGATTCCACGCGCGGTGGCTGCCTCGATATAACGATCCCGGATGGCATCGCGGCGTTTCGCGGCTTCCTGGATCAGTTGTTGAAAACGGGGGATATGGAAATTGACGTTGGTCAGCGTGGTAAACAAGGCGTAGAGAAGGAAGGCGTCCAGATCCTTGTCCACCACACCCAACGCCCGGGCGCGGTGGGCGTATTGGGCGATTCCCTTGGCCTGGTGAATCAACAGATCCTGCAGATCGGCCGTGGTTTCGTCCTTGCCACAGGTGCCCGGCGCTACTGTGCAACCGGCCAATCCCGCGAGCTTGTTCGTTTGTTCGCACTGGTAACAAAACATGGCATCCTCCTGGTTTCCCGAGTGTGGGTGAAGAAGATATTGATAGTCTCATCTATTTTGTTCCTTGATTCCGGTCAAGGAACGGTCTGTGGAATGTCGGGCGGTCACCAGACTCGGGGCCTCACCGTTGACATTCCGGGCGGCCTGTATCACTTTGGCCCTGGTTAAAAATGGCGAGGAAGGCTTCCCAACGCGGAGGATCACCGATGCTTCCCGATGCAATCACCGTCATGCCTGGCGCATCATCCTGCCGCGCGACCCTCTTGATGGGGTCGGCCATGCGCGGGGGTCCGGGGAACGGCGCGGCGCGAATCGACGGGACGGCAGGTGCCTTGTCCCATGCCGGACGCGGCCTGGCGTCCTGACGGTGGAAGCCGCTGCCTATGACGCTTGGTATGACACCGCCTGCGGGGCCTGGATCGGCACGACGGAGTTCCGCCTTCTCTCCAGACTCTTGCAAGGGCGGCCGGGCGATACGCTCCTGGATGTGGGCTGTGGTACCGGTTGGTTCACCCGACACTTTGCCGAAGAGGGCCTCCTCGCCACCGGCCTCGATCCGAATCTGGACTGGCTCGCCTTTGCCCGGGCCCACAGCCCTCCCGCAGTGCGCTGGGTCGCCGGGGATGCCCGCGCCCTGCCCTTTCCCGACCACAGCTTTGACCGGGTGATCTCGGTCGCGGCGCTGTGTTTCGTGGAGGATGAGCGGCAAGCCGTGACCGAGATCGTGCGGGTGGCGCGCCGGCGTTTTGCCATCGGCTGGCTCAACCGGACCAGCCTGCTCTATGCGCAAAAGGGTCGGAGCGGCGGGCGTGGGGCCTACCATGGGGCGCGATGGCATCGTCCCGCCGATCTGCTCCATGTATTCTCCGGTCTGGCGGTACGTCGGTTGACGGTGCGTTCCACCATATTCCTTCCGGGCGGGGGTCGCGTGGCGCGAACCCTGGAGCGGCTTTTGCCGCACGCGCTGCCCTGGGGCGGCCTGGTAGTCGTTGCGGGAGAGCGGGACGACGGTTCTTGAGGATCAAGGCGCGCCGGTTTCCGGCCGCGGCGGGGATGGCGCGTCCCGGGGCGCTCACCGGGGAGCCGAGGACGTTGACAAAGGGCCGGGACCCTTCTAGTTTAATAGTTGCATGTTATATTAACTAATAAACTTTCGAGGTGATCCATGTTTTTCAAGCAACGCAGTCACGGCGATGGAACCTTGTCCTACTTCTACGGATGCGGCAGCCAGGGTTCGGCGGTGGCGGTGGACGTGGTGGCCGGCGATGCGCCGTGGTTTCTCGAGGAAGCGCAAAAGGCTGCGGTGCGCATCCGTTTTGTGATCGACACCCATATCCATGCCGATCACCTTTCCGGTGGCCGGCGGCTGGCGGAGTTGGCCGGCGCGCCCTACGCCATGCACGAAAGTGACGTCGACAAAGTTCGTTTCCCCTTGCGCGGACTGGCGGACGGTGAAGTGCTGGAAACCGGCAATGTGGTGACGAAAATCCTGCACACCCCCGGGCATACCCTGGACAGCGTCTGCCTGCTGGTCAGCGACCTGCGGCGCAGCCAGGATCCATGGTTCGTATTGACCGGGGACACCCTCTTTGTCAGCGGCGTCGGCCGTCCGGATCTGGGCGGCTCCCCGGAGGAAATGGCCGGGCGCCTCTTCGACAGCATTCATCAGAAGCTGCTGGTTCTGCCGGACGATCTGGAAATTTTTCCCGGTCATGCCGCGGGCAGCGTCTGTGGCGCGGGTCTGTCCGGCAAACCCTCATCCACCCTGGGCTTTGAGAAGCGTTGGAATCCCTATCTCCATATGGACCGGGACACCTTCATCGCCACCCTGGTGGCGGATATTCCGGCACGGCCCGCGGAGATGGCGCGCATCGTCGCCACCAATCTGGGATCGGCGGCATGAGTGGTGATCCGGTGCGTTTCGCCTTTTTCGCGGAGGTGTTCGCGGCGCTGGCACACCCCAAGCGTCTGGAGATAATCCACCACCTGGGCGAACGACAGCATACCGCGGGGGAATTGGCCGAGTTGACCGGGCTGTCCAAGGCCAATGTCTCGCAACACCTCAGCGTGCTCAAGGCGCGTGGTTTGGTGCATTGCGACAAGTGCGGCACGTTCTGCCACTACCGTCTCACCAGCCCACAGGTGTTGGAGACCTGCGAGATCGTCCGGCAACTGATCCTCGCGCAGATGGATCTCGCCAGCGCCTGTCGTCGGCAACTGGCGGAAGTCGTACCACTGCGCAAGACGTCGTCATGAATTCAGCGCGGGCATCGGCCACGGCCTATCCGCGGGGGATCGTCCGCAACCGTGGCCAGTTTCTGCTGCAGACCGTGCAGGTGTTTTTTGTGGGTCTGATCATCGGCATGGAACGCACGGTGCTGCCCTCCCTGGCCCACGATTTCGGCGTGACCAAGGGGGCCTTCCTCTTTCTGGCGAGCTTCGTGATTTCCTTTGGTCTGGTCAAGGGGGCGCTCAATCTGGTGGCGGGTGCCCTGTCCGACCGGGTCGGACGCAAGCGCGTCCTGCTGCTGGGCTGGATCGCCGGGATTCCCATTCCCCTGCTGATTTTCTTCGCGCCCGACTGGTGGTGGATTATCGCCGCCAATGTTTTTCTCGGCATCCATCAAGCCTTCACCTGGACGATGACGGTGACCAGCCAGATCGATCTGGCGGGCAGCCGCCAACGGGGACTGGCGGTGGGGATCAACGAGGCGGCGGGTTACGTGGGCATGGGGCTGGCGGGTCTCGCCACCGGTTATCTGGCGGTGCGCTATGGTCCGCGCTGGGCCCTGCTGCTCTTCGGACTGGGCGCGATTCTGCTCGCTCTGCTCTTGCTGGTGCGGGTGCGTGATACCCTGGCCTGGGTCCATGCCGAGCACGCCGAGCACGCCGTATCCGCGCCGCCGGCCACCGCCGGCTGGATGCACGCTTTTGTCGAGGTCTCTTTCCGGAATGCGCGGTATCGCGCCTTTTGTCAGGCCGGGGTGGCGAACAAGGTGGTCGACACGCTCGTCTGGGTGCTCTTTCCGCTCTATTTCCTGCAGCATGGCCTGGGGGTGGTGGCCATCGGCTGGATCACCGGCGTATACGGGGCCATCTGGGGGGTGGCGCAACTCTGGACGGGTCATCTGGCCGATCGCATCGGGCGAAAGATCCCCATCGTCAGCGGTTTTTTTCTGCTGGCTGCCGGCCTGGTGGCCACGGCCTTGGTGGAGGGTGTGGTTTTCTGGGTGCTGGCGGCGCTGGTCCTAGGTCTGGGCATGGCGCTTCTTTACCCGAATCTGGTCGCCGCCATGTCCGACACGGCCCCGCCCCTGGAACGGGGACGCATACTCGGCATCTACCGGTACTGGCGTGACACGGGTTATGCCGTTGGCGGACTGCTGCTGGGTCTGGTGGCGCAGTGGAGTGACGGAATCCTCCCCGCGATCTGGGTGACCGCTGCTATCGTCGCCCTTTCGGGTCTATGGATCGCGCTGGCGGTGCGGGAGTCCCATCCACGCGCCGCCCGGAAAAGAGGGGATTCATGACACCACGCCGCGATCATCCCGCAGGCCGCCCTCGAGGCGGAAAACCCTCGAGCCGACGGGACGGTTTGTTGGGTCGGAACGGGCGGCATTTTGCGGGGCAGGAGGCCGCCGGGGTATCCTGTGCGTAGACATCCGAAGAGGGGGCAAAAAGCATGGAGATTCTGGTTGTCGGCGGCGCCGGCTACATCGGCAGCCATATGGTCAAGCGGTTGACTCAGGGGTCTGCGGCGGTGGTTACGCTGGACAATCTTTCCGGTGGTTACCGGGACGCCGTGCACTCCGGGGTGTTCGTGCATGGCGATGTCGCGGACGCCACGCTGCTGAATCGCCTGTTTTCAACCCATCGCTTTGATGCGGTGATGCACTTTGCCTCCTTTATCCAAGTGGGTGAGTCGGTGCAGGAGCCGGCCAAGTATTATCAGAATAACGTCTCCAATACCCTGAATCTGCTGAATACCATGGTGGCTTTCGGGGTAAGGAGGTTCATTTTCTCTTCAACCGCCGCTATTTTCGGTGAGCCTCAACAGGTGCCCATCGATGAACGTCATCCCAAAGCGCCCATCAATCCTTACGGGCGCAGCAAGTGGATGGTGGAGCAGGTGCTGGCCGACTATGATCGGGCCTATGGCATAAAGTCGGTGAGTCTGCGTTACTTTAACGCCGCTGGCGCCGACCCGGCGGGGGATCTGGGGGAGCGGCACGATCCCGAAACGCATCTGATCCCCTTGGTGTTGCAGGCGGCGTCTGGACGCCGGCCCCAGATCAGGGTCTTTGGCCGGGATTATGATACCCCCGATGGCACCTGTATCCGCGATTATGTTCATGTGACGGATCTGGCCGAAGCCCACTGGCTCGCCCTGGCGCACTTGATGGCCGGGTGCGGGAGCGCGGCCTTTAATCTGGGGAATGGCAACGGTTTTTCGGTGCAAGAAGTGATCGACGTGGCGCGGCGGGTGACGGGCAAGCCGATACCCGTGCTGGACGAGGCGCGGCGATCCGGCGATCCGGCGCGTTTGGTGGCGGATTCCCGGCTGATCCGCGAGCAACTGGGCTGGCGGCCGGTTTGCGCGGATCTGGACAGGATCGTTGCGGATGCCTGGCGCTGGGAGCTTGCGGGAGCGCATACGCGTGTCTAGGCGGGCGCGCAGCCCAAAGCCTGGCGCAGCCGGATGGCCCTTGTGAGCGGAAAAGGGCGCTGCTACCCTAGGGGGCATCCCACCAGTTGGTTAGTAACCCAAAGGAGTGGCCATGTCTTCCTCTCAGGCGCGCATCGGCAAGCGGTTGGGACTCCGCCGCAGCCAGTGGGCACGGCTGTTGCTGCTTCTCGGTCACGCCGAGGGTTGGGAGGGGCTTGATCCCGTGCGCCAGGAAGCGCGGCGGGGACGGCCTGTGACCACGCTCACCGATAAAGGACGGGCATTATGCGCGTGGATACGGGCTGCGGCGGAGTAGGCTGGTCTGCGGCGACGGTGCTGGAGGCCCGCTGTGCGCCCGTAGAGCATGAAGAAGCGGTTCTGGAAGAGGCGGCCGTATCCCTGGTGATCAACGGTGCGCCCTATGCGGTGATGATGGCGACTCCTGATCACTTGGAGGATTTCTTCCGGGGATTCCTCTGGAGTGAAGGCGTCTTGCGATCCCTGGCGGAGATTGTCGCCTGGGAGGCGGTGCAGGTGGCCGAGGGCTGGGCCATATACCTGCAACTGGCCGATGCGGCCGCGGCGCGGGTGGCGCGGAAGCGTCGCCACATCATTGGCGGCAGCGCCTGCGGGCTCTGCGGCACCCCTTGTTTCAGGGGCCTGGTGCCCTTTACGCCGATTCGGCGCGCGCTCTGGCTGGATGCCGACGTGATCCATGATCTGCTGGCGCAGATGCAGGCGCGACAGGCGCTGAACCGCCATACCGGTACCGCCCACGCGGCGATCCTGGCCAGGCCGCAGAGCGACCTGGTGCGGGAAGACATCGGCCGTCACAACGCCGTGGATAAGGCCGTCGGCGCCGCGCTGGAGCAAGGCTGGGCGCGCGACGAGGCGGTCATGCTGGGGGTATCCTCCCGTCTGACCTTTGAGATGGTCCTCAAGGCGCTGGGCTTCGGAGTCCCCATCGTGGCGGCCATCTCCGGAGTCAGCAGTCTCGCGATCCAGGTGGCCGACAGTCACGGTCTCACCTTGATCGGCTATACCCGCGACGCGCGCATGACCGTCTATGCCCACGGCGAGCGTATCCGGGGCTGTACGCCCGCCCGCCCGCGGGTTGCCATGCCTTGTTTGAAATGACCGTTCCTCTGTCCTCACGGGAGAAATACCACCATGGATGTTCGTGCCGCCGTCGCCTATGCCGCCAACCAGCCCCTCGTCGTCGAAACCGTGCAACTGGAAGGCCCGCGTGCCGGTGAGGTGCTGGTGGAGATCAAGGCCACCGGCGTCTGCCATACCGATGCCTACACCCTCTCCGGTATGGACCCCGAGGGGCTGTTCCCGACGGTGTTGGGTCATGAAGGCGCGGGCGTGGTGGTGGAGGTCGGACCGGGCGTGCGCTCGCTCAAACCGGGCGATCACGTCATCCCGCTCTACACCCCCGAATGCCGGGAGTGCGAATACTGTCTGAGCGGCAAGACCAATCTCTGCCAGGCGATTCGCGAAACCCAGGGGCGCGGCGTGATGCCCGATGGCACCAGCCGTTTCTCCAGCCACGGCGTCCCCCTGTATCACTACATGGGCACCAGTACCTTCGCCAACTACACGGTGCTCCCCGAGATTGCCCTGGCGAAAATTCGGGAAGACGCCCCCTTCGACAAGGTCTGCTACATCGGGTGCGGGGTGACCACCGGTATCGGTGCGGTGATCTATACCGCCCGGGTCCGCCCCGGCGATAAAGTCGTCGTCTTCGGCCTCGGCGGGATCGGACTCAATGTGGTGCAGGGCGCGCGCATGGCCGGCGCCGACATGATCGTCGGGGTCGACATCAACCCGGCGAAGCGGGCGCTGGCCGAGCGGTTCGGTATGACCCACTTCGTCAACCCCAAAGAAGTCGAGGATGAACTGGCACCCTATCTGGTGCGTCTGACCCGGGGCGGCGCCGACTTCAGTTTCGAGTGCATCGGCAATGTGGATCTGATGCGCCAGGCGCTGGAATGCTGCCACAAGGGCTGGGGTACCAGCATCATCATCGGCGTGGCGGGCAGCGGTCAGGAAATCCGCACCCGTCCCTTCCAGCTGGTGACCGGCCGCAACTGGCGCGGCTCCGCCTTCGGCGGCGCCAGGGGCCGCACGGATGTGCCCAAGCTGGTCGATTGGTACATGGAAGGCAAGATCCAGATCGACGAAATGATCACGCATACCCTGCCGGTGGAAGAAATCAACACCGCCTTTGATCTGATGCACCAGGGCGAGTCCATCCGCACCGTGCTGACCTTTTAGGGGCGGGGAATGGCAACGGCACTGGAACTATTGGAGGCGCATGCCTGCTTCGGCGGGCTGGTGCAACGCTACCAGCACTATGCCGAGAGTTGTCATGCCCCCATGCGCTTCTCGATCTTTCTCCCGCCCCCCGGGGGGGATCAACGACACCCCGTCGTTTATTTCCTGGCGGGCCTGACCTGCACCGAGGAGACCTTCATGATCAAGGCCGGGGCTCAGCGCTATGCGGCGGAACTGGGCCTGATCCTCGTCGCGCCGGATACCAGCCCGCGGCAGACCGGTATCTCCGGCGAGGATGACGACTGGGATTTTGGCAGCGGAGCGGGATTTTACGTGGATGCGACGGCCGCCCCTTGGTCGGCCCATTACCAGATGCATCGCTATGTGACCGAGGAATTGCCCGCGCTGATCCACCGGCATTTTCCCGCGAGCCCGCGGCAACAGGGCATCTGCGGTCACTCGATGGGCGGGCATGGCGCTCTGGTGTGCGGCCTGCTTCACCCCGACCGGTACCGCTCCATCTCGGCTTTCGCCCCCGTCTGCGCGCCCAGCCGCAGCCCCTGGGGACAGAAGGCCTTTGCCGCCTATCTCGGGTCGGATCAGCGGCGCTGGCAGGGTTACGACGCGCTGGCGCTGCTCCAGGAAACGGCCGGGACGAGTTCCACCCCCATCCTGATCGACCAGGGGCGCGCAGACCCTTTTCTGGAGGGCGAATTGAAGACCCGGTGGCTCGAAGGATTAAAAGACGATCGGCTGATCCTGCGCTGGCACGAGGGTTATGATCACAGTTACTTCTTTATCGCCAGTTTCATCGGCGAGCACCTCGCCTTCCATGCCCGGCACCTGCACGCAAGGTCCGCGGCTTGAGTGCCGACCTCCCGTCGGCATAAGCTACGCCCTGGCCCGGTGCAGAACGAGGGAGGAGGATGAACACACCAGATGATCCGCCCCAGGTGGGCTCGCAGCCCGCATCCGGCCCGGTGTCCGCCGGTGCGGAGCGGACGCGTGACCGGGCCCTCTGGGCCGCCATGTTGGGCATGCTCCTGGATGGTTATGACCTCAGCATCATGGCCGTGGTGCTGCTTCCTCTGCACGGTGCCTGGCATTTGCACGCGACGGAAACCGGTCTGCTCATGGCCATGGCCCTGTTCGGATCTTTGCTGGGAGGGCTGGCGGGTGGAGTCCTCACCGACCGGTTTGGTCGTCGCAAGCTGCTGTTCCCCGATATCTTCTTATATATCATCGGCGCCCTGGTCAGCGCGCTCAGTCCTGATCTCGTTCTTCTGTTTCTGGGACGCTTCCTCACCGGGTTGGCCATCGGTCTGGATTACCCCTTGGTGGCCACCATTGTCGCGGAATACAGTCAGACGGCCCATCGTGGGAACCGCTTTGCCTGGGTGGGTCTGGCATGGTACGTCGGTGCGTTGCTCTCCACCGGGGTGGGCTGGTTGCTGCTTTTTTCAGGGAGCGGGTCCTGGCGCTGGATGTTGGGTAGCGCGGTCATTCCCGCGCTATTATTGCTGTGGGTGCGGCGCGATCTGCCCGAATCGCCGCGCTGGCTGGCCCGCCGCGGTGACACGATGGCCGCGCGTGAGGCCCTGATGCGGCTCCACCCGGAATACACATCCGCGGATCTCACGACACAACTGACCCTCTTTCAGGGGTCTCGCCAGCCGTGGCGAAGATTCCTGCACCGCGCCTGGTTGCGGCGCCTGCTGCTGAGTCTCTTGCCATGGTTTTGTCTGGACGTGGTCGGTCTCGGTATCGGCTTGTATTTCCCCATGGTCTTGCGCAGCAACGGCCTGGTTGGCAGCGACGCGGGCGCGGCGGCGGTGAATGCGGGATTTCTGATGATTTCCGCGCTGGGGATTATTTACGTCCTGCCCCGCCTCGACCGCTGGGGGCGCATTCCCCTGCAGACGGCGGGTTTTGGCATGATGTCCGCGGGACTGGCGTTGTTTGCGCTGTTTTCCTGGACAGGCTGGATGGCCGGAGTGTATCTCTCCGCGGCGATCTATACGCTGGGGGTGGGCATCGGCCCCGGCGTGACCGTGTTTGCCCTGGCGGTGGAGATTTTCCCAACGGAGTGGCGCGCCAGCGCGGCGGGCCTCGCCACGGGACTTTCCCGCTTGGGCGCGGTCTTCTCGGCGGTGTTGTTCCCCATCTTCGTGAAGCGTTGGGGGATACCTCTGGTGTTGGTGATCATGGCGATGGTCGCGCTCCTGGGAATGCTCGCCACCGTGGTGTACAGGGTGGAGTCGCGGCAGAGAAGCCTGGAGGATCTGGAAGAGGTCACGGTGCCACCGGTAGGCTCGTAAACGTCTTACTGAAAGCTCCAGGTGCGTACAATACGCAGGGGTGTCGGCGGGGATTGCCAGATCGCCGGTAAAGCAGGAAAAGGTGTGGCCGCGCGGATGACCGTTTCCACGGCATTGACCAACACCGAATTCCGCGATCCCTGCAGCATTTCCAGCGTCATGAGCTGGCCGTCCGGGGCGATGGTCACGGCAACGACGACCCGCCCCGGGGGTAGCGCGGGGTGGTTTCCATGAAAAAGGTGTTTCTCGGCGAGGGCCATGATTTGGCTTTCCCAGTCTTTCAAGTAAGCGTTGAACGCGGCGCGTGCCGCCGCCGGTGAGGCCGTTTGCGGCATGACGGGCGGGCTGGCCGGAATCACACCCTTCGGACTGGACGGTGCGGGCACCGCCGGAGCGCTGATTCGTGGGCGGGTGGGAGAGGGCGTCAACGAGATCTCCACCAGAGAATCGACAGCGGGCTTCTTCGGCAGCATTCCGGGCAGACTCCCCAGGAGGAGCAACCAGACGACACCATTGATGACGATGGAGCATAGCGCCCAGGGAAACAACGTATCGAGATCTTCCGGGCGGAGGCGCAACACGCGCACCGCGCCAACGAACGCGGCGCTGCCATACCAGCGTAACCGGAACCACAGGGATCCCGCTGACTCGAAAGGGGTTGCCGACGACATTCGCATGACCACGGGCGCGCGCCGCGAGGCCCTCATCCCAACCAGTCGACCGCGTCGAGGGCGTAGTAGGTGATTATCGCGTCGGCGCCCGCCCTTTTGATGCCCAGCAAGGATTCGAGGACGCTGCTCCGCAGGTCCAGCCAGCCGGCCCGGGCGGCGGCCTGCAGCATGCTGTATTCCCCCGATACCTGATAAGCCAGCACGGGGAGGTCACCCCGCTCCCGGATGTCACGAAGGATGTCCAGATACGGCATGGCCGGTTTCACCATGACCATATCGCCGCCTTCCTGAATGTCCAGCGCCATCTCGCGAAAGGCCTCACGGCGATTGGCCGGGTCCATCTGGTAGCCTTTGCGGTCCCCGAACTGGGGGGCACTGTCCGCCGCGTCCCGGAAGGGGCCATAAAAGGCGCTGGCATACTTGACGGCATAAGAAAGGATGCTGATCTGCGGGTGTTGCGTAGCGTCCAGTGCCTCGCGAATCGCCATCACCATACCGTCGACCATGCCGGAGGGGGCCACCACATCCACTCCCGCCTCGGCGTAGGAGATGGCTTGTCGCTGCAAGTTTTCCAGCGTGGCATAGTCGTCGCGATCACCACCCGCATCCAGTACGCCGCAGTGGCCATGCGCCGTGTATTCACAGAAGCAGGCATCGGCAATGATCAGCAATTGCGGATACCGTGCGCGGATGGCGCGGATCGCCCGCTGTACCAGACCCTCCGCCGCCCAGGAGGCAGAGCCGGTGTCGTCCTTGCCGTGTGCTTCGATGACCCCGAAGAGCAGCACGCCGGGAATTTCCCGTGCCACCGCTTCCGCACAGAGCCGCAGGGCGGAGTCGATGCTGTGGCGGAAGACGCCGGGCATGGAGGAGATTTCGGCACGGATGCCCTCGCCTTCTACGAGAAAAATGGGCAGGAGGAAATCGGCGGCGGTCAGGTGATGTTCACGAAGCATCCGGCGTAGGGCGGGATGCCGGCGCAGACGGCGCGGTTCATGGCGGGATGGCAGGTTACGCGGATTCATGGAACAGGCTCCTGACGGTGTGCCCACGCATCCAGCGCCGCCATCATTCCGGCGGTACTGGCTTCCGGCGCTACCCAGGGAGCGGGCAGACCAACCGCCGTAACGGCTTCCGCCGTGAGCGGGCTGATGGTGATGATGGGGGTATTTTTCAGCCAGCGTTGCCCTAACCCTCCCACCATCTGGTAGAAATTATTGAAGATTTCCGGGCTGGTGACCGTGACGGCATCGATCTCGCCCCGCGCCCAGGCGTGCAGCAGCGGTGTGGGGTTGGCGCCGGGGATGCTGCGCCGGTAGCAGAGGATTTTGTCGATGACGGCGCCGCGCCCGGTCAGCGTTTTCTCCAGGAGTTCCCGGCCCTGATCGCCCACGAAAAGCGCGATGCGCCGCCCCTGCACCACCGTCAGCTCGGTACTGTCCAGCAGGCCTTCCGAGCTGAATTTTGGGGGGACCAGATCCACCCGCAGGCCAAATTCGCCCAAGGCTTTGGCCGTCTCCCGCCCCACCGCCGCGATGCGTGGCCCGGCAGGCCAGGACAAATGGCGGCTCTGCAGGCGGCTCAGCGCGAAAGCGACGGCATTGCGACTGGTAAAGATCATCCAGTCATATGCTGACAACCGGTGCAGGGCATCATCCAGGGACTGCCAGTTTTGGGGTGCCTCGATCTGTACGGCGGGAAACAGGATGGCGCGCGCGCCTTGCGCCTGCAATTGGGTCACCAGCGCGTCGGCTTGTTCACGGGGTCGGGTAACCACGATGCCTCTGCCCTGGAGCAACGCGCCCTTCATGAGCACCGGATGTCCTGAATGATCTGTGCCGCGCCCTGCGCAACGAGGGCTTCGGCGACGGTCCGCCCGAGAGCGGCGGGATCACGCCCCTCGGCCTCGGCACGCAGTATCCGGCGGCCATCGGGGGTGGCGACCAGCCCGCGCAAATGTATCCGCGTTCCGCGCCATTCCGCTACCGCCGCCACCGGCAGACGGCAATCTCCGCCGAGCACCTGATTCATGCTGCGCTCGGCCAGCACGCAACTTTGCGTATCGGCATCCGCCAGAGGGACCAACCGCCCGCGCATCACGGTGTCGTCACTACGGGTCTCTATACCGATGGCGCCCTGTCCCACGGCAGGCAGGGAATGATCAATATCCAGCAGGTGGGTAATCCGGTCCTGCAGTCCCAGGCGTTTGAGCCCGGCCGCCGCCAGGATGACCGCGTCATACTGTCCTTCGTCCAACTTGCGCAGGCGTGTGGCGACGTTTCCGCGCAAATCTTCCACCCGCAAATGGGGATGATGCCGCAGCAACTGCGCCCGCCGCCGCAGGCTGGAGCTCCCTACCCGGGCCCCCTCCGGCAGGGCGTCGGGATGGGGGTAAGCCTTGCTGACGAAGGCGTCCCGGACATCCTCACGGGCCATGATCGCCGCGATTTCCAGGCCATCAGGCTGCTGCGCGGGCACGTCCTTCATGGAATGCACCGCCAAGTCCACCTGTCCCTGCAACAGGGCGTCCTCGATTTCCTTGACGAAAAGCCCCTTGCCACCCCACGTGTGCGGTGGCGCATCCTCCAGCCACGTATCGCCACGGGTGGTCATGGAAACGATTTCGACGGTGATGCCGGGGTGGTGGCGCAGCAGCGCGTCACGGACATGCTCCGCCTGCCAGATGGCAAGTGGACTGGCTCGGGTGCCGATGCGAAGATGACGGGACATGATTTATAGCGCCGCCCTGCTGCGGGGATGAGGAGATTACTCGCCACCATAGCAGCGCCGCTCTTTCTGTCAAGGGAGCGCGCGCAGTCGGAACCCCTGTCGGCATGGCATTGATCTTGCCGTTCACTACAAGCTACAATTCCGCAAACTTTTCAGGAGTGGAAAACCATGCATCATCATAAGATTTGGATGGCTGTCGCGGCTGCCGGTGCGTTGGCACTCGCCGGTTGCGCCCACAACGTGGGAAGCGGTGCGCCCACTACCGCCGGAGCGGTAGCCCCCGCCAATTCCGCCGCCACCGCCGGTTACGCGGGTGAAGGCATCGGGGGACAGAACCTCAATGCCAATGGCCCCATCGGGGGAGGCAACAGCGGTCTGAGCGCCGCTGAACTGGCCGCGTTGCCGCAACATCTGCGGGTCCATTTCGGTTTCAACAGCGAATCCATGGATGCGCGCGCCCAGCAGATCGCCACCCAGAACGCGCGGTTCATGGTGGCCCACCCCCACGTCAAGGTCCGTCTGGAGGGCAACACGGATGACCGGGGCACTCAGGAGTACAATCTGGCCCTCGGTGAACGGCGCGCGGAAACCGTCAAACAGTTCCTGGAATCCCAGGGCGTCAGCGCAGCGCGGGTCAGCACCGTCAGTTTTGGCAAAGACAACCCCCTGTGCATGAGCAATGACAGCGCGTGCTGGGCCAAGAATCGTCGGGTGGACTTCGTCTACAGTGGTGGCTACAACGGCTAAATCGCCAGGGAGTCTGTTTTGATGAGACGTTGGCAACCGTTGCTCGTCCTTTCCTGGCTTTGCCTGAGCCCGTTTGCGCAGGCCGAGTCGCTCGGCGACAAGGTGCTCCAGTTGCAGCAACAGATGGCGATCATGCAGGGTGAATTGAGTAGCCTGATAGCGGTTCAACAGGCGAGCAAGGGCAGCCAGAGCGCGTTGGCCGACCTGCTCGGACGGACGCAGCGTCTGGAGCAAGAGGTCCGTAACCTGCGCGGCAAATTGGATACCAGAACCCATGCGCTGCAGACGCAGCAGCAGGCGCTGGCCGCAAAGCTGGCGGATCTGGCCCCTCCAGCCGCCACGGCCGTCACCGCCAGTGACGGTAGCGCGGCGCTGGCCGCCGTGGGCAGCGCCGCGCTTACCAGTTCCGCCGCGATCGTTGCCAGCGCCGCCAGTAATGTTTCGGCGTCCCCGATCCAGGGCCTGGGGCAGGCGGATTATCAGAAGGCTTTCGATCTGTTGCGTCAAGGCAAATATGGTTCCGCCGTCGTCGGCCTGCAGGGTTTCATCCAGCGATATCCGCAAAGCAGTTTGGTTCCCGACGCGTATTACTGGCTGGGACAGGCGCAGTACGTGCTGGGTCAGAACGATGCGGCGCTGAAGAGCCTTTATACCGTGCAGACCCGGTTTTCCCAGAGCAGCAAGGCGCCGGAGGCCATGCTGCGGATGGCGGAGATTTATCAGGCCATCGGCCAGTCCGGCAAGGCTCGATTTGTGCTGAACAGCATTATTCAGCGGTATCCGAGCACCCCTTCGGCGCAGAAGGCCGAGGCCCAGTTGCAGGCGTTGCCCGCGAAAAAGTGATGGAGGGACGGCTCCGCATCACGGAAATCTTCCATAGTTTGCAAGGGGAGACACGCAGTGTCGGGCGTCCGGCAACCTTTGTGCGTCTGACCGGTTGCCCCTTGCGCTGCCACTACTGCGATACCGCCTACGCTTTTCATGGCGGTGAGTGGCGGTGGATCTCCGAGATCCTGGAACAGGTCCGTGCGGGAGGAAACCAACTCGTGGTGGTAACGGGTGGCGAGCCGCTGGCGCAGGCCGAGGTGCTGCCGCTCATGCGCCAGCTCTGCGATGCGGGTCATGAGGTTTTTTTGGAAACCAGCGGCGCCCTTTCGGTGACCGGGGTGGATTCCCGGGTGGTGAAGGTGCTCGATTTCAAGACCCCCGATTCCGGAGAAGCCGGGCGCAATCTCTGGGAGAATCTGCCCTTGCTCAATCCGCAGGATCAGGTGAAATTCGTCCTCTGCAGCCGTGCCGATTATGACTGGGCCAAGGACGTGCTCGTACGGGAGGCGCTGGCGGAACGCTGTGAAATACTTTTTTCTCCCAGTCATGGAGAGCTCGCCTTGCGCGAACTCGCCGAATGGATACTCGCTGACCATCTGCCGGTACGTCTGCAGATCCAGTTGCACAAGCTGATCTGGGGCGACCTGCCCGGACACTGACCATGTCGACGCCAGCCATCATACTGCTTTCGGGCGGACTGGATTCCGCCACCGTGCTGGCGCTCATGCGCCGGGACGGCTTTGCGGCCCACGCCATCTCTTTTGATTACGGGCAGCGCCATAAGGAAGAACTGCACTACGCGGGACTGCTGGCGCAGGCCATGGGCGCCGCCAGCCACCGGGTGGTCCATATCGATCTGGCGGCCTTTGGTGGCTCGGCACTGACAGATCCGCAACTCAGCGTGCCGGAGACGGGTCCGGCGCCAGGGATTCCCATCACCTATGTGCCGGCGCGCAACACCGTTTTTCTGGCGCTGGCGCTGGCGCTGGCGGAAGCGTTGCGTGCCCGGGATATTTTTCTGGGAGTGAACAGTCAGGACTATAGTGGCTATCCGGACTGCCGTCCCGAATTCGTGCAGGCTTTCGAGGCGCTGGCGCAGGTGGCCACGCGCCTTGGCGATGAAGGCCGCGGACCGCGTATCCATGCGCCCCTGCAATTTCTCAGCAAGCATGAGATTATTCGTCTGGGCAGCGGTTTGGGGGTTGACTACGGGATGACCCGTTCCTGCTACCAGTTGGATGCCGAGGGCCGGTCCTGTGGCCGCTGTGACAGTTGCCGCCTGCGCCGGGAGGGATTCGCGCAGGCCGGCGTGGTGGACCCGACGCCGTATCAGGAACCCTGAACGGCGCGGTCGGGCTCGATCCCGGGTCCCGCAGTCCCCCTAAACGGAAGGAGGACACCATATACCGGAATCGCGCTCCGCATCGGACCTTCCCTAGCGGGACCAGGCCGGCTGGCTATCCTCTCCGGCATTGCTGTGCAGGATGGCCATGGTCTTGCCGTCCAGACTGACCTCGGCAAGGACCTTGCGCCCGCCACGCTGGGTGCCGTAGAGGATCATTTGGCCGTTGCCAGCGAAGCTCGGATGATCGCAATTGCCTTGGGCATCCAGCACGCGAATGCCGCTGCCGTCCGGCTTCATTACCGCGAGGGCATAGACGCCATTGGTGCGGTGAATGAAGGCAATGGCGTTGCCCGCGGGTGAATAGACCGGGCTGGCATTGTAGCCGCCGTCATAGCTCAGGCGATGCACATTGCTGCCATTCGCGTTCATCCCATAGATCTGCGGGCTACCGGCGCGGTCGGAGACAAAGATGATCTGGCTGCCATCCGGTGACCAGGTGGGAGAGGTGTTGATGGAGTTGTCATGGGTCAATTGCTGACGTTGCCCGGTGCGTAAATTGGCCACATAGATCTCCGTGCGGCCGTTGGCGGAGCGCGCGTAGGCCAAATCCTCGCCGTTGGGCGAAAATGCCGGGGCGCTGGTGATCTCCCCGCCCGGGGCGATGGCTTGGCGCTGCCCGGTGGCGAGATCCTGCACGTAGATGATGGCGCGGGCGTTGGCGTAGGTCACGTACGCGAGACGCCGGTTATCCGGTGACCAGGCGGGAGAGAACACCGGCATGACGCCGCGCACGATGGGATGCGGATTCCAGCCATCGGATTCCGCCACCAGCAGCGCATAGTTTTCGCCCGTCTGCCGGACATAGGCGATGCGGCTGGCAAAGGGGCCGGGCTTGCCGGTAAACGCGTGATAAATGACGTCGGCGACGTGATGCGCCGTCATGTGCAGTTCGGTCGCGGAGCAGGTGAACCGCTTGGCCGCCAGCTCCTGGCCCGTGCTGACATTGTAGACGTAGACATTGACGACGTAGCCCCCATTGAGCGGGGCCACGGAACCCACGGCGAGACCGGTGGCACCGATGCCCGTCCAGTCCGCGGCCTTGACGCTGGCCGGGTCGCGGGGATCGCCGGGATAGCCCGCCGGGTCGATGACCCGAAACAGGCCGCTGTGACGGAGATCGTTGCGCACCACAGCGGCTACCGCGGGCTGTCCGGGCAGGCCCGGCCCAAAGGAGGGTATGGCGATGGGTAATGCCGAGGCGACATTCTTGGTGACTTCCACCGTGAGCGCCGCCTGGGCAGGGAGAATGAAGGCCCACGTTAAAAGCGATAGCAGCCAAACCAAGAGGAATTTTTTAGCCATTGCTGAGCTCCTTAGCACTGAAGAAAATATTCACCACCTTAAATTCCGAGTAAGACAGCCCAATGGGCGGCGGAAATGGCGCTGCTGCTTCAATGGCCGCAATCACCGCGGAGTCGAATGGCGCATTCCCGCTGGATTGGGTAATCACGGGTTTGCCTTCCAGTTGACCTTGTGGTGAAAGTTCGATTTTTACACGACAACGCAGGTTTGGCGCAAAGACGGGTTGCCAATGCCTCCTGACCCGCGCCGCGATCTCACTACCGAAAACAGCGGATAATCGCTGATTTTCCGCCGCCTGCTGGGCACGCGCCGCCGCCATGTTGGCTTCGGCCTGCAGCTTGGCCCTGGCTTCCATCTGTCGCTGCAACGCCTTGGCCCGCGCGGCTTCAGCGGCTTTGGCGGCCTGTCGGGCGAGTTGCTTCTTGAGCTCGGCCGCGCGCGCGGCCGTGGCTTTTTCCGCGGCCTGTTGTTCTGCCGCCTTCCGTGCGGCGGCCTTTTCCGCCGCCGCTTTTTGTGCCGCGTGCGCACGCGCCGCCAGTTCCTCGGCCTGCTTTTCCGCCGCCTGTTTCGCCGCGGTGATCTGCGCGGCTTTCTGCGCCGCGGCTTTTTCTTGCGCGGCTTTTTCCGCGGCCATCTGCGCGGCGGTGGGCGGCGGTGGAGTGACCGGTTTGGGCTGGGGTGCCGGCACCGGTTTGGGTGCCGGTTGAGGTGCGGGCTTGGGTGCGGGTGCGGGCCGCGGTGCCGCGGATGGCAGGCCGCTACTCAGTTGCGCTTGCATGGGGATATCCCCGGCCTCGGGCACATTCATATGGAAGCTCCAGAACAGGGCCAGCAGTATCGCGCCATTGAGTGCAAGGGCCAGCAGAAGCGGCCAGATCCGTTTACGCTCCTTCAATGTCCCTCCGGGCGGGTCAGCAGGCCGACATGGGAGATGCCCGCCTCCTGCAAGCGAGCCATGACCGCCATCACCTTGCCATAACCCACATGGGAGTCACCGCCCACCAGGACTTGCACTTGATCGTGACTGGCCGCGGCGATGTGTCGCACCATCGCGGCGAGATCGTCCAGGGCGACGGTACTGTGGCTCTGCTTGTACTGCACGGAAATGTCCCCCTGCCTGGTCACGGAGATCAGGACCGGTGGCGTCTTGTCGGATACCGGTTTGGTCACCCCCTTGGGCAGGTTGACATTGACACCCTGGGTCAACAAGGGCGCCGAGAGCATAAAGATCACCAGCAGCACGAGCGTCACGTCGATATAGGGGACGACATTCATCTCCGCCATCAGCCGCCGCCGTTTCATGGTGTCGTCTCGGGCACCTGCCGATGCAGGATGTTGGTGAACTCGTCCATGAAGACCTCGTACTGCCCATCGAGCTTATCCAACTGATGGATGAAGCGATTATAGGCGAGCGTCGCGGGAATGGCGGCAAAAAGTCCGGCCGCGGTGGCGATCAGGGCTTCCGCCACGGGCGGCGCCACGGTCGCTAGTGTTGCCTGCTGGGCAATGCCGATATTCATGAAGGCCGTCATAATGCCCCAGACGGTGCCCAGGAGGCCGATGAAAGGGCTGACGGAGGATACCGAGGCGAGGAGGGCCAGGTTGTTCTCCAGGCGTCCCACCTCCCGCATCTGGGCCACCCGCATGGCGCGCCGCGCCGCGTCGAGGGCGTCACTGGGGCGTATTTTGTTGCGCTGGCGCTGAAACTCCTCATAGCCGGCACAGAAAATGCCGCCGGCCCCCGTCTCCAGTTGACTGTTGCCGGAGACATGCTGGTAAATCTGGCTCATCTCGCCACCGCTCCAGAAGCGTTTCTCAAAACGCTCCAAGGCTTTGCGCGCCCCGGTAAAGATGGCGAGCTTCTGGAAGATGATGGTCCAGGACGCTACGGACGCGATGAGCAGAATGATGAGGATACCTTGCACGACTCCGCTGGCATTGGCTACCAGGTGGGCAAGAGAAAGCGACTGCGCGGCGTTGGCCATAGTATGCGGGTCCATAAAATCTCACGACGAAACAGAAAGCGGGATGGCCTGCGATAACGCCGCAGGAATAACATGGGGTCGAAAACCGGCGGCATCGAGGCAGACGACTTCTATCCTTCCCCCACAGAGCACCCGGTCCGCAACGGACACGGTGTGTTGAAAATCCATACGCACCGGGGTCTTGCTCACGACCTGGGTTTCAACATGGAGCAGGTCGTTGAAACGGGCGGGGGCCCGGAAATCCAGACTGGCACGCCGCACCGCGAAAATAAGGCCCTCTTCCTGCTCCAGGACATCCAGTTCATAACCCCGTTCGCGCAACATTTCGGTGCGGGCGCGCTCCATGAAACGTAAATAGTTGGCATGATACACCACCCCGCCATGATCCGTATCTTCATAATAAACGCGGAAGTGGAAGTGGCTGGTGGAGTCGTTAGAGGGCATCGAACAATTCCCCAGGCGCCTTGGGGGCCGTGAGACCCAGGGCGAGATAGCTGAGTTCGGTGGCGCAGCGTCCGCGCGGCGTGCGAATCAGATAACCGCGCTGAATCAGGAAGGGCTCCAGTACGTCTTCGATGGTGCCGCGCTCCTCACCGAGGGCGGCCGCCAAACTCTCCACGCCCACGGGTCCACCGGCAAAACGGGAGATGACGGCCTGAAGCAACTTGCGGTCCTGGCCGTCAAATCCATGCTGATCGACCTCCATGAGGGTCAGCGCCGCCTGTGCCGTTGCTCCGTCAATTTCGCCGTTCCCCCGTACTTGGGCATAGTCCCGCACCCGGCGGAGCAGGCGGTTGGCGATGCGCGGGGTTCCCCGGGCGCGCCGGGCGATTTCCTGCGCGCCTTCCAGGGCTTGGGGGGTGCTGAGAATCTGGGCGGAGCGGGTGACGATCTGCGTCAACTCGGCGTCACTGTAGAATTCCAGATGAAAACTGATGCCGAAGCGGTCCCGCAGCGGCGAGGTCAACAGACCTGCACGGGTGGTGGCGCCGATCAGGGTGAAGGGCGGCAGGTTGATTTTGATGGAGCGCGCCGCGGGTCCTTCGCCGATGAGGATGTCGAGCGCGTAGTCTTCCAGCGCCGGGTAGAGGATTTCTTCCACCACCGGGCTGAGGCGATGAATTTCATCCACGAAAAGCACGTCGCGCGGCTGCAGGTTGGTGAGGATGGCCGCGAGATCGCCCGGTTTGTCCAGCACCGGTCCCGAGGTGACCTTGAGACCGGCGCCCATCTCCTGAGCGATGATATGGGCCAGGGTGGTCTTGCCGAGCCCGGGCGGACCGAAAAGCAGCACATGATCCAATGCTTCGCTGCGTCTCCGGGCGGCTTCAATATAGAGGCCCAGTGATTCGCGCAATTTGGCCTGCCCGAGATATTCCGCGAGCCGTCGCGGACGCAGGGCATGATCTATCGCATCATCGTGGGCTTCCTGAGGGTTGAGGGGGCCTCTATCCATCATTCTGGTCTGACCATTGGCGTGCTGACGGGTTCCAAAATCAATGCCGTGACAAATGTTGCAGCGACTGACGGATCAGGTCTTCCAGACCCAGATCCTCCGCCAGGCCGGCTATCGCCTGGCTCGCCTGCGCCGGCTTATAACCCAAAGTCAGCAGCGCCGCAATGGCCTCCTGGCGCGGATCGCCGCCGGTCCGCGTGCCAATCGGTCCGGGTGTGATCCCGCCCATCTTGTCGCGCAACTCCACCACCAGCCGCTCGGCGGTTTTCGGACCGATGCCGGGAATGGCGGTGAGTTGCGCCGTGTTACCTTCGGCCACGGCTTGGCTGAGCCGATCCGCAGACAGGCCGGAAAGGCAGGCCAACGCCACTTTGCCGCCGATTCCGTTGACCCGGATCAGCAGGCGAAAGGTATCCCGCTCGGCCATGCTGATGAAACCGTACAGCAGGTGGGCGTCCTCACGAATGGTGAGGTGGGTGAACACGGTCAGCGCGGCGCCCTCGGCCGGCATTTGATAGAAGCTGGACAGCGGCATCTCCAGCTCGTAGCCCACACCCTGCACCTCGAGCCAGAGCCAAGGCGGGCGGCGCTGCAGAATCTTGCCGGTGAGCGAGGTGATCATGACGGGGGCAGTTCCTTGGTCGTCATGGCGCTCACCGGCTGTCAGCCCATTGCCAGCGCTGTTGCGTGCCGGCGTGATGGGCATGACAGATGGCACAGGCCAAGGCGTCGGCCGCATCGGCCTGTGGGATCGCGCTGAGTTTGAGGAGCCAGCGGACCATGCTCTGTACTTGCTCCTTGGCGGCGTGGCCACCACCGACGGTGGCTTTTTTGACCTGCAGCGCCGTGTATTCATGGACGGGCAATCCGGCTTCGAGCAAGGCGACGAGGGCGGCGCCGCGCGCCTGCCCCAGCTTGAGGGCGGAGTCCGCATTCCGCGCCATGAAGACCTGTTCGACGGCCGCCACATCCGGCCGGGTGTCGCCGATGACGTGTCGCAGCCCGCGGTGGATGGCGCCGATGCGCTCCAGAAAGGGCTGCCCGGATACGTTCAGGCAACCGTGAGCCACATGCCGGAGTTGGCCGGACGTGTCGGAGTCGATGATGCCGTAGCCGGTGCGCAGGGACCCGGGGTCGATCCCGATGATCCGCACCGCGGCCCCGGCCAGTGCCCCGGCACTCAGTCCCATGGCCGCCGCGTCCACCCGGCGCTCCGCCGCGGGTTCAGGATACGGCTTCCAGACGGGCCATTTCCTCGTCACTGATCGCGTAGTTGGCATAGACGTTCTGCACGTCGTCATTTTCCTCGAGAACGTCGATCAGGCGCAGCAACTTCTCCGCATCCTCCCCACAGACGTCCACCGTGGTTTCGGGGATCATGGTGATTTCGCTTTCTTCCGCTTTCAGGCCCGCCGCCTCCAGTGCCAGGGCGACACCATGCAGTTCGGTCGCGGCGGTATAGACGGCGATCCGCTCGCCTTCGCTGACCACATCCTCGGCGCCGGCCTCCAGCGCCGCTTCGAGAATCCGGTCCTCGTCGGCGTCACCGGGAAAGCTGATCAGGCCGCGTTTCTTGAAAAGGTAGGCCACCGAACCCGCCGTACCCATATTGCCGCCCCGCTTGGAGAAAATATGGCGTATTTCGGCGACGGTGCGGACTTTGTTGTCGGTCATGGTTTCGATCAGGAGGGCAACCCCGCCGGGGCCGTAACCCTCGTAGGTCACTTCTTCGTAATCCACGCCTTCCAGCTCGCCGGTGCCGCGCTTGACCGCCCGCTCGATAGTGTCTTTGGCCATATTGGCCCCGTAGGCCTTGTCCAGGGCAAGGCGCAAGCGGGAATTGCTGGCCGGATCACCGCCACCCGCCCGTGCCGCGACAGTGATTTCGCGGATGAGGCGAGTGAATATCTTGCCGCGTTTGGCGTCCTTCAGCGCCTTTTTGAATTTGATGGTGGACCACTTGCTATGCCCGGACATGACATGCTCCTTGTTCTATAAATGGCGTATTTCACCGAAATATGCCGCATGATACCGCAAAGGCGAGGACGCCGTCATGCGAGGGTGGCGATGGCGCTCATGGTGGCACCGAGCACTTCGGCGGCATCGGCATTGCGGTGAAAATGCAGAGGCACGCCGTAGCGTAACAAGGGCCGCTGCCGACGCAGCCAGGTGGCGAGGTCCGACTGGCCTTGCCGCGCGCCACTGACATGGGCCGGCACCACCGGCGCGGCGCTTTCCTGCACCAACCAGGCCACGCCTTTTTGGATCTGATCGCGACGGATTCCGCCTTCGGGAAAAAGGCCCAGCACCCGCCCGTCTTCCAAGACCCGGCGCGCCTGCAACAGGGCGCGCACATCGCGGCGGTCGCGGCGCACGGGGATGCTGTAGGTCTGCTCCAGCAGTTGGCGCATCAGGGCGTTATCGTAGTACTCCTGCGCGACCAGAAAGGAAATCACCCGATGGTTGCTGGCCACCAGCAGCAAGGGGTCCAACACCGACACATGGTTGCAGACGAGGATGGCCGGCCCGCTGACGGGGACGCTGCTGGGCTCCCAGCGGGCGCCTTGGTAATAGCGGACGTAGCCGTAGAGCAGGGTGTGCAGGCTGCGCTGGCTAAAAGACCCTTCCGACAGTTGATCGGCCACCGCGGAGGCTTGTAGCATGGCGGTTTTCAGGAAACCGTCAGCATGCGTTCGAGCGCCAAGCGGGCTTGGGCGGCGGTTTCAGGGTCCACCTGAATCCGATTGACCACTTGGCCCGCAAGGAGACTCTCCAGGGTGCGCGCCAGTTGTTCCGGGTCGATGCGGAACATGGTGGAGCACATGCAGACCATGGGTGACATGAACTCGACCGTCTTGCCCTCCGCGCGCACCTCGTCGGCGAGACGGGTGACCAGGTTGATCTCCGTGCCCACCAGCCACTCGCTGCCGGGCGGTGAGGCCTTGACGGTACGCAGGATGAAGTCGGTGGAACCTACGGCGTCGGATTTCTGGCAGACCTCGAAAGCCGATTCGGGATGGGCAATGACCTGCCCATGCGGATGCTCACGACGCCAGCGATCGATATGTGCCGGCTGAAACATCTGGTGGACGGCGCAGTGCCCCTTCCAGAGCAGAATTTTGGCGCGGCGGATTTCCTCGGGCGTGAGGCCGCCCAGCGGTTGGCTGGGGTCCCAGACCGGCATGTCGCGCAGGGGGATGTCCAGTTGATGGCCGGTCCAGCGGCCCAGATGCTGATCGGGAAAGAACAAGGCCTTGGGGCGCTGCCGGAAGGACCAGTCGAGCACCTTGCGGGCGTTGGAGGAGGTGCAGACGGTGCCGCCGTGGACGCCGCAAAAGGCCTTGAGCGCGGCCGAGGAGTTTACATAGGTGACCGGTGTCACCTCCCGCTCCACGTCGAGCACTGTCGCCAGTTCCTCCCAGGCGCGCTGTACTTGTGGCATGTCGGCCATATCGGCCATGGCACAGCCCGCGTTGAGGTCGGGCAGAATGCTCGCCTGTTCCGGACGACTGAGAATGTCAGCCACCTCGGCCATGAAGTGAACGCCACAGAAGACGATGAACTCGGCCTCCTGCTCGGCCGCGGCGCGGGACAACTGCAGGGAGTCGCCATGAAAATCGGCATGACGATAGACTTCTTCGCGCTGGTAGTGGTGACCGAGAATGACCGCGCGCCGACCCAGCGCGGCCTTGGCCCGCCGAATGCGCGTGTCCAGATCCGCAGCGTCGCTGCGGCGCAGTCCCTGGACCATCACTGTTTCCACACCCATAATCGATTCTCTCCAGCGCCATCGCGCGCGTCCACCATCCGATTACGTTACGAAGCCGCCTGCCGATCGTCAAGCGATCCGCTAAACACCGGTTTCGGCCCCCGGGCGCAAGCGGATGCCCAGTTCCTGAAGCTGCTGGTCTGTCACGGACCCGGGGGCTTCGGTGAGCAGACAGCCGGCCTTCTGCGTTTTGGGGAAGGCGATCACGTCGCGGATGGTCTCGGCGCCGCACATGAGCATCACCAGCCGATCCAGCCCAAACGCCAGACCGCCATGGGGCGGCGCGCCATAATGCAGCGCATCGAGGAGGAAGCCGAACTTGTCGCGGGCTTCCTCCGCGCCGATGCCGAGGGCGGCGAAGACCTTTTCCTGGACCCGCTCCTGATGGATGCGGATGCTGCCGCCGCCGATCTCATGGCCGTTGAGCACCAGATCGTAGGCGCGCGCCAGGGCGTTGCCGGGATCCTCGCTGAGGGTTTCGAGATGCGCGGACTGTGGTGCGGTAAAGGGGTGATGGGTGGAGGTCCAGCGGTCTTCCTGGTCATCGTAGTCGAACATGGGGAAGTCGGTAATCCAGACCGGCCGCCATTCGCCTTCCAGTAGACCGAGGTCGGCAGCCAGACGGTTGCGCAGGTTGCCGAGCGCTTCATTGACGATCTTGGCGGTATCCGCGCCAAAAAAGAGGATGTCGCCCGTCGTCGCGCCGCTGCGCTGGAGGATCTCCTGCAGGATGTTTTCCGGCAGGAACTTGACGATGGGGGATTGCAGGCCCGTGCCGCCCTGATCCAACGCATTGACCTTGATCCACGCCAAACCCTTGGCGCCATAGATGGCGGTGAACTGGGTATACGCGTCGATCTGCGCCCGGCTGAGCTGGGCGCCCCCGGGCACCCGCAAGCAGGCCACCCGCCCATGGGGGCGTTCGGCGGCCGCGCGGAACACCTTGAAGTCGATGCCGCGCATCAGATCGGTGAGTTCGGTCAGCTCCAGCGGGTTGCGCAGATCGGGACGATCGACGCCAAAACGGTGCATCGCGTCCCGGTAGGTCAGGCGCGGGAAGGGATCGGGGAGCCGGACGCCCAGCACATCGGCGAACAGGCCGCGGATCATGGGCTCGGCAATACCCATGACCGCCTCTTCATCGACGAAGGAGGCCTCGATATCGATCTGGGTGAATTCCGGCTGGCGATCGGCTCGCAAATCTTCGTCGCGGAAACATTTGGTGATCTGGTAGTAACGATCCAGTCCGGCCACCATCAGGAGCTGCTTGAAGAGCTGCGGGCTCTGGGGCAAGGCGAAGAAGTGCCCCGGTTGAGTCCGTGAGGGGACCAGGTAATCCCGGGCCCCTTCGGGCGTGGAGCGGGTCAGCACCGGCGTCTCCACATCGACGAAGCCGCCCTGATCCAGATAAGCGCGCACAAAGCGGGTGACCTGATGACGCAGCCGCAGACGGTTCAGCATTTCCGGGCGGCGCAGATCGAGGTAACGGTATTTGAGCCGCAGATTCTCGGCGATATCCTCTGCGTCCAGCGGGAAGGGCACCGGCTCCGCGCGATTGAGGATGGTGATGCGCGTGGCCACCAGCTCCACCTTGCCGCTGGGCATCTGCGGGTTTTCGGTGCCCGCCGGGCGGGCACGCAGAAGGCCCTCGACTTGCAGCACAAACTCGCTGCGGCAGTCGTTCGCGGCCGCAAAGGCCGCCGTCTGGTCAGGGTCGGCGACCACCTGTACCAGCCCTTCCCGGTCCCGCAGGTCGATGAAGATCACCCCGCCGTGATCGCGCCGCCGTTGTGCCCAGCCGCACAGGGTGACCCTCTCGCCCACCAGCCCTTCATGAATGCTGTTACAGTAATGTGTCCGCATGCTGCGTCCCAATAATGAGTCCATAAGAAAAGGGCCTCCCGGTCGGGCGGCCCGCGCGCAATCTAGCCTTGCGACGCGCGGCGCGTCAATGGCAGGCGCAAGCCCCGCCGGGACAGGCGGGCGCCGCCGCCGCTTCCGGCGGGCTTTCCGTGCCCTTGCCGCCGCCCTTGAAATCGGTTTGGTACCAGCCCGAACCCTTCAGAGCAAAGGCGCCGGCACTCAACTGACGCTCCAAACCCAGCCCGCCGCAGTGCGGACAGTCGGTGAGGCGGGGATCACTCATGCGCTGCTCGGCGCTCAGGCGGTGTCCACAGTCCTTGCATACATACTCGTAAGTTGGCATCGTATCGGCTCCGTATGAGGTTGTAACTTTAAAAGATGCCTAATAAATACGTCCTCACGCCGCAATTTTCAAGAGCCCCGCATCGGAACGGGCCGGGGAGGGGGGGCGCACATGCCTGTCGGCGCTGAACTGCACAACGCATTGCAGACGCTGATCGCCCTGCTCGCCATTCTCAACCCCATCGGCGCCATACCGATTTTCATCGCGCTGACCAGTGACGAGGACCCGCAACAACAGCTCGCCACGGCAAAGTTGACTTCCCGCGCCGTGGCCATCGTCCTGCTCATTTCCGCCTTTCTCGGCGAGTATATCCTGCAGTTTTTCGGGATCAGCATCGCCGCTTTTCAGGTGGCGGGTGGCATGGTCCTGATGCTGCTGGCCTTTAACATGTTGCAGGCCAAACCCAGCCGCTACCGGCATACCCCGGAAGAAACCGCCGAGGGCATGAACAAGGAGGCGGTCGCCGTCGTACCGTTGGCCATTCCCCTGATGGCCGGTCCCGGGACCATGATCACGGTGATCATCGCCCACCACAAGAATGTGTCGTGGCTGGCCAGCGGCTTGCTGATCGTCGACATTCTGGTAATTGCCGGCGTCGCTTACGTCGCCCTGCGTCTGGCGCAGCCGCTCTCGCGGCGGCTGGGGGTGACGGGTATCAATATCACGACCCGTATCTTCGGACTGGTGCTGGCCGCCATCGCCGTAACGTTCATCGCTAATGGCCTGGCGGCCCTGTTCCCCGGCCTGGTGCACGTCAGCACCGCCCCCTGAGCCGCCCCCGGGGCGATGACGGCCGCCTTGTCGTCGTCCAGGCACCGCGAAGCGTCAAAAGGCTATCATCGCCTGCATGGCGAAGACGTTGTCCACGACGCTCGATATGCTGTTGGCGGCGGCGTTCGGTTGATGGGGGACACCCAGAGTCCGGAAGTAATATCCCCCGAAGATCTTGGTCAGCGGCGTGAAGTGGTACTGCAGTCCGACGGCCCAGGTTTTGAAGATACGCTGCTGTGCGGCGTTGTTGGGCAGACGGTCGTAGTAATCGTAGCGCAAATCCGCTTCTATGTGCCGGGTGAGGAACAGCCCCGCTTCCAACATGTAGCCGCTGGCCTGGTTCTGACCGCCGGGATAGAGCTGGGTCTTGGTCAACGGCGCCGGCAGATCCGGTGCATGACTGAAGGCGGATGCCGCGGTTATCCACCCGGAGCCGCGAATGTACTGGAAGCGGAATTGACGACCCCACTGATGCATATAGCCCTGAAGATACTGAACGTCCACCCCGTAGCGGGTCATGCTGTAACCCTGTCCGGCCAAATCCGGGCGGGCGTGCTGATACCAGATGCCGGCCTGCACATCGCTGCGGAATGCGCCTTTACCCCCTAGGATATAAGATTCCTGCAGGCGCACGGCATACAGGGGGCTGCTGGACCGGTTGCCGGCGGCCACCGTACCGAACAGGCCCACCATGGCGCCATAAGAAAACTCCCAGGGACCGTGGCGAAACCAATCGAAGAGCATCACGCCAGGATAACGGAAGCCGTTGGCGCCCAGGCTTTCTTGACTGCTGATGAGATAGGCGTTGATGTTTTTGTCATAGGGCACGCCGGAAGAATACATGGTTTGCTGCATCAGTTGTCCGATCACGGCGGAGGGCAACACAAAGTTGTAGGTCATGTAGCCACGCAGGGCACCCTCTGCGCTGGGCGCGCGAATGAGGCCCACTTCTATCCTGGCCCCGGGGAGGTAGCTGAAGGTTACATGCCCGTCAATGAGTCCGGGTTGATAGGCACCGCGCACCTTGGTAATCCCGTTGCTGCCGAACTCTCCGCCCAGCAGGTAGGAGATATCAGGATTGATATTGCCGCGCAGCATGATTCTGGCGCGCAAAATACTGACGGCGGTGCTGTGGGTAAAGTTGGGTGCGATCAGGTTGATATTCGGCACATGATTTTTCTCGAAGCGATCTTTGCGCCCCGGTTGTGCATATAGGCTCGGCTCAATGAATCCGGACACCCCGAAATGAGAGGCCTTGGGCGGAGATATCCCCTGCAGCGCGAACCAGTTCGCCGCATGCGCCAAGGGGGACGCCGCGAGCGTCGCTACCGCCAGCGCCATGGCTGGGCGGGAGTACTTATGTGCAAAATTCATCAGGGTTACCTTCGTGTCGTCTTGGTGAGACGCTGTGAGTAGGGGGAGCGGGGGCACATATAGACCAAGTCGGCGGTTTTGCACGAACATGGTCGGTTCCCCGGAGGTGAACGCCCCTTACCCCTGCAACGAGGGATCGCACAAACGCCGTATCGTCTCTGGCAGATCCGCGGGGCATTTGCCGCAGTCCTGATTGGCGGGGACGGCGTAGCCCATTTTCTTGGGATAGGGTAGCTTGAGATTGGCCATGATCTCCTGAAATTCGCCCATGCTTTTGCCCCCTAAACGCGGGTTCCTCGCCTTCTCCTGGGCGATGGAGGATACGTGTCGCTGTTGATAATCGTGGGCTGGATAGATCAGCGTTTCGTTTGGCAAAGCAAAGAGCTTCTCATGAACGGACCGATACAGCGTGACGCTGTCGCCGTTCTGGAAATCCGTGCGCCCGCAGCCGTCGATCAGCAGCGCGTCGCCGGTGAACACCCGCTGCGTGTCGCCTTCCGTCAGGAGATAGCTGTGGTGCGTGTCGGTGTGGCCGGGCGTGAACAGTGGACGCAAGGTGATGGTACCCACCGTCAACGGGCGGTCTTCGGCGACCCCGAAATCGATGCACGGCAATGCGTCCATCGCCGGCCCCGCGATCCGGCTGCCCGTCTGTGCCTTGAGCTTGCGCGCACTGGTGACATGGTCGGCGTGGATGTGTGTTTCCAGGGTGTACGCCAGCCGCAGATTCAGTGCCTGTAAAACCCGCAGATCCCGGTCCATGGTTTCCAGCACCGGGTCCAGCAGCACTGCCTGCCCCGTCTCGGCACAACCGAAAAGATAGGTATAGGTGAAGGATTCCTCGTCAAAGAGCTGACGAAAGAGCATATCGCATCTTCCTCAAATTCAGACCCAGGCGCGCGCCCATGCAGCGGAAAGCGTTACGTCAAACGCGCTTATCCGTATCCAGCGCGAAATGTCCCGAAAACTCCGCGTGGTCGATGATGTGGCCCAAGGGGTGGAATTCACGACCGCGCGGGTCGCCGGCGGGAGGGGGCGCGAGTTCGTCGCGGTGATCCTCCGTGCGCAGTCGCCCTTTAACCGACTCCCAGTTGGCGCCTTCGGCGAGTCCGAGGGTGGGCAAGTCGGTCGCCATCAGAATGAAGTCGTAGTGCTGGAGTTGATGATTGGCGTTCGCCTCCGGTGGACGATAGGCGATCGTCCCGAAATCATTGCGCCCTGGTTTGGTCCCTTCGGGTAATGGGCCACCTTCGTGGATTCCCTCGGCGGCCGGCGGCATATCGTAGAGCAGCCACCGGACCTTGCGGCCGGCTTCCGCCTCACGATGCTCCATCAGGAGAACCAGACTCTTCGTGTCGGGCGGTAAATGCTGCCAGAAAATGGGCGGTGTGCGTCCGTCGCCGGGTTGGGTAAAACGTCTGGGAATCCAGTCACTAGGATCGATGCCGGTACTGAAGATTTTCATCTCTGCCATGATGGTCTCCTCACAGGTGAGCGGGCGATGGACCAAGCGCCGCGGCCCTCTCCGAACGGTCCAGCCCACGGCGGAAGTCCCTGAACCACTGTCTTGAGGATAGCAGATGGCGAGAGGTTTGGCAGACGCGCCGTCCGGAGAGCTTCCCGGAGCTCCTAGTGACCCGGTTCTTCCTCCAGAGCCCACTGGTCCTCGAAGGTCTCGCGACGGCGGACGAGGTGGTGCCGGTGGCCACGAACGAGCACCTCGGGGGGACGGGGACGGCTGTTGTAGTTGCTGCTCATGACGAAGCCATAGGCCCCGGTGCTCATGATGGCGAGCAAGTCACCCGCCTGGGCCACGATGGGACGGTTCTTGGCGAAGTAATCCCCGCTCTCGCAGATCGGGCCGACGATGTCCATGGCGTGCCCGGTTTCGGCGCTTTGGCGCAGGGGCAGGATGTCATGCCAGGCCTCGTAAAGCGCAGGGCGCAACAGGTCATTCATGGCCGCATCCACCACGCAGAACGACTTGCCGCCCTGCGCTTTGAGATACTCTACCTTGGTCAGCAGCACGCCGGCATTCCCTACCAGGGCGCGGCCCAGTTCCACCACCCGACGCGCCGACACGCCTTGCAGGGCCTGGTTCAGGGTCCATGCGTAGTCGGCAGGGTTGGGAGGCGTTTCGTCGTGATAGCGGATACCGACGCCGCCGCCCAGATCCAGGTGCTCCAGCACAATGCCGCTGGTGGCCAGGTCTGTGTACAGTCCGCGTACCCGTGTCGCCGCTTCCCCCAGGGGGGCCAGATCCAGTAACTGAGAGCCGATATGGCAGGCAATACCTTTGATCTCCAGCGCGGGGTGCTGCGCCGCCTGCAGGTATAAATCGCGGGCCTGGTCCATGGGGATGCCGAACTTGCTCTCTTTCAGCCCCGTGGCGATGTAGCGGTGGGTGCCGGGGTCCACATCGGGGTTGACCCGTAGGGCGATGGGCGCGCGTTTGCCCAGGTCGGCCGCGATATCCGCAATACGCCAGAGCTCGGCGGCGGACTCGACATTGAGGCAGGAGAGGCCAGCGTCGAGCGCCGCGCGAATTTCCGCGCTGGATTTGCCGACCCCGGAGAAGACGATCTTGCCCACATCACCGCCCGCCCGCAGCACCCGCGCCAGTTCACCGCCGGAAACGATATCGAAACCCGCGCCCATCTCCGCAAACGTCCGCAGAATGCTGAGATTACTGTTGGCCTTGACCGCATAGCAGACCTGCGTGCGCGCGCCGAGAGCGGCGCTGAAAGCGCGGTAGCGCTCGCGCAACGCCGCTTCGGAGTAGACATAGCAAGGGGTGCCGTAATGCTCCGCTATTTCCTGCAAGGGGAGGTCTTCAGCGTACAAGGTGTGATCGCGGTAGTGAAATGTATTCATGGGGCCGAAGAGCTCTGGACAGGGGCCGTGGGCGCAGCGGGGGTGGCGCTATGGGCCGGTGGCAGCGTCAGGGGCGTCTTCCGGCCGCAGCCGCCCAGCGCGAGGCCGAGCAGCAGGAGAAGAAAGAGGGTGCGGGCGCGGTTCACAGGGCCTCCCGCCGCAAGCGTTCACGGGCGCACAGGATGGCGGCTTGCACCTGCCGGGGCGCGGTGCCGCCCAAATGGTCCCGCGCGGCCAGAGCGCCTTCCAGCGTCAGTAGCGCGTAGATCTCCTGGCCAATGCGTGGTGACAAGTCCTGCAACTCCGCCAGTGGCATGGCTTCCAGACCGATGTTGCGTTCCTGGGCCAGGCGCACGGCACGACCGACCACGGCATGCGCATCACGGAAGGGCAGACCCTGGCGCACCAGATAATCGGCCAGATCGGTGGCGGTGGCAAAGCCGCGTTCCGCCTGCGCGCGCATGACGTCGGGACGGGTCCGCAGGCCCGGCAGCATCCGGCCCATGATCTCCACGCTGGCGCGCATCTGGTCGAGGGCGTCGAAAAGGGTTTCCTTGTCTTCCTGATTGTCGCGGTTATAGGCGAGGGGCTGGCCCTTCATGAGGACGAGGATGGCGACGAGATCGCCGATCACCCGCCCGCTCTTGCCGCGAATGATTTCCGCGACATCCGGGTTCTTCTTTTGCGGCATGATGCTGGAGCCGGTACAGAAGCTGTCGGGCAGATCAATGAAGCCGAAGGGCGCCGACATCCACAGGATCAGCTCTTCCGACAGCCGCGAGAGGTGAACGGCGAGGATGGCCAGGTTCGAGAGCACTTCCATCACAAAGTCGCGGTCGGAGACGGCATCGAGGCTGTTTTCGGCGACGGCCTCAAAGCCGAGCTGGCGCGCCACATCCCAGCGGTCGATAGGGAAGGTGGTCCCCGCCAGCGCCGCCGCGCCCAGGGGCAGCACATTCACCCGCCGCCGCGCATCGAGCAGCCGCTGGGTATCGCGGTGAAACATCTCCACGTAGGCCATGCAGTGGTGGCCAAAACTGACCGGTTGGGCGACCTGCAGGTGAGTCAGGCCGGGGAGGATGGTCTCGACTTCGCGCTCGGCGAGGTCGATGAAGACCTTTTGCAGATGTTGCAGCGCCTGGATGAGATCATCGAGACAGCCGCGGGTATACAGGCGCAGGTCGGTAGCCACCTGATCGTTGCGGGAACGGCCGGTGTGGAGCTTCTTGCCGACGTCACCGATGATCTCGGTGAGACGTGATTCGACGTGCATGTGGATGTCTTCGAGGGCATCGTCAAAGGGGAGGCGGTTTTCGGTAATTTCCTGCCGCACCTGCGCCAGCCCGGTGACGATGGCCTCCACCTCCGCCTCCGTCAGCACGCCCGCCCGGCCCAGCATGCGCGCATGGGCCATGGAGCCACGGATGTCTTCCGCGTACAGGCGGCGGTCCACCTGAATGGATGCCGTAAAGGCTTCGACCAGACTGTCGGTGCCCGCCGCGAAGCGCCCGCCCCACAATTTTTCACTCATGCCCACACCTCCTGTCCTGCCCGCGACTATAGCGAAAAGGGGACCTCGTTCGCCAGTGTTCCCGGTCCGTTCGCCCGATTTTTGGCATTCCCCTCGGCTCTTGCTAAAGTCCGGGAAGCAAATGGGCTCGGGAGGTGCAACGGATGGATGAGGCGAAACAATCTCATGCTGGGCGCTGGTTGATCATGCTGGTCGTGGCGCTGGTCGTGGCGGTGGTGTGGTTCTTCTGGTGGCAGAACCAGGAGGCCAAGGTGCGGGCCAAAGCACCCGCGCAAGCGACCGCCACCGTGCAACTGGTATCGCCCGGCGCTTCCACGCAATCGGTGGCCAATTTTCCGGTGGGCAAGGCGATCTCTCAGGAAGGTACGCTGGAGGGCCCCATCAGTGGCCAATGTGGCAACATCAAGTGGCACGATCTCAGTCCCCGCGAGGTGGCGCATCTGCGCAAACTCTGCCCACCCACGGCAGCCACCCACCAGCCCTGAAGCGGCTTCGCCTAATGCGTCAGGGGCAGGGTTAGGCGGACCTCCAATCCACCGCTCGGCGCGTTGGCGAGCGTGAAGCGCCCGTGGTGGTACGCCACGATCCGCTCGACGATGGCCAAACCAAGGCCCACACCCCCGCCCTTCCCCGCTTGTGCGAAGGGCGCCCGCATGGTTTCCAGGCATTGTTCCGCGATACCCGGTCCGTGATCGCGGATCCGGATCAGAAGGTCGTCCGCCACCCGTTCGGCGCTGATTTCCACGGGCGCCCCACCATGCGACAGGGCGTTATCGATGAGGTTTTGCAACGCTCGGGCCAAACCGACCTCCTGAATGGGCATCTTCGGCAGGGCGGTGGCAGGGGGGTGCCACCGTACGTCCGCGTGCTGACGCAAGACGAACCGTTTTAGCCAGGGACCCAGATCCGTCGGCACCAGCGGTTCCTGCTCGCCGCTGCGGGCATAATCCAGAAATTGGTGGATGACCTTGTCCATCTCCTGGACGTTGGCGATAATTTCGTCCCGCGCTTCTTCTTCGACGGGCAAAAATTCCGCGCTGAGCCGCATTCGGGTCAGGGGCGTGCGCAGGTCGTGAGAGACGCCCACCAGGACCATCTCCCGTTCTTTCCACATCCGCTGCAAATCGCGCAGCGTCTGGTTGAACCGCTCCGCGAGGCGACGTAAATCCGCTGGGCCGGCCTCGGGCAGATCCGCCGGGTCATCGCCCCCGCGCAGGCGCGCGACCCCCTGCATGAGACGGGTCAGGGGCCGGGTCACCTGCCGCACCGCGAGATAGGCGCCCAGCCAGGAGAGCAACAGAATAGCGGCCAATTTAAACCAGGGTAATGGCAGTCCCGGCGGGCGCGGCATGGGCATGGCCAGCGCCAGCGTGGCGTCGGGCCGGGCCTGCAGCCACAGCATTCCGTGTCGGTCATCCGTGCGCAACTGCGCCTGTGGCCAGCCCAGGCGATGCAACAGATGCAGGGCGTTTGCCAATACCGGCGAACGCGGATGCCGGCCGTGCACCGCGCTGGCGGCGTCTATCCGGAGTCCCTGGCGCATCAGTGCGGGTTGGACCGCCTGACGCTGCGCCGGGGTGAGCGCTTCGCTCAGGGTCAGGATCTGCGCCCAGTCCCGCGACAGACGCTCCGCCTGCGGATTGGCCTGGTAGATATTGAAAAACCAGTATACCGCCAGTTGGCTCAGGAACAGCAGCCCGGCGATAATGAGGAACATGCGGGTAAAAAGGGTATCCGGCCAGGGGCGGGGTTTTTTCATAAGCCGCCTTCTTTCCGGGGCGTGGCGTCCCCGCCATCGGGTACCAGCACATATCCCCGTCCCCAAACGGTCTGAAGGTAGCGCGGTTCGCCCGGGTCTTCTTCGACGAGGCGGCGCAGCCGCGAGATGAACACATCGATACCCCGCGCACCCGGCGTGGCATCCCTGCTGCCATGTGTCATGGCCAACAAACGCTCCCGCGATAGGGGTTGCCAGGGATGGCTGGCCAGGGCGTGCAAAATGGCGAATTCGCTGTCGGTGAGGGAGATTTTCTCATTGCCGCGCCACAGGTCACGGCTGTCGAGGGCCAGACGGAAGGGGCCGAAAACCAGGGATCCCGGCGCAGGATGGCTGCTGCGCACCTCCTGACTGCGACGTAGCACCGCGCGTATCCTGGCGATGAGCTCGCGGGGTTCAAACGGTTTGGGGAGATAATCATCCGCCCCGACGTCGAGGCCGTGCACCCGATCGGCCAGGTCGCCACGAGCGGTCAACATCACGATGGGCAACTGCGGTTCCTGCGCGCGCAGGCGCCGACAGATGCTGAAGCCGTCTTCGCCCGGCATCAGGATGTCCAACAGGAGCAGGTCATAATATTCCCGCGCCAACTGGCGATCCATCTGCACGCCGGAGGCGGCGGCGTGGACGACAAAACCCTGCTCCTCCAGGTAACGCACCAGCATGCCGCGCAGCCGGGGATCGTCATCGACCAGCAGGATTTTGCCGCCCTCCGCCATGGCGTAATCGCTGTCTAGTGTTCCCGCTTGGCCTCCTTGGCTTTATAGAGGGTGGTGATCTGGTGCCATTGCGCAGGGGTCAGGATCTTGTGGAGATAACGCGCCTGCTGGATGCCATGTTCGAGCATCGTGGCATGATCCTTGAGGACCGCTTTCCGCAGAGGAGCGATGGTACTGCCCGGCGCACCGCGCAACAAGGCGTCACGCAGCGCGGTGTTGTGGACTTGCAGATGGTGACGCCAGGCCGACATGACCTTTTTCTGCCGGGCGCGCCAGTTTTGCAGATCCGTTTCCTGCGCGGGGGTCAGTTTGAGGTCCACCGCATGTCGCCAAACCATGGGCATGAGCATGGGTACCGGCGCATTGCGCCAGCCGCCCTCGCGCATGAGACAATGGTGCCATCCTCCCGGACCGGGATGACCCGGCATCATGCCCGATCCCATGGGACCACCATGCAGAGCGGGCGGGGTCTCCGCGCCTGCCGCAAAGGCGGGCATTACCGCCAGCATCATCGTTCCGGCCAGCCATCCGGATACCGCATGCTTAAATTTCAACATTTCTCGGCTCCTCGTCATTCCAGGGGAAAGGCGCATCCTTTCCGTGGCAGACAAGTTAGCGCGCCGCTCCGGCGGATACCAGCAACAAAGTGTCAAGAATTGTGAATGGGGGTGATGGCTTGTCGCCGTGGATGCGCCTGGCGGTCCAATGCAAAACGAGCAGGGTCACAGGTTCAGCGGCAAAAAGTTTCATCCTGGATCATTATGTCAAAAATTACAAACGACTTTCCCAGACAATAAAGTATCATCCCGGCGTCTCGCAGGTTCTCTGCCGCCCGGTATGCTCTTTATCTTCAGTGGCAGGTATAATAGCGGGAGCGGACCTTCCCGTGCGGCCCGGGGACGGTTAGTATAGGCCAGTAATAATCTTTTTGACCGGGGTAATATGGGAATGTTACTACAGTTTGGAATGTTACGCTGCACTGTCAGTGCAGTCGAATTAACGTTAGCGCGATGAACCTTGATTTGACCACTCACGTTTGTGCATACCTAGATGTCTTAGGTGGAGAGAAGCTATTCCAATGCGTCGACCGCGAAGAATCGGAGGGATTCTGCGGCCTTGTCCTCGATTTTGAAAGGCGTCTCAATAACATGAGGAAGGATGGAACTCCGGTGGTAAGGACTTTTACGGACAACGTTTTTGCCGCATTTCCACTACAAAATACAGGGAAGTACTCGATTCAAGATAAAGTCAAGTATTTCTTATCGGAACTCGCCAAGCCGTTGCAGCAGATACTTTTATTTTCCGAGTTGCCGGTTCGTGGTGGTATAATGGTTGGCGAACTCTATATAGATGATCATATCATTATCGGTCCAGCAGTGGTACGGGCCGTACATTTGGAAAAGGCAGCAATTTTCCCGCGAGTGCTAGTTGATGAGAGTGTTCTCACGCTAATCCCAACCACGCAGTTAGCCAGGGAGTCGTTGGTATATACCGCACCCGATGGGAAAGACTCTTTGAACTATCTCGATCTTTCCCACGGGGCTTTTTTCGAAGAACACCAGCGAATCGTTGAGCGTCGACTCTTCGAGCACGAAGGCGACACAAAGATTCAAGAGAAGTACCATTGGCTTCTGGAATACCAAGCAGATATGGAAAAACGTGTGTTTAGCCTTGGCCTCGCATCGCGCTAACCTATTACCGCAGATACTCTGCAGCGACTTAACAAAATCTATGACAGGCTAAAGACGCAACACACGGAATACAATGGCGCATGACATGTTGCTCAAACACGACCGCCCAAAAGCTGCGCCTTTGGGTTCCCTTCGCGCCCCGGCTAGTTTACGTTGACGCTGTAGAAAATCTCTGACGACTCGACCGAACTGTTGTCCGCTGCCGGTTATAGGGGAATAGGGGCTATACGTTCATTGTGCTGCCACAGCGTTGTAGCAGCTATCTTGTAGCTATTATGGGTCGGACATTATCACTGCTCTCCGTCACCGAACGTCCGTTTTCAGCCTGCTCCCGACCGTCAGGGCTCAACGGCGGCTAAGCAGCGGAAGCAGACCTTCCCGTGCGGTCTGGGGGCGAGTAGTATCTGCCAGTAACAGTCGTATGTGACCGAGGGTGGCATGGGAATATTATGCCGCACGATCAGTGCAGTCGAATTAACATTATGGGAATAAAAAGGATTAAAAAATGAATGTGTCAGAACTGTCTAATCTAACCCATTGGATTACTAACGAGATAGAGAATAAAGGTATTCCCCAAAAGTATCAAGCACTACAAGCACTCCTCCAGCAGCATTCTCAGCCTAATAATCAGAAGCCACCGTTCGAATCACAAAAACAAGATTTAATAAATACACTTATAAGTGTCCCATTAATACAGCTAACGAAAGACCAACTAGAGTTTCTCTCTTGTTTAGGTATAGCGCAAACCGTTGGCGAAGACGGAATCAAAAAAATTGAAGATGTTTTATATAAGAACGTCATAGATGTAGCCACATCCGCTCGAAAAATACAAGAAATTAATCAGCAAATTGTGGAAGGAATTACAAAATCTAAAAAAATAAAAGAGGGTCTTGTAGGTTGTGTTTCTGAAGAGGAATACGAGGCAGAAAATGAAATATTAATGCGAGTTAGCTTTACAGGTAACGCATTAATGTCAAATGTCGCAGACTTTAGAAAATGGGGGACTTTTTGGTTTGAAATAGGTAGGGGTGTAGCAATGGCCCATAATGCTGCACCAGAAGAAATAAAAATAGTGGGTGCGACTAAGGGTTCAATAATAATAGAGCTGGCTGTAGTCTCCGATATTGCCGTTACAATAAGCCAAATTATACTTGCCGCCCTAAAAGTTGCAGAAAAAGTGATAGACATAAAAACAAAAGCCGAAGAGCTACGCGGATTGAAGATGAAAAATACAAGACTTGCAAAAGATTTAGATGCTGAAGCAGAAAACGAGAAAAAAGCAGGTATAGAAGAAATAACAGCAGAAGTTTCAAATACACTTCAACTTAAAGAAAGCGAAGAAGGGGAGAAAATAAAAGTACTTGATAAAGCAGTGAAAAATATAGTCGAATTCATTGAAAAAGGCGGCATTGTTGACTTTGTTGCACCAGAAATAGGGAAGGAAGAAGATAGTAAGGAGGATAACAATAAAAAACTACGTCTCGCCTTCCAGGAAATACGACGATTGGAGACCAAAATGGCACTACTAGAGCACAAAACACCCTAAACCATTTAGTCAGCCAGGACGTACCTCAGGTCGCGTCTATTGTCCCAAACATATTATATTTCATTGGCACGGTAGCGTGGCGTGCTAGTACCACTCGCGCTGAATGTCTCTGCAATCAGTCTGCTGCCGACGACCATCAGGGCTCAACGGCGGCTGGGCAGCGGTAGCGGTCATTGGCTGTTCCCTATCAGGGCCATCATGCGATCGACTACATTATTGTCCTCGATTTCGTGAGTTCCAGCCAACACCGGTGTGTTGAGCTTCTGTCTTCCCGTGATGTTGACCTTGAAAGGTTAGGCGCATATTCACCCTCACCTGACTTCTCCAGATCCACCCGGTATATCTGGACATACATATTGTCGAAGTACACTGCGGAGCCGACCTGCATGATCAGGAAATCCTTAGTGCCTCCGGGTCGCCGCCTGTGCCAGAGACAGACTCAAGGGTATACGGCTTGTTGAAGACTCTGAACGACACATCATGATGCTGGCTGACGATCTTATCAGGTCATACCCCGGTGAATGTTGGCACGGGGAGTCGCGTTCTTTGCGAGCTATTATGGACTTTGCGGTGGCCATGAGCATAGCATTAAGATTTTTCGGTGGCATCTGCAACACATGGGAGCACCTCGTACTTGCTTGCTGTCGCATAGATCCATCTTAAGGAGGGAGGCTAGGAATGAGCGCTCACATCGGGATATGTAGGTTGTGTGGGAATGAAGCAGTCCTCTGTAAGTCCCATATCATCCCCGCGGGAATATTCCGCCACATGATCACCGAAGGTGACGGCTTAACCCTAATCAAATCAGGTAAGCCCCATGAACTGAGAAAACGAGGCAACGGTGAATATGAGCGCCTGTTGTGTCAGCGTTGTGAACAGGGGCTTGCCCCATACGACCAGTACGGCGTCAGATTCATTAGAAGTGAACTGGGCCTAGGTTTTTGCAGTCAGAAAACAAGTAGTACCCCACGGCTTGAGTACTTTATGGGTGTCGACATAGTAAGGCTTCATTATTTCTTTATGTCACTATTATGGCGCGCTATCGTATCACGCCGGCCATTTTTTTCTTCTGTGGATTTACCTGATATTGAACCCACCCTCAGACGGCATGTAGAAGACATGACATTTAACCGTCCTCTACTGACGCAAGATGTCTTCGCATTTTCACTGCTAAGATTCTCAAATTATAACAATCCATTTGCAATGATAAAAAACCCTGAGCTTTTTAGTGATGATGGGTATCTATCCTGTGATATCTATGTTGGCCCGTACAAATTGACCATGCAGGCTGATAACTCCATCTTGCTAAAAGAAAAACCAATCCGGCGCCAATCTGAGGCTATGTTTACAACAAATACCACTATCGCGAGGATTATTAGTATTGAGGATGACTCCGAATATGCACGTATCGCAGAACATATAGATGCTGCCCAAAAAATGAAACGAGGTTCATAATGGCAAAGCAAGTAGAAAAGTGTAGGCTCTGTGATCTAGTGCGTCCACTGTGCGAGTCCCATATCATCCCAAAGGCATTCTTCCGCGATGCCATGGCTGGGGAACCAGCCTGCGGCCTCAATATGATCACGCCTGAACGAATAGAAGTCGGCAAGATGGCGGGTGAGTATGAACGCCTGCTCTGTCGAGGGTGCGAGGAGATTGTTGGGAGATATGATGATTATGGCATACGTTTTTTTCGGCGACAGGTTGGGGAGAGGCTTGTCGCATTCAACGGCGATGTGGTCCCAGATGATATTGATCTGATAGGTAAGGTTGATCTTCGCTTGTTGAGGTTGTTCATAATATCCGTGTTATGGCGGGCTAGTATTTCATCACGCCCCTTTTTTGATAAGGTAGATCTCGGGCCATTTGAACTGATTGCAAAGCAGATAATTAGGGGTGAAATAACGCTTTCTGACAATTTGTTTCCTTTTTTCATGAATCGATACACTGAAACTGATCAGGCCAAGAGGATGTTGTTTAATCCTCTGCCAACCAGAATGGGGCCTCTACGCTTCTTTAATGTAAATATTGGTGGGTTCAATGTTGCGGTAAAAGTTGACCAGCGTGACTTAAGATACCCGCATGATTTTATATGGAAGACGCTCACCGAGGCGGGGGTGGTCCTAGTATACGAAAAGAGACTCCTTGATAGTGAGGAGTACGCGACGATTCAACAGGTAGCCCGGATGGCGCGCGCAAACTCTCAGAAACCGGTACAACGTAATGTCAGATGAACACACAGGATCGCGTGAAGTGCCTGACATTGACGAAGTAATGGAACATTTCTACCGAGGCTTACGAGGATCTGAGATACAGCAACGGCTCTCGGTTATCGGCTTTGAACTAAACAAGGTTAGAAAGTATGCGAATGAGTGGAATACCGATTCTGACTTGCTTTCACAAAGCATTGTTTTTCTAGCGTTAAGTGCTTACTTTACTGGACTTGTACCCATCGTGCGGATAGAAGGCGCTCTCTTTGTAGAAAAAGATTTCAGGAATGAGTACGCCTATGCCTTAGTCGCGAGAGCCTATGTAGAAGTTGCCGGACGGATCCATAAGGGACTGCGTCTCTGGCGGCTCTATAAGCGCGGCGCGTGCACTATTGCGGATTTTAATGATGGTACGAAACGATTGCTGGCGAGATACCAGTCCGCTGATCCAGCACCATACGGGTATTTTATAGGCCAGGGGTTCAATGTAATGACGTTAATTGGATCCCTAGAAGACAAAATCCCTACCATACACGAATTATATGGTCGCCTATCGTGCTATATCCACGGCGATTTATCGTATCATATGATGTCGCGACAAAGATCTTTGATTACCGATCTTAAGCTAGAAGACAACCCTTTAATTGGTGATATTGAAAAGGATTTGACGGCATTACGCGACGTTGTTTTTGAAGACTTTGATGAACTTCTGAGCGTCACACGGGTGCTTCGTGAGCGTTATGATCGGATGCATCAGGATTGAAATTGAGCAGGATGATGCCCCTCATCAAATTGACCCCAAGTGACCATTGGTTTTTTGTTGTGCATCGTAGGGGGCACCAGTCGCCAGTCAGCCCCGTCGTTCCTCAGTGTTACGCTATTGCGTGAGGAGCCGGCAGTTTCACCCATGCTTATACTATTAGTTGACAAGCCTCCGAAGATCGCTTATTCGTGTCGTATGGACGAACGTGGTTTTCCGACGACCTTACCAGAATTTCAGCGTGTCTTTCCGGATGAAGCGGGCTGCGCCTCGTACCTAGAGTCCCTGCGCTGGCCAGAAGGCTTTGTATGCGCACATTGTGGGTTGAAAGATAAACCTTACCGCTTCGGCACGCGCTCATCGACTGTGTTCCGCTGCCGTGGCTGTGACAAGACCACCTCGCTCACCGCTGGCCGTTGTCAACTAATAGTATAAGCATGGTTTCACCCTACATCCGAAGGTTGCTTCTGGTAGGCCGTGTCTACTGTAAAATTCCGGAGCACTAGGCGGCGAAATATGGGTGCTGCGAGATGGTCGGTGATGCAGCGTAACCGGACGTCCAGAAATTGGTGGTCAGTACGCAGCGCGCTTGGGTAACGTTTACTGGACACAGGAGAATGGACGGGTTATTGGACAGAATCAGAGCTGGAAATTGCCCCAAAAGTGTCCATCAATCGAGCGTCAATTAAACTTTCGTTTTTGCGGCGAAAAGCCGGATATACCAGCTTTATAGACTAACATTTGACAGATACGCATCATTCTAGATAATCAGAGAGCCCTCCCTGCTTCCGCACCCGTCTCGTCTTCGATTATCTGCACATAACGAAAAACTCGGCGCCCGCAACGCCCGGAGGTGGCTGAGAACAAATTTACCGCGCAATACTGACAGGGGGTGATAACGAACCATCTGGCACCTTGTAAAATTGACGGATATATCAGTCTTGCATGCGCGCAGAAACACGACGCAGTCCAATAAGAGCCAGACCGGAAGCCACGGCGAGCAAAGCCGCCCCAAAATACAGGGATCGGCTTAATCCTGCACTGTCCGCGATCCATCCAGCACCAATGGGCCCGATTGCTTGCCCGAAAGAGAATACGACGGTGAATAGAGTGATGCCCTTAGCCCATTGATTAGATTCCAGTGCCCTATGAACGAGGACAGCGACTGACGATGGCGCGATAAACATCCCCGAGCCGAAAAGCGCCGTGGATAGGATAATGCTTGGTGCTGATGCGAAGAAAGCGGGGAGTAATGCGCCAAGAAGTGTCACGAAGCAACTGGCGGCTAGTATTACTGCTGGATTCCACGTATCAAGCGCCCGACGCCAGATAAAAGGCGACACGGCGACGCCACTTCCAAGCACGAACCAGGCCGCTGTGCCGAACTCCCAGGACAAGCCTTGAGCCTGTATCCAGGCGAAGATGAATGTCATATAAACAATATAGCCACAAGCAAACAGAAAATAGGCCAACATACTGGGCATTAAACCACGGAGATTTAGCGCGCCGCTAGACACGGCATTTGCCTCCCCAGCAATGCGGCTCGCTTCCAGTATCGGCCAGACGGATGCGATTGCAGCAACGACGCCCAATGCCAACCAGGCGGTCGGCCAAGCCGGGTTACCGAGCATGGCGATGATCGGATTGACCACCAGTCCTGATACAGCGATACCAATGCCCGCTCCAGCAAAAAAAAGCCCCGTCGCCACCCTACGAAGAGTCTGATGGGCATGATAACGCGCCGCCACGAGCGCCCCGCCACAGGCGAAACCCCAAGCAGCACCGATACCTGCCAGAAGCCGAGTAGACGTTAACCACAGCAAGTCGGATCGCAGGCCGGTCGCTAGTACTGCCACGATCGTCAGCAGCAGTCCTGTAATGAACAACTGGCTTGGACGGATTTTCCGGAGCAGAAAATAAGCAGATATCGCACCGACGATATAACCAAGTGCGTTTGCCGTGTTGAGTGAACCTGCAGCAACATAGCTCCAGTTCAGGCTCTCCCGCATGGCGGGAAGGAGGAGAGCATAGGCAAATCGCGCCAACCCCACGCTCACCGCCACCCCCAATCCCAGTCCAAAAGCCGGCAAAAGCGATAGATTACTGCGTATTGTTGTGGCGTTAATACTCACAATCGTACTCCTGTTGAGGATGGAGACTCCTCGAGCATTTGATAGGAATGTCCCTGATTTACCCTTGGGGCACCTACAAGCCGAGCGCGCTCAAACCTGGGTGATCATCGGGTCTTCTGCCCAGCGGCCAGTGATATTGCCGCCCACTCTCCCGGATAGGCTGATCATTGATGCTGGCCAATCGGCGTTGCATCAATCCCATTTCATTGAACTCCCATAACTCATTGCCATAGCTGCGGTACCAGTGACCCGAATCGTCGTGCCATTCATAGGCGAACCGCACGGCCATCCGGTGGTCACGAAAACCCCAGAGTTCCTTGATCAGGCGATAGTCCAGTTCCCTGACCCACTTGCGCTCCAGACAGGCTTTGATCGCCTCCCGCCCCACTGGAAACTCCGTGCGATTACGCCAGACTGTATCTTGGGTATAGACTTGAACGACCCGTTCAGGATCGCGAGTATTCCAAAGGTCCTCGGCCATCCGCACTTTCAGTAAGGCAGATTCTTCTGAAAATGGGGGAGTCAGCGTATTGCTTTGCATGGTGGGTGCTCTCCTATGTTTCGGGATTGTTCAAAGCAGACAGTTCTGTCTACTTCGGGCCATTCTAGACAACATGGAACGATCTGTCTACAATGGCGTGATGGATAGACTTTCCGATCCCGCACTCATGGACCAGACCAAGCTCTCTGCGCGTGAGCGCATTCTGCGCACAGCGCACACGCTCTTTTATCGTGAGGGTATTCGCAGCACGGGTGTGGATCGCATCATCGCGGAAGCAGGCGTCACCAAGGTGACTTTTTATCGCCACTACCCGAGTAAAAACGACCTGATCGTGGCCTTTCTGGATTATCGTCACCGTGTATGGATGCCCTGGTTTCAGGATGCACTCCAAAGGCATGGCAACAATCTTCTGGCCATTGCACCTGTTTTACAGGAATGGTTTACCGACCCTTCTTTTAGGGGATGTGCCTTCATCAACGCGCTGGGGGAGATGGGGGGGTCAATGCCCGAAGTCGTGCATAGAGTAAATCAGCACAAAGCGGAACTGCGCAAGGTGATTGAGCGCCTGCTACCTGAGAATTGCGATCAGGAAGATTTGGCGAGCGCCGTCGCCATGGCTATAGATGGTGCCGTAGTCCGGGCCGAGTGGGGAGAGCCGACAGAAGCGATCTATGGATTTAACCACTTAATAGAGGGCGTGTGCTGCCTCAAACCGCAGACGTGACGCGGCCATGCCCTATGAGTATTTCGGTGGACAGACCAACTGTTTGATCCGTCACTCCGGTATCTATCGGGCGAAATCAGCCCTCATTGCCGCAGCGATCACATTCATATCGTGATCGTTAATGACGAAAATCCCAAAGCGGGATTGGTAGCCCCAGTTTTGCTTTCCGGCTGAGAACTCCATCATCCCGTTAACAGTTAGACCAAAGGAAATCACATGGCCGAGAAGCTCTGGTACACTTACGAGGAAGTCGCGACATACCTTCTTAACCAAGTTGCTGAGCACTTTGGAGTTGGCCGGTTCGAGGGGAAGCAAGTCGTCCCAGGCGATAGCGGAACTGAGTGGGAGATCGATGCGAAGGGCTGTTCGGACGACGGCAGCAGGGTAATCGTCGTCGAATGTAAGCGGCATACAAAGAGTGGTGTCAGCCAAGCGATCACTGGCTCGCTAGCCTGGACAATCCAGGATGTTGGTGCTGATGGAGGTATATTGGTTTCTCCAATTGGGTTGCAGGACGGGGCGAAGAAGGTCGCAGCTAAAGCCCGCATCGTGGAAGTTGTGCTAGATCAGAATTCAACGACGACCAACTACGTTCTGAGCTTTCTTGACCAGATTCATGTTGGTTTCTCGGAGGGCGTACATGTAACTGACCACTTGTTAATTGAGATTCGAGACAATGATGGCAATATTGTTGATAGGCGAGAATGCTAAGTTTTTTCCGCAGTTCCAGAGAGACGCTGCACCGTCAAACGGACTCTGCGCACCTGAGGCACCTGAAATATTACTACGCAGCCCATCAAAGCTCAGAGCACCTGTTGCGCATTACCGCCGCATCCATGTATCGCGACCATATGATCGCCGTTGGATAGCGGCTCTAAATATCGCGACATCCTCCTTCCATGCGGAATCCGTCATCGTACACCCTCCTGTTTATTCCCGCCTGAACGGATGTACCCGCTCATTCTGGCTGTTTACGCAGATTGACCCGAGTCGAGCAATATACTCTGGCTGGACACAACTTTGGCGTAAGCAAAACCCAAGGCTTCCATATAGGCTGCATGTACCTGCCTCGCCGCTACATTTACTCCATCAAACTCTAAGTCGCGTGTCGCACAGGCATCGTGTACGACAACGCAGTCATAGCCGAAATCACGCGCCGCTCGAGTTGTTCCGTCGATGCACATGTGGCTCATTGCACCGCAAATAACGAGTTTGTCGATCTGGGCTGCATCCAAAATCTCTTTCAAGTTGGTCTCCTGAAAGCTGTTTACTTGGTGTTTGAGCACGACGAGCTCATCGATCTTTGGCGCCAGTAGGCAGTGAGTTTTCGCGCCATCTGAATCAGGCTGGAAGAATGGCGCATCACCATTTGGAAATTCATGGCGAACATGAACAATCAGAAACTCTTTCTCGCGAAATGCAGTCAACAACATGACCGCGTTATTAGCAGCAGCGTAAATTTCCTCAAGCTCCCATTTTCCGCCGGGAAAATAGTCGTTCTGGAAATCGATCAACATCAGTGCGGTAGTCATGGTGGTGTTACCTTATGAGGACTGGATCGGCGAGGTCATTATTGTCCACCGGACAGAATTAGGTCTATAGTCAGAAATGACACTTTTCGTGGCAAAACGGTCAAAATGCACGATACACGCCAAATCGTCGTCGGACTACTAGAGTATCCAGGAGCCATGCAATCGGCGGTGTTGGGACTCATTGATGTGTTTCAGTTCGCCAATCGCATCATCGCGCAATATCCCCAGGCCGGTTTACCCACCTTTGCGATCAGTCGCTGGCGTACGGACGGACCGCTAGTCGAGTCGGGCAATGCAGCGACTGTACCGCCAGTGAAGTTGGTGCCTCTTCTGGATGTTCTGATCATTCCGCCAAGTATCGGCGGAACCTACTACGAAGCGCCGCACTGGGTTCTCGTTGACTGGCTGAAAGCACAGCATGCCAGAGGGACAATTGTTTGCTCTGCCTGTGCAGGTTCCTTTGTTTTGGCAGCAACAGGATTGTTGGATGGGAGGAGAGCCACTACGCATTGGGATTTATCCTCCCAGTTTGCACAACGATTCCCGAATATTCACCTGAACACTGATCACATTCTGATTAACGATGGGGATGTCGTTACCGCTGGCGGGCTGATGTCTTGGATGGATCTTGGCCTGGAATTGGTGGAACAATTTACCTGCCCCACTGTTATGATCGAGCTTGGAAAATTTCTTATCATTGATACTGGGCGGCGTGAGCAGCGCTATTACAAGAAATTTGTTCCTCCCTTTGGCCATGGCAATGCTGTCGTGCTGAAGGCCCAACACTATATTCAGCAACATTTCCATACTGACCTAACAGTCAAGATGCTCGCGGAACACAGTCATCTGGGTGAACGGACACTATTAAGAAAATTCATTAGCGTGACTGGTCTCAAGCCCTCTGAATACGTTCAGAATATACGCATCCAGAAAGCTCGTGAACTGCTTGAAACGACAAACCTGCCGATTGAAAAGGTTGCCTTGGTGGTAGGTTACGAAGACGCGGGAGCATTTAGAAAGATCTTTAAACGGCTGACGGGTCTGTCTCCTCGGGAATTTCGTGTACGATTCTCCGTATAGATGTTCCTAGGATAGACTTTGCGTATTTGTAATTCGTTAGCTAGCATTGCCAGCTAACTTCAGAGGACAGTAAAATGACCGAAAAAAATACAGCACAAGCTCCGCAGTTTAGTTTGGGGACACCCGGCCTAATCACCAAGGTGGCGGTCGTCCCGCACTTTGGAGAAAAAGGTAACGATTCACATAGTAGTCAGAGGCTCAATGATCTGTCATCAAGGGAGTTCCGCGTTAGTGGCCGACTGGCTATAAGCAACGAAATAAAAGGAACGAATATAAATATTATTTCGACGAGCGTTCTGGAGACAGTCTGCTAACCTTATCAGGGGGAGCTGCCAAGTTCAGAAGCACAATTTTTGATGGAGATATCATGTTGTTCACAAACAGTGAAAATAGAATATCAGCCATTCAAATGGATTGCACCGCAAAATCAATCACGGAGGCGCATAGCACCTTTAATAAAGTAGTAAGTCCAATGTTGGATCACCTGTCATATATTGGGAAAATACCACTACAAATAGTTCAAGTCACAGTTGTTGACCAGATGCACAAGATTTCATCAACAGAATTAATCACTCCTTATTACTTAACCACAACACTAAACCATGGAACGGTAAAAATTTTTCCCATGTTAGAACCAGTTTATGCATTATACAGAGAATCCAGAAACGCTCAAAGTCCATTTTATAAATTTCTGTGTTTGTACAAAATATTAGAGGGGCTACTAAAAACGCTAAGATCTAAGATTTATAAAGAGGCAAAGGAAAAAATGTGGCGCTCCCGCCGCTGCTAGCTAAAGTCCCAATAATTAGCGACAGACCAGAAGATCAAAAGAAATACATTGGAAAATCAATCACGTTTTTTTTCGACGATTACTTAACAAAACAATTCAGAGATGTCGTAGCGCACTTCATGTTAACTGATGGCTCCATTTTAAATATCAACGAGATTTATGATATGCAAAGATATTGGGGTGTTATTTACCTGACTGAATTACGTTGCCAAGAGGTGATAAGTCACTTCGAACAGTGTATCGGAATTTTTGAACTAGCATATAAAACGCCAGAATAGTAATGGCATATTTATTCACCATAACGATTAAAGTACCGATATCTTTTGTGAGCAGGTCGGTACGTTCTGGGATGATTTCCTAGTGCTAGCTGCCTATCAAGGCTAGGTTTTGAAAATCACAAGGAGCCACGTAGTCGACTCTAATGAGCGCCAATGACCGCTATCAGTCTGTTACTGCCATTCGCTCCGCAAGGTACTACGGCACCCCGCCGCCTGTAGACAAGGCCTGTCGTAAGAGGCCAAAGCCGGTTGCCGCCGCGCGCTGCGGGCATACACTCTCCGCGACCGCTCTCACGCCGTCCATAGCTCGGCCCTGTCCTACAAACATACTCAGTCGTCTGTGGATCAGGGGACTAGGATGATACTATTTTGTCCGTTAACACCGCATACGTGCTCTGCTCGCGGACAAACCGGATTAATAACTATAGGCAAGCCCGAGATGCATACCGAGCAGATTGGTTGATGATGGGGGTTCCTTACCAATATACTCCGTGGTACCTTGATAAAAGGTTACAATGTCTGTTCCCGTGTAGGTAAAGTGGGTGAAATTCAAGCCGCCATAAACGTGCCAGCCACCCGAAATCTTATAGTCCGCGTGAATGCCTATGCTTTCTTCTCCACTGGTGCCAAATCCAGAGGACCACTGGGATGTTTTGATGCCTCCGCCAATAAGCGCGAGTACACGCATGTCAGTACCCAGGACCAACCTGGCTGTCGGTGCGTACTGATACATGAGACCGGCGCCAACAAGCGCAGAATGGTAGCGCTCATGCGTACCGGGAAGCTGTCTGTTCCACAATTGAAAACCACCCGCTACATATGGGGTGAGCATCATGTTGTTACTAATAGAAAACCCCTTACCCAATTTTCCCAGAAAGTTCTGCGTGGTCGCCTGATCCGTTGTATCGGCGCGCCTGGCGGAGTTCGGTATGCCAGGGTTGTACGTGAACCCTTTATAAGCTATCCCGGCCGAAGAATAATTGTAATTAAGCGATAAATACAGATTTTCTGTAAGGTGGTTATTCATCCCGGAGAGATTTACCGAGAATCCCGGCAACCACCCTGATTCCGTATCATCCATTGGAGCGCTGAGGACACCGGTTGTGGCAAAGTGTTCCTGATAATTCATCAAGGTGCCCGTCGCCGCGAAACCTATTTCGTTGTTGGCCGCAATGATTGGATGCTGGCTGGCATTCCAGGCACTGTCGGCTGTGGCAGAGGCGGAAAACAGGACCATACTCGCTGCGGTCAGGGTGGTGATGGCTTTTTTGTTGATCATGCGGACATCCTTTTATTTATCCGTTAATGTAGAGTGTTCACGCGCTGCATCGGTTTGTGACCAAATGGTACAAACGATCACCTGTCGCGAAACCAGCCAAGGATCCATATAGCACACGGTTCGTCTTTCACAAGGTTAACCCGTAACATTTCGCAACAATTTTTGTCCGCCGCCCCCTTCCTTACGGCCCTGCTTTCCCGGAGAATGTGGGTTCTAGTGCCGAGGAGCCTGAGCGTGCCCCCCAAACTGCTAATGCTGGCTGTCTGTACCCTATTCTGTGTGGTTGAAGGCGGGTGGGCGCAGGCCGGCGTTGGTGCGTGGCTGAGCGATCCCCTGGATACGGATCGCGGCCTGAGTGCCGGCCCGGCCCACCCCTGGACTACCCGGGCCACTCTGCCCGACTTGCCCAAGTCCCCGGGGCTTTCCGGAGCGGAACAGGCCCACCTCTGGACGCTGCCGCAACTCACCGCCTACGCCCTTTCCCACAATCCGCAGACCGCGGCGGCCTGGGATGCCTTGCGCGCGCAGGCCGCCGGCCTGGGGATGGCGGAAAGCGCCTGGCTGCCGAGCCTGTCCCTGGACACCCGTTTCGGTCGTCGGCAGGCGGCCTCCACCGCCGGTTTTACGGTGCCGGCACGTAACAGCATCAACCCCAACCTGACCCTGAGCTACACCCTCTGGGACTTCGGCCTGCGCTCCGCGAAAGTGGCCGCCGCGCGTGCCCAGGAATGGGTGGCGGGCTTCACCCAAAACCAGCGCATCCAGAGCGTGGCCTTCAGCGTCGCGCAGGCCTATTACCAACTCCTCGGCAATCAATCCTTGCTCCTTGCCGAGGAGAAGACCGTCGCGGAAAACCGGAAGAATCTGGAGGCCGCCGAGGTGCTGCACCGTGCCGGGCAAGCCACCATCGGCGCCCTCTATCAAGCCCGGGCCGCCATGGCGCAGGCGCAGTCCACCCTCGCGGCACAACGTCAGACCGTGCGCAGCAGTGAAGGCACGTTGGCCGGCACACTGGGCCTCAGCCCGCGGACCACGCTGAAGATATCGCCGCTGCCACTGGGACAGGAACCTCCTCAGCTCCATCGTGCCGCGGAGACCCTGATGCACGCCGCCCTCGCCGCCAATCCCGCCTTGCAGCAGGCTCGAGCCCAGGTCGCCGTGGCCCAGGCCAATATCCGCAGCGCCGAAGCCGGCGCTCTGCCCAGTCTGGGGATCAGCAGTTCCTATGGGTATCTCTTTCAGGGCGGTTTTCGGCCCGGCGATACCTGGACCATGGGACTTACCCTGACGGTGCCGCTCTTCACCGGTTTCAACACGCATTATCAGATCCGGCAGAGTCGAGCGTTGGCCGATCAGGCGCAATCCAATCTGGCGGCCAGCCGCAACAGCACCGAAGTGACGGTCTGGCAGGATTATCACAGCTTCCGGAGCGCCACCGCGGCCTATCCCGGCGCGCGCAGCGGTCTCGAAAACGCCCGCAAGGCGCTGGAGGTCGTGCAGGCCCAGTACCGGGTCGGACAGGCGACCATTCAGGATGTTTTGCTCGCCGAATCCACTCTGGCGCAGGCGCGCTACACGCTGATCCAGAATATCGTCAACAGTTATGTCGCCCTGGCTCAACTGGGTCAGGCCGTGGGTATGCCTTTGGGAGAGGATGCGCCGTGACCCGTGCCTTTATGGTCTTCTTGCTGACGCTGGTGCCTCTTTCCCTGCTGTTGAGCGGCTGCCAGACCAAGGCGAAGCAGGGGATGCCGCCCTTGCGGGTCAGCCTCGTCAGTCCCAGTGTCCGTCCCATGATCCATTACGAGAGCTTTTTGGGGACCGTCACCCCCCTGCAAACGGCGACCGTCGTCCCGCAGACTTCCGGGCTATTGCAGAGCGTGCGGTTCACCCAGGGGAGCGTGGTCCAAAAGGGGCAAGTGCTGTTTACCATCGACCCGGCGCAGATGCGGGCGTCGCTCGCCCAGGCGCAGGCCAAATTGGCGGCGGACCGGGCCACGGCGCGCTATAACCGTAATCTGGTGGAGCAGGATCGTCCGTTGGCGGAGAAGGATTTTATCACCCGGCAGAGTTTCGATCAGGCTGAATCCCAGGCGCAAGCGGCGACGGCGCAGGTACAGGCCGATCGGGCCGCCTTGGAGCAGGCCCGTCTCAACCTCTCGTACACCCACATCGTCGCCCCCATCAGCGGACGGATCGGGCTGGCGCAAGTCAAGACAGGCAATCTGGTCATCGCCAACCAGACGCCGCTGGCCACCATCAACCAGATCGCCCCCATTACGGTAAACTTCAGTGTTCCCCAAGACTTACTGACGGCGGCGCGGCAAGTCCAGCAGCAGGCGGTGCCCGTGCCGATTGACGATGAAAAGGCGGGCAGGACCCTCGCGCAGGGCGCGCTCACCTTTATCGACAACAGCGTCAACGCGAAAACGGCCACCATCGATCTGCAGGTCACCGTACCCAACACCAACCTGAGCCTCTGGCCGGGACAGTACGTGCAGGTGCGGATGCCGGTGCAGCGGGTGGCGCAGGCGACGGTGCTTCCGGTGAGCGCGATCCAGCAGGGCAGCACCGGCCCTTTTGTGTATGTGGTCCACGCGGGTAAGGCGGTGGATCAGCCGGTGCGGGTGCTCTGGGAGTCGGGCGCCGACGCCGTGGTGCAGGGCGTGGACCAGCATATCCGGGTGATTTTTCCGCTTCCCGCCCGCCTCTATCCGGGGGCGAAGGTGGAACTCGCCGGTGCGGGCGCCGCTACCGGATCGCATGCGAGCCAGCGGGGGAAACCCGCGTGAACGTCTCCGCGTTGTTCATTCGCCGTCCGGTGATGACGGCCATCCTCATCCTCGGACTGGTGCTGTACGGCCTGTTTGCCTTTATGAAACTGCCGGTGGCCCTGCTCCCCAGTGTCGATTTTCCAACGGTGATGGTCCTGGCGAGTCTGCCGGGAGCCAGCCCGCAAACCATGGCCAGCGCGGTGGCGACCCCGCTGGAAAAGCAGTTCGCCGCCATTCCCGGTCTTTCCTCCATGAGTTCGGTGAACCATCAGGGCTCGACCCGGATCATTCTGCAGTTCGATCTTCGCCAGAACATCGATGTCGCCACCCAGAATGTCGAAAACGCGGTCACGCAGGCCGCCCATCTGCTGCCGCCGGGCATGCCCAGCCTGCCCTTCGTCAAGCAGCTCAATCCGTCGGCGGCCCCTATCGAGTTCCTGGCCCTCGCCGCACCCAACATGCCTATTTACCGGCTCAACCAGTATGCGGTGGACAAGGTGGTACCCGCCATTTCCGGTATCCCTGGCGTGGCGCAGGTGCAGGTTTTCGGTGAGCAGAATTACGCGGTCCGCATCCATGCCAATCCCTTTGCCATGCAAGCGCACGGGATATCGTTGCAGGCGCTTACCCAGGCCATTTCCAGCCACAATGTCAACCTGCCGCAGGGTACGGTGCTCGGCGCGGTGCGCAACTATGCCGTGAACGTGCATGGCCAGCTCCATGATGCCCAGGCCTTCGCCGGCATGCCCATCACCTTCGCCAATGGCGCTGTGGTGCCGCTGGCCGCCATCGCCCAGGTCAGCAATGGCGTCGACAACGATCAGATCGCCAGTTGGATCGGCGGACAGCGCGCGCTCATCCTCGCCGTGGTGCGCCAGCCCAATGCGGATACCGTGGCCATCTCCGACGCTATCCGAAAGCGCTTGCCCCTGCTGAGCGCCAGCCTGCCCGGCGGCGCCCATCTGACGGTGGTGTACGACAAGGCCGACTATATCCGCGCGGCGGTGGAGGAAGTCGAAGCCACCTTGTTGCTGGCCTCGCTCCTGGTGGCGGCGGTGCTCTGGCTTTTCTTGCGTCGCGGCAGCCCGACCCTGATCGGCGCGCTGGCGATCCCCGCCTCCATCCTCGGCACCTTTGCCATCATCTACGCGCTCGGCTACACCCTCAACACCCTGACTTTGCTGGCGTTGACCCTGTCCGTGGGTTTTGTCGTGGATGATGCCGTGGTCATGTTGGAAAACATTGCCCGTCATGAGGAAAACGGCGAGGAACCGCACCAGGCGGCACTGGTGGGCAGCCGCGAGATCGGCTTTACGGTGATTTCCATGACCCTGTCGCTGGCAGTGGTGTTCCTGCCCTTCCTGGTCATGGGGGGCATCATCGGCCGGTTGTTCCGCGAATTCGGTGTGACCATAGCGGTCGTGATCCTCCTTTCAGGACTGGTTTCACTCACCCTGACCCCCATGCTCTGCGCCCGTTACCTGCGGGTGAAACATCAGGGGCGAAGCCGCTTCGAGCTTGGTTTTATGCGTTTGCGCGAGTGGTACGGACGCAGTTTGCGGATGGCCCTCCATCATCGCGGCTGGATATATGGCGGTGCCTTGCTGAGCCTGCTGGCCATGATCGGGCTTTTCATCCTGCTGCCCAAGGGCTTCATTCCCACGGAAGACAGCGGCATGATCATGGGCAATCTGGAATATCCCCAGGGCATTTCTTTTGCGCAATTGGAAAAGAGCCAGCAGGCCATTGCCGCCGCCGTGGGTCGCAACAAGGCGGTGCAGGCCGTCATGTCCAGTGCCGGGCAGGGGATAGGGGCCTTCGGCTCCGCCAACACCGGGCGTCTGATCATTCGTCTCAAACCACTGGGGGAGCGGGCCTCGGGGACGCAGATCATCGCCCAACTGCGCCAGACCGTCAGCCACTTCGACGGAGTGGAGGCGAGTTTCCAGATGCCGCCCGCCATTCAGATGGGGCCGGTTGCGGCGCAATCTCACTACCAATACATCCTACAGAGCGAGGACCAGGGCAGCCTGAACGCGCTGGCACCGAAGCTGGTATCCGCCTTGCGCCGGATTCCCGCGCTGCAAGCCGTCAACAGCAATCTGCAACTGGCCAACCCGGAGATCGAAGTGCACATCCTGCATCAGCGGGCGCAAGCGCTGGGCGTCACCCCGGAAGGGGTCGAGCAGGCGCTGAACTTCGCGTTTGGCGGCACCCAGGTGGGTACGATCTACGCCTCCACCAACCAGTATAAGGTCATTCTCGATCTGGCCCGGCGCTTTCAGGAGAATCTGGGCGCGCTTTCCGCCATTACGGTGCCGGGCAGCGCGGGGCTGGTGCCTTTGGCGGCGCTCGCCCATTTCGCCTACGGCGTAGGGCCACTGAGTATCAGTCACTACAATGGGCTGCCCAGCGTGACCATCTCTTTCAATCTGGCGCCGGGGGCCTCATTGGGGGCGGCAACCCAGGCGGTGCAAAAGACCGCATCGAAGATACTGCCCGCCAATGTGCAGGGCGAGTTTGGCGGGTCGGCGGCGGCCTTTACCCAGTCCACCAACAGCCTGCCGCTGCTGCTCCTGGCCACGGTGGCACTGATTTACGCCATTCTGGCCATCCTCTATGAGGATTTCGTCCACCCCCTGACCATCCTCACCGCCTTGCCGCTGGCCGGTTTCGGCGCCTTGCTGGCGCTGTGGATCTTTCATCAGGAACTGGATCTGTTCAGCTTTGTCGGCATTATCATGCTGGTGGGATTGGTCAAGAAGAACGGCATCATCATGGTGGATTTCGCCATTCACCGGCGCCGCGAAGGGGCCAGCGCCGTGGATGCCATGGTCGATGCCTGTGTCACCCGGTTCCGTCCCATCATGATGACCAATCTCGCCGCCGTGCTGGGTATTCTGCCTATCGCCATAGGCATCGGGGCGGGCGCCGCGTCGCGGGTGCCGCTGGGTGTGGCGGTGGCGGGCGGCATCATCGTCTCGCAGTTTCTGACCCTTTATGTGACCCCCGCTTTCTATGTGCTCTTCGAAGGCTGGCGGGGGCGTTGGCGGCGCCAGGCGCCCACCGCCGCAGCGACACGGCCTGGAACGCTCTGAGACATCGCCGATTTATGGTATGTATATACCTGCAAAGACCAACCGAAGAGAGAGTCTCGCACCATGCCCGCAAAAATCCTGCTGCTCCTGCTCGCGCTGGCCACCCTGTCCGCTTGCGCATCCTTACCATCCGCCCCTGCATCTTCCACCACGGCGAACACCGCCGCGCAGCGTGCGGCGCTCGCCGATCACACCGCGCAGACGGCGAAGCAACGCCTGGCGGCTGCCGCCACCCAGCGCGCCGGGGCGGAGCGGCAGTTTTGCCCGAACTGGCGGCAGGCACTGGATCGCGCACGCGGTAACGCCATCGGCTGCGCGCAGATGCCCGCAAGCGAGCAGGCCACCTGCTGGCAGGCGGTTTCCCAATGGGCGCGGGAAGAAGGTCATTACTTCCATGCGTTGGCGCCGCTCTTCCAGGGAAGTGGCTATGCCCCGCCAGCCGCGCAGGCGGCGCGCTTCTTCGATCTCGCTCAGGGCTGGGCCATTACCTGTCAGAATGGCCAGGCAGCCTGCACGGCCGCGCCTGTCCGTCGGCCTATGGATAGCCACAAAAAGGCCGTAAATCAGTTCTGCCAACCCTGAGCGGAAAATATGGCGGCGACGATACGGCATAAAGGGGGTTCGTCATGATCAAAGCATTCGTCAAGGACTTCAAAATATTTTTGCGGCGCGGCAACGTGATCGATCTGGCTGTGGCGTTTGTCATCGGCACGGCGTTTTCCGCCATCGTCACCTCTTTGGTCAGCAATATCGTGATGCCCCCCATCGGGCTGTTGCTGGATAAGGTCGATTTTTCCAATTTGTATGTCGTGCTCAAGGAAGGCACGGTTCCCGGACCCTATCCGACGTTGGAAGCCGCGAAAAAGGCGGGCGCGGTCACCTTGAACTACGGCCTTTTTATCATGTCGCTGATCAGTTTTTTTATCATTGCCCTGGTGATTTTTTCCATAGTGCGGGTGATCAACACGCTTTACGTCAAGCCCGCTGCCGCGGTGACCACCAAAACGTGTTCTTTTTGCGCATCCACCATTCCGCTGGCGGCTGTTCGCTGTCCCCACTGCACCTCGTCACTGGAATCCTGAGCACCGGATACCGCTGCATCCGAAGGCGGTGGCACGATCGCATTGACCTTCCGCTTGGCGTATCCTAGCGACCATCCGCCTTCAGGACAGACCTCTTGTGACTTGGGAAAATCTGCCATATCTCGTTATCGGAATGCTGCTGGGGCTCATCGTGGCCGGGCTCGTGGCGCGTGGCGTGAGCCAGCGCCAGCAGGCCGCCAGCGACGCGCTCCGGGGCGCCCAGCAAATCAGCGCCGCTCAGTTGGAAACCGCACAGCGTGAGTTGGGCGTCCTGCGCCAGCATCTCCAGGAAGCGCAGGAAGCCCTGCGCCATGAAAGCGAACGACGCGCCAGCGCCGAGGCGGAGAGCCGCCGCATTCCGGCCCTCGAGGAGGCCATTGTGGCGGAGCGCGGTAATACCACCCGCTTGCAGGCGGAAATGGTGACACGGCAAGGTCAGTGGGCAGAACTCACGGAACGCCTGGAACAGGAGCGCAAGAGCAACGCGGAAAAGCTCCGTCTGCTGGATGAGGCCCGTCAACGCCTCGGCGATGCCTTTCAATCGCTTTCCGCCGAGGCTCTGCGCCGCAATAACCAGTCTTTTCTGGAACTGGCGCGAGAAAACCTGGAACGTTTCCAGGAAAGCGCAAAGACGGATTGGGAGGGGCGCCAAAAAGCGGTGGGGCAACTGGTGGAGCCTATCCGCGAGTCGCTGGACAAGGTCGGGACCCGCCTCGATGCCATGGAAAGAACCCGGATCGACGCCTACAGCGCCTTGAATGAGCAGCTTCGTGGCCTGGTGCAGGACCACCTGCCGCGCCTGCACCAGGAAACCGCCGCGCTGGTCAAGGCCCTGCGCCAACCGGCCGCCCGCGGCCGCTGGGGAGAAATGCAGCTCAAGCGCGTCGTCGAAATGGCGGGTATGCTCGCCTATTGCGATTTTACCGAACAGGAAAGCGTGGCCACTGAAAATGGCCAGCAGCGTCCCGACCTGGTGGTGCGGCTGCCCGGTGGCAAACGCATCGTCATCGACGCCAAGGCGCCCCTCCATGCCTATCTGGAGGCGATGGAAACGGAAGACGAGCAAAAACGGCAACATTTCCTGCGTAAACACGCCGGCGAGTTGCGCACCCACATGACGCAACTGAGCAAAAAGTCCTACTGGGAACAATTTCAGCCGACGCCTGAGTTCGTCGTCCTCTTCGTACCCGGCGAGGTGTTCTTCAGCGCCGCGTTGCAAGAAGATCCATCGCTCATCGAATACGGGGTGGAGCAGAAGGTGATCGTTGCCAGCCCCACCACCCTCATCGCCTTGCTGCGCGCCGTCGCCTATGGCTGGCGCCAGGAGGCGCTGGCAGAAAACGCGCGCGCCATCAGCGATCTCGGCAAAGAACTCTACGACCGGCTGACCAAGCTGGCGGCACACTGGACGCGGGTGGGCAAGGGATTGGGGCAGGCCGTGGAGGCGTACAACCGGGCCACGGGATCGCTCGAGAGCCGCGTCCTGATCTCGGCGCGCAAGTTCCGCGAACTCAAGGCCGCGCCGGAAGGTAGGGAGTTGCCCGATCTGGAGCCGGTTGAGCTTGCCCCGCGCCTGCTACAGGCCGAGGAGCGGTCCTTCACCGACGACCCGGCCGAGTGAGCGTCAGGCGCTTTCCTGCCGCTTCTGTGCCTGCACCAGCGCCAGCGGCAGGCTGAAGATGACCTTTTCCTCCACGCCCGGCGTCTCTTCCGGAATCCGTGCGCCCCAGCCGCGAAGGGTGTCGATGATCTCCTGCACCAGGCTCTCTGGCGCCGAGGCGCCGGCGCTGATGCCAATCTTCTCCACGGCGTCGAACCACTCCCGGCGCAACTGCTGCGCATCTTCGATGAGATGCGTCGATGTCCCCAGCCGGGTGCCCAGTTCTGCCAGGCGGCTGGAGTTGGAACTGTTGGGCGCCCCGACCACCAGCAGAATATCCACGTCCGGGGCGAGCAGCTTGACCGCATCCTGACGGTTCTGGGTGGCATAACAAATGTCGTCCTTCTTCGGTCCCTGAATCAGCGGGAAACGCGCGCGCAGGGCGGTAATCACTTCGGCGGTATCGTCCATGCTCAGCGTCGTCTGGGTGATGTAGGCGAGCTTGCCCGGGTTGCGGGGCGCCAGATTCGCCACGTCCGCGACGTTGGAAACCAGGTACATCATCCCTTCCTCGACCTGGCCCATGGTCCCCTCCACTTCCGGATGCCCGGCGTGCCCGATAAGCACCATCTCCATGCCGTCCCGGCTGTATTTCTTGACTTCCATATGCACTTTGGTCACCAGCGGGCAAGTGGCGTCGAAGACGTTCAGCCCTCTGGTCGCCGCATTCTGGCGGACCGCGATGGGCACCCCATGGGCGCTGAAGATCACCGTCGCCGCATCGGGCACTTCATCCAGCTCCTCGACGAAGACGGCGCCCCGGGCGCGCAGGTCTTCCACCACATGACGGTTGTGAACGACCTCGTGGCGCACATAGATCGGCGCGCCGAAGAGTTCCAGGGCACGGTCGACAATCTGGATGGCCCGATTGACCCCGGCGCAAAAACCACGTGGGTTCGCTAGCAAAATGTCCATGCTGAAATTCCTGAAATTCACGAGCCTCGATGGTCCATCCTGCCGCCCGCCCTGTCAACCGTCCAGGCGGACTTTCCGTGCGGGAACCCCCTCTGTGGGCACGCGCGGGTATAACCACCGGCCGGGATCGCGGTATCATGAGGATCGCCGGCCTGGGTGCTTGGCGGCAGGCCATTCCAATCTGAGGACTGAACGGATGCTCATCAGTTGCGTAGTGTATAACGGCGACCGTGAACAAGCGGATATTCCCCTCGAAGAGATTCCAGCGTATTTACACGCGCCCGACAACTTTGTCTGGGTGGCGCTGCAAGATGCCAGTGAGGATGAATTGCGCGCCATGCAGAAGCAGTTCGGCTTGCACGAGCTGGCCGTGGAGGATGTCTTCAACGAGGTGCAGCGGCCCAAGGTCGAAGAGTATGATGAGCACCTCTTTGTCTACCTGCAAGTGCCTGCTTACCACGGCGAGGAGGTGCATATCGGTCGGATCAGCATTTTTGTCGGACCCAACTTTGTGCTTTCGGTTCGCCAGAACTGCGAACAGGCCTTGCTGGGTGTGCGTGCCCGCGCGGAGCGGGAGCCGCATCTGCTCAAATATGGTTCCGTCTACGTGATGTACGCGCTCTCTGACGCCGTCGTGGACCGCTTCTTCCCCGTGGTGGATATTCTGGATGACGAGCTGGAGAAGCTGGAAATCGCCATGTTTCATAATCAGGAAACCCGTAAAAACATGGAGCGCTTCTATGATGTTAAATACAAGGTCAACGTGCTGCGTCACGCCCTTCTGCCCTTGGCCGATGGATTCAGCAAACTCTACGGGGGCCGGGTTCCGGCGCTGGTGGACGGTGCCGAAAACTATTTCCGCGATGTCCATGACCATATCATGCTGCTCAATAGCCAACTGGATGCCATGCGCGACACCATTGCCACCGCCATTCAGGTGAACCTCTCCCTCATCACCATCGATCACGGCGAAGTCAACAAAAAACTCGCCGCCTGGGGTGCCATTCTGGTAGTCACCACCATTTTTACGGGTATCTGGGGCATGAATTTTACCTACATGCCCGAACTGCACTGGAGATTCGGTTACCCGATGGCTTTGCTCATCATGGCCGGTTGCGCCATTTATCTGTACCGGCGCTTCAAGAAAGCGGACTGGCTTTGACGAAGGCGGTTCAGAGATCGCCCCACAGGGCCTGAGCGACGGCGACGGCGGCGACGACAGCCGTTTCCGCGCGCAGGATGCGTGGACCCATGCGCAGGGGGCGAAAGCCGTGAGACCGGGCGGCTGCCACTTCTTCCGGCGCCAGCCCTCCCTCGGGGCCGCTGAGCAGGGTAATCCCCGGCCCTGGGGGGGCGATGCCGGAAAAACGTTCGGAGCCCTCCGGTTCCAGTACAAAGGCGGCTCCCCGCACGGCGGCCCATGCCGCCGTCAATGCGACCGGCGGGGCAAGTTCAGGCATCGTGGTGCGGCCACTCTGTTCACAGGCCGCGATAACGATCTCCCGCCAGCGCGTCAGACGTTTCTCCCCACGCGTTTCGCTCAGTTGCACCACCCCATGGCGGCAGGCCACGGGCTGTATCCGCCGCACACCTAGTTCCACCACCTTTTGCAGGCTCCAGTCCCAACGCTCCCCGCGGGTCATGGGCAAAAAAACCTGAATGGCCAAAGGGGAGTCCGTCTCCTGTGGACAACGCTCCGTAATTTCCAGCAACGCATGCGGCGCGGACGCGCCCCTCAAGGTGGCGTGGTAGGCATGGCCGTCCCCATTGAACAGCGTCAGCGACTGTCCGTGCCGGGCCCGTAATACCTTCAGCAGGTGATGGCTGGGCCCGGCCGGAAGCCAGAAGGGTCCGCTTTCAGGGAGTACCGAATCGGCGTATAAATGGATACGTGGCATAAACATCCATGTTGCGCAGGAGAGCGAGGGTGAGAGTATATCATCGTGGCGCTGGCGTTGGTGGCGCGTGATCAAAGAATCCGATTGCCGTCGCCCGCCGGTATGGCAAACCCGACCGGGGCTGGTTCCCGCCTGGATCTACAATCAAGCCCTCATCCTGCAACATGCCGCAAGCGGCCCCGTCTTCATCCCCCTGCGCTTCGTCTCGGTCATGGCCATCCTCATGGAGCGGGAGTGGGTGTTCTGCGACTACATCGGTGGACGTGTCGCGGTCAGCGTCTGGCACCACTTTGCGCCCCAGTCCCGGGACGATTTGCACGAAGGCGTGCCCTGCCGGATGGATCTCTTCAGTCCGGCGGGGGAAGAGATCCTGCGCCGCCTGCCCATGGAGTTTCACCAGGCCTTGAACCACGCCATCAAAAAGTCGGCGGAGAAGCGGCATCATCCGGCCCGGATCATCGCCCTGGACACCCTGCTCCGCCGGACGGAAGATCCGGAACCAGAGCCATAAGACGCGCGCCGGAGAAGACCCGCATGACACCGGAAGTCGATCAGCAATGGATCGGAAAGCTGCTGCGCACCTGTGCCGAGCGCTTCACTCTACCGGGCTTTCACACGGTCAGCGCCAGTCGCAAGCCCGATGGCAGCGTTGTCACCAGCGTCGACATCAACAGTCAAAATTTTCTGCAAGACATGCTTGCCGCCCGCTACCCGGACATTCCGTTGCTCGGCGAAGAAATGGACCCCGCCGAACAAGCCCGTCTGCTGCAGGAGGCCGATGTGCTCTGGTGTCTGGACCCCTTGGATGGAACCAGCAACTTTGTCGCGGGGGTGCCCATCTTCGGCATTTCCCTGGCGTTGCTGCACGGCGGGCAATCCGTGCTGGGCTGGGTCTACGATCCGGTGCGTGCGGAGCTCTTTTCCGCCGCCCGGGGGGGCGGCGCGCGGGTGGATGGCACACCGTTGCGGACTCGGCAGGCACCGGAACTCCGGCAATGCGTCGGTGTCGTCGACTACAAGAGACTCCACCGTCCCCTCGCCCTGCGCCTGATTGACGAACGCCCCTTCCACAGCCAGCGTAATTTCGGCGCTTCCGTCCTCGAATGGTGCTGGCTGGCCGCCGGCCGCTACCATTTTTATCTGCATGGCGCGCAGCAACTCTGGGACCGCGCCGCCGGTGCGCTGATCCTTCGCGAAGCGGGTGGCCGGATTACCCGCTTGACCGGCGATTCCCTCGACGAAAATGCGCTGCAACCCAGCTCCATACTGGCCACTCTGGATCCCCGCCTGCATCAAAGCTGGACCCGTTGGCTGGAACAGCCGCCGAGTTCCCAAAAGCAGCCCTTTGATTTATGCTAAAACGAAAAACAACGCTGGCTTAATTCACCCTGTCACTGAAGGATAAAGAACCGCATGGCCTCCATACGTAATCTTGCACTGTCCCTGCTCCCCGTAACCGAATCCGCGGCCCGTGCCGCCAGCGGCTGGATTGGCCGGGGTGAAAAGGAGCTTGGCGATGGCGCGGCGGTGGACGCCATGCGGGCCGCCATTGCCGAAGTCCCCATGCGCGGCGTGGTGATTATCGGCGAGGGAGAAAAAGACGAGGCCCCCATGCTCTACAACGGCGAAGTCGTGGGTTCCGGCACTGGTCCGGAAGTGGAGATCGCGGTGGACCCGGTCGAAGGCACTACTTTCCTGGCGCACGGCATGCCCGGGTCCATCTGCGTACTGGCGGCCGCCCCCAAAGGCAGCATGTTCCGGCCAGGACCGGCCTATTACATGGACAAGCTGATCGTTCCGGCCCCGGCCCGGGGGAAGATCGACCCCGCCGCGCCCGTGCGGGACAAGCTCCACGACCTTGCCCGGGCCCTCGGCAAAGAGGTCCGTGAATTGCGTATCTTCCTGCTCAAGAAGCCGCGTCACGAGGCCATGATTCGCGAGATTCAGGCGGCGGGCGCCGCCGTGCGCCTGCAGACGGATGGTGACGTGAGTGGCGGCATCATGGCCGCCCTCGGCACCAAGGTGGACGCCATGATGGGCATCGGCGGCACGCCGGAGGGGGTCATCTCCGCCTGCGCCGCCCGCGCCATGGGTGCGGACATGTTCGGCGCCCTGGCGCCGCAGAAACCGGGCGAGGCCGAAGCCATCGCCGCCGCCGGTCTCAAGGCCGGGCAGTGGCTGGGTCGCGACGATCTGGTGTCCAGCGACGATGTGCTCTTTGTGGCTACGGGTCTGACTTCCGGCGACATTCTTGATGGCGTGACGCGCTCCCACTATTTCGTAGAGAGTGAGAGCTTGGTCATTTCTGGTCACGACGGCATCTTGCGCCGGGTCCGGACCCACCAACGCATCGACTGATTTCCATATGATTCAAGGAGTGTTGTTATGACTGTCACCCGTACTGACCTGGCGAATGCTATTCGTGTTCTCACCATGGACGCCGTAGAAAAAGCGAAATGCGGCCATCCCGGCATGCCCATGGGCATGGCGGATATCGCCGAAGTGCTGTGGAACGACTTTCTCGTCCACAATCCCGCCAATACCCATTGGGCTAACCGCGACCGTTTCATCCTCTCCAATGGCCATGGCTCTCTGCTGCAGTACGCGCTCCTCCACCTCACCGGGTACGACGTGTCCATGGAGGATCTCAAAAACTTCCGCCAATGGCACAGCAAAACCCCTGGCCATCCGGAGTACCGCGACACCCCGGGCATCGAGACCACCACAGGCCCCTTGGGCCAGGGACTCGCCAACGGCGTCGGTATGGCCCTGGCGGAGCGCATGCTCGCCAGCCATTTCAACCGGCCCGATCACGAAATCATCCATCACTACACCTATGTTTTCCTCGGCGATGGCTGCCTCATGGAGGGCGTTTCCCATGAAGCCTGCTCCTTGGCGGGCGTCTGGGGGCTCAACAAGCTCGTCTGTTTCTATGACGACAACAACATCTCCATCGACGGTCATGTGGATGACTGGTTCGCCGACAACACCCCGGCCCGTTTCGAGGCCTACGGCTGGCATGTGATCCGCCAGGTCGACGGCCACGACCCCGAAGCCATCAAAAAAGCCATCGTCGAGGCCCGCAAGCAAGACACCCGGCCGACCCTGATCTGCTGCAAGACCGTCATTGGCCACGGCTCCCCCAACAAGGCGGGCAGCCATGACTGCCATGGCGCGCCTTTGGGCGCCGAAGAGATCTGTCTGACCCGGGAAAACCTGGGTTGGTCCGCGGAGCCGTTCCAGGTTCCCGAGGCCATCTACCGGGCCTATGATGCCCGAGCCAAGGGGGAGGCCGCTGAGGCCGACTGGAAGGCGCGTTTCGCCAAGTACCGGACACTCTATCCCGAAGCGGCGACGGAGCTCGAACGGCGTCTGGCCGGCACCCCCAGCGGTAAACTCGATGATGAACTGGCGGCACTCATCGCCGGTTTCCGCAAGACGGCGCCCAAGGTGGCCACGCGTGTGGCATCCGGGCAGTGCATTCAAGCGCTTGCGCCGGTATTGCCCGAATTCGTCGGCGGTTCTGCCGATCTGACCCCTTCCAACAACACCCGCTGGAAGGAAGCCATCGACATCGGCAAGCATCGCCTGATGGGTAATTACATCCACTACGGCGTGCGCGAGTTCGGCATGTCCGCGATCATGAACGGTATCGCCCTGTACGGCGGTTTCCTGCCTTTCGGCGGCACCTTCCTGATCTTCTCCGATTACAGTCGCAATGCGATCCGGATGTCGGCGCTGATGGGCATTCGCGTGATTTATGTGATGACTCACGACTCCATCGGGCTCGGTGAGGACGGCCCGACCCATCAGCCCATCGAGCAGGTCAACAGCCTGCGTCTGATCCCTAACCTCCATGTCTGGCGTCCGGCGGACGCGGTGGAAACGGCCATTGCCTGGGAATCTTCCATTAAACAGGAACGGACGCCGTCCCTGCTGGCCCTCAGCCGGCAGAACCTCCCGGCCCTGCCCCATACCGATGACACCGTGGCCAACGCCCGTCGCGGTGGTTATGTGCTCAAGGAGGCCGAAGGGGGCAAGATCCAGGGTCTCCTCATCGCCACCGGTTCCGAAGTGGAACTGGCGCTGGCGGCGCAGGCCAGACTGGCGGAGCAGGGGCATCCGGTGCGGGTGGTTTCCATGCCCTGTATGGATCTCTTCGCGGCACAGGACGCGGCGTATCAGGAGCGTGTCCTTCCCGCCAGTGTCACCAAGCGTGTCGCCATCGAAGCGGGCACCACGGGGCTCTGGTACAAATATGTGGGTCTGCACGGCGCGGTCGTCGGTATCGATCACTTCGGCGCTTCGGCCCCGGCCCCGGTCCTGTTCGAGAAGTTCGACTTCACGGTGGAGAACGTAGTCGCGCATTTCCAGGCACTGTAACTTATTCATTCCAAATATCTGAGGAGTTCACATTATGGTATTGCGTATCGGTATTAACGGCTATGGGCGTATTGGACGGAACATTCTGCGGGCGGTGTACGAAGCAAACCGGACCGACCAAATCCAGATCGCCGCGATCAATGACCTGGGCAGCCCCGAGACCAACGCCCACCTGACGCAGTATGATTCCGTGCATGGCAAATTCCCTGTCTCGGTGAGCGTTGACGGCGGCGACATGCTGGTCGGCGATGATCGCGTCAAGGTCCTGGCCGAGCGCGACCCGTCCAAGCTGCCCTGGGGTGATCTGGGCGTGGATGTCGTCCTGGAGTGCACCGGCTTCTTTGCCTCCCGCGAGAAAGCCGCCCTGCACCTCAAAGGCGGCGCCAAGAAGGTGCTGATCTCCGCTCCGGCGAAGGATGCCGTGGATCTGACCGTCGTCTATGGCGTCAACCATCAGTTGCTGGATCCCGCCAAGCACCAGATCGTCTCCAACGGTTCCTGCACCACCAACTGTCTGGCGCCTTTGGCCAAGATCCTCAACGATCTGGCCGGCATCGAAGGCGGCACCATGAATACCATCCACTCCATGACCAACGATCAGCGCATCATCGACGTCTATCACGAGGATTTACGTCGCGCCCGCGCCGCCGGCATGAGCATGATTCCCACCAGTACCGGTGCCGCCAAGGCCATCGGCCTGGTGCTGCCGGAGCTGGCCGGCAAGCTGGACGGCTTCGCCATCCGCGTGCCCACGCAAAACGTTTCCATCGTGGACCTCACCTGTATCGTCAACAAGGCGGTCTCCGTCGACGAAATCCATGCCGCGATGAAGGCGGCCAGTCAAGGCGCGCTCAAGGGCGTCTATGGCTACAATGACAAACCCCTGGTTTCCATCGACTTCAACCACAACCCGCATTCGTCCACCTACGAGTCCTCTCTGACCAAGGTCAAGGGTAAGCTGGTCAAGGTCTGCTCCTGGTATGACAACGAATGGGGTTTCTCCAACCGCATGGTGGATACCGCCCTCGCCATGATGGGCCAGGCCCGCTGAAGAGGAGATCCACCATGAACGTCCTGCGTATGACGGATGTGCCCCTGCGGGGAAAACGCGTGCTGATTCGTGAGGATCTCAATGTCCCCATGAATGACGCGGGTGGCATTACCGACGACACCCGCATTCGCGCCAGCCTGCCTACCATCCGCACCGCGCTGGCGGGTGGGGCGCGGGTGATGCTGATGTCCCATCTGGGGCGTCCCAAGGAAGGCGTTTTTGACGAAAAGGCCAGTCTGGCGCCCATTGCCGCCCATCTCGGTCAGTTGCTGGGCCGCGAAGTCCCTGTGGTGCGCGATTGGCTGGATGCCGGTAAGGATAGCCTCGCCCGGTTGCGGGATGGCGATGTGGTCGTCCTGGAAAATGTCCGTTTCAATGCGGGCGAAGGCGAGGATGACGAGGCCCTCTCCAAAAAGATGGCCGCACTCTGCGATATCTATGTGATGGATGCTTTTGGCACGGCCCATCGTGCCCAGGCCAGCACCCACGGTGTCGGCAAGTTCGCACCCATCGCTTGCGCCGGTCCGCTGCTGGTCAACGAACTGGAGGCGCTGGGCAAGGCCCTGCAGAACCCCAGACGGCCTTTGGTGGCCATTGTCGCCGGTTCCAAGGTCTCCACCAAGCTGACGATTCTCAAATCCCTGGCGGAGAAGGTCGATCAACTGGTGGTGGGTGGCGGTATTGCCAACACCTTCATCCTCGCCGCCGGGCATGCGGTCGGCAAATCCCTTTGTGAGGCGGATCTGGTGCCGGATGCCCAGGCGATCGTGGCGGCCGCGCGGGCCAAGGGCGGCGATGTGCCCTTGCCCAGCGACGTGGTGGTGGCCAAGGAGTTTTCCGCCACCGCCCCCGCGCGAACCTGCAACGTGGACGAGATCGCCGCCGACGATATTGTGCTCGACATCGGGCCTGACACGGCCAGAGTCCTGGGGGATATTCTGCGCAAGGCGGGCACCATCGTCTGGAATGGTCCGGTCGGCGTGTTCGAGTTCGATGCCTTCGCCGATGGCACCAAAGCCATTGCCCGCGCCGTGGCCGAAAGCAGCGCCTTCTCCATTGCCGGGGGGGGGGATACCATTGCCGCTATCAACAAATTTCAGATCGAAGACGCGGTCTCGTATATCAGCACCGGCGGCGGTGCCTTTCTGGAGTTTCTCGAAGGCAAGACCCTGCCCGCCGTAGCCATGCTGGAAGCCCGCGCGCGAGGGAAGAACACTTGATACGCCGGACGAAGATCGTTGCCACCCTGGGTCCTGTCAGTTCTGATGTGCAGGTCGTCGATCGCTTGATCGAGGCGGGCGTCGACGTCGTGCGTCTCAACTTCTCCCACGGCGCGGCGGAAGACCACGTCAAGCGCGCCGAGATGGTCCGGGAAAGGGCGCGCGCCCATGGCCGCGCCATCGGTGTGTTGGCCGATTTACAGGGACCCAAGATTCGTATCGGCAAGTTTGCCGAAGGCAAAATCCACCTCACGGCGGGCGAGCCGTTTATCCTCGACACCACCTGCGCCCTCGGCGACGAGACGCGGGTCGGAGTGACCTATCCGCAACTCGTCGGAGATGTGGACCGGGGCGCGACCCTGCTGCTCAATGATGGCATGATTGTCCTCTGGGTCGAGAAGGTGCAGGGCACTGAAATCCACACCCGCGTCGTACAGGGTGGCGAACTCTCCAACAGCAAGGGCATCAATCGGGCAGGGGGCGGTCTGACCGCGCCGGCGCTGACCGATAAGGACCGGGCTGATATCATCACGGCGGCGCGCCTGGAGGCCGACTACCTGGCGGTCTCGTTTCCGCGCAGCGCCGCCGATATGGAGGAAGCCCGCCGTCTCTTCCGGGAGGCCGGTGGTCATGGCGCGCTGGTGGCTAAAATCGAACGGGCCGAGGCGGTGGAGGCTATTGAAGAAATCCTCGCGGTCTCCGAAGTCATCATGGTGGCGCGTGGTGATCTCGGGGTGGAGATCGGCGACGCGGCGGTGCCCCCCGTGCAGAAACGGATCATTGCCCTGGCGCAGAAATACAACCGCTTGACGATTACGGCGACACAGATGATGGAGTCCATGATCCATCAACCGATCCCGACCCGTGCCGAGGTTTCCGATGTCGCCAACGCGGTTCTCGATGGCACCGACGCCGTGATGCTGTCGGCGGAAACGGCCAGTGGAGCCTTTCCGGTGGAGGCCGTCGCCGCCATGGATCGCACTTGCCGGGAGGCCGAACGGCAGGCGCCGGTCAACAACACCCTGCAAATCATCGACCGGCCGTTGGAGCGGATGGATGAAACCATCGCGGCGGCGGCTATTTTAGCCACCATGCGCTCACCCATTGTGGCCATCGCGGCGTTTACCGAAAGTGGTTCCACCGCTTTATGGCTCTCCCGCGCCAATCCGCGGGTGCCGATTTATGCATTGACCCCGCAGGTGTATACCCGGCGCAAGGTAACCTTGTATCGCGGGGTGCATCCGGTCAATTTCCCGCAGAGCCGCCATGATGACCCTGTCCAAGTGATGCGCGCGGCGGAAGACGAGTTGCGTCGCCGGGGCGTGGTCCGTGACGGCGATCTGATTCTCATCACCATCGGCGAGCCCATGGGCGCACCCGGTGGCACCAATACCCTCAAGCTGGTGCGCGTCGGCGATGTCACACACCGTGCTTGAGCTGGGTTCTCTCGAAGACCGCCATTCGGCGGGACCCTACTTGCAGTCCGCAGGGTCCGCCGATAGGATGGCCCAAGACCCAATCCATTTTCATTCACGTTTAGGAGGAGTGTCATGGCTCTAGTTTCCCTGCGCCAGTTGTTGGACCACGCTGCAGAACACGGTTACGGAATCCCCGCTTTCAATGTCAACAACCTCGAGCAGGTGCGCGCGATCATGGAGGCCGCCGCGGCAGTCGACGCGCCGGTCATCCTTCAGGCTTCGGCGGGGGCTCGCAAATATGCGGGCGAGCCCTTTCTGCGACACCTGATTCTCGCCGCCATTGAAGAGTACCCGAACATCCCCGTCGTCCTGCACCAGGATCATGGGGCCAGTCCGGCAGTCTGCATCCAGGCCATTCGTTCCGGATTTTCCAGCGTGATGATGGACGGTTCCTTGCTGGAAGATGCCAAGACCCCGGCCAGCTATGACTACAATGTCACGGTGACCGCGAAAGTTGTGGAGATGTCCCATGCCGTCGGCGTGAGTGTTGAGGGTGAATTAGGCTGTCTCGGCTCCCTGGAGACCGGCATGGCGGGTGAGGAGGATGGTGTCGGCGCCGAGGGCAGTCTGACCCACGATCAGATGCTGACCGACTCCGAAGAGGCCGCGCGCTTCGTGAAGGCCACCAAGGTAGACGCCCTGGCCATCGCCATCGGTACCAGTCACGGCGCCTACAAGTTTACCCGGCCACCCACCGGCAAGGTGCTGCGTATCGACCGGATCAAGGAGATTCATGCGCGGATCCCCGATACCCACCTGGTGATGCACGGCTCCAGCTCGGTGCCCCAGGATTGGCTGAAGATCATCCACGAGTTCGGTGGAGACATCGGCGAGACGTACGGCGTGCCCGTGGAAGAGATCCGGGAAGGTATCAAGTTCGGTGTGCGCAAGGTCAATATCGATACCGACCTGCGTTTGGCCGCCACCGGCGCGGTGCGCCAGAGCCTGGCCAAGAACCCCAAGAATTTCGATCCCCGCAAGTTCCTGATGGCTTCTCTCGACGCCATGCGGGACATTTGTCGGCAACGTTTCGAGGCTTTCGGCAGCGCCGGGCAGGCCAGCAAAATTCAGGTGATCCCGCTGGATACCATGTTCAAGCGCTACAGCAAGGGTGAACTCGACCCCCGCGTTACCGGCGTCTGATAGCGTACCGACTTTGTCGACGGGCGAGGGCGCATGGCGCTCTCGCCCTGTTTTGGAGGTGATATGACGCAGTTCAAGATTGCTCCTTCCATCCTTTCGGCAGATTTCGCCCGTTTGGGCGAAGAGGTGCGCGCCGTCGATGTGGCCGGTGCCGACTATATCCATGTGGACGTCATGGATAACCATTTCGTCCCCAATCTGACCATCGGTCCGCTGGTGGTTGCCGCCATCAAGCCGCACACCCAAAAACCCCTGGACGTGCATCTCATGATTTCCCCAGTGGACAGCATTATCCCCGACTTCGCCAAGGCGGGCGCCGATATCATTACCGTGCATCCCGAAGCGACGGTTCATCTGGATCGGACCATCCAGTTGATCCACAGCCTGGGCTGCAAGGCGGGCGTCTCTCTCAACCCTTCCACTCCCCTCAATGTGCTGGATTACGTACTGGAGAACCTCGATCTGGTGCTGGTGATGAGTGTCAACCCCGGCTTCGGCGGACAAGGCTTCATCGAGTACACCCTGCGCAAGATCGAGGCGATTCGCCAGCGCATCGACGCCACGGGCAAGGGCATCGAACTGGAAGTGGATGGTGGCGTCAAGGTGGACAACGTGCGGCGGGTCGCCGACGCGGGCGCCGACGTTTTCGTGGCGGGCAGCGCCATCTACGGCACGCCCGACTACGCCATGACCATTGCCGCCTTCCGCAAAGCGCTGGCGGGCTGAGCGATGGTGAAGCTGAATACCGAGGCATTCGCAGCGCGTGTCGTCCTGCTGGATCTGGACGGCACACTGGTGGATACCGCCCCCGATCTTGCCGCTGCGGCCAACCATGTGCTGCAAAAACTCGGGCGCGCGCCCGCCGAAATGCCGGTCATCCGTGGTTTTATCGGTAACGGCGTCCGTGAGCTGATGCGGCGGGCACTGGCGATCCAGAGTGACCCCAGCGCGGAGGAACTGGATGCGGCCATGGTGGATTTCAGCCAGTACTACGGGGCGCATCTGCTGGATCACAGCGTGATCTACCCGGGTGTGCGCGGCACGCTGGAAGCCTTGCAGGCTCAGGGCCGCGAACTGGTATGTATCACCAACAAGGCCGCCGCCTTCACCGTGCCGCTGCTCCAGCGACTGGGGCTGTACGACTTCTTCGGACTGGTCCTGTCCGGTGACAGCCTGCCGCGCAAGAAACCCGATCCACTACCCCTGACGCACACGGCTGAACACTTTCATCAACCGGTGAAAAACTGCCTGCTGGTCGGCGACTCACGGAATGACACCCAGGCCGCCCGAGCGGCGGGCATGCCCATCGCCTGCGTGACCTACGGGTATAACGGCGATGAGCCCGTCCATTGCCTGGAGCCCGACGCGGTACTGGACAGCATGCGCGAATTATTGGATATTCTGGCGTAGCTTTGCGAGGAATCAGAGGCACCATGCGGAAAGCACTGCGGTGGGAGAGACGATGGCGTTGCTGCTGAAAGGCAGTGGCTTCTTTTCTATCGCTCTAACGAGGTGATCCGTGATTCCGAAAGCAACCTTTGAGGCTTTGGCGCGCCAGGGCTACAACCGTATACCCCTTTCCCGTGAGGTCATCGCCGACCTCGACACCCCTTTGTCCGCCTACCTCAAACTGGTGGATGCCCCCTATGCCTATCTGCTGGAGTCGGTGCAGGGCGGCGAAAAGTGGGGCCGTTATTCCATCATCGGTCTTCCGGCACGGCAGATATTGCGCGTTACCCAAGGTGTTGTCACCGTGCACGTCGATGGTGTCGAAACGGAACGGGCGATGCCGAGCGACGCCCTGGAATGGATCGGCGCCTTTCGTAAACGCTTCCGGGTAGCCCCTCTGGAAGATATCGGTGATCGTTTCAGCGGCGGCTTGGTGGGCTATTTTGGCTACGACATCGTCCGCACGATCGAACCCCGCCTTGCCCGCGGCGCGCCTTTGCCCGACCCGCTGGATCTGCCGGAGATACAGTTGCTGGTGACCGACGAACTGCTGATCTTCGATAACCTGCGCGGGACCCTCCGTTTGCTGGTGCATGCCGACCCCGCTCAAGCCGATGCCTGGGAACGTGGCGTCGCTCGCCTGCAGCGGCTCCGGCAGCGGTTGCGCGAGTCGGTACCGCCGTCCCCACCGGGGATGAGCACCCGACACGTCCGCGAGGAGGATTTCACCGCCAGCTTCAGTCGTGAGGGGTATATGGCGGCGGTGCGCACCATCCAGGCATATATCGGCGCCGGAGACGTGATGCAGGTGGTGCCCTCCCAACGCCTGTCCACGCCGCTGACCGCGCATCCTCTGGATCTCTATCGCGCCCTGCGGGGCGTCAACCCCTCTCCCTATATGTTCTATGTGGACCTGGGGGACACGCATCTGGTGGGTTCATCACCGGAGATACTGGTGCGCGTCGAAGACGATCTGGTCACCGTCCGCCCCATCGCCGGTACGCGGCCGCGCGGCAAGACCCGCGCCGAGGACGAAGCGCTGGAGCAAGAACTGCTCTCCGACCCCAAGGAGCGCGCCGAACATCTCATGCTCATCGATCTGGCGCGCAATGATGTGGGGCGTATCGCCGACATCGGTTCGGTGGAACTGTCCGACGCCTTTGGCGTTGAGCGCTACTCCCACGTCATGCACATTGTCTCGCAGGTCACGGGACGACTGCGGCCGGAGCTGGACGCCATGGATGCTTTACGCGCGACCTTCCCGGCCGGCACGGTCTCCGGGGCGCCCAAGATCCGCGCCATGGAAATCATCCGCGAGGTGGAGCCGGTGGCGCGTGGTGTCTATGCCGGGGCGGTGGGTTACTGGGGCTGGAATGGCAACATGGACACCTGCATCGCCATCCGCACGGCCGTCGTCAAGGACGGCATGCTGCATATCCAGGCGGGCGGCGGTATTGTCGCCGATTCGGAGCCCGCGGCGGAGTGGGAAGAAACCATGAACAAACGCCGCGCCATGTTCCGCGCCGTCGCCCTGGCCGAGAACGGTCTCGATCCCGAAGGGAGGGCAGATCATGCTACTCATGATTGATAACTACGACAGCTTCACCTACAACCTGGTGCAATACTTCGGTGAATTGGGGGTGGAGGTGCGGGTCGAGCGCAACGATGCCATCGGCGTGGCGGCCATTGAAAGACTGGCCCCCAGCCGCATCTGCATCTCCCCGGGCCCTTGTACCCCCAACGAAGCGGGCATCTCTCTGGAGGTCATCCAGCATTTCGCCGGAAAGATCCCTTTGCTGGGGGTCTGTCTCGGGCATCAGGCCATCGGCCAGGCCTTCGGCGGCAAGGTCGTCCGCGCGGCGCAGGTGATGCACGGCAAAACCTCGCCCATTTTCCATCGGGGCCAGGGGGTATTCCGGGATCTGCCGGACCCCTTCGCCGCCACCCGTTACCATTCGCTGATTGTCGAGCGCGACTCCTTGCCGGAGGTGTTGGAAGTGACGGCCTGGACCGCCGAAGGGGAAATCATGGGGTTGCGTCACCGCACTCTGGAGGTGGAGGGCGTGCAGTTTCATCCCGAATCCATTCTGAGCGAGCATGGCAAGACCCTGCTGCAACACTTTCTGCAAGGAGGCGCGCGATGATCGTTCGGGACGTGCTCGAACAGATTGTGGCGGGACAGGATTTATCCTGCCAAGAGGCGGAAACCATTTTTGCCGGCATCATGGCGGGTGAATGGACCCCGGCGCAGATCGGGGCCTTGCTCATGGGCCTGCGCATGAAAGGGCAACGGGTGGAGGAACTGGTGGGCGCGACCCGGGCTCTGCGCGCCTGCATGACTCGGGTCGTCGTCTCTACGGATCATTTGCTGGATACCTGTGGTACCGGTGGTGATGCCCTGAACACCTTCAATATATCGACGGTATCCGCGGTGGTGGCGGCGGCCGGGGGGGCGCGGGTGGCCAAGCATGGCAATCGCTCCATGGCCAGTCGCAGTGGCAGCGCCGATGTACTGGAAGCCGCCGGTCTGCCCATGGATATGAGCCCCGAGGCCGTAGCGCAGAGTATCGAGCGCATCGGCATCGGATTCCTTTTCGCTCCGGCACACCACGGCGCCATGCGCCACGCCGCCGGCCCGCGCCAGGAACTCGCCATCCGCACCTTGTTCAATCTCATGGGTCCGCTCAGCAATCCCGCCGGGGCCCCGCACCAGGTACTCGGGGTCTACGCCGAGCGCTGGTTGACTCCTTTGGCCGAAGCCTCGCGGGAACTGGGATCGCGCCATGTGCTGGTCGTCCATGGTCACGATGGCTTGGATGAAATCAGCCTTTCGGGACCCACGGATGTCGCCGAGTTAAAAAATGGCGTGATCAGCCGCGGTCGGATTCAGCCGGAGGATTTTGGTATATCGCGGGCACCGTTGGCCGCTTTACAGATCGACAGCGTGGCGGCGGCGCTGGCGGTGGCCGAGGAGGTGTTGCAGAATCACCCCGGTCCCCGCCGGGATGTGGTCCTGCTCAATGCCGGAGCGGCGCTCTATGCGGCGGATTGTGTCCCCGATATGGGCGCAGGCGTGGCCCTGGCGCGGGAGGTGTTGGGATCGGGCGCTGCCTGGAAAAAGTGGCGGGATTTGCTGGGCAGGGCTCCGTAAGGATAAAATATGGCCGACATATTGCAGGAGATACTCGCTCGCAAGCGGACGGAACTACGTGAGCGCCAAGCGCGTTTGGGGCTGGCGGAGTTGCAGGCCGCAGCGGCCTTGGCGGCGCCTCCCAGGGACTTCATCGGCGCCATTCAGGGCAAAATTGCCCACGGTCAGGCTGCCGTCATCGCCGAAATCAAGAAGGCTTCCCCATCGGCTGGGGTCATTCGGGCCGATTTCAATCCGGTCGCCATTGCTCAAGATTACGCGGCGCATGGAGCGGCCTGCCTGTCGGTGCTGACCGACGTGTTCTACTTTCAGGGGGCCGACTATTACCTGACCGCCGCCCGCGAGGCTTGCGCCCTGCCGGTGCTGCGCAAGGATTTTTGCATAGATCCCTATCAGGTCTGGGAGGCGCGTGCCATCGGTGCGGATGCCATCCTGCTCATCGTCGCTGCCCTCGGCGATGCCGAGTTGCAGCACCTGGAGGCGACGGCGCGGTCGCTGGGACTGGCCGTGCTGGTGGAGGTCCATGATGGTGCCGAACTGCGGCGGGCCCTGAAATTGCGGACTCCTCTGATCGGCATCAATAATCGCGACCTGCGACGTTTTGTGACCGAAATCGAAACCACACTGAACCTTCTTCCGGAAATCCCGGAGGGGCGCATTGTCGTCACCGAAAGTGGCATCCACAGCAGCGCGGGGGTGGCGGTGTTGCGTGCGGCAGGGGTACATGCTTTTCTGGTCGGTGAGGCGTTTATGCGTGCGGCGCGGCCGGGAGAAGCCCTGGAACACCTCTTTGCCGGTTAAAAAGCGGTTTACAGAACTATTTTATTAGAATTAAATGGGAATTTGCGGTTTTCAGAGCGTGGGGGGCGAAACGTGAAGGCACGTGTACAGTGGATGGGTCCGGAGCAGATGAGCTTCGTCGCCGAGGCTGATAGTGGCCATGCGCTGGTGATGGACGGCGCGGCTGAAATTGGTGGACGCAACCTCGGGTCGCGCCCCATGGAACTCCTCCTGATGGGGCTCGGCGGGTGTTCCAGTATCGATGTGGTCATGATCCTTCAGAAATCCCGGCAGGACATCCGCGACTGTGTGGTGGAACTGGATGCCCAGCGTGCTGATCGGGATCCGAAAGTATTTACTCAGATTCACCTGCATTTTGTGGTGTCCGGCAAGGGGCTGGATCCCCAGCGGGTGGCCCACGCCATAGGCCTGTCTGCAGAAAAGTATTGCTCGGCGAGCATCATGTTGGGTAAAACCGCCGTGATCACCCATGACTATGAAGTTCGAGAAGAAGGCTGAGGATGCCGTCATGCTTTTGAGTAAAACTAGCGAATATGCCTTGCAGGCCCTGATTTATCTGGCCGCCCAGACATCTGGAGAACCCGTGCTGAGCCGGGACATTTCCGATTACCTGCGCGTCCCCGCGCAGTACCTGGCGAAGATTCTGCAGGATCTCGCCAAACGGGGCGTGCTGGATTCCTTTAAGGGGCGCGGCGGCGGTTTTGTGATGCGTTCCGGCGCGGAGCAATTGAATATTCTGGAAGTGGTGGAAATTGTCGAGGGACAGCCTTTCGGCCAAGGTTGTGTGCTCGGTCTCAAGGCTTGTGCCGACGAGACGGCCTGCCCGATGCACTATCAATGGAAGCCGCTCAAGGCCGAGGTGATCGGTCTACTCAGCAGGCAAACCATTGGCAGTATGGCGGAGGCCGTGCGTGCCGGACACTATCGCATCCATCTGCCCGGCGGTTCCGAACTGCATATGCGCCCGGTCCGGGTCCCCGGCAGAAATCTCCCCTGAGCCGTTACAGCCAAAGCGCGCCCCGCGTCAGGACTCTGGAGAATACCCCCATGGCCATCCGTACCGGCGCAGGAAGCTTTCCCGCGCCGAGGGCTTCCGCTTTTTCGGCGTGTCCGGCCTCGTCGTTTCGCATCTGCGTCACAATCGCGCGGCTACGGTGGTCCTCGGCGGGGAGTGCATCCAGATGGCTGTTGAGGTGCTCTTCCACCTGATGTTCTACCGCAACCACCAGCCCCAGATTACTAGCGCGGCCACGTCGGGCAGCGAGAAAACCCATGCCCCAACCCGCCCCATACCAGAGCGGCGCGAGCAGGCTCGGGCGGCTGTTGAGTTCTCGCAGGCGGGCTTCACACCAGCGCAGATGGTCCCCCTCCTCGGCACGCGCCCGCTGTAGTTGTGCGCGCAGGGCAGGATCATCGGTACCGGTCGCCTGACCGGTATAAAGCGCTTGTGCCATGATTTCGCCGGCATGATTGACCCGCATCATCCGCCCTGCCCGTTGCCGCTCCCAGGGGCGCAGCAGGGCATCGGGAATCCCCTGGGCCGGATAGGGCCGGTCGCTGCCGACCTGCTGTCCGGTCAGGGTGCGCAGGGCGTTATCGATATTGGCGATGACTTGATCGCTGAGCATGGCATCTCCACCCGCTGTCAGTAGTGGCTAATTCGGGTATGATGTCCCGGTATGAACGGGGGGTCAACGCTTATGGGAGATGCTTTCTATCGACGGCATATGTTCCTTTGTCTGAATCAGCGGGAGAATGGTGAGCAGGCCTGCAACAACAGCGGCCTCGCCGATGAGATGTTTCATGTGGCCAAAGCACACGCCAAGGCCCTCGGGATTCACGGCCCGGATCAGGTCCGGGTCAATCGTTGCGGCTGCCTGGGACGTTGCTGTGAGGGACCGGTCGCCGTGGTCTACCCCGAGGCGGTCTGGTACACCTACGTGGATGCCGATGATGTGCGCGAAATTGTCGAATCCCACCTGCGCGACGGCGTGCCCGTCAGCCGGTTACGCATCTGATGCTGCCCGTCGATCGCAGTCACCTCTATGATGGCGGCGAACTCGCCGGGCTCGAATGCGTGGGTGAGCGTGTCGTCATTCCCGGCCCGATGGGTCCGTTGGAGGGTATCACGGCCTGCCCCGATCAAGAGACGCGCGGCGCGGTGGCCGTCATTCTTCATCCGCATCCCCTGTATGGGGGCACCCTCCACAACAAGGTCGTGCATTATCTTAGCAGCACCTGTAATCATCTGGGGATTCCCTCGCTGCGCTTTAATTTTCGGGGGGTAGGCGAGAGTGCCGGGGTCTATGATGATGGCCGTGGCGAAACCGAGGACTGTCTGGCCGTGCTCGACTGGGTGCAGGGACGCCGCCCCGGCTTCGATATCTGGCTGGCGGGGTTTTCTTTCGGAGCCTATGTGGCCTATCGCAGCGTGCATCGGCATCCTCGCATCAGCCGTCTCCTCACCGTCGCACCGCCCGTCAATCTTTTCGATTTCGCCACGTTGCCCGCACCGACCTGCCCATGGACCTTGATCCAGGGTGAGTTGGACGAGTTGGTGCCACCCATCACCGTAGAGCGCTGGGTCAATACCTTGCCCGTCCAACCGCAAAAGATTCTACTTTCCGCGGATCATTTTTTTCATGGGCAGCTCCATGTCCTGCAAGAGGCATTGCTGCAATCCCTCAGTGACGATGTCGCCAAGATGGGAGCCGGTCGCCCCTGCCGTGAATCCAGTCTTTCTTGAACTGCGGACACTGCACAAACGCTATGGCACACGGGAGGTGCTGCGCGGTGTCGATCTTGCCCTTGCCAGAGGGGAGTGCTTCGCCCTCGTCGGCCCCAATGGCGCGGGCAAGAGTACGGCGGTGCGCGCGATTCAGGGGCTTACCCCGATGGATGACGGAGAGATTCGTATCGGTGGCCGCGGGCTCATAGAGATGGGGCGTACGGCGCGGGCCATCATGGGGGTAGTCCCCCAGGCGGACAATCTGGACCCCGACTTTACCGTGCAGGAAAATCTGTGGATCTACGGCCGCTATTTTGGCCTGTCCAAGCCATTGATCCGCCAGCGTAGCGCCGAACTGCTGGAGTTCATGGCCCTTGGCGGCCATGCCGGGCAACCCATTCATGCCTTGTCCGGCGGGATGCAACGGCGTCTGACCATCGCCCGCGCCTTGATCAACACTCCCCAGTTGCTGTTGCTGGACGAACCGACCACCGGCCTCGATCCCCAGGCACGCCACCTCATCTGGCAGCGTTTGCGCGAATTGCGCCGGCAAGGAACGACCCTGCTGCTGACCACGCATTACATGGATGAAGCAGAGCGGCTGGCGGACCGGGTCGGGATTATCGACCATGGCCGGATACTGGCAGAAGACAGCCCACGTGGCTTGATCAGCGTGTATATCCCTGGTGGCGTGGTCGAATTGCGCCGGGTGGACGGCGAGCCGCCCGACCCGCAAAATCTCCACCGCCAGTGGGTGCGCGCCAGTGAGCGCGTGGGCGATACCCTGCTCTGCTACGGGCCGGACTTGAGTCCGTTGCTGGCACATTTCGCGGAAGACCCCGCCTACCAGTGGTTGCAACGTCCCGCCAGCCTGGAAGATGTGTTCTTGCACCTGACCGGGCGCGATCTGCGAGAGGAAACCGAGTATGCGGCTCGGTGAAATCCTGCCGGGGACCGGCGCGTTCGCCGTTGTGCAACGCAACTACCGCGTCTGGCGCAAACTGCTGGTACCGAGCATGTTGGGCAACTTCGGTGATCCGCTCCTCTATCTGCTGGCGCTGGGTTACGGTTTAGGTCATTTTGTCGGACGGATGGATGGAGTGCCATATATCACCTTCATCGCTTCCGGGATCGTCGCCAGTAGTGTCATGAATACGGCCAGTTTTGAGGGACTCTACTCCGCTTTTACCCGGATGAGCGCCCAGCGCACTTATGCGGCGATGCTGGCGACTCCGTTGCGCGTCAGCGACATTCTCGCGGGCGAAGTGCTCTGGTGCGCGGTGAAGGGTCTGATCAGCGCCGTTGCCATTATGATCGTGGCCAGCTTCTTCGGCGCCATACAGGGTCCCTGGATATTTTTGGCGCCGCCGGTGATTCTGCTGGCGGGCCTGAGTTTCGGGGGGTTGGCGCTGGTCATGACCGCACTGGCGCGGAGCTACGATTTTTTCATGTATTATTTTACCCTGGTCATAACGCCCATGTTCCTTTTTTGCGGTGTTTTTTACCCCATCCATTCGTTGCCGCCTTTTGCACAACACCTGGCCCAGGTGCTGCCGCTGACCCATGTCGTGGCCTTGCTGCGCCCTTTGCTGACCGGACATCTGCCGCACGCGGCGTTTTACCATATAGGCGTATTGTGGCTGTACACCCTCACGGCCTACGTGGGGGCCTGGCGCCTGCTTGGCCGCCGCCTGTTGCGCTGACGCGGAATGGGCGAAGCGCCGGTCGCCTTGACAGGCGCGCCGGTTAGGGCTTTAATTGGCGCCTCACGGCGCTTTAGCTCAGCTGGTTAGAGCAGCGGAATCATAATCCGCGTGTCCGGGGTTCGAGTCCCTGAAGCGCCACCAAGCAAAACAAGATGTCATAATTATGACTCTGACAGTCCCCGGGTGCGGATTCAGTACAGTACCGATCCTGTCGAGAGGATTCCTGCCATGGCCACCATCGTCAAGACCCCTGCGGGAACCTGGGTGGCTTTACCCATTACTTCGGGGCAGGCATGGGTTTTCTATTTCGTTCCCGTGCGCAGACCTGACCCCAAGCGGTGGATCATTCCACAAAAGGTAATCGCCCAAGCGAGCAGCGCCAGATAGAAGAAGAGCCTTCCGAGGGGGAGCAAAAAGGGCAGATCCATGCTCTGCGCCATGTGGAGGGTGCAGAGACTGTACATGCCGAGGGGGAAGACCATGCTCCAGTAGAGGGGGTCGTAGCGGACGGGAATCCTCTTGACGCCGTGGCGCCAGACCTCCAGGACGATCAGCAACGGGATCCACCAACTTCCCGTGGCCCAGTAAAAGACCGTGAAGCCCTTGAGGAAGGGTAAAAGAGCATGCAGATAAGGCGCATCGCGACCGTTGGCGATGAGCAGGGAACCCGCGAGGGTGGAGATGGCCATAGCCCCCATGTTGATCCAGTACGGCGGCACCAGATCCTGCGCCGAAAAACGGAAGAACGTGTAACGATAAACGATGAGCACCACGATCCAGATATAAAGCATGCCGCCCCAGAGCCATAAAGAGAGCGCGATGAAATTGAATTCCAGGCGATGCATGGGCTCCCAGCGCGCATCCAGAATCGCGGCGAGTACGGCGAGGGACTGGGCGGCCACCACCGCCAAGAGCCAGGCGCCGGTGATGCCCTGTTCCAAGGAAGGCTTGCGTCTTTGGATGATGAAGACGGTGAATAGACCGTAGTTCAACATCAACCAAAGGATGAGAGAGAGGCCCCAGAGCAGAAGGGCCACCATTTCCTGGCCCGCAAGAACGACGAACTGGCTGCCCAGGACGCTGGATCCGGCCACCGCCGAAAAGAATCCGGGACCGCGCAGGTGATCCGTGAGATCCGCGCGCAAGCGTCGGCCAAAGCGGAGAATGCGCCAAAAGGACAGGAACCATAGAACCCCGTAGAAGGCCCCGTTGAGCCAGAAAAGCAACCGTGCGAGGATCGGAAGACCCATGGCCTTCGCCGTCAGAGAGATGATGCCCGTGGCCATCACCAGGGCGAAATAGGCGGGGGCCAGGTCCTTTACGGTGGAGTCCAGCACTCCAGGCAGGCCTTTCCCTTCCATGGCGGCCACCTCCTCGGGAAGACCGGGATGATCAATCCTGCGATTCTCCGCCCACGAGTCGCAGGGCACAGCCCTTATGATAGGCCGCGTGGCGGCTTTTGTCGCTTTGGATAGCGTATTGGGGGGCTTCGGTGTGGACATGGTGGATATAACCGTGAACCGGGAAGTCCTCAGCACGATGCGGCCAATGATCCCCGATACTGAAGAACCAGTGGACGATCCAGAATAACAACGCCCGAATAGCGATTGATATCCGAGACTGGTCCGCCTCAATGCAGGTCAAACAATAAAAGTTCACTCGGTGCGAGGGCGGTGATGCCCACGGTCGTTTCCGTGCGAATACCGGCGCCGTCCCCGGCGCTCAGTTCGGCACCATCCACATTCACCTTGCCGCGGACTACCTGCACGTAAGCCCTGTGTTCTGGGGATAGGGCGTATTCCACGTGCTCCCCCGTTTCCAGCAAGGCGGCATAGAGTAGGGCATCCTGTTGGATGCTGAGTGATCCATCCCTCCCATTGGGAGATACGATCGGGCATAGGTGCCCCTGCTTTATTGCCGCGTCAAAGCGCCTCTGGGCATAAGCGGGATTGCCACCTAGCACATTGGGCTCAATCCAGATCTGCAGAAAGTGCACCGGTTGCGTGGCCGAGGCGTTGTATTCGCTGTGAACAATGCCGCTCCCCGCGCTGATCCGTTGCACCTCGCCGGCACGAATCAGCGCGCGGTTGCCCATGCTGTCCTCATGCCTCAGATCCCCTTCCAGCACATAGCTGATAATTTCCATGTTTTTGTGAGGGTGCGGTGAAAAACCGGCGCCCGGCGCAACATGGTCGTCATTGATTACACGTAAACTGGCAAAACCCACCCAGTCTGGATCGTAGTAGCCCGCAAAGGAGAAAGTATGGCGACTGTCCAGCCAATCATGGGAGGACAGGCCACGTTCCTGGTTTTTCCGTATGGTGATCATGATCTCTCCCATTCATGAATTCAGTGGTATCGGCGATTACTGGGAAATTCCAATATTGGGTGGATTTACAATATTGTTCAATATACACGACCGGTATCAAGGAGCATCCGGTATGCCTCGGCAGCGTCGAGGCGGCCCGATCCAGATCCTTGATGGTGCGCTGCCGGACCTCGCGGCCTTCCTTCTTCAGAAGGACGAAACCTTCAGAGGTTAAATCATAGGACTAAGTGGAGAGAATGGCGAGGCCCTGCGGTTACACGGTCACGGCAGATTTGTCCTGTGCATCTATGTCCATGAAAACAAATAGTTGGATATTATTCCCAGACTAAAAATGACTATAGCAAATAGAAATAGACTGTTAGCAACGAACCCGCAAGGATTGTTGATCTTGCTACATCAAGCTGGGCTTTCAGCTCGTGCTCAAGCAATGGCCGCCTCTAGTCGACTGCACGAAGCTCATTTATACCAATTCGCCACAAGTATTTTTCCATTAGAAGCCTTTTGTATAGAACGCACAAAGCGCAAGCTGCCATCAACATCAGTGCATCTCGTCTGATCCAAAAATCTTGCAAGCAATGTTGGTCACTTGAACGGAGGTTGGGTCCGTGCCCCCCATCATCTACATTTTTTCGCTTTGCGCCTTCGCTTTCGGATTCAGCGAGTTCATAACTATCGGCCTCAATTCCGTCATGGCGACGTACTTTAATGTCAGTGTCACCCAGATTGGCCTAACGGTTACATTCTATGCCGCTGGGGTCGTCATCGGTGCGCCAATCCTGACGGCTTTCGCCGCAAATCGGCCGCGCAAGCATCTGATCCTTGCTGCCATGTTGGTTTTCAGTGCAGGGAACCTGATGACGAGTTTTTCCGAAAGTCTGACTTTGCTGCTGTGCGCCCGCTTTCTGTCGGGGCTGGCTCACGGTGTCTTCTTCGCCGTCGCCTCCAGGGTTGCTACCCGGCTCGTCGTTCCTCGGCGCGCCGGTGCAACGCTGGCACTCGTCTTTGGAGGCTTGACGGTAGCCATGTCACTCGCGGTGCCGCTTGGAACTTGGCTGGGCAGCATTCTAGGCTGGCAAATTATCTTCTTCGCCATCGCCATCTGCGCGCTGATCGGTAGTTTAGGCATCGCTACACTGATGCCCGTCGGCTCGGGTGAGGCCACGACTAGGGGTTCAGGGTGGCGCGATCTCGACGTTTTGTTTGACCGCAAGATGCTGGCGGGTGCAAGCATACCCATGCTTTCCTATGCAGGTTCCTTTGCCTTCTACTCCTTCGTCTCACCGACTCTGCTTCAGATAGCTGGTGCCAGCGTCGAGATCATTAGCTTGACGCTGCTCGCTTACGGCTTTGGTGCGGCACTCGGCAACGTGTTGGGGGGGCGTCTTACTGACAGCCAGGGGATGGATCGTGCCTCGGTTATCCTGCTCTTTGGCATTATGTTATCGCTCGGACTGATCGCTTTTTCGCTGCACCAGTCTGCCACAATGATCGGGCTCGTGGCATTGCTCGGGTTCACTACCTATGGCGTAATCCCCCCACTTCAGTCACGTCTCCTGATGCTAGCCGAGCGTCACCGACCGCAAACCATGGATGTCGCTTCAGGAATGAACATTGCCGCCTTCAATACCGGTGTCATGGCTGGCTCTGGTATCGGCGGCGTCGCGATTCATGTCTGGGGACTGCAATCACTGGCGCCAATCGGGACGGGCATCACTGCGATCTCGATCTTCGCGCTTGTTTGTCAGCTAACTCTACCCTCCATGAGAGCGCTGACGCGAACCACAAAAGTTGCGCATGTGCAGGAAGAACCCTGATATAGCCATTCATACACAACCTCTGTTTTTCTCGTATTCTCAAAAAGTTGGTTCTCCTATAAGAACTATGTAATCTATAATATATGAGTTATTAATGACTTTATGTCGAAAGTTTCATGCTATTTATTGGGGCTAAAAACTATTGGAAATATTGTATCAGTACAATTAGGCAATATTTTTAGAGAAAATACGAATCACAAGTGCTAGGGGTGGCATGGGAGAAAAGTAGGTTAAATTGTGGGTTTGTATCTATTCTGATACAGAAGAAGCAGCGTGTGCATTCCGCTGGCCTCCAGCGGAATGCGAGCCACTTTACTCATTCCCATGGAGGATTACGCCACTGCTGGGCAAGAAACTCACCGAAGGCGCTTATACGCTTGGGTGTTGGATATCTCTTCGGACGAACGAGACTAATTGGGTTCGCTTGTTCCTCCCAGTCTGGAAGGACATGGGTTAATCTACCAGCCCGAATCTCGTCTGTGATGTCCCACCTTTCTCTCAGCGAGATCCCGAGCCCTTCAACACACCAATTTCGGAGCGTATCTCCGCTATCGGTCACGAGATCGCTGTTCACGAAGATCACTTCTGCATCACCAGTAACAATGGTCGAGTGCAGGTTCCAATTATTTCGTGGATAGCCTGGATAAGAAAAGAGAAGACAGGCATGTTTAGCTAAATCCTTCGGATGACTGGGCGTACCATAGCGTTCCAGATATTCGGGCGATGCAACCAAAATACGATGGTTGTTGGCGAGACGGCGGGCAATTAATTGCGAATCGTTGAGATGAGCAATCCGGATCGCCACATCGACATCACTCGCATAGAGATCAATGATTCGATCAGTTAGATATAACTCGAAACCAACCTTTGGATGAAGTTTGCGAAACGCAGCGGTGGCGGCTGCTATATAACGGCTGCCGAATGGAACCGGAGCGGTAATGCGAATTGTACCATCGAGATCGGCCGCTCCCCTTCGAGCGATTTCAGTAGCTTCGTCAAGCAGAGCCAATGCTGACCGCATGCGCTCGGCTATCGCCCGCCCTTCATCTGTTATTTTTATTTGACGAGTATTTCGTTCGAACAAACCTATATTAAGCTGTTTCTCTAGTCTTGTGATCTGTTTGCTGACAGTCGTCGGCGACAGATCGAGAGATCGCGCGGCCGCTGAAAAGCTAGCACAGTCCACAACACGAATGAATACGACTAGATCGTCAAGGTTGCGCAACGAGATGGTCCTCCCTGAGGTGGATGCATATTCTGGTGATCGTGGGCACCGGTTCTGGAAAATCGGCAAAATTGCCCACGATCACCAAAATGCGAACGCTCATGTTAAAACTAACCATCCTTCGGGAGTAGCGAAATATTGCGCTACTCCCGCTCAAGTTTTCTGCATATGATTCTCCCGTAGAGACACTTAGCACTCGCGTGCGTTTGCTTTGCGAGGGCTGCAGTGCGCCAAACTCCCGTATGCATCGAACCGATGTACGCGGGCGCTTGTGTGGCTGACCAGCCTTGACCAGTCTCCGCCTGCACTGGATAATACGCAGCCCTAGCAGTTATCTTGCTAGATGTTGCCTTTGGGGATGTAGCTCAGTCGGTAGAGCAGCGGCCTTTTAAGCCGTGGGTCGCGGGTTCGAATCCCGCCGTCCCCACCAAATAAAACAAGGTGTTATGCGAGTTCCAGCCTAGGCGGTTTTTGTATTTTCGGTAACTGGCCTCCACACGGTATCCATTGCGCGAACCCTGCAATCTCCCATCCCTTGGGCGTTCACCACTGGCAATTGGGACACGCTCCGGCGAGAATTCGGACGCAGGGCCATTCAGCGGTGTCATTTTTTTTCGGGCCCCATCCAGGTGAGATAGCCCGCCGGTAGCGCCGTATTTCCGACCTGTGACACCAGTCATCTGGGTGGCCTACCGGCTGACCGCAGAGGGAGGGTGGTTATTATTTGAATTCGCCGGCCCCAAAAAACCCACAAGAAAAGAGGGATAGGCGGCGGCATCGTGCGCCATGTACCATTTCACGGTATGGCTATCATCCAGACCATCGGAACGCGAACACCCTGCAAGGGCGGTTATTACGAACAGCGCGACGATGAGCTTATCCATGACGGCGTCCTTTTCAATGATCATGCGATCAGTCGCTCTCACTCTTGGCGCAAGCGCTATCATGTGCAGTGATGGATAGTTTAACACCTCAATGGGGTTAACTATCGAGATAGACTGCGATGACGCAAGCCGGCGCATGTCAAATGGCGGCATGGCGTGATAGAGGATAACCGACGCGACGAACACCGCCACCCCCCACCCACTTTGGGTATTCACTGCGCGCGCAGCGCCTCACAGAGAGGATTCCGGTATTGTCTACACGGTGAGCACTGCACATCCTGAATCCTGGTAACTTGGAGCATGGATGTGGAGCCCTGCCCGCCCGTTCCACAGATCCAGCATCGGAAGATGTCACTTGACCGTAAAAGATCAGCGACCATCGGTATGATGCCCATCCGTTGATTGAAAATTCGCTTTGCACACCTGGGTTATTGAAGGAGTTCGGCATATTTGGCCCCAGTAGCAGGGCCGTCCACCTCCCAGGTTGGACCTGGAATTTAACCTTCACCCCGGCACGACACCAAAGACACCGTTAAAGCTAGGCCGCACTGATTTATCAAGGATCCTAACGGATCAGAACAGGAAACCCATCCCTGCCCCGAAGTAGTGGGTAAATCCACCTAGATTTCCGCTCAGGCGCACACCTTCTTCGAGGTCCACCTCACAGTAGGGGGTAAGCAGGTACTGCACACCGCCGTCCGCATCAAAACCGGACCCCAGGCCCGGCCCCGTGCGGCTTTGTCCGTAGACCTCGCCATAGAACTGTAGATTCCACAAAGGCAACCAGGTAAAGGTGATGTCCGGATTAACGCTGGTGAAGCGGCCACCGCCTGCGAGTGTGGGATTGGTCTGAGATGTGACGCCCAATTGCAAGGATATCCCGGTGTTGTTGCTGGGGGCATAGTCAACGATGCCGTTAAAAGCTACCCCTGTTCCCCGGCTGCCGAAGGCCGGGCCTCCGGAGGGCAGGGTAAACAAGCTTTCCACGGCCCCCAGCCAGTGTTTGGTATAGCCCAATTCGTGCTTGATGCCGACCGTGGTGGCCGAGAACCCCTGGAGATGTGGGCTGCCTGGGACCTGCTGGAGATTGTCGTTGGGCGGCAGCAGGACGAATTCGTTGTGGCCCGGTAGGCCAAAGCGCAATTCCGCCTCGGGAAAATTATCGGCAGTGCCGCCTCCGGTTCCCGTAAGGTTGGTGTGTTGGTAACCCGCTTCCAGTACGGCTTGGCCGTATTGCACCACACAGGCGCTGTCAGACACGGTGGGTCGATCTAGCAGGGCGAGCAATGCGGACGGCCCGGTGCAGGGATTTTGGGTGGTATCATCTGCACGTACGGCTTGGATGCTCATGATAAGCGTTGCCAGCAAGGCGGTAACAGGAAAAAAATTTTATTTTGTTCATGTTGGTACCTTTTGCAATGCCCGCTAGGGCACTACCACCAGCCAGCGGTAATGCTCAGAAACAGACAATTTTTCATGTATTAATATCAAAAATATAACATTTCTGTTTACTGTCCAAGTTGTGGCGCCTCCTTGATTAAGCCTGCACCCTAAATCAATGCATCCCGCAGGTAAAACCAATCGTCACCAGTATCAGCATGGCGACGATGTAGAGCCGCAGCCCCCAAAACGCGATTTTCACCGCACCTTGAACGGGTGCCGGGATAACGGTGCCAACTCCCTGACATCCTCTGCAAACCGACTATGCTGAATGCCGCCATATTCTGCCATGGCCGATTCACGTGCTGATCCATGATTTCATGGTCGTTCAGCAGCATCAGCAGGAACATCGTCGCCGCGGGTATGAAGATGGAAGCCACTACCTGCATGGTGAGGTTCAGGAGTCCCAGTGTGGCGTGGGGGATCAGGATGATCAAGGCCGTACCCAGAAACCCTGATAAGTAGAATGGGAGCGCGCGTTGAGGCCGTAAATTGATGCTTCGCGGGAGTTTAAGCGCCTCTCCCACGGTCCAGGAAGTACTTGCGGTAATCGCGATGGCGGCAATCAGGCCGGCTAAGGCAATGGCTACCAGCCCCATCAAAATGGTGCCAAGGCAGTGTCGGCTTGGCCAATCGCAATGTCTTCTGCGGGCATGTGACTGGGACGCACTCACGGTGGCGCGCACAAAACAACGATAACGAATGGAAACATTCCATCGCCCGAGGAGCGGGTGATGGCAACGGCAACTATGCCAGGATAACCCGATTTACGAACTGTAACGGTGCATTGTGAAAGCAACTTAGGGCCACTGTCCAAACCGCTGCACGGTTTAACGGGATGAAACGGGCGCACGTAGCGCTTGCAAGGATTGCCGCAGAACATTAAGCGCGGAACCGAGAAACACGCCGGAGATAAGGGCACCGACGATGATGTCCGGCCAGCGCGAGGCAAGCAGGTAAATGCTGCTGGCGGCTAGTAAAACACCGACATTGGCGATCAAGTCGTTTCGAGAGCACAGCCAACTGGAACTCATGTTTAGGTTGTGGTCACGGGATCGGTACAGAAGAAAAAAGCACACGAGATTTGCGATGAGTGCCAGCACACCGACGATTCCCATCGTTTCGATACCCGGCATGACGGGGTGAAACGCCTTGTAGGCTGCCGTCCCCAGCACACCAAGCCCAAGGGCGAGCATGAAGCCGCCCTTTACCAGGGCAGCAATTGTCTGCCAGCGCGCCGACCGTGCCAGCGCAAAGAGGCTGAGCCCATACACCAAGGCATCACCCAGCATGTCCAGCGCGTCCGCCAGCAGCGAGATTGAATGGGCGATTAGGCCGGCCGAGCCCTCCACGAAAAACATGGCAGCATTGATGGCGAACACGATCCACAGCACACGTCCGTGACTGTCGCGCATGGCATCTATCTCGCAGCTTTTGTCTTCGCAGCAATTAGCCATTTGTGGGATCCCTTGAGTGTTCTGTACCTGACGTAGCGTAACCTTCGTACCGGCTGTTCGGCGAATATATACCAGAATGCCTCACTAAAATAACTCTAAAGTCCGTTATGGTGACTTCGTCTTACGCCAAAATCCCCGTCCTATCTGATGAACCTCTTGATTTCAGCGAAAGGGAACTGCTGTTTTTAGGATTAACCATGCACTCTTTCCTCGGCTTTCGGCGGCCCAAGTGACAGGAGTTCTGCCTTCAGCGCCACGACTAACTTCCGCCCGGTCGTCCCTCCCCCACAAAGGAGTCGTCCCGTTATATCAAGCCATTCGGCAGATGCCGTATTCCTACCCGTCATGAAGGTCTAATGGCGCCAGCAGCCACATCAATAAGCGTTTATTGCTTGTATTTGTTTGCCGATCTCGGCAACCTTTTGGGCATTCTTGACGACTTCCTTCCAGCGACCATCCTTGATCTGTACTATCATGGTGTATGTTAAATATTCTGCTTTATCTGTCAGTATTTTTGTTTCATACCTCGGATTGGTTGGCGCATGATCTTCGCGTGCATAGGCAGATAATGGCGCGGTCAAAAGGATCGTCATCATAACCCCCCGCAGGGCGGCATGGCGAAGTCTGGTTGTCATGATCTGACTTTCTTTGCTTGTCTCTTGGCGGGATGCTACCAGCGTCATGGTGAATCCTCCTGTATTGATTCAGATGAATTTAGTAGAAATCCAGTGGATGATATAATTCGATAATATCGCCGTGGTGTTCCCCGATGGGAACTTGGCCGAATTACCGGGTTACTTCGTGTTTTCATTTTCCAGTTGGCCTTTTTTCCACCAACGGCGGAATTGCGCGTCCGTACCACTCACCTATTCATCGCTCGTGCCGGGTTTTCGTGACATCTCCGTTTTTTGAAGTCATATCGTCCAGCCCTTCCGTCTCATTGCCCGGATCCGCCTGGACACTGAGCGCAGCGTCCCAATCGGCATGAAGGGCTTGGTGTTCCGACTCGGTGAACCCCTTGTGACCGTGGATCATGGCCGATATCAAGCCGTGGCGACCCGCGATCTCGTGCGCCATCACGAGCGCCACATGGACAATGACGAAGGCAAGCAGCAGAAAGAAACCCCATTCATGCATCACCATCAACGGGGAGTGCATCGCTTCGCTATCCGGCATGAGCGAGAGACGGATACCCAAGGCGATCTGCGCCGCAGCGATCAGGAAAAAGGCGAGGTAGGCCGGGCCGGCGAAGGCGTTATGCCCCCGATAGGCCGAGATCGGGCGGTGAAAACCGCTCAGGTAGCAAAAGAGGGTTTCCCGCCAGATGCGGCGCTGGGCTGGCGTCAGAGGCAGGAGGTCGCGCCAGCGCGCCGTCGGCGGGCCGACAAAGAGCCAGAGGATGCGCAGCACCAGCCCGGCGGCGAAAGCATAGCCGCCGATATAATGGATGATGTCGACCTTCCCCATCAGGGTGTCAGACATGTCGTTACCCAAGGCCAGGAGGGTAGCGCCTGAGGTGAATTGCGCCATCATGGCAAGCGCCATCCACCAATGCAGCGCTCGCAGCAGCGGGTCCCAGACAGGGTGCAGGATATAACGGTTATCCGTTGTCGATGTCATTACTTCCTCCTCATCCGTACCCTCATCACCGCAGGCCCAATCGCTGTTTTTGCCACAGGGCGTAGAGGGCGGGGATCACGAGCAGCGCCAGCAACGCGGCGCTGAACATGCCGCCCACCATGGGGGCGGCTATGCGTTTCATCACATCGGCGCCGGCGCCATGGCTGAACATGATGGGCAAGAGGCCGCCCACCACCAGGGTAAAGGTCATGGCCAGGGGCCGCAGGCGCAGCATGGTCCCCTCGATGACGGCCAGCCGCAGGTCGTGCCAGGTTTGCAAGGCGTCCAGGGCCTGCCGCCGGAGGATGGCCTGGTCCAGGTAGAGCAGCATCACCACCCCGAATTCCACCGCCACCCCCGCCAGGGCGATGAAACCCACGGCCACCGCCACCGAGAGTTTGTAGCCGAGCCAGTAGACGAGCCAGAAACCGCCGACCAGGGACAGGGGCAGGGTGAGCAGAATGATGGTCACCTCCACCCAGTTTTTGAAGTTGAAGTACAGAAGCAGGGCGATCAGGAGGATGACGGCGGGAATGACCAGCTCCAGGCGCTTGGCGGCCTGCTCCATGACCTGATACTGACCCACCCAGGAGACGGTATAACCTCCTGGGAGACGGACGGCTTTCGCGATCGCCGCCTTGGCACGGGGCACATAGGTGCCGATGTTGGTGCCGGGTTTCAGATCGATGTAGATCCAGTTGTTCAGGCGGCTGTTGTCGCTGGTGAGCATGGCGGGCCCGTCCTCGATGCGAAGATCGGCCACCTGGGCCAGAGGGATCTGGGCGCCATCGGGCGTGGCGATGCGGCTTTCCATCAGGGTGGACAGGGACTGGCGCAGCGCCCGGGGGTAACGGAGATCCACCGGGAAGCGCTCCAGTCCTTGCACCGCGGTGGTCAGGACCTCGCCACCGATGGCCGTTTCCACGAGACGGTTCACCTCCGCCACCGAAAGACCGTAACGGGCGGCCTTGGCGCGGTCGGTGTGCACGACGATGTAGCGGCCGCCGGTAACCCGGGCCGCATAGGCGCTCTGAGTGCCGGGTATTTTCTGTAAAACCGTTTGGAGTTGTTGTCCCAGGCGGTTCAGTACATTCAGATCCGTACCGGCCACTTTGATGCCCAGGGGGGTCGTCAACCCGGTAGTCACCATTTCCACCCGGTTCTTGATCGGCTGCGTCCATACGTTGGACAGGCCAGGAATGCGCAATGCCTCATTCATCTGGTTTTGCAGCCGGTGTATCGTCATCCCGGCGGGCCATTGATTCGGTTCTTTGAGGGTGACGGTCGTATCAAACATCGACAGGGGTGCCTGATCGGTCGCCGTCTCGGCCCTGCCCGCCTGCCCGAAGACGGTTTTCACCTCGGGGAAGGTCTTGAGGATGCGGTCCGTCTGTTGCAGGATCATGGCTGCCTCACCGATGGAGACGGCGGGGTCCTGAAAGATCGGCATGTAGAGCAGCGTCCCTTCGTTCAGGGGAGGCATGAACTGCGACCCCAGACGGTTCCAGGGATAAAAGAGGGTGGCCGTGAGCAGCAGGGCCAGGACCAAAATGATCCAGGGCGCGCGCAGGACAGCGTGGATGACTGGTCGGTAGAGGAACGCCAGGACCCGGTTCAGCGGGTTTCGGTGTTCAGGGAGGATGCGACCGCGGATGAACCAGGCCATGAGGACCGGCACCAGGGTGATAGAGAGCATGGCGGCGGCGGCCACGGAAAATGTCTTGGTGAAGGCCAGCGGCGCGAAGAGCTTGCCATCCTCACCGCCCAGGGCGAAGACCGGCAGGAAGGAGACCGCGATGATGATCAGCGAGAAGAACAGGGCCGGACCGACCTCCGCCGCCGCCGCCGTGGCCGCCACCCAGGGGTCGACGCCGGACGTTCTTTCGAGATGCTTGTGCATGTTTTCGATCATGACCACGGGGGCATCCATCATCACCCCGATGGCGATGGCGATACCGCCCAGGGACATGATGTTGGCGGGGACATCCATGGCCCACATGATAAGGATGGCGGCCAATATCCCTAATGGCAGGGCGACGAGGGCCACCAGCGCGGAACGCGCGCGCAGCAGGAAAAGCAAGGAGATGAGCGCCACCGCCAGGGATTCCTCCAGCAGCTTGCCGGTCAGGGTATGGATGCTGCGCTGGATCAGCGGCGCTTGGCTGTACGTGGTGACGACCTGCACGCCCTTGGGCAGGGAGGGCTGGATGTCCTTGAGCTTGCCCTCGATCTGATGGATGAGGGCATAGGCGTTGCCCCCCTGGTTCATCATCACGATACCGCCCACCACCTGCCCCTTGCCGTCGAGTTCGGCGACGCCATTGGGCAACTGCGGACCCAACTGTATCCGGGCCACCTCCCGCAACGTGATGGGCACGCCGTCGCGCACCCCCAGCGACGCGTTTTCCAGATCCTTGAGGGAATGAATGTAACCCGAGGTACGGACGATATAACCCGCTTCCCCCATCTCCACCACCGACCCGCTGGTCTCCCCGTTGGCGGCGCGGATGGCGGCCTCCACCTCCGGCAGGGTCAGGTCGTAGGCAAGGAGTTTCTGGGGGTCCACCACCACCTGGTACTCCTGCACCATGCCCCCCACCGTGGCCACCTCCGCGACGCCGGGGATGCCCTGCAGTTCGTACTTGAGAAACCAGTTCTGCAGGGTGGTGAGTTGGGCCAGATTCAAAGTCCCGCCGGGGTCGCTGAGGGCATACTCGAAGATCCAGTCCACCCCCGAACTGTTGGGACCCAGGGCTGGCGTGACCCCCGGCGGCAGTTTGGACTGCACCTGGCTCAGGTATTGGAGCACCAGATTGCGGGCCTGATAGATGCTGGTGCCCCCTTTGAAGAGGACGTAGACATAGGAGTCCCCGAACATCGAGTAGCCGCGCACGGCCTGGGCGCCGGGCACCTCCTGCAGGGTGGTCTCCAGGGGATAGGTGACCTGGTCCTGAACGATCTGCGGCGCCTGGCCCGGGTAGGAGGTCTTGACGATGACCTGGGTGGGCGAGATGTCGGGGATGGCCTCCAGGGGGATGTTGATCACCGCCAACGCACCGCCGGCCATCAGCACCAAGGCGGCGATGACGACCAGGACGCGATTCGCCATACACCAGCGCATGATCGCCCTAATCATGGGATTGCCCTCCCGGACCCATATCCATCCCGGCCATGGCGCTCTGGGTGGACGCCGTGTTGCCGCCCAGCATGCGGGCCTTGACCGACTGGAACTGGGACTCGGAATAGAGCAGGAATTGGGCGTTCTCCACTACCCGATCCCCCGTCTTGAGTCCCTGGTCGATGGCCACCCAGCCGTCGGCCTCCGCCCCCAGGGCGACCTGTACCGGCAAAAAGTGCCCTTGGCCCTCCCCCAGCATCACATAATCCCCCTGAGTGGTACGTAGTACGGCGCTGCTGGGTACCGCCAGGGTTTCTTCGGGGCTGGCCAGAACCGTGGCGTCGGCATAGGTGCCGGGGCGCAGCGTCCCGCCGGGATTGGGCACACTCAGCCGGGCCGTCACCGTCCGGTTTTTGGGGTTCAAGGTGGGATAGAGAAAGCTCAGGCGTCCCTCCCAGGATTTGCCGGGATAGGCGGGCAGGCGCAGACGCACGGGATCGCCGATCCGTACCCACGGCAACTGATAGGAATAGAGCGCCACATTGACCCAGATCCGGTCGAGATTGGCGATCGCATAGACATTCGTCCGCGGCGAGACATACCCCCCCTGGTGCACGTCGAGGGCCTCGACTACCCCGGAGGCGGGCGCCAGGAGCGGCACGTCCCGCGCCGCCGTGCCGCGCCGGGCGAGCGCCGCGATCTGGCCTTGCGGCATGCCCAGCAGCCGTAACTTCGACTGGGCCGCCGCCAGCAGTGCGGAGTCTTCCGTCGTCCCATCCGGGCGGCGGGCAATGAGATATTCCTGCTGGGCGCTGTACAGTTCGGGGGAGTACACCTCGGCGAGCACCTGGCCGCGTTGCACCGGGTCGCCCACGGCCCGGACGTTCAAGCGTGTCACCCAGCCGGAGAAGCGCGGATTGACGGAATAGACCCGGTTCTCGTCCACCGCCACGGTGCCCACGGTGTGGATGGCGTGGCCCATCTGACGGCGCTGGACTTCCACGAGACGCACTCCCAGGTTTTGCGCCAGGCGCGGATCGACGTGGAGACCGGTATCTTTTTGCGGATGGGGACCGGAGGCATACACCGGGATATAGGGCATCCCCATGCTGTCCTTCATCGGGTGATCCGAATGAATCTTGGGGTCCATGGGCGCGGCCCAGTAGAGGATGTGCCGTCCCTTGGGCGTACTTGCCGGAGCAGCGGCGGAGTGGGCACTCGGCGCCGTGGCAAGGGCCCGCAACCACCACACCGCGCCGGCCCCGAGACCCACACCAATGATGAGCAGGCCGATACCGATGATCCAGTGGCGTGGCTTCATGGTTGTATCTCTCCTTGGGTGGTGAGGAAATCCAGCTCCGCGGCGCTGAGGGCCAGGTCGCGGCGATACTGCAGGCGGGTCAAGGCATAGCCCAGCACGTCCTTCTGGGTACGCAGCACCGCGCTCAGTTCGGCACGTCCCGCCGAGTAGGCGGCGAGCGTCGCGGAAAAGGCCGCGCGCGCGGTGGGCAGCAGTTGTCGATCGGTGCGCTCCAACTGGGCCTTGAAGGCGGCATAGCGCGCGAAAGCGGCACGCGCCTGCCGGGTCAAGGCCAGATGCTGGTCCTCGTAGTGATATTGCGCCTGCAGGGCCTTGGCCCGGGCGGCGGCGACGTCCTGGTCCTGGCGATCTCCCGGAAATATGGGCAGACTCAGGTCAACCCCCGCCGACAGCCAGTTGGGGCTGCCGGGGTAGAAATCCTGACCGTAATCGACACTGACCGTGACTTCCGGCCAATAGCCGGTTTTGGCCACCCGCACGCCCATTTGCGCCGCGCGGGTTTGCGCCTGGGCGGCGCGCAGGAGGGGTTGACCGGAGAGCCGGGCTTCCGCTTCGGCAAGGGTGGGCGGTGGGGGCAGGTTTGGCCATCGATGCGCTATGGACGGCGGTTCCGGCAGATTCAGGATCTGCGCGATTTGCGCGAGATCGCTCGCCCGATCAGATTGCAACTTGCTGATATCATTGGCCAGACTGTCGCGCGCCAACCGCGCGCGGAATACATCGGCCTGTGACCCCTGGGCGGAGCGGTACAGCGCCAGCGCCGCTTGCACCGTCTCGGATCGCAACCGCTCCTGGTGGCGGACCGTGGCCACCGCGTCTTCGGCATAGAGGGCTTGCAGCCAGGCGCGGCGCAGCAGCAGCACCAGCTCGGCGGACCGGCCGCGCAAGGTGTCAGCCGCTTCCCGCGCCTCTATCCCCGTCTGTTGTCCCTTCAGCCCCAGTTTGCCAAAGGAGGGAAAGGTCTGACTCAGACCCACGCTCAACATGCTCATCTGCTGCTGGTTCATGGAGAAGCTGTTGAGGGGCAGGTTCGCGGCGCCAAGGGCGAGGTGCGGATCGGGCAGTTGGGCCACCGCAATGGCCTGATGCCGCAATTCCGCAATCTTTTGGGCCAGAACGCCAAGACCAGGATTCTGCCGCAAGGCAATCGCCTCCGCTTCCTGCAGACTCAATGGGGCGGCACTGGCATAAGGGCTGAACACCATCATCAGCATGACGGGAAGGGAGAGTAGCTCTGCGCCCCTGCGAATAGCCGCAACCCACTTTAAAAAATGTTTATTTCCAGAACTTCTTTGCACATCGCTCATATAGTCTCCACATGCGGCCTGAGTTAGGGCCGAAGACGCGGATTTCCTGTCCGGCGCGACTATGCGCGCGGGGCTACGGATTCAGGCGGGAGACTAAATGAGAAAACGAACTGCGGAGAGCGGGGGAAGACCAGTGTGGACCGCAACGTGGAGAAAGTGGGGAACGGGCTTAGGAGAAGGGAGGATAAGCCAGGACGCGACGGAAACGGCGAAGGCCGGCATGGCGGGGGTGATGTTATCGACACTCTCCGCCACCGGTGTCATCATATCGTGGTGGCAGCAAGCAGTCAGGCAGGTGCCTTGCTGGGCCGGAACGCCGAGGGTCTGCTCGCAACGCGGTGTTTGTGTGCTATGTGCGGCTACCCCTGTCATCGACAGGGCGCACGACGCCGAGGCAGCGTCTACGGGTGCCAACATCCAAGGCAGCAGTAGAAGCAGGGCCATAAAGGCTATCCGGCGAACGAACAGGCGAAAAACGCGCACAGCACTAATCTCAAGCTGCTAGTGTGGCCATCACAACGCAACGGCCATCAAATGTCAATGCTCTCGCGATTGTTGACGACCAATGACGATTGTCCTCTCATCATGCCCGAGGCGTAGCCGGGAGCGGGGGCAGCGGTTGCTCCGTTAGGCCGGTTCCGGTTAAGCGCCTGCGGTACCGGGTATCGCGCCGAGCAAGCTGATCGTCAAAAACGAGGCCCACGCCAAAGGTCGATCCCGCACCGGGTCCGGGTCTTATGACATGCCTTATGCGCTATCCGCCCAAATCGCGCTTCTTCTCCAGATACTCCTCGCGGCCGATTTCGCCGCGGGCATAACGCTCGCTCAGAAGTTTGAGCGCCGTCCTGCCATCATCTCCAGGGTGATCGGATCGGCCGACGGAGAGGGATCGCATCAAAAACACGATTATGGCTATGATACCGATCAGGATCAGGATCCACACCAATCCTCCAAACCACATACCATATCCCATCATGCCCGGTTCCATCCCGTATCCGTAGCCAGGGCCCCAACCTCCCATCATGCCATAGCCTGGATAGACAGGGGATGGGGATGGACTCTGTGCGGGCGCCTGGCTGATGGTGGGAGCCGTCTGCGCCATGGCCATCACGGCGATGCTCGCCAAACCAAGGCCAGCCAGAGTTAGCCGCGCGCCCTTCCACGTCTTCGCTCGATTCATGGCATCGTGTTCCGAAAGCGACTAGCATCAAAACATAGTTCAAGGATGGCCGTCGCGCAAATATGCGAAAAATGGTCGGTTGCCTCCGACAGCTCCGTGTGAACTGGGGCAAGCCTTTTTTCCGTGGCTGCACCCTGGATTACCTCGCCTTGGGAAGAATGTGCAAGGCAAACTCGACGCCTGTCGGCAAAAGGAGTAGATCCTATGGACCATTCGGGGCATCAGGAACACGGGATGGAAACCGCCCACCCCGATTCCCACGCCCATATGCACCTCGCCGCTCATGACCACGCCGGGATGCATGGCGGTCATGACCATGGTGCCATGATCGTCGATTTCCGGCGGCGGTTTTGGGTATCGCTGGCCTTGACGATCCCCATACTCTTTTTGTCGCCGCTTATCCAGCATCTGCTGGGGCTGGAGGCTGCTCTTGCCTTTACGGGGTCGTCCTATGCGCTTTTCGCGCTATCGAGCAGGGTGTATTTCTACGGCGGTTGGCCCTTCCTGAAGGGGCTGTTTGCCGAGATCGAAACCCGCAAGCCAGCCATGATGACGCTGATCGCCCTGGCCATCAGCGTGGCCTATTTTTACTCGAGTGCCGTCGTGTTCGGGGTTCAGGGTGAAGTGTTCTTCTGGGAACTCGCCACGCTGATCGATGTGATGCTGCTCGGCCACTGGATCGAGATGAAATCAGTCTTGGGGGCTTCCGGCGCACTGGAAAAACTGGTGCAAATGATGCCATCCGAGGCCCATCTCGTAACCCCGGAGGGCATGAAAGACGTGCCGGTCGCCAATCTGCAGCGCGGTGACCGGGTATTGGTGAAGCCTGGCGAAAAAACTCCCACGGACGGGCGTATCGTCGAAGGGCGAACCACCGTCAATCAGGCCATGCTCACCGGCGAAAGCCAGCCCGTGGAGAAGGGGGGCGGCGACGAAGTTATCGGTGGCTCGGTTAACGGGGAGTCGAGTATCACCGTCGAGGTCCACAAGACCGGCAGTGAAACCTATCTTTCACAGGTCATCGAGATGGTGCGCCGGGCGCAGGAGTCCCGCTCCCGGACCCAGGACCTGGCCGACCGCGCGGCCCTGGTGCTGACCCTTGCCGCGTTGAGCGTCGGGGGGCTTACCCTGGCCACTTGGCTGGTCATTGGCCAGCACTTCGAGTTCGCCCTGGCCCGCATGGTGACGGTGATGGTGATTGCCTGTCCCCATGCCCTGGGCCTGGCAATTCCGCTGGTCGTCGCCGTATCCACCGCCCTGGCGGCGCAGCATGGGCTGCTCATCCGGGACCGGTCCGCTTTTGAGCGGGCGCGCCAACTGCAGGCGGTGGTGTTCGACAAGACCGGGACCTTGACGGAGGGGCGGTTCGGCGTCACGGATGTGGTCGTGCTGGGCGGATACACCGAAGATGAGGTCGTACGGCTCGCCGCGGCCCTCGAAAGTCAGTCGGAGCACCCCATCGCCGCCGGCATCGTGACAGATGCCAAAGAGCGGGGCATCAGCTTCGAGTCTCCCAAGGAATTCAAGGCCATCCCCGGTAAGGGTGCACAAGCCGTTGTAAATGGGCGCAATGTGAAGGTCGTAAGCCCCGGCTATCTCAAGGAGCATGGCCTTGATGTCAGCGATGAGCGGATCGCGGCCTTGGCATCCCAGGGCAAAACGGTGGTATACCTGCTCATCGACGAGAAACCGGCGGGGGCGGTCGCGCTGGCCGACATCATTCGAGCGGAGTCGCGGGAAGCCCTCGCGCGGCTGAAGGGGATGGGCGTGCAGGTGATGATGCTGACCGGCGACTCCGCAGCGGTGGCCCGTTGGGTGGCCCAGGAAATGGGGCTGGACGACTATTTCGCCGAAGTGCTCCCTGGACAAAAGGCGGAGCAGATCAAGGAGGTGCAGGCGCGGGGATTGCGCGTGGCCATGGTCGGCGACGGCGTCAACGATGCGCCTGCCCTGGTGGAGGCGGACGTTGGGATCGCCATCGGGGCGGGCACGGACGTCGCCATCGAGTCGGCGGACATCGTGCTGGTCCGCTCCGACCCCCGGGACGTGGCGGCCATCCTGGAACTTTCCCGGGCGACCTATCGCAAGATGATCCAGAACCTGTGGTGGGGTGCCGGCTACAATATCGTGGCGATCCCCCTTGCTACCGGAGTGGCTTACAGTATTGGCCTGGTGCTTTCCCCGGCGGTGGGGGCGGCGCTGATGTCCGTTTCCACGGTGATCGTCGCCATCAACGCCAAGCTCCTCCAGAGGGTTCGGCTCACCGCCTAGCGCATGGATCGGCAAGCAGCCAGCATGTCGCTTGTTCAGAGCTTCCTTAACGTACTTTAAATTCCGTTTCCTGAGGGGACCCCAAATACGCAAGGAGTCGATTATGGACGCGAAGACCATTCAAATGTGGCAAGTGGGTATTGCCAGCGAAGTGGAGATCATGCACGCTGAATTAAACTATACTGGTCTATCCCAACATTTTCACGACGTTTGGTCTGTGGGTCATATTATCGAAGGAGAATGCCACTTCAATTCGGGCGGGGTTGACCACATTGCACCAGCCGGGTCCATTTTCATCATCCCTGCATATGAGGTGCATGCTTGCGCAGCAGGAAAGCCCGTTAACTACGACGTCTACTACATATCCGAAATGTATCTCAAGGTCCATGCCCCACAAATACTCACCGCGACGTTCGCATCCAGCCAGCGTGTTTGGGTTGCCCCTGATTGTATTGAGTTTTTCGACGTATCGAAAAAACTTCATGACGAAGCGCAGATCAAACTATGGCTAGATAAATTTTCTCAGTATATCGATAGACCCAAAAGGTCATTGCCGGATAAAGAAGTTTTTCCGCTTCGCAGGCTGATAGATGAAAGGTGGCAGGAGCCTTTGTGCTTGAAAGATATTGAAAGTGCCACAAAGTACTCGCGTTGGCAGGCTATTAGACTATTTAAGAAACAGGTAGGTCTTACGCCAAACGAGTACTTACGGCAATTGCGGGTTCTTCAAAGCCGGCACTTAATTAGGCAAGGTACACCGTTCCGGGATATCGCAGCAATATTGTATTTTTCAGATCAACCTCATTTCACAAGAAGCTTTAAACGTTTATTTGGCGTAACACCGGGTGAGTTCAGGCGCGTGTTGTTTAGGGTGGCACCCCAGTCACCCGAAGAAGAGGACAGCGATTACTGATCCAAGAAGCAACACCCCCATTGAGCGATTGAACCACCTCATTGCATTTCCAGAGACGAGGAACTTGGTTGCGCCGTGGCCCATTGCTGCCCAGATGCTTATTGAAGGGAAACAAACTAAGGCGAAAATCGCGCTTAATGTAAGAACGCTTGATGTGTAGATCGGCCCTTGCATGGTATAGGTACCAACACCTGTCGCCGCTACAATCCACGCCTTAGGATTCGTCCACTGAAGCAAGAACCCCTCAGTTAGTCGTGGTGGGCGCGGCAATGTTTCGGTCATGTCGGTAGATGATCTACGCATAATCATGACGAAAGCGAAATATCCTAGAAAAAGGGCGGCTACGCCTTTGAGAACCCAATGAAGCCAGCTTGCACGCAACATAACCCCTTGAAGTCCAAACCCCATTCCTAACAGAAGGGAGGTGAAACCAAATGTTGCGCCTAACACATGAGGGACGGTGCGTGAAAAGCCAAAGTTGGCCCCTGATGTTGCTGAAATCACATTTACTGGGCCTGGCGATACTGAGGTCACGAATGCAAAAGCCAAGGCAGGTATTAAAAACCCTGGGGCTATAAGCATAGCCAGCTTTTGACTTACCAATCTGTTACCTCGCCTTTGTTTTGAGTAAATTGGTGAGATTTGAGATCCACGGCCCAGTATCGCTTGGGCTTAACAAGTACCATCCAGGGCATATCCTGCTATGCGCTCCCAATGTCCGAGTTGCCACTGATCGACGACCTCGATTGACGTCAGCCCTTTGACGTTTTTGTAACCATACAGGCCGAAGTCAATCAAACGCAGAGGGTATCCTTGCTCCAGTGGGAGAGGTTCACCATCCACGGAATGAGCGAGAATGGTTGAACGTTCAAGCGCCTCATCCAACCTAATCCATGACTCATACACGCCCTTGTCTGTGGTTCCGACACTGGTTTGTTTTAGAAACGTGTTAGCCGTGGCCTGTGTGTCGATTCTCGCTTCAGTTAGGACATCTTCAAGCAGAACGCCTTGCCAATACCGCTTGATAGACCAATTGCAGACACAAACCATACGGCGGTGGTGGGTGAATTGCGGAAGCGCTAGTAGCGCCGAGCGATCGAGTTTGACAGAGTTGCCGGTCAATGAAGTTATATTTAACGTCCAGGCATCAACGTCTATATTAGGCACGCCTTCCTGGTAGTACCGCAGAGAAGAAGGCTTTTTCTCAATATAGGGTGTCTTTAATAGCGTCATACCATTAATTTCCATCTGAGATGGCAATCACGCAACGAAAGCCAACGATATTGTCGCGCACACCGGGCGGATAGTAATCGCGGCTACTGCATCTAAGGTAATCGTCGCTGTGAAGTCCAGATCCGCCACGCAATATGTGTTCTTCTTCTACTTCTGTGAGATATAGAGGGTCTTGTCGCGTTAGATCCCAGCTGTAGTCCGCCGAAGCGTTATCTATACACCACTCACCTACGTTGCCGGCCATATCGAGACAGCCATAAGGTGAGACTCCGTCTGCGTAGCGATCGACGGGCGTCGATGCACGAAGCAGTGCATCTGGTTCACATTCAACCGCGAAATTCGCACGCGTCGCGTCTGCGGGAGCGTTTCCCCACGGGTAACGCCGCTCATCAACGCCGCGCGCAGCGCATTCCCATTGAGCTTCTGAAGGCAACGATTTCCCCTTAAAGCAGGCAAAAGCACTGGCCTCCCACCATGACACGCCAGTTACAGGATGATCAGGAGCGTTCCATTTCGGATCATCCCAATAGAGTGGCGTGTTGATTTTGTTAGCTTTGATATATTCCCATCCCTGCGGTATCCAGAATCGCTGATTTGAATACCCGCCTGCCTTGATGAACGCCTTGAAGGCTTTGTTGGTGACAGGGTAGCGGTCAATCAAAAATGCACTAAGAATGACTCTCGATACAGGCATTTCGTTTGGCGATTCGGAACTTCCCCTGCAGAACTCTACGTCTGTGATAGAGATCATATTGGTGTCATTATTTCTAATAGTACCCATGTGTGCTCACCGAAACAATGGCAGGTTGCCAGTTAATGAACGTACGGCAGAATCTGGACCGTATAGACATAACCCCAGGTAACGAAGATCATCCTCCAATGCTATCTGCAAACGCGCTGCATACTCCTCATAGGTCTTGGTCTCCTGTGCGGCATTGGAAACATCTGCGACAAATATATCTCCAGAATCTTTCGACAGGACTTTGGATCTAATCGTCGAAATGACTTCTGATGTAGCTTTAAGAATGGGGAGAACGAGTGTTGTAATTCCCCGGTGGAACGTACCAGCCCCATCTATCAAGTCGGGTCCAATCAGGTTTGGAAAATTCCGCCCCAGAGTCATGGACAGAATCGCCGCCGTATTTGCTACCAAACCAACTGGAATGTCTTGTGCTATTACAAAAACGCAACGATTCATAGAAGCTCCCTAAGTAGACCAAAGAAAGATCTTATGGTTCGTGCTGACGAAGACGGACCAAAGTATTGGAATGCGGACTGTTTGCGTTATAAAAGCCAACTTATGCTTGCGCCTGGCTGGCTCTGTTGTGATGCATGCGCAAACTTCGCCTGCATCCACCATTTTTGCTGCAGTGCTGGTTGAACTGGCCTCGATAACAACCAGGTTACTCAATTGCTGCACGGTAAACCAATCGTTTATCAGATGTCTTGGAGCCGGGTGTGTTGCCAGTTTGAAAGTATTTTCAGGGCGCTTTGCATCCCTGCGAATAGCAACACCATAGGGCGGTGTCATGAAAGGAAATGCGGTCGCTAAGACAAGTTTCTTTGAGATATAAAAGCGATTGATTCCCGCATATGCATTGGCAACAACAAGACAATCTGCCCTGTGCGCGGCAACGTCTTCCGCCGCGTCTTCATAGCTATCCCGAAGTAGCAGCGGTGGATCGCCGTCTGCGCTGGAACCAATATGTCTTGCTGCTGCAGCACTGCTAGTACCATCTGGTCCTCGAGTTGATATACGAACTCGACCATGCTCACATAATGAGGTTAAGAATCCCAGCGGCTGGGGGTTCCTCTCCATCCAGATAGAATATCGTGCCTGCGGGTCACTATACATTTCAGGAAACATGCTCCAAGCCTCGCTGTTAGCGGACACAAAACTCTGACTCTAGGATTTAAGCGCATACATTCAATCCACGCATGAAAAGGTAACAGGCAGAATGCTAGATTTCTTGAATGTCATTGCGCAGGCATAGTCTTGCGGCATGGAAGCAGACGCATTGATGCAGTCCGACACCAAGCGCTCGAAGAGATACTGGATGAGTGGCAGAGACGGCTATATGCGGCGGTAAGAGACCAAGGTGCTGGGTCGTCATGGTGGCGGGTCTCAAGGAGTTCAAGGATCCGGACAATACACTCCCGAAAGGCCGGGTTCGTCGACCTGATGGCGGGCGCAAAAAGCTGGTGGATCGCGATATAGAGAAGGTATCCATAGAACCATATAATCACGATTTGACAATATCATTATTTCCGGCGGTCTCTATGTGCATGTATGAAAAGGCGGGTTCGGCACTTTCCCCCTTTGTGCGTTGAGGATTTCTGTCTCAATCACCGCCGCTTTGTCTCATTGGCGCTGACGCCGGACAACCTCACTCCCTCGGCCGATCAGACGATAATAGATCGCAAGATGGATAGCCGCCAGCAGATGAAGGCGGGAATGATCAACCAAGGCAGCGTGGTCATCATGGTCGTCTCCGGCGAAGCGGTGATCAGTTGCAGAGGACCCGGTGCGGAAACTGCCCCCAAGCCGATTGCCATGACGAGATCCAGCAGACCGAAACTGTTCCAGAGCCACAGCAGTGGGCGTGCCGCTGTTTCGCCACGGGCAAGCCACCATGCGAGCGGTATTGCTGCAAGTCCGGTGATCGTGTCGCCCCAACCGGCAAGGGGGCGAACGGCGCGGGTAGCCGATCCTGCGCATAAAGAACCAGGAAATAGACACCTAAAATGCGTATCACATGCACGCCGACGAGCATGGCGAGCGGGATTTCCCTCACCGCGAGCCGAAGAGAGGCCGATCTCAGGACAACCACGATTAAAGCCACAAGAGGGGCAACGACGGCTACGCCCAGCCCGGGCCGGGATCAAGACATAAGCGGTATTTACTCTTCCGTCCAATGCGTGGCGTGCCCGCCCATGCGCATATCGCAGCGCAGACAGCGACTTGGTCAGCGGTGAGCCTCCCAAGGATTGATGAGGGCCACGCCGGTCGGCTCGAAGTCGGCTACATTCCGGGTCACGACGGTCATGCCATGCACAAGTGCGGTGGCTGCGATATACGCATCTCGCTCGGGACAAGGATCGGGCACATGGAGTTGGGCACAACGAAGTGCTACCATCTCATCAATCGACAGCGTGCGCTCGGAGAATTCAGGAAGAACATGGTGATCCATCCAAGTGCGCAGCCGCGCCCCTTGAACGGCGTCACGCCGCTCCACACGGAGAATACCAAGCTCAAGTTCCATGATGGTCACGGCCGAGATGTAGAAACTCGTCGCGTCCGTGCCTGACAGCCATGCGGTGACATTGGCATCGGCCTTGCCATCGCCGGCCTTGCGCAGTTCGGAAATGACATTGGTATCGAGCAGGAACATCATTCAAAGGCCGCTGGCCGAGGAAGCTCGCGTGAACGAGGGAACTCAATTTCGATCTCGGCAATGCCTGGCATGGATAGCGCCTCAACGAGGTTCCTACGTTTGCCAGTAAGCCGCTGGTATTCCTCGATGCTCAACAGCACGTGTGCTGGTTTGCCGCGGTCCGTGATGAACACTGGGCCGTTCTTGGCCGCTTTCTTGGCACGAGTAACGTCCTGATTAAGTTCCCGGCTGGATAGGGTCGTGATGGTCATGGCGACACCTCCTAGAAAGTAATATAGGTACGTTACTACATTTATGCAATATTTCAAACTCATCTGCTTGGGGTGTCACGGGAAGATGATCGGCCGGAGACGCCGTTGGCAGGTAGATCCGGATAATCCAGACATCCTTCGGCTTGAGGGAGTGGCTTCTGCCCGACGAGCAGCACGTACGTGAGGTACGTGCACTATGGAACGCCATCCCTCAACCGACACGTTCGAACTGACGCTAACCCATCAGTTTCCCTTTGTTGGCATCGAGAAATGTGGCGGTAACTTTCGACTCGCCCGCTTCCCTGGCGGCCTTCTCGATTTTGGCCTTGGCCATGTTGCGCACGAAAGAGGGCATCTTCTCCAGGCGTTGCAGTGCGTCTTCGTCCCAGGGCAGCGTCTGTTCGCTCATTCGTCGGCTCCTTCATCAGGTGGGGGATTGCGCTTGCGCGCACAAGCATTGAGGCAACCATCAAGTCAGTCCGCCTACCTAAGTCATGACGCGCTTAATGGCTACCGCAGCGTATCGCTAAGGTGACGCTTGTGCATATTTTATGGGCTTGGTAACGGGATGGCAAGCCCATAGCGAAATACCCGGGACCACGCTGTTTCCGGGCCGTGTCCGCGCTCGCCTGGCAAGGTGTCGGCTTTTTCGTCGAGAGAGGCGTACTTGTTCTAGTGCCGCGTCTGAATTTGGATTGAGAGGGGTGATACACGTCTTGCCCTTTCTTTACCTGGCCTGGAGGACGAACCCGGGTTCTAACTATCGGGATCTTTAAGGTGTGGTCTCGTACCGTCCCTTTTTTAATGAGTAATAAGTGGAGGAAGCCCGTGATTGCACCGTAATGGTGCGGAAAAACAAGGATTGCCCTATAGGTGTGCGTGATCAGCGGAGGTGAGTGCGCGTTAATGCTTTAACTACATGTTTTATAATTAAAATATGAAATGGCATCATACTTGCCTTAAACTGAGTGAAGCTAGGGTTCCAGCCATCGATGACAATGGCGTTCGGTCCGAGAGCTTCACCCCTGGCAAGGGGCCACGGAGGGATAAAAACCCGGGAGATACAATGACTATTGTATCTCCTTTATTTTTTGGGAGGCTAAACCATGTCCTTACGCAAGAAAACTTTTTTGGCTGGTGTCGCGGCAGTTATCGCGATTAACTCAGCCGCGGCCTTTGCGACACCCACTATAACTCTTGGGCTAAGTGATTGGCCAGGTTGGGTCGCGTGGTATGTGGCAGAGCACAACGGATATTTTAAAAAATATGATGCGCATTTCAAGCTCGTGTGGTTTACCAGCTACATGACCTCGGTAGAGGCATTGTCTGCCGGTAAAATAGATGCAAACTGCCAGGCGTTAATAGATACACTCGCACCGGTGTAAAAAGGAGTACCCATTAAAGTGGTTCTCACTACCGATAATTCACACGGAAACGATGCACTGATGGTTAACAGCGGCATACATAACTTCGAACAGTTGAAAGGAAAAACTATAGCGGTGAGGATGGACTCAATAGAACAATACTTGGACTAATATGGACTGGCAAAAAATAATATTCCCCTGGATCAGGTAAGGTTTGTGAATCTGTCTACCGCCGACGCCGCTGCAGCCTTGATGACTGGACGAGTGCCTGCGGCTGGCGTTTGGAATCCCTGGATACAAAGAATAGAGGCTCGGGGCGCCGGACACACCTTATTTTCAAGCGCAAGTGCTCCGGGGCTAATTCCAGATGTGGTTGCTGCGCGAACAGGAATAATAAATAAATATCCCCAGCAATTCGTCAACCTGGCACATGTGTGGTTCGAAACGGTAAAATTCATTGACAAGCATCCTATGGAAGCCGCGAAGATAATGGCACCACACGTAGAGTTATCGCCGAAGGTTTACTCTACCGCGCTATCCGGCACCCGGCTGTTCGGAGAACATCTGAATAAGTATTCCATGAACAAACAATATGATCATAAGGTGGTATCACTATACCACAGCACTCATGATACGAGCGTTTTTTTAAAGAAAGTCGGGGCGATAAGTCATGCGCCTGACCCCCAGCATTTTATAGATCCGGCGTTCGTAAATTCGGCAGGGTGAGCTTTCTTCATTCCGCTCACTGTAACGGGGTTGACAGATCGATAAAAGAGGTTGGATGCCATGATTTTTAAGTTGAGACATCCAATATCAAAGCACACCTATATGGCGCTTTCCATTTTAGGTTTTGTAATGCCACTGCTGCTGTGGCACCTAATCTCAAGCTCGGGAGTGGTTAGTCCTCTATTTCTACCATCACCGACGCGGGTTTTTCGTTCTTTTGAGGTTTGGTGGCATACCACTTTGCTACGGGATATATACGTCAGTGTAAAGCAGGTCGTTCTCGGCTTTTCGTATGCCGCGCTGCTTGCCGTACCAGTCGGTCTATACATTGGTACTTTTAAGGTGGTTGAGGCGGTGTTTCAGCCGATCAATGATTTTTTCGATATATGCCGGCATCGGCGTTTATTCCTTTGGTGCTTTTGTGGATCGGGATTGGTGACTCTGCCAAGGTATCAATAATATTTATTGGCGTATTTTTTCAGATAATCGTCATGGCTGCTGACGCCGTAAGGAATGTTCCTCAAGATTATGTGGAAACCATGTACACAATGGGAGCGAAGCAATCAGAGGTGATAACTCTGGTAATATTGCGTGGGGTGGCACCAGACATTTTGAATGTTTTAAGGGTCAATATGGGTTGGGCATGGACCTATCTCGTGGTCGCCGAAATGGTTGCCGCGAATCGTGGGCTTGGGTTCGCTATCATGCAGGCGCAGCGCTTCATGGACACCCCAAGAATTTTTGTTGGCGTATTCATTATCGGTGTGCTTGGGGTAATTTTTGATTTGATATTTCGTATTCTTTATTTCTTATTATTTAGGTGGAAGACGTTATGAATAATAATGCACCTCTGTTGAGCGTTGCTCATGTCTCAAAGAGCTTTGGCTCTCGCAAAAAGGGAGACCCGAAAAAGAAGGTGTTGGAAGACATTAGTTTTTCCATGCATCATAGAAAAGACAAGCGCGATTTTAGTGACTCAAGATGTCAAGGAGGCGGTGATTCTGGGTGACCGGATTATAGTTTTGGCCCCGAATCCCGGGAGGGTAGACAGCGTGTTCACGACGGAAACCCTGCCTAGAGACGAACAAGGGTTGGTCGTTGAGTCGGATGCGAAAGTGGTAGACTTGGTGGAATCGATCAGAAATCGAATAAGAAGTACCACAGCTCAATTGTCTGATGATGATTTGCTGGAGAGGGTGGCCTCGTAATGGTACGCATTATTTGTGGTTTTATACAGGTGTATACTTGAAAAGGGGGATGTAATGAAACAGAAGGGTAATGTATGGCAGGGATCGCTTGGTAGCCGATTTGCGCGTCGTCACCATCCGTCTTTTGATAAAACCAAGTTGGATGGGTGGCGGGCGATGCACAAAGAACGTGATATTCCCGGAGTAAAATGGGATGAAGAGAGAAAGGCGGCAATCAGGCACGGTTTGCAGGGTGCCGATAGTATCGAAGATCAGTCTATTTCGACGTTCTCCAGAGGAGAACTCCCTCATTTCGCGGGAATCAATACCTTTCTGAAGGCACCTTACATTGAGGATGTCAAGGATGTAGGAAGCTATGACGTGGCTGTTCTCGGCGTGCCCTTTGACGGGGGCACGACATATAGACCGGGTACGAGATTTGGTCCTCAGGGAATCCGGCGGATATCCGCTTTGTATACGCCCTACAACTATGAGATAGGAGTTGACCTCAGAGAGCAAATGTCATTATGCGACGTGGGTGATATTTTTACCATTCCTGCCAATATAGAAAAGACGTTTGATCAAATCAGTAAAGGCGTGGGCCATGTTTTTGCCAGTGGCGCCCTTCCGATCATTCTCGGTGGAGATCATTCCATAGGTTTTGCAACAGTCAGAGGTATAGCGAGTCACACGGACAAGAAGATAGGGATCATTCATTTTGACCGGCATGCCGATATTCAGGAAAAAGATCTGGATGAAAGAATGCATACCACGCCGTGGTTTCACGCTACAAATATTCCTAATATTCCGGCAGAAAATCTGGTGCAGGTGGGGATTGGCGGATGGCAGGTGCCGCGGGAGGCGGTTGCCGAGGCAAGGAAGCGAAACACCACTATTCTTACGATGAGCGATGTCGATAAACTGGGGCTGGAAAAAACAGCGGAAGTGGCGCTTGAGATGGCGTGGAAAGGGGTTGATGCGGTTTACCTGTCATTTGACATTGATTGTGTCGACGCGGGATTTGTCCCGGGAACGGGATGGCCCGAACCTGGTGGATTTCTTCCGCGAGAAATTCTGCGGCTTTTGCAGTTGGTCGCCAGGGAAGGTATCTGCGGAATGGAGGTTGTTGAGGTCTCGCCTCCTTATGATGTTTCGGATATCACTTCTTTGATGGCGCTCAGGGCAATCGTGGATGTGCTCGGTACAATAGTGGCGCACGGCAAGTTGGGCTCTCATAAGGGCATTATCAGGGGGTAGCTATACCGTATCCGCCTTCCTGGCGTTGGGTGTTTTAGAGCCGAAAAGCTTCATTTTCGAATCGGCAGACGACGGAGATGGGAGATGGTCAAAAACAGCAGCGAAACGTCGGTTACCCACTGGCAAGGTCAGTTGGCCTTGACCTTCGACTGGAAAGCGGGAAGAACGCGGCTAGCGCGGCAAGAGGCCCGCGTGCCACTGGCCTTCCAGAAACCGTTTTATCCCGAGGGCGGGGAAATCTGTCATGGTACCATCCTCCATCCGTCGGGGGGTATCGCCAATGACGACCGCTTGGTGATGGGCATCGCTCTGGAAAACGATGCCCGGGTATTGCTGACCACCCCGGGGGCAAGCAAGGTATATGGGAGTGCGGCGGGCGCCATCCAAACGGTGCGAGTGTCTCTTGCCGAAGGCGCGGCCATGGAGTGGTTGCCCCAGGAAACCATTGTTTTCGATGGTGCGCAGATTCAGTCAGAATTGCGGGTTTTTCTGGAGCGGAATACCTCCTGGTTGAGCTGGGACGTCCTGCGCTTCGGTCGCAGCGGGGCGGGAGAGCGTTTTGCGGCCGGGCACTGGAAATCCGCCACAGAAATCTGGCAGAACGGCCGCCCCCTCTGGATAGACCGGCAGTTGCTCGCCGGGGGAAGTCCCTTGCTGGAGACGGCTTTCGGTTTGAAAGGACAGCCTGTCATGGGGACTTTGGTCTGGATCGGAAAGGCTGTCGATCAGGACACCCTGGATCGTTGCCGTCAGTGCGGGACATATGGCCATGCCGAAGCGGAGTTTGCGGTGACGCGCTTGGAGCATGGTCTGGTCGCACGCTATCTTGGTGCTTCCACGGCCAATGCGCGTAGATGTTTCGTGGCAATATGGCGTATCCTGCGGGAGGTCATGTTCCATCGCCCACTTTGTCCGCCCCGTGTGTGGAATACCTGATGAGGCACCCATGAATCTCACCCCGCAAGAAAAGGACAAGCTCCTGATTTTTACCGCCGCCCTGGTGGCCGAACGGCGCAAGGGCCGGGGATTGAAACTCAATTATCCCGAGGCGGTAGCGTATATTTCCGCCGCCATACTGGAAGGCGCGCGGGACGGCAAGTCGGTGTGCGAACTGATGAGCGAAGGCAGTCGGATTCTCCGTCGCGACGAGGTGATGGAGGGGGTGGCAGAAATGCTTCCGGAAGTGCAGGTCGAGGCCACCTTTCCGGATGGCACCAAACTGGTGACGGTACATCAGCCCATTCGGTGAGCGGCGGGGCAAGGAGCGATGACGATGATTCCCGGAGAAATATGTCCCACCACGGGTAGCCTGACCCTGAATGCGGGCCGCGACCCCATTGAGTTGACGGTCACCAACACCGGGGACCGGCCCATCCAGGTGGGCTCCCACTATCATTTTTTCGAGACGAACGCCGCCTTGGCGTTTGACCGGGAAAAGGCCCGTGGTATGCGCCTCGATATCCCGGCAGGGACGGCGACCCGCTTCGAACCGGGAGACAGTCGGGAGGTCACCCTGATTCCCTTTGCGGGGGAGCGGCGGGTATTCGGTTTCAATGGCCTCGTGGAAGGCGCTCTGGACGGAGGCGCATAGAGTAAACCCATGGCACAAATGGACAGAACGGCGTACGCCGAGCATTACGGTCCGACGACAGGGGATCGCGTTCGCCTGGCCGATACGGAACTCTGGATTCAGATCGAGCGGGACCATACCCGGTACGGAGATGAAGTCAAATTCGGCGGCGGCAAGGTCGTCCGCGATGGTATGGGGCAATCTCCCCTCACCCAGGCCGAGGGCGCCATGGACCTCGTCATCACCAATGCGGTGATCGTCGATTGGTGGGGCATCGTCAAGGCGGACGTGGGCATTCGTCTGGGGCGTATCGCCGCCATCGGCAAAGCGGGCAACCCTTATACCCAGGCGGGTGTGGATATCATCATTGGCCCCGGAACGGAAATCATCGCCGGCGAGGGGATGATCCTCACCGCCGGAGGCGTTGATTCGCACATTCATTTCATCTGCCCGCAACTCATCGAGACCGCGCTGGCTTCCGGGATCACCACGATGCTTGGAGGCGGGACCGGTCCCGCGGCGGGTACGAACGCGACCACCTGCACACCCGGTCCTTGGTATATACAGCAGATGCTGCGGAGTGCCGAAGCCTTCCCCATGAATCTGGGCTTTCTCGGCAAGGGGAACTCCGCCCGTCCCGCAGGACTCCGGGAGCAGGTGGAGGCGGGGGCCATCGGCCTCAAATTGCATGAGGACTGGGGCACGACACCGGCGGCCATCGATTGTTGCCTTGGAGTGGCCGAGGTCTATGACGTGCAGGTGGCCATCCATACCGACACCCTCAATGAGGCGGGTTTCGTCGAGAACACCATCCGCGCCTTCAAGGGGCGGAGTATCCACAGTTATCATACTGAGGGCGCCGGGGGCGGCCATGCGCCGGACATCATCAAAGTTTGCGGGGAAGCCAACGTGCTGCCTTCCTCCACCAACCCCACCCGCCCTTATACCGTGAACACCATCGAAGAACATCTGGACATGCTGATGGTCTGTCACCATCTGGATGCCGCCATTGCGGAGGACCTGGCTTTTGCCGAATCGCGCATTCGCCGCGAGACCATCGCCGCGGAGGATATCCTCCATGACATGGGCGCTATTTCCATGATGGCTTCCGATTCCCAGGCCATGGGCCGGGTCGGCGAAGTCATCCTGCGTACCTGGCAGACGGCACATAAAATGAAAGTCCAGCGCGGCAGTCTGCCGGTGGACCCTCCCGAGCACGACAACACCCGGATCAAACGCTATATCGCCAAGTACGGCATCAACCCCGCCATCACCCATGGGGTGGCGGATCAGGTCGGCTCGGTGGAAGTGGGCAAACTTGCCGACCTGGTGCTCTGGCGTCCTGCCTTTTTCGGGGTCAAGCCTGATCTGGTGCTCAAGGGTGGCATGATCGCCTGGGCGCAGATGGGGGATGCCAATGCCAGTATTCCGACCCCCCAGCCGGTGTATGGCCGCCCCATGTTCGCCGCTTTCGGCGCCGCACGTTATCAGACGTCCGTGACTTTCGTGTCCCGGCATGCCTGGGAGCATGGCGTCGCCGCCGATCTCGGATTACGGCGTCTGGTCCTACCTGTCTCCCACACCCGCCATATCGGAAAGAAGGATATGAAAAACAACAGCGCCCTCCCCAGAATCGAAGTCGATCCGCAAAGCTATCAGGTGCGTGCAGATGGCGTCCTGTTGACCTGTGAGCCGGCTTCTTCCCTCCCTCTCGCCCAGCGTTACTTCCTGTTCTGACCATGGTGATCCTCACGACACGGGCAGAGCCGGGAAGTAGTGACGCGCGTTCCCTGATCGACCTGTCCATGACCGCCGAGCAGCGCGAAAAGGCCCGCCAACTGGTCGAAATGGCGGATGGCCATACTCTGCGTCTGCATCTGCCCCGGGGGTCGGTGCTGCGGCCGGGTGACGTGTTGTTGTCCGATACCGGAGAGCCGGTCGCGCGGATACGCGCCGAGCCTGAACCTGTATATACCCTGCGTGCCGATGATCCCTTCGCCCTCTTGCGCGCTGCCTATCATCTCGGCAATCGCCATGTGGCCATGGAACTGGCGCCGGATTACCTGCGCATCAAGCCCGACCATGTCCTGGCGCACCTGATCGGACATCTGGGCGGTCTGCGGATCATCGATGAGTCTGCGGCCTTCGTTCCGGAAAAGGGCGCCTACATGGCCCACCACTACGCCCATTGATGGTTCCCGTCGATCCGGTGACGCTAGGTCGTCTGTTGCAACTCAGCAGTGCCGCTCTGCCGATAGGGGCTTTTGCCTATTCCGAGTGCCTGGAATATCTGGTTGCTCAAGGGCGGATTCGGGATGCCGTGGGTTTACGGCGCTGGCTAAGCGATGCCTTGGCGTATGGACCGATTCAGGTGGACGCCGCCATCCTGTATCGAGCGATGGCGGCTGCGGCTGAAGGGAATGCAGAACAGTTGTGCTACTGGGACGCCTGGTTGGGCGCGACCCGGGAGAGCGAGGAATTGCGTGCCCAGAGCAAAAACATGGCACGGGCTTTGTGGCGCCTCGCGGAACAACTTGGCGACGGTCTCGCCGCTGATCGGACCCCGGAACACTTCGTGAGCGTATACGCCCTGGTCGCCGTGCGGTGGCAATTGCCGGCCGAGGCAAGTATTTACGCCTATGTCCATAGCTGGCTGGCCAATCTGATCAGTGCCGGAGTCAAGCTGATTCCCTTGGGACAGACGGCAGGGCAACAACTCCTCTGGAATCTGCATGGAATGATCCAGGGTGTCACGGAATTCGCGATGAGGGCATCGCCTGAGGACTTATACAGCTGGAATACGGGGCAGGCCTTGGCGAGTATGGGGCACGAGACCTTGTACAGTCGGCTTTTTCGCAGTTGATGGGGCAAGGAGATAAGTATGGAGGCGTTACGGGTAGGCATTGCCGGGCCGGTGGGCTCAGGGAAAACGGCGTTGGTGGAATCCCTCTGCAAAGCCCTGCGGGGGCGTTATGAGATTGCGGTGGTCACCAACGATATCTATACCCGGGAGGACGCGGAGTTTCTGGTGCGCCACGATGCTCTGGAAGCCGAGCGCATCGTTGGCGTGGAAACGGGCGGTTGCCCCCATACGGCCATCCGCGAAGATGCCTCCATGAACCTCGCCGCCCTGGAAGATCTGGAGATTCGCTTCCCCATGGTGCAACTGCTGTTCGTGGAAAGCGGTGGCGATAATCTGGCCGCCATGTTCAGTCCGGAACTGGTGGATTTGAGTATTTACGTCATCGACGTCGCGGCCGGCGACAAAATACCGCGCAAAGGCGGACCGGGAATCACGCGCTCCGATTTGTTGGTCATCAACAAAATCGATCTGGCTCCGTATGTCGGAGCCAGCCTGACGGTGATGGAAGAAGATACCCGCCGCATGCGGGGTGAACGCCCTTTCGTGTTTACCAATTTGAAAACGGGAGAGGGGCTTAGCAGCGTAAAAGATTTTGTAGTGGGGGCTTTAACGTGAAAAGGGGCTCCCCGAACTTCCGAAACCCTCAACACTTTTGATGGTCGCGTCAGAACCAGAAGCCGGTTTCGAGAATATCGCGGAATTGGTCAGGGCTGTTATTAGCTCCGAAGCCATTGGTGTAGTGGGTCAGGCGGACGAAAGATAGCTCGTCGCGAATGAAATAGCCTCCATCTGTATAGGTCGGAGTGATCATGACACCGAGCGCGCTGGATCCTGGGCCGTAACCAAAATAACCCCCAGTGGCATTGGTGCCTTCACCCGTTGAGCTCGATTTTTCATAGTCGATGCCACCAGCGATAGACCAGTTGTCACTGATGTAATAATCCGCATGTATCATGGCGCTGATATCACTGGAACTGTGAGAGACGCCGAAAGCGGCGTTGACCGGTGTATACATGTACTGAATTTCTGGCGTGACCGTAAAGTTTGGCCCGCCGTAGGTATAGTAAAGCCCGTAGAGATTGCTGTTATCATAAACCAAGGAGCTATCGACATAACCGTTTTTTGAGAATGCCAACGAGGATAGATCGCTTACATTACCCGTATGACCCGTATTCCCGGCAGCGTAAAATGAGAGAGAGTTTTCATGGTTAATTGTATATGTCAACAGTCCGGATATGACATTATAACGGGTTGAAAAATATCCGTCGTTCCATGATAAAGACGCAGATACGGGGCCTATCGAGTAGTTTGCCTGAATTCCTCGGCTATAAGATGGTTGTATGGTCCACGGGAATCCGCCTTCGATATTCATTCGATTGAAATCCAGCGTGCCCGTGTACCCAAGCAATGTTGGAAGTTGCCCGGCGCTCAGCGAGAAATTGCCGGTTGGCACAATGGATACGTAAGCCTCTGGTAATGCGGTAAAATCTTGTATGGCGGTGTTAGCAGAGTGGAATGGTTGTCCCAGATTGGGGAAATTATAGGCCCCTGCGATGAGGTTGAACTGTACCAGTCCGTGTGATTTGTTGATCATCACCAGCCCGTTTGTGATTGCCGCGCCAAAGTTCTTTCCATTCAGTCCTGAACCAGCGGGGTTGGTTTGTGCGAAACCCATTGCCGATACCACACCTTGTACATTGATTTTCCCGATTGGACCTGCGTCTACCTGGAGTGGTGGTGGAATGGAAAAGCCATCCGCGTATGCCAAGCTCGCAGTGGATACCAGCAACCCGACTGCCGCAAGGGACTTGATCTGTAGTTTGACCATATTTCTGCTCCAATGAGGGGGTGATAACCGTCCGTCTGAGAAAGCACTTTTTGTGCCAGATCATGGCCATCTTTACTTCGCTATACCTCGCTAAGCGGCCGGTCCTGATTCTGCACAAATCGGGTGCGCTTAGGCGTGTGTTGCACCATAACAGCGCAGAAGCCCGTCCTTGGTGACCGTTCCCTTCCATAAAATGATGACGAATGGCGTGGCGGAACTGTGGCATGCCTATTGCATTGGCTTGTCGGCGGAACATTCAGCACTGGAGACAGTCCATGGTAGCTAACGTGAAATCAACACGCTCAACGAGAATATTTGGAGGGCTAGTCAATAATCCGGTTCTTGAGGATTACTCGTTGCGCTATGCCCCTTCAAGTTTTCGACGATGGTCCGAGTATGCGGTCGCTATGGCCGCTCTGGGCGGCATTGCTTACATGGCTGACCAAGCCATCGGTGGCTCTCTCGCAATTCAGTTCGGATTTACGAACGCTTTTTGGGGTATTCTTACGGCAGCTATAATCATTTTTCTAACAGGAATTCCGATTGCCTATTACTCGGCAAAATACAACGTAGACGTTGATTTGTTGACGCGCGGTGCTGGCTTCGGATATCTGGGATCTACCATCACGTCAGTCATTTACGCATCATTCACCTTTATATTTTTCGCCCTTGAGGGCTCGGTGATGTCGCAGGCCATGAACATATTTTTTGGTGTCCCATTGGCGGCGGCATACGCAATCTCAACGCTCATTATCATTCCACTGGTAGTTTTTGGAATGACGCTCCTGTCAGTTTTACAAAAATGGACCCAGCCCATCTGGATCACCCTCCTGGTTGTGCCTGTTGTCGCGGTATTGATCAAGGATCCGTCATCAGTCGCCGCCTGGACGAGTTTTACCGGAAAGTCGCCTAGTGGTTCGAGCTTCAATCCGCTCCTCTATGGCACGGCCGCGGGTATCGCGCTTTCCCTTATTGCTCAAATTGGGGAACAGGCCGATTACTTACGATTCATGCCGGCGAAGAAAATAGGTAGAGAATGGATGTGGTGGCTGGCAGTTATGGCCGCTGGTCCGGGATGGGTGATCTTAGGTGCGAGTAAGCAGTTGATGGGTTCGTTCTTTTCTTCTCTGGCCGTATCGCACGGGACTGCTCTGGCTGATGCAAATCAACCTGTACACATGTATATTGCAGCGTTCGGATATGTGTTTCCATCAGCAGGCATTGCCTTGACGGTGGCCGCTCTGTTTATCTTCCTGTCTCAAATCAAGATAAACGTGACCAATGCTTATTCTGGATCTTTATCATGGTCAAACTTCTTTTCTCGTCTGCTGCATGTGCATCCAGGTCGAGTGATTTATATTTTTTTCAATGTCGGAATCGCTCTTGCCCTCATGGAAGCCAACATGTTCTCCATCTTGGGTACGATCCTGGGGTTCTATTCCAACGTTGCGGTAGCCTGGATTGGCGCGGTGGTTGCCGATCTCGTTATAAACAAGCCAATCCTCAAATTGAGCCCTTCATACCTGGAGTTCAAGCGTGCCCACTTGTATAACTTCAATCCGGTCGGCTTCGGGGCCATGTCGATCGCATCAGTTATTTCCGTTGCTGCTTTCTTCGGCACATTTGGTCCATATGGCTCAGCTTTTAGTGCGTTCATCGCATTGCTTGTAGCGTTTATATCTTCTCCTGTTATCGCGATTCTGACCAAGGGCAAGTATTATATCGCACGCCAGGCGCATTATCATGCCGGCACTCATCATGATGTCATAGGTTGTACATCTTGCGGTTTTGAATATGAAAAAGAGGACATGGCCTGTTGTCCTTTTCATGAGGGACCCATTTGCTCACTGTGCTGTTCTTTAGAGAGTGAATGCCATGATAAGTGTAAGACCGTTGGCACGGTGAACAGTATTCCGGTGAAGTGTGCCTAGTGGTCTCGGTCGGACGCTTTTTGTTGGTGCGGGTGACGGGTTTGGTTATTGAGCGTTTGATTCACATGCGCAGAGGTATTTATTCGCCCTTGGTAATTTTGAACATGGTCATTAAGCCCGTAATTCTCTGACCAATATTAGGAGTTTCCATGCCAAAAACATTGATTAAGGTGGACATCAATAAACCTGCGGAAAAACAGGATATGCTACCCCATAACAGGTGGCACCCTGATATCCCTTTCGTAGCATCGGTGAATCCCGGTGAGGACTTCAGAATCGAATGCCTAGACTGGACCGGTGGCCAGATAGTTGACGACAATGATGCCACTGATATGCGCGATGTTGACCTTACTAAAGTGCACTATCTCAGTGGTCCTGTGGAGATTGCGGGTGCGGATCCGGGAGATCTTTTGGTGGTCGATATACTGGATATCGGTGCGTTTCAGGAAAGTGAATGGGGTTTTACAGGTATATTTGCTCGTGAAAATGGCGGTGGATTTCTTGTGGATCACTATCCGGAAGCAAGAAAAGCGTGTTGGGACTTTCATGGGATATACGCCACTTCGCGTCATGTCCCTGGAGTGCGCATACATGGAATGAGCCATCCTGGTCTGATCGGTTGCTTGCCTTCTCGTGAGCTTTTAAATGAATGGAATGCCAGAGAGGCGGAACTGATCGCTACTGACCCGAACCGGATCCCGCCTCTGGCGGCGCCTCCTTACGCGGATACCGCCCTTCTGGGCCATATGCCGCCACAGCAAGCGAAAGAAGCGGCGAAAGTTGGGGCGCGGACTGTGCCTCCACGTGAGCATGGCGGTAATGTTGATATCAAAAACCTGACGAGAGGTTCTCGTATCTATTTCCCAGTATATGTGGAAGGGGGAGGCCTTTCCGTGGGAGATTTGCATTTCTCTCAGGGCGATGGAGAAATAACATTCTGCGGGGCCATTGAAATGGCAGGCTGGATAGATCTGCATGTGGATCTTATAAAGGGTGGGATGGAAAAATATGGAATAAAGAATCCTATCTTCAAAACCGGGACATCCGGTCCAAATTATAATGATTTTCTGGTTTTTGAGGGGATATCCGTGGACGAGAGAGGAAAGCAGTATTACCTGGACGCTCACGTTGCCTACAGACAAGCCGCTTTGAATGCCATAGAATATCTTAAAAAATTCGGATATTCCGGCGAGCAGGCCTATGTTATTTTAGGTACAGCGCCCGTCGAGGGCCGGATAAGCGGTATTGTCGATATACCTAACGCATGCGCTACATTATATATTCCAACAGAGATATTCGAATTCAATATCATGCCAGATAGCGCGGGTCCTAGGGTATTGGTGGATAGGGCCGTAGAGCTGGCTAAGCCGACCTAAGAGAACAGCGGGAATAATAGAGTGAACTGGCAGCGCTCTATGGTTGGTCGTAGTTTTTATGCCATACCCTTTCGTGGGAGGGATAGGATGCCTAGTTATGAATATGAATGTAATCATTGCGGAAAATTTACCGAAAACAGACCGCTGGCACAGTCTGGTGATCCGGCGGTTTGTCCGCAATGTGACCAGTCGGCGGCAAGAGTGATCAGTCCATGCCGCTTGTCGCGTGCTTCCTCAAACCTGAGGATGGCCCACCAAGTGAATGAACGGAGCGCTGACAATCCGTCTGTAACGAAAAAGACGCAACAATCTTGTGGTTGCGGCAGTTCGCACGGACGTGAAAAACATCAGGGCTACGCCCTGCCATTCTCTCAGAGACGGCCATGGATGCTTAGCCATTGATATGGTTGGGCCTGGAAAAATGGGGTTGGGTCTCGTACGTGATGATAAGGAGTGGTTGGTATGCGTCATGGTGATATTTCGTCCAGCAGGGATACGGTTGGCGTTGCTGTAGTAAACTATAAAATGCCTCGTCTCCATACGACGGCTGAGGTTCTGGCGAATGCGAAGCATATCGCCCATATGGTCATCGGTATGAAACAGGGCCTTCCGGGAATGGATATGGTGATTTTCCCGGAGTATAGCACCCACGGGATCATGTACGATGCCGAGGAAATGTACCAGACCGCCTCGACCATCCCCGGTGCCGAGACCGAGATATTTGCCGAAGCCTGCCGCAATGCCAAGACCTGGGGCGTGTTTTCGCTGACCGGTGAACAGCATGAAGAGCACCCCAACAAAGCGCCATACAACACCCTGATCCTGATCAACGACCAGGGCGAGATCGTGCAAAAGTACCGTAAGATCATGCCGTGGTGTCCGATCGAAGGCTGGTACCCGGGAAATGCGACCTATGTGTCCGACGGCCCCAAGGGCTTGAAAATAAGCCTGATCATCTGTGATGACGGTAACTATCCCGAAATCTGGCGTGATTGCGCCATGAAGGGTGCCGAGTTGATCGTCCGCTGCCAGGGGTACATGTACCCTTCCAAGGAGCAGCAGGTCGTCGTCGCCAAGGCCATGGCATGGATGAACGATTGCTACGTTGCCGTGGCCAACGCCACCGGCTTTGACGGGGTCTATTCCTACTTTGGTCATTCCGCCATTATCGGCTTTGACGGCCGCACCCTGGGCGAGTGCGGAGAGGAAGAGTACGGCATCCAGTACGCCGAGCTGTCCGTCTCCCAGATTCGTGACTCACGCAAGCACGGCCAGTCCGAGAACCATCTGTATAAGCTGCTACATCGGGGCTATACCGGCATGATCGCCTCGGGTGACGATTTGAACGGCGCCGGCGATTGCCCGTACGAGTTTTACAAGACCTGGATTTCCAATCCGGCCCGGGCGCGCGCGAACGTCGAGAAGATTACCCGGTCGACACCGGGTACGGCCGAGTGTCCGATCGGGGGAATCCCCAATGAACAAACCTTGGGCGAACATGGATAGGCCCGTCCGGATCAAACTTGATCTGGCGTCATTGGGTCTTTTCCATACCCCGGCGTGACCGGGTGAGGCACACGCCTGATCTCGAAGCGGCCCGTTTCAGCGGACTTTTCTGGAAGCCTTCCACGCCGCGGTTCGTTTCTGGATATACGCCTTGCAGTCCTGGTTGCTCCGTAACGGCGGCAGCGCATGATGGGCGCCGCCCTGCGCATCGGGGACGGGAAGCTGCGCGACGAGCTCCGCATATACCTGCTGGAGGTGGGAGGGCATGTCCGCGGCGGGATTCTTCTCTTTCGCGGCGGGCACCCGGACACCCGCCAACGGGTCGTCGGTGCGGGGCACGGCGAGGGTGAGCACCGCGCCGACATCCGGGGCGGCGGCGTCGCGCTGGGTCAACGGCGGGAGATTCCAGCGGCGCTCGACGGTTTTGAGGATTGCGGTGTGATCCAGTGGCATGGAGCCATCGGGCACCCGAAAAACGGTCCCGGCCTGGATGCGGGGCGAGACCAGCACGGTGGGAACGCGCACGCCGAAACGGGTGAAGTCGAACCCGTATTCGCCGACCGTATGGTCGGGCGGCACCGCCCCCCCCGGCGGCGGCACATGGTCGTAGCAGCCGCCGTGTTCATCGTAGGTGATGATCAACAGCGTCTCGTTCCACGCTGGTCCGTTGCGCAGGGCATAGTAGACGTCATGGATGAACTGTTCTCCGAGCGCAACGTCGTAATTGGGGTGCTGGCTGTTACCGGCGCTATCCCAACTGGGCTCCAGGAAAGTAAAGGCCGGCAGTGATCCGTCCGCCGCCGCGGCCTTGAAATCGGAAAACCGGCCGAAATGGCTATCCGCGGCGTGGGTAATGTCGGAGAAGGTGTATCGGGTCAGGGGATCGGTGTCGTAGCCGTAAACGGCCCAATCGACGCCGCTCCGGGACAGCGAACCGAAAATAGTGGGGCAGGTGAACCATTTCGCCTTGTCGTTCATGTGTCCCTGCGAAGTGGCCGCGCAGACGAAGGCGCGGTTGGGCAGGGTTTCCGTGGGCACCGAACTGAACCAGCGATCGCAAACGGCGTAGCCGCGCGCCAGGCCGGACAGCACCGGCAACATATCCGGTGTGAACATCCCCATGATCCCGGTGGCCTTGGTGCCGGGCAGGATCGACCAGCCGGCCTTCTTCTCCCAGCCGAGGGTGTAAGCATAGTCCTTGACAAAGCCCTGGTTGGTGGCTACGGGTGGCACGGGCGCCCTGATGGTGCCAAAGAGTTGCGAATTGGTTGCCGCATAACCCTCTCCGGGATCGGCTCCGGGCATGAAGTAGGCGTAGGACTGGGACGCCTGGATCGGGAAGACCCGGACCGCTTTGTCATGGGCGTCGGGGTTGGACTCCCGGCCGGTGAGGCCATCGAACGGATGGCCGGCGGGCGACACGTTGCCCTGGTCGGCGTAGAGGAATCCGAGCATGTGGTCGAACGACCGGTTTTCCAGCATCAGGACGACGGTGTGCTGGATCGGGGCGAGTGGATCGTTCCGCAACGCTGCGGCCGCGCCGGATGCGGTCAGCGCTTGAAACAGGGCCTGGCCTTGTGGTACGCCGAGGCCGGTGCAGGCGTTCCACCCTGGACCGGCGCTATAACCGATGTTCGAGCCCGCAGGACGGTTGTTCCCGACGGTGATCTCGCGAAGAAGATTGGGCTGCCGATACAGGGTTGGCAAGAAAAACCCCAGTGGCTGCGCGGCTTTTTCGTTGATCAATGTGGTCAGGCCCGCCCACAGCGGGGCGACCGCGCTCGTACCGCCCACCGTGGTCATATGACCGTGGACGACGATGATGTAGCCGCTCGCCGGGGCGGCATCGGCGGCCACATCGGGAACACCGCGTCCATGGCGACCACCATTGACGCTGGGTGGCAGCGAAACGGTTTTCTGGAAATCCGGCACCGTGAAAACGTCGCTGATTCCGCCGCCGGTGCCGCTGGTGCCGTCATTCCAGACGCTTTCGTCGGTAATGGCATGGTGCGCCACGGTGATGGCCGTGCCACCGCATCCGATCGCCCAGGGGCTCGATGCCGGAAAGTCGACGTGGGCTTTGCCATCGTTGATGCCGTCTGTCGCAAGATTGTCGCCGGCGGCCACGAACACCGAGATGCCGAGCGCGGCGGCGTCTCGGAGGGCGCTGTTCATCGTTCGCAGCGCCTGCGGCGTCCAGTTCATCTCGGCGCTTCCCCAACTGATCGAAATGACGCCGGGTTCGTGCGTTGTGTCGTGGGCGGCGGCGGTCACCGCATTGACGAAGCCGGCGTCGGTGTTGGGGGTGAAGTAGACCGCGATCTTGGCGCCGGGCGCGACGCCGCCCGCCACCTGGATGTCCAGCGCCACTTCGCCATCGGCCCCGCTATAGGGGCTGGGCTGGTTCACGCCATGATCGACGGAGACGGCGACCACGCGCGGCGGGGGGAGGCCCATGGCCTGGAATGCGGCTTGCGTATCGGAGTCCAGATAACCGCCGCCCAGCTCGATGAGGGCGATGCACTGGCCGACACCGGATGCCGCCGTGGGAAAATCGTAAAGGGCGCCGACCTGGTTCGGAAGATAACCCGGCATGGCCGCGGCGTCGCGCAGTTGGACGACGCGGCTCTCGGCCACTGGCCGGGTGTCGAGTCCGAGGACGGCTTCGACGACGGCGGCGACATCCTCTGGCAACTGCACCGGGCCCACGCGGCCACGGAAGTGGCGCTTGCCGTCATGGTAATGGCCGAGCTTGGTGCTGAAGGCGGCTTCGACCCGTGCCGCCGGTCCCCGCAACTTGAGCAGACGCCGCCCGGGCTCGATGGAAATCACGCTCAACCCGGCTCGTTGCGCAAAGTCGGTCACACATTGAATGTCGTTTTGATATGCCGTGGCGCGGCGTGCGTTCAATTCCGCACGGGTGTGGTGGCGCGAGAGATCGATATCGTCAGGACGGGGTTTGAGGTAAATGCTGACCTCGATCGGTTCGTCCGGCGCCACATCGGCGATACGGGTGGCGGCCGGTTCCAGTCGGTGGCTGCCTGGCAATTCAACATAAGAGCGACTCGGCATGAGTAACCTCCTGATGTGTCTATATGTGTGCAGCCGCCGCGGGCAGATGAACTGCTCCCATCGAGCCCGGACGGCGGTGGCGTGCGTGTTGCGCCGCTCCGCCCGCGTCCGATGCGACAGCATGCGTGAATCCGACCGTTTCTCCTGTGGTCACGCTATTTCATTGTATATGAAAATGGCGTCGACTCCCCTACTCTATCACATGGGCGGTCCTTTTCAATCCAGAACCATTGTCAACGAGGCGTGCCGCCATGGGTTTTGGAAAAAGGGCGGAAACCCGCGTATATGCGGGATCGAGGTACAAAAATAGCGGCTTTTAATGGAAATCTATCGAAGTCGGAGGTGCGCTGGCGCGATTGATGATCGCCGAGATGAGCTTGCATGGCGTGGCAAGGAGCATGAGCGAATGCGTGAGGGTGCCCATGCTTTTCGGGCGGGGCCGCTTTCTTGACGATCCTCGTCACCATGTCCATAATCCTGGACTGCTTAACTAGTTATCCAGGCGCGGTTGATTCTGTTCTTCGTGCTCCTCAATAAATAAAAAAATTAATATGTAACAAATAGATGTATTCTTCTCTTGAAGAGTCGCGGAAACCCAGGAAACGCTGTTTTATCGGTGTGGCAATATTAAGAGCGTACCTAATTATCGAGTGGCGAGAGTTTGATGGGCAGAGAAAATACGGATGGTAGAGAAATAAGAAACTTTTTTCTGGCGATAGCCGCTGCGCACACGCGCCGGGGACGGTATTTGAAGGTGACGACATTCCTTATTTCCTTCATTTCCAGTTTGTTGATCCCCATGGGGGTTGTTGCAATCTATTTCTTATGGAAGCACGGCGATAAGATGATGCGTGAAGAGAGAGAAGATGTCAGTCCGGTGGCGTGAGCCGCTAAAAGACCGAATGACACGTCGCTAACCTTTATGTTGTATCAATTCATCGGGTGAAAACGGGTCGCTACGGGAGGATCGTGGGCGAAGAATAGGCGGAATTGGGGGCGGGGGGCGGAAGCAGCACCATGGGTGGCCGGCGCGAGGGAGGAAACGTCTGCCGGTGGTAATACTGCCGGTGCCTTTCGCGAAACCGGTGCGGACCATAAAAAATTTGAGGCCCAATAAAACCGGGTAGATAAACGTTCTGTGGCGGGGGAGTCCGCGCGGCTTGCAGGCTGCTCCGATAGTTATTGAGGGCAGCCAGCAGGTTCAGTCGATCGATGGCTGTTCGTGCCTTGGACGCGGGGGCCGGAGCCCCTTCTTCTGCAGGCGGCCCCGAATTTGTTGGGGCATGTGCTTTCGGCGGTGGCGCTGGCGGTGGCGCTGGAATGATTTGAACCTCCCGCGCTCCACGGGGCGCTTGATCCCCGTAGTTCACCACGCCATTCGGCGAGATCCACCGATAAATGGGAGTTCCGCATGCGACTGGAATCGTAGCGACGCTCCAGGCGATGGCGGCTAACATCGTCAACGTGTTCCTGACCGGCATCCGATGACTGGGTGGATGGTCTGGGCGGCGGTCGTCCGGGGCTTCGGGCATGTCAGCCCTGCTTCGCCGCCAGGTCCGCCTTGAGGCGGGCGAGGTCGTCGTCCACACCGCTGGTGGCACGGAGTTTGTCCATTTCCCGTTCCGTCTGGGTGCGATGATCCAAAGGGTCATCGATGATCCCCGACGCCAGCAGGCCATCCATGGCTTGTGCCTTGGCCTGTTCGTGCGCGGTGCGGTCCTGCATTCGGCGCAACGTATCCCCGGCGTCATCCAGGCCATGACCCAGGCCGGTGAGGGAGGCGGTGACTTTCACCTGCGCCTGCGCCGCCGCCATCTGGCTTTTCATCACTTCTTTCTGGGTGCGGAACTGTTCGATGCGATCCTGGAGGGCTTGCTCATATTCCATGAGTTTCTGGGCCTGGGCGGCGACGCGGTCGTGGGCTTCCTGCAGGGCGGCGATTTTCTGCGCCCCGGCCTGTTTTTCTGCCAGTGCGCTACGCGCCAGATCTTCGCGGCCGGCGTTGAGGGCCATGCGGGCATCCGCTTCCGCTTTGGCGGCCAGTGTTTGTGCCTGTGCGATCTGGTTTTCCAGGGATACCCGCTCGGTAACCACGTCGGCGAGATGACGTTTGGCGTCTTGCAGACTCGTGATCATCTTTTCATACGAGAGTTCTAGCGTTTCCGCGGGGTCTTCGGCCTTACTGAGCAGTTTGCTGACCTTGGCTTCGAGAATATCTGCGGCGTGCTTGAAAATGGACATGAAAAGCTCCTGTAGGGCGCGATGGTTGGGGTGCGGCAAAACCGGCGTGTGTCAGGCGGCTGCCTGTGTCAACGTGGACGCCCCTAGGTATAGCACAGATTCCATTCCCTGCAAGTGCCTGTTCGTATGGATTCCCCCCCATTTATCCTGGTTGCCCCGGGATGCTGGTCACGCCTCCATAAACCCCCAACCCGGCCGTCAGGATCACCACAAACAGCACCAGCCAGAGGTAGGGGCCACGCAAGCGGTGAGCGGCGGGCAGCGCTTTGATGGACAAGGCGACCAGGAAGCCCAGCACCAGGGGCAGGAGCAACGCGTTCATCACCTCCACGCCGATGTCGAGGCGGACGAGGTCAGGAATGGTGATCACCGTCACGGCGCCGGCTGCGATGATGACGGTGTAAATCCCGTAAAACCAAGGCGCATCCTTGGGGTGATGCTCCAGCGAGTGGCGGAAGCCGGTGACTTCCCCCCAACCCCAGGCTCCGGCGAGGGAGGCAACGATGGCCGCTACCATGCCCGCCCCGAGGATGCCCACGGAAAACACGATGCGTCCCCAGGTGTTGCCGAGGTAGGGAATGATAGCCTCTGAAAGCTGATGCACCGTATTGAGGGGAGCGTTGGGATTCAGACGGCCAATGGTGGCGGCTGTCGCGATCAGCACGGCGGCCATGATCAACTGGGTAATCACCGCCCCAAAGGCGGTGTCCCAGCGTGCGTGGGGGTAATGTTCCGGATGCAGACCCTTGTCCGCCACGGCGGATTGTTGGTAGAACACCATCCACGGCATGATGACGGCACCGATGTTGGCCGCCACCAGCATCATGTAGTCGTCGTTGGTGATGGGCGCGTGCAGCAGGCCGTCCAGCATTTCGCGAATACTCGGATGGCTGGCCCAGGCGATACCAAAAAAGACGAGTTCAAAGAGACCCATGATCAGGGCAATACGTTCCACGCGCCGGTACGAGCCGGTCCAGACGATGGTCAGCAGGGTGGCCGCCGCCAGGGCAACCCCGACAGAGCGCGGCAAGCCATAGAGGCGACTGACGCCGGCGACTCCGGAGAATTCCGTCAACAACGCACCCGTGGTAGCGACGCTGAGACCGGCGACGGAGAGATAGGCCCAACCTTTCCCGAAGGTTTCGCTGATCAGTTCGCCGTGGCCTTTACCGGTGAAGATGCCCAAGCGCACCGTCAGCTCCTGCACGATATAAAGAATCGGCATAAGGACGAATTGCATGAGCAGGAGCTTGAAACCCCATTGCGCGCCGCTCTGGGCGGCGGTGATGATGCTGCCGACATCGGTGTCGGCGAGCATGACCACCAGACCGGGCCCCAGCACCGACAGGAAAATGCTCCAGCGCGAATGAGGGACCGGCGCGCTGGTTTTGCAAAAGGCGGGTGTCGATGACATGCACGGCGTCCATATGTGATCTTATTTAAACGCGAATGATTCCTGTTTTGTGGACACTTTGTCAAGCATCTCCTTGTCCGAAAATACCGCTAAACATCGCCTGCCGCTAGTCTCCCTGATCGGGGAACGAGAGATGGGCGATCAAACCGCCCGTTCCGGCATTGGCGAAGTGGAGGGTGCCGCCGTGCAGGGCCATGATACGCCGGCAAATCCGCAAGCCGAGGCCGGAGCCATGCCCGGATTGGCGGGGCAGGGTGCCGCTGTTCATCGGCCCGATGTCCCGTTCGGGCACCCCGGGGCCATGGTCGCGCAGACAGATTTCGGTGCGGGCGGGATGGCGGATGATCCGCATATCCAGGCGTCCGCCACCGTAACGCCGGGTGTTGTCAAAAAGATTGCGGAATACCCGTTCCAGCGCCAACGGGCGGCAGCGCAGGGGCGGCAAGACGGCGGCCTCGCCAGGATGCTCTACCCGTACCTCCAGGCCGTAGCGTTCCCGGGCCGTTTCGGCCATTGCGGCCACCCAGTCGTTCACCTGCACCGGGATGATTTTTTCCTGATCCCCGCTGCGCACCAGGGTCAGAAACTTGTCGATGGTCTCGTCCATTTCGCTGACGTCCACCAGCATGGCGGTTTTTTCGGCCAGCAGGTCGTGATCCTGGAGATGCAGGGTCAGCAGCAGGCGCGACAGGGGGGTGCGCAGTTCATGGGAAATACCGGTAAGCAGCAGGGTGCGCTCTTCGTGCAGACGGTGCAGATCGCTAGCCATGCTGGTGATGGCTTGTTCCAGATGGCGCACCTCCAGGGGGCCGCCGATGGGTTTGAGGGACTCCGGCATATCACCCCGGCCGATGCGCGGGGCTTCCGCCGCCAGCCGGGCCAGGGGGCGATTGATCTGACGGACGATGAGCCAGGCGCCGAGCAGGGTACAGAGGGCGATGACGCCGAGGCGCATGAACATGAAGCCTTGCCCGCCGAAATGCATGGGGGAGACGTGTATGCCCAGCCAGGGTTGATGGCGGTCTCCGCGAATCCACATCCAGGTGGCATCGGCGTCGCCGACCCGCAACGCCGCGCCGGGAGCGATTTTGGTGAGATAATGGGCGCTTTGACGCAAAAAATAGTTGCTGGCGGGTGCGCCCGGCAGATCACGGGACGGCCGCCATTGCAGTGTACCCGTGGGGGTGTGATCGGCACCGGCGATAATCAGGGCGTGGTCGGTCTGCCAGAGAAATTCCGCGAAGCGTGCGGCGGCAGGATTCAGCACGTACTGATGGAACAGGACATAGACGGCGCCCTGGGCCCCCAGCAGCAGAACCGCCAGCAGGAGCACGGTCCGCCCCAAGGTGCTGCGCGGCCAGAAACCCCGCAGGTCCATCAGGGCTCCGCGACGAACAGGTAGCCATGACCCCAGACGGTGCGGATATGCCGGGGGCGGCCGGGGGTGCTGTCAAGCAGGCGGCGCAGGCGGGAAATCTGCATGTCGATACTGCGGTCATCGCTTTCGAGCTGCCGGCCCCGGGTGAGCCACATGAGTTTTTCGCGAGTCAGGGGCTGGCCTTCGTGTTGAATGAGCGTCGCCAAGGTTTGGAACTCGGCACTGGTGAGAGACAAGACCTGCCCGTCCAGTTGAATTTCCTGCCGACTCGTGTCCACGGTGAACGGGCCGCATTGGAAGGGGGGCATTCCCGTTTCGGGGTGGGATACGATGGCGCGGGTGCGGCGCAGGATTGCCTGGATGCGGGCCACCAGTTCGCGGGGGTGAAAAGGTTTGGCGAGGTAGTCGTCGGCGCCCATCTCCAGACCCAGGATGCGGTCTATTTCATCGCCGCGCGCGGTGAGCATGAGGATGGGGACCTCATGATGCTGGCGCAGCCGTCGGCAGATTTGCAGACCGTCTTCATGGGGCAGCCCCAGATCGAGGATGATCAGATCAACCGGTGTTTCGGCAAGCAGACTGTCGATCTGCCGGCCGTCATTGATGCCACGCACCGCAAAGCCAAAACCCTGCAGGTGCGACTCCACCAGGCTGCGCAGGCGCAGGTCATCATCGACTACCAAAATCTGTTTCTGGGTGTCCATGCGCACACTCTAACCCGTCGTTCCCGGGTGGGCCAAGGCCAAATGTAACAAAGCCTCCCGACCGGCGCCAAAGTGACAGTCTGTTACGTTTTAACCGGCCCGCGGCAAAGATTGTTACAGGCTTTCCCGCTACCATTTTTCCCTGTTGCGACGGCGGGCGGGGAGTCGCCCTCCCGGGACTTGCGGATAGCGCCGCTTATGCCCGTCTATCGACTGAGTGAGGGTTTTGCATGAAAAACGCCAGGTATCTGCATGGCCGGGAGCGACGGAAAGCGGGGCGTTCAGCTCCGGGTATGGCCCGGCTGGGTATCCTGCTCGGGGTTGTCGCCGCGGCGGGCTGCGCCGTCGGGCCGCAGCTGGGCGCACCTGCCGTGCCGACGCCCAAGACCTATAACGCCCATCCCATCAATCTGCACGGTGCTCAGCAGCGGGTCCAGTGGACCACGCAAGAGGCGCAGGCCTGGTGGTCGCTCTTCCGTTCAACGCCGTTGAATGACTATATCCGCCAGGCCATGCGGGCCAACCCGGATGTACAGGCGGCGCGGGCGGCCCTGGCGCGCGAGCGGTCCTTGATCGCGGTGGCCCAGGGCGGATTGCTGCCCAGTGTGGGCGCCGGTGCCGGAGTCGGTCGCGGGCGGGCACAACGGACCGGCGCGAACGGCGGGGCGAGCTACCGCATTCCCGGTAATCTCTACAGCCTGCTGCTGGGCACCATCGACGTTCACTACAACCCCGATGTGTTTGGTCGGCAGGCCGACCTAGTCCATGCCGCCCGGGCCCAGGCGGCGGTCAGCCGCGCCCGTCTGCATCAGAGTGAAGTTTTTTTGGCGGCGGCGGTGAGCCGGGCGGTGATCAGCGGCGCGGCGGCGCAGGCGCAGCTCCATGCCGCGCAACGGATCGCCGCCGCCGATGCCCGTCTGCTGCACCTGCTGCGGCAGGAGTATCAGTTGGGGTATCAGAACCTGCAAAGTGTGGATCAACAGGAGGCCATCACCGCCGCGGCGCAGGCGCGCATTGCCCCCTTGCAGGCGGATGTGGCGGCGGCGCGTCATGGCCTGGCGGCCTTGCTGGGCCAGTCTCCCGATGCCGACCTGTCCATGCCGACACTCGCCAGCCTGCAATTGCCGGCCAGCCTGCCCACCACCCTGCCCTCGGCCTTGGCCGAGCAGCGCCCGGATATTCAGGCGGCAACGGCGGAGTTGCAGGTAGCGGCGGCGCAGGCGGATGTGGCCACCGCCGATCTCTATCCGCAGTTTAATATCACGGCGGACATCGGCAAGGCGGCCATGACGGGGGAGATGTTCTTCAACCCCATCTCGACCCTCTGGTCGCTGGGGGCGGGGATAGCGGCGCCGATTTATAATGGCGGCGCGCTGCACGCCCAGCGCCGCGCGGCCCTCGATCAGTACAAAGTGGTCAGTGATCGCTATCGCGGCACCGTGCTCAACGCCTTCCGCGAAGTGGCCGATGCCTTGCGTGCTTTGCAGGGCGCCGATGCGGCCTATCAGCACCATCTGGTCGCGCAAAAAGCCGCTGGCGCCGCCCTGCATCTGGCCGAAGCCCGCTACCGCGACGGGGCCACCGACTATGCCACGGTCCTCAATGCCGAGATCGCCTATCAGCAGGATACCGTCGCCGCCATCAGCGCGCGCAGTCAGCGATATCTGGACAGTGTCGCGCTTTTTGTCGCCCTGGGCGATGGTTGGCGGCCGGATGCCAACGCTGCCACGGCTACCGATGCCAAAACCCATTCCACCGTTGAAAACGCGCAAGGAGCCCCTGCATGAAGAAGGCCTTTTTCTTACTGGGTATCATCATCGTGCTGCTCTTCGGCGGTATCTATGGCTGGTACCAATGGCGTCAGGGCCAGTTGCAGGCCCGCCTGGCGGCTGCCGCCAACCCGGCGGTCACCGTTTCCGCCACCCGCGTGCGGAGTCAGCCGATGGCGGGCGAGCTGACTGCCGTGGGCGAAATCGTGCCGCAACAGGGAGCGGTGCTCAGCCCGCAGGTCGGCGGTGTGGTGCAGCGTATCGGTTTCCACTCCGGTGCCACGGTACAGAAAGGACAATTGCTCCTGTCCCTGGACCCTGGCGCTTTGCCCGGCCAGTTACAGGCCGCGCAGGCCCAGGCCGCTCTCGCCCAGGTAGACTATCAGCGCGCCGAGAAGGTCTTCGCCATCCACGGCATCTCCACCGCCGCCTTGGATAAGGCCCGCTATGGTGCGAGTGCGGCACAGGCTCAGGTGACGGCCTTGCAGGAATCGCTGGCGGACACGCAGGTCCGTGCGCCCTTCGCCGGGGTGCTGGGCCTGCGCACCGTTAATCCGGGTGAATATATCCACGCCGGTATGCCGGTGGTGCACATCGAAAACCTGCAGCAGCTCTATGCCGACTTCAGCGTCCCGCAGCGCAATGTGCAGGACGTACAGACAGGGGCACAGCTACGGATTGACGTGCATAACGGCGATATCCTGCGTCACTACAACGCCAAAGTGCAAGCCATCTCCAGCGATGTCGATGCGCAAAACCGGGCGGTCAGCGTCCGCGCGCTCCTTGATGCAGCACAGGGCCTGAAGCCCGGCATGTTCGTCCGCGTCGTCCTGCAAAAAGAAGCCCCCACGGCGCGTCTGATGATTCCCATGGTGGCGGTGAGCTTTAACACCTACGGGGATTTTGTCTACGTGCTGACCCCCGGTGGCCCGGATAAGACCCTCATCGCCAAAGAACAGTTGGTGACCACGGGCCTGCAGCGCGACGGCCAAGTCGTCATCCGCTCCGGCCTGAAGGCCGGGGATCTGGTGGTCACCGCGGGACAGGTCAAGCTGCACAGCGGCGACCACGTGCGCATCAATAACGCCGTGCATCTCTGAGGCGCCCCATGCATTTCACCGAACCCTTTATCCGCCGCCCCATCCTCGCCATTTCCCTGAGCCTGGTGCTGTTTTTCTTCGGGCTGCGCTCCCTCGGCCTGATGCCCATCACCGAGTATCCGCCCACCCACAGCTCCATGATCACAGTGACCACCCACTACTTCGGGGCAACCCCGAAGACCGTCAACGCTTTTATCACGGCACCGCTGGAAAAGGCCGTCGGGCAGGCTCCCGGCATCAACTACATGACGGCGGTGAGTGAGGACGGTATTTCCATCCTCACCCTCTATATGCGTATGGGCGAAGATCCCAACGCGGCCTTGTCCCAGGTGCAGAGTAAGGTCAATACGGTCCTCAACCAGCTCCCCAAGGGGGTGATGCAGCCCGTGGTGCAGGAAATGTCCGGTTCCGGTGCCTACCTGATGTTGCTGAGCTACCATGGTAAAGGCTTCAATCAGCAGCAGATCACCGACTACCTGACCCGCGTGGTGCAGCCCGCCATTCAGTCGGTGCCGGGGGTGGGGCTGACGTCCATCCTGCCGCCGGGCACCGGTCCCAACGGTAATACCTACGCCATGCGCGTCTGGCTGAATCCCCAGGAAATGGCCGTGCTGGGCATTACCCCCGCGCAGGTCAGCACCGCCCTGAAGCAGAATGATTTCGTCGCGGCGGTTGGTCGTCTGCGCGGTCAGTACACGGCGGTTTCCCTGAGTGCCAACACCGCCTTGCACAGCGCCGCCGAGTTCCGCAATCTGGTGGTGGCGACGGTACATGGGGTGCCGATTCGTCTGGGACAGGTGGCCAAAGTCTCCCTGGGCGCCCAGACCTACGACTCATCGGTGATGGTGGACGGCCAGCCCGCGGTAAATATCGGTATCCAGCAGGCCCCCGGCAGTAACGCCCTGAAAGTGTCTCAGGGTATTCAAAAAGCCATGGCCCAGTTGGACTCGACCATGCCGCCGGGCATGCAGGGCTACACCATTTACAATGGCGCGCAATTCGTCAAAAGTTCTTTGCAGGAAGTGGAGGTCAATATCGCCTTGGCCTTGCTGGTGGTGATCCTGGTGATCTACTTCTTCATGGGCTCATGGCGGGCGCTGATCGTGCCGGTGCTCGCCATCCCGGTGGCGATGGTGGGGGCGGTCACTATCCTCCATGCCCTCGGTTACACGCTGAATTTGCTCACCTTGCTGGCCATGGTGCTGGCCATCGGGCTGGTGGTGGATGACGCCATCATCGTCGTCGAAAACGTCCACCGGCATATCGAAAACGGCGCCACGCCTTTGCACGCCGCCCTAGCCAGCGCCCGTGAACTGGCCAGCCCCATCCTGGTCATGGCGACGACGCTGGTGGCGGTTTTTGCGCCCATGGCTTTCATCGGCGGTCTGGTGGGGCATTTGTTCAGCGAATTCGCCTTTACCATTGTCGCCACGGTGCTGCTATCCATGGTGGCCGCTCTGACCCTCGCCCCCATGCTCGCCTCGCGGGTCCTGAAGGCCGGGCACGAAGGCCGGATGGTGCATCTGGTCGACCACGTTTTCGGGCGGCTCAAGGCCCTGTATGGTCGCACCTTGTTTCAGAGCCTGCGGGTCTGGCCGGCGACGGTGACGCTGGCGCTGATCCTCACCGTCGGCATTTATTTCCTCTTCTCCATCAGTCAGAGCGAGCTCGCCCCGCCGGCCAATCAGGGCATCGTCTATGTCAACGGCGTCGCCCAGCCGACCGCGACCCTGGAGTACATGAATGCCTACGATAGTTACCTGACCAAGACGGTTTTCAATAAAATCGACAGTCGCAGCCACAGCTTCGCGGTCAATGGGGTGGGTATCGGCGGCATGCTGCTCAACAACGAGGTGATGGCGGGGGTGGTGCTCAAACCCGAGCGCGGCAATGTCACCACGCAACAGGTCAAGGAGAAGGTGCAGAAACTGGCCGAGCAGGTGCCGGGCATGAAGCTTTCCGCCTTCGGCCTGCCGCCCTTGCCGGGAGCGGCCGTAGGGCTGCCGGTACAGTTTGTGATCACCAGTACCGGCGGCGGTTATCATCCATTGGATGCGGTCTCCGGCAAGCTGGTGCAGGAGGCCAGAGCCAGTGGCCTGTTCTCCTTCGTCTGCAAAAATCTGAAGTACAACAATCAGATCCAGGAAATTCATATCAACCGGCAGATGGCGGCCTCCTTCGGCCTGAGCATGGCAGATATCGGGCAGAATCTGGAAACCCTGCTGGGTGGCAACTACGTCAATTATTTCGACATGGATGGCCTCAGCTACCGCGTCGTGCCCCAGGTACCGCCCGCGCTGCGCGCCAATCCGGATTTCCTGAAGGCCTACACCATCAAGACGCCATCCGGCGCGCAGGTGCCACTGTCCACCTTTGTTTCCCTGCAGTCGCGACCGGCGCCCACCTTCCTGCCGCAGTTCCAGCAGTTGCCCGCGGTCTTCATTCAGGCCAATCCGGCACCGGGTGTATCATTGGGCCAAGCCCTGCAATTCCTGCGGGATCATGCCCAGAAAATCCTGCCCGCCGGAGATCAGATCCACTATGCCGGTGTCTCTCGTCAGTACATGCATCAGGGCAGTGCGCTGGTGGTCACCTTCGCTTTTGCATTATTGATGGTCCTGCTGCTGCTCGCAGCGCAATTCAACAGCTTCCGCGACGCCCTGGTGGTGCTCACCGCCGTGCCCGTCGCCCTTTTCGGGGCCTTGTTGCCCATCGGTCTGGGGGTCTCCAGTGTCAATATCTACTCGGAGGTGGGAATGGTCATGCTCATCGGCCTGATCGCCAAACAGGGCATTCTTATCGTGCAATTTGCCCGTGTCATGCAGGCGGAAAAGCATTTCGACCGACGCCATGCGGTGGTGGAAGCTGCTACTTTACGGTTGCGCCCCATTTTAATGACCGTGGCGGCGATGATTGCCGGTGCGGTGCCTTTGCTCTTTGCCAGTGGCGGTAATGCCGATGCGCGGTTTTCCATGGGACTGGTCATTGTCAGCGGTCTGAGCTTCGGGTCACTGGTTTCGCTCTTTGTGATTCCGGCTTTTTATGTGTGGTTCGGGCAGGAGGTGCGGAAACCGGAGAGGGATTTGGTGGGGTAGTTTTGTTATCGGTGAGCTGATTGTGGTGGCGGGCGCCTTTCGGGGCGCTTTTTCGTTGGGGGTGGGGAATCATGGGGTGGATTGAGTAGGATCATGAATTGGTGTAGGTTTGTGGACAAGAATAGGTGGTGATCTGCATTTCTGTGCGGATTCGTTTGCGTGTGGCGTTCATCCGGAAAAATTTAGGCTGCTATATAATGTTGCAGGAGGATGTTGGGTGCACAGCGCCCGCGAACCCCTCGTTCGAGCGGACACCGCTACGCGGCTTCGCCCGGTGAGCCTCCGCGCACTCCGTGCCCTCCGGCCTCACGCGGGTGCCGCACAACTCGCGCCCCGTTAGGCAACACTTAGCATCCGTCACCTCAAATTACTCTTGAACTGACATGAAGCGTCCGAAGAAGCCATCTATAGCTGCTGTAATCGAAGCTCTTAAAGCGCAGAAGGCTACGGCGCAACCTCGCGATTGGCGGGAGTTCGAAGATCACGTTCGACAGGTCTATCAGACGTTGTTGGACTTGAAGGGAGAGAAGGTGCTCGTAGCACGTGACGTTACGATCCGGGGCAGAACTGGCCTCGACCATCAAATAGATGTCTATTATGAGTTCGAGTTGACGGGGCTTCGGCACCAGGTGGCGATCGAATGTAAGAACATGAAACGCCCTTTGGACAAGGATCGCGTTTTGGCCTTTTGTGCCAAGGTCAACGACTGTCCTGGGGTGCGAGGGTGCATTGTTGCGGCCCACGGATACCAGAGCGGTGCACAGAAATTCGCCGAAGACAACGGAATCACCGCGCTAGTACTTGCTGATCTACCGTCTATTGGCAAACTTTTAGGTATGCGCTTGGAGATGGTCGCTATTCCAACGGAAGCAACTATCGGCCAGCCGTTCTGGACATTATTTGAGTTGGACACCGGAGCGCCAGCGGGCCATAAACAAGATGGAGAGACGTACGGAGTTCTCTTTTTTTCGAAGAAACAGGCACAAGCCTATTTTGAGGCTAGGTCGTATGGTGCTGGCTGGGCGGTACGCGGACTGTCCCAAGAGAATTTACGGGCCTATATTCTTACAGTCGATGCGATGGCAGGGCGGTTTCTATTGGCCCAAACGGTTGGTCAACCAGACGAGACGACCTCCTTCGTCGTCCAAGAAATAGCGCGCCAGACTCTAATTTCTGAGTTCTTATGTTGGCTCGAACCCCATTCCGGCCGAACCTATGGTCATGCCATCCATCGCGAAGCATCGATCAGTTCAGGGCTAAGTCCACTCACTAATGGCCCAGCATATGACGCGTTGCCCAACCCATCATTCCACCGGACCTGCGCGAAAAGCCACGCAGTCCGGTGAATTCAAACGTTATGCATCGCGTGCCGTCATTTTGCAGATCGCTGCTCTCAATCACCGGGTCAAGCCATGAGTATCGAAGAGTCAGTACTTGAGTACCAAGACGGAGACGATACCCTCCTTGGGTACCTCGTGCGGCCAAGTTTCACAAGTGTGGTTAGACCTGCCGTACTCGTTGTCCCCGAGTGGTGGGGCCTGAACACCTACGCCAAGCATCGTGCCAGGCAATTGGCGGAGTCCGGCTATGTTGCGTTGGCGGCAGACATGTATGGAAATGGAGCGGTGACAGAAAACCCTGAAGTCGCCGCATCCCGAGCTCAACAGTTCAGAACCGGTGCTGTTGCCCGTGCGCGAATCCGCGCAGCCTTCGATGCCCTGCAGGCTCAACCCGAGGTGGACCGTGATCGAGTTGGGGCGGTCGGCTTTTGCTTTGGTGGCTCCGTAGTTCTTGAACTGGCACGATCGGGCGCGCCCGTTCGCAGCGTCACGTGTTTCCACGGTAGCTTGTCTACGCCGTTGCCTGCGCAAAGAGGCATCATCACATCATCAGTCCTTGTGTTGCATGGAGCCGATGATAGCTTCATTTCCAACGAGGAAGTCATTGCTTTTGGTGAAGAAATGCGTGCTGCCAAAGCTGACTGGCAGTTGTTGTCGCTCGGTGGCGCGGTACATAGCTTTAGCAATCCCGAGGCGGACCAAGCGGGAATAACTGGGATCGCCTTTCATCCCGCCAGTGCGCGCAGAGCATGGCGCATCTTCGAGTCTTTCCTCCAGGAAACGCTGGCCTGCCGCGAAGGCGATGCCTAACGAATAAGGTTAGATCGTGCGAAGCCACGATCTGAACCGTTTGTTGGACGAGCCCGGTTCTGAGCGCCGACCGAGCCGCACAGAAAATATGTATTTGGGAAGTGCCCCGGTTTGGAGTTTCACCGGGAGGATGTGGGCTACCCCGCCCGCTTCATGTCTGCCGTTGCGGCAGCCGATGCCCGTTTTATTCGTTGGCCGGTCGATGCTGCTGCGAATGGCCCAGATTCAAGGCAAGCCGGCGCCTCAGCTTGCGGGTGCTGACTCCCGATACCTGCCGAAGGGCGTGGCGCTTACATGGTCAATGCGCCCCCTCGGGGGCAATTGGCGTTGGCATGCCCCCTGAGCATCCCGACCGAATCCGCGTTCGCACGATCATCATCACCGCACCGCAGCAAGCGCATAGAATCGGTGCGCGCTGCTTGACCCATGCCGCTGCCCGGCCCGGAGCGAACCTGAGCAGCACATGCAGCAAGTCGATCAAGCGCTTGCAGTTGGGGTGCAGAAAGCCGAAGTTGCGCGCACGCCTGAATCCCTTGGGCAGCACATGCTGCAACACCAGCCACAGGAACGGCGCGCCGGACACGGTGCGCCGTTCCAGCTTCACGGTCTTGCCGTTGCGATAACGGAAGCTGACTTGGCCGTCGGCGCAGGCGAGGATGTCTTTCTCGGCGATGACGCCCCGGTAAAGATAGCGTCCCAGATAGATGAGCGCCTTCTCGCCCGTGCCAACGGATTTGCAATCCACCACCCACGCCATGGGGTAATGATCTGGCAAGGTCAATCCAGCCGCTTCGATGCTCGCCAGCAGCTTCGCCCGGAACACCTTGGCCAGCGCATTGTGGTTGAACAGGTAGCCGCCCTTTGCCTTGCTCCGCCGCTTGGTGCGCCATTGCTTGCGTTGGCCGTCGACCGCCGCCGCCGGCATGACCAGATGGACATGCGGGTGGTAGTCCAGCCGCCGCGTGTTGGTGTGCAACACCGCGATGGCGCCGGGCGTGCCTTGCAATGGTTTGTCATTGTGGCTGAAGGTGCGCACCGTCTCCCAAGCGCAGCGCATGAGCAAATCGTAGACGACGCGCGGGTGCGCCCAGCTCAGCGCCCTGAATTCGGACGGCAGGGTAAAGGTCAGCAGAAAGTACTCGGCCGGCACCTGCTTCTGCATCTGGTGTTCCAGCCATTGCTGACTCTCATGGTGCTGGCAGTGGGGGCAGTGGCGATGTCCGCAGGAGTGCGGCACCAGCTTCCGATGGTCACATTCCGTGCACTGGACTTGCATCTTCGGGCTGGCTTCTGTGCGGCATTGCTTCATGGCCACCAGCGCACGATGGTGATCAGACGTGAGTCGGTCCCGATACTGCGCCAGGAAGTCCGCTTCGAAGGTGTCGATGACCTGCGCCAGGCGGATCATTTGACCTGCCCCCAGGAGATGGAAAAGCCATCCATCAGGCCGTTGATCCGGTCGAGGGCGTGATGCCTGGTCTGGTCTGTCAGGTGGGTGTAGCGGGCGGTGGTGAGAATGGAATGATGGCCGAGGAATTTCTGGACCTCGAGCAGATCGACTCCGGCCTCGATCAGGTGGGTGGCATAGCTGTGGCGCAGGCTGTGTGGCGTGATCTTTTTTTTAGGCTGCAGGATTCGACCACCTGGTGCAGCGCGGTTTGCACGCCGCCGCGATCCATCGGCGTGGTGGCGCTTGCCGCACCCTTCAAGCCGCCGTGGCGATTGGGGAACAACAGCACCGGGTTGCGATGCACCTGCCAGAAGCGGCGCAAGATCTGATGAGTTGCCTGCGGCAGCGGGACGAAGCGATCCCGATTGCCTTTGGCGTCGCGGATATGCACGCGCCCGCGTGCCGCATCGATGTCGCCGACCTGAAGCCGCAGTCCTTCGCCCAGGCGCAGTCCCAGGCTGTAGAGGGTGAAGTAGAACACCCGGTAACTGACGACGCGGGTGGCTGCGAACAGCCGCCGGGCCTCGTCGACCGTGACGATGTCCGGCAAGCGCTGGCTCCTGGGTGGCTTGATCAGACCGGGCGCGACCCAGGGCTGGCGCAAGACATGCGCGTAGTAGAACTTCAGCCCGTACAGGTCGAGCTTGACCGAACTCCAGGAGTGCGATGCCACCAGGTCGGTGAAGTAGTCGGTGAGTTGCGCTGCGGTCAATGCGTCAATCTGATGATCAAAGTAGTCGCCGATGCGGCGGATGGCACGGGCGTACGCCTCGATGGTCTTGGGTTGCAGGCCTTTGAGCTTGAGGTGCTTGAGATGCGTCTGGTATTGCCGCTCAAAGTGATCGTCGGTGGGGGTCTTCATGCTGGTTTGTCCTCACGAAATATTGCAGAATCAACCCCTCGGCATTGAGGGGATGAAGGTGCAGAATAATTCGTGGCGCCGCAGCAGGCGACTCCTCCGCGTAGCGGCTTCGTCCAACCTGTCGTTCGAGCGGACACCGCTACGCGGCTACGCCCGCGTGAGCCTCCGCGCACTCCGTGCCCTCCGGCCTCACGCGGGTGCCGCACAACTCGTGCCCCGTTGGGCATCTCGTTGGACATTTCCCCTTCACTCGGCACCAAACTCGCGGTATAACTTTATATTATCTTTACGGAGACATTAGCCATGGGAAATCAACTCGAATTGCTCGAAGCCGAAGCCCTGAAACTAACTGCAGGGGAACGCGCAGCTTTCGCTCAGCTATTGCTCGCTAGTCTTGACGAAGATACCGAGATTGAGGAAGCGTGGGCCGCCGAAACCGAGCGCAGAATTGCTGACATCGAAAGTGGGGTGTTGCAAGTCATTCCGATTGCTGACGCTCTGGCACAGGTCCGTGCAGCGCTGAAGTGAAGCTCGTCGTTGCTCCACCGGCGCTCGCCGAACTGCATGACGCAGCAGCATTCTATACGCTGAAGGCGGGTGTCGAGCTTGGTCTCGCGCTTGTGGCTGAGTTTGAACGAACGGCCAGCCAATCTCGTTACTATGAGCCATATCTCTAGCGTTTGACTGGACTACGGCAATGCCGTATACATGGATACATGTTCACGGTTATCGAAACTCCTACGTTTGTCCGCCTCGCCAACGATTGTTGGAGCGATGAAGATCGAACCGCCTTTATCACGTTCATCGCCGGAAACCCAGATGCTGGTGATGTCGTGTCTGGGTCGGGAGGTGTGAGAAAGGTCCGATGGGGAAGTGTTGGCCGTGGCAAGCGCGGTGGGGTGCGAGTTATACTTCAATCGCCTCGCCGATGGAGAAATCTGGTTGCTGCTGGTTTACGGAAAACCTGTGCGCGACAACATCCCGGCGCATGTGCTCCGGCAGATCAAAGAGGAGATTGAAAATGCGTAAAGCCAAACAAAAGCCTGTGGGCCGCCAGCCCAAAATTGACATTGGTGCTGAACTGCTAACGTCGGTGCGCGAAATGAAGGCGGGCATTCGTGCCCGTGTTCATTGCCCCGAGATTTCTGCAGTCGCTCATGCCCGCTTGGCATCCGGCCTTTCTCAAACCGCCTTCGCTGCGCTGCTTGGAGTTTCTGTGCGCACGCTCCAAGACTGGGAACAGGGTCGCCGAGAGCCGTCAGGCGCGGCAAAAACGCTCTTCCGCGTCGCAGAACGCTACCCCGAAGTTTTGCAAGAACTTGCTGCGTAAAATCGTGCGGCCCAACCCCTCGTTCGAGCGGACACCGCTACGCGGGTGCCGCACAACTCGCGCCCCGTTAGGTAGGTGGCTCAATTGAACCTTCAGCTCACAGGTCTCCATGCGGTCGTCACTGGTGGTTCCTCCGGAATCGGCGCCGCCATAGTTCACGCACTCGCAGCCGAAGGTTGCCGGGTATCGTTCTGTGCTCGACGCCAGGTGCAAATCGACGCGGCACTTGGCTTGCTCGCTGATCTCCCCGGAAAGGTTCAGGCAAAAGCTATCGACGTTACGGATAGCGCGAACTTCACCAAATGGCTCGAGACGCTAGATCCCTTCGACATCTTCGTTCCAAACGTTAGCGCACTGAGCACAGATTGGAGAGAATCACTGCAGACTGACGTCCAGGCCACCGTCGATGCAACCGAAGCTGCGATACCCATCCTCCTCAGGTCGTCTCACGGGGTGATCACCTACATTGGCTCCAAAGCTGGCTCGTTGGCTGCGCCGAAGTCAGCCTCATATGGCGCCGGCAAGGCCGCCGTAGCCCACTACATGAAGTCCCTCGCCTTGCGCCTCCTGCCAACAGTCCGCGTGAATACGGTCTCTCCCGGCGATACTCTTTTCGCGGGTGGACTCTGGGACCAAGTGCGCCTCAATGACCCTGAACTCTTCAAAACGGTTATTCAACGAAACCCGTTGAAACGGCTAGCCACACCAGAAGAGATTGCTCGGGTTGTTGCTTTCGTTTCCAGCCCAGCAGCAAGTTTCGTTGCTGGCGCAAACTGGTACGTTGACGGTGGCTCCACGAATCATGTGCAGTTCTAGGCAGCCACCTAACGGGGCGCGAGTTGTGCGGTGTCAGCAGCGGATGTAAATTGATACACACATCCATATAATTCCAACTTGCGTTATAAGCAGTGATAATATGCCATGTTTCTTAGGGGGATCGTGGCATGGCACGTCCGGCAGGTGGAGTAGAGCATGCGGTGGCGGCACGAGAGTGGTTGCGCAGCGCGAAGACAGCTGAAGAACTGAGGCGGGCACAGGCGGTGCTGTTGCCCCTGGAGCAGACGGCGCGGGCCATCGGACGCTCCGTGAACGCCACCTGTGCGATACGCACGCGTTTTGGCAAAATTGCCGAAGGGGCTATGAAGCCGCCCCAGGCGAAAACCGCATTGCGCAACCATGCATTGGCTGATCTGGAACGAGAGGCCAGCATTCTCGACGAAGTATTGGCCGACGCACAAAAGGGCGGCATCGTCGTGATTCCTCAACTCAAGCCGCTGATTGAGGAGAAGGTGGGAAAACCCATGGCGCTTTCGACGATCTATCGCATGTTGGCACGCCACGGTTGACGGAAGCTCGCTCCCGACACCTACCATCCACAGGGCGATGCGGAACGCCGGGAAGTCTGGAAAAAAACTGCCCGAAGCCATAGCCGAAGTCTTGGCGATGTTTCCGACCTACCGCCCTTTGCGCGTAATGTACCAGGACGAAGCGCGCTTTGGGCGGATCAGCGATACCCGTTACTGCTGGGCCAAGAAGCCGACGCGCCCCGAAGTGTAGGGCATGCTGATCTACCAATACACTTAGATCTTATCCTTAAATAATCATGTATTCTTTACTCCCGTGCGCAAGCGCGCGTGACATGACGGGAGGGCGAGA
>NZ_WNJL01000033.1 GCF_010378095.1 Acidithiobacillus ferrianus | reverse complement strand
TGGCGGACCGTGGCCACCGCGTCTTCGGCATAGAGGGCTTGCAGCCAGGCGCGGCGCAGCAGCAGCACCAGCTCGGCGGACCGGCCGCGCAAGGTGTCAGCCGCTTCCCGCGCCTCTATCCCCGTCTGTTGTCCCTTCAGCCCCAGTTTGCCAAAGGAGGGAAAGGTCTGACTCAGACCCACGCTCAACATGCTCATCTGCTGCTGG
>NZ_WNJL01000032.1 GCF_010378095.1 Acidithiobacillus ferrianus | reverse complement strand
GCACGAAAATCAAATACACCGATGAGCCCATTGAGGCCAAGGTCATTCAAGATTTTCTCCCTCCACCCGAAGAACTTGCCTTTCGGGAGGAAGAGGTGAAGGTGACCATGGCTCTTAGCAAGAAGAGCGTTGAGTTCTTCAAAGCTGAGGCCACGAAACACCATACCCAGTATCAGCGCATGATCCGCAGGCTCATCGATAGCTACGTGGATGCCTATGACAAACCTCTAACGTCGCGCTCAACTCGGACCGCCCACAAGCGGGCGTCCGGTTAGCTCTACGTTAGGCAGGGGGAATATTCGATGCGTGGTCAGTGTCTCTGTGGAGAGGTCAAATTTGAAATCCTTGGTACTTTGCCAAGGCTTTACCAGTGCCATTGTTCACTGTGCAGAAAACAAACTGGCACACCGTCAAACACTGCAACCATAGTCAGCGCCGATAGTTTTCGCTGGCTCTCCGGCAAAGAGAAAATTTCGTCTTGGGTCAAAGACACAGGATACTGTTCTGATTTCTGTTCTATTTGCGGCTCCCCTGTGCCAAATCCGTTACGCAACTCGCCTTATTTTTGGGTTCCCGTCGGTTTGCTTGATAGCAGCGAAGAGCAACTAGAAATAGCTGCACATCTATTTGTTGATTCCAAGGCATCGTGGGACATCATCAATCAGTCAGGTGTGCAATATGAAACTGCCCCAGAATTGGCCGAGTTCATTGCCTTGCTTCACGCAAACATCCATGCCTAACGAATAAGGTTAGATCGTGCGAAGCCACGATCTGAACCGTTTGTTGGACGAGCCTGGTTCTGAGCGCCGACCGGGCCGCACAGAAAATATGTATTTGGGAAGTGCCCCGGTTTGGAGTTTCACCGGGAGGATGTGGGCTACTCCGCCCGCTTCATGCCTGCCGTTGCGGCAGCCGATGTCCGTTTTATTCGTTGGCCGGTCGATGCTGCTGCGAATGGCCCAGATTCAAGGCAAGCCGGCGCCTCAGCTTGCGGGTGCTGACTCCCGATACCTGCCGAAGGGCGTGGCGCTTACATGGTCAATGCGCCCCCTCGGGGGCAATTGGCGTTAGCATGCCCCCTGAGCATCCCGACCGAATCCGCGTTCGCACGATCATCATCACCGCACCACAGCAAGCGCACAGAATCGGCGCGCGCTGCTTGACCCACGCCGCTGCCCGGCCCGGAGCGCACCTGAGCAGCACTTGCAGCAAGGCGATCAAGCGCTTGCAGTTGGGGTGCAGAAAGCCGAAGTTGCGCGCACGCCTGAATCCCTTGGGCAGCACATGCTGCAACACCAGCCACAGGAACTGCGCGCCGGACATGGTGCGCCGTTCCAGCTTCACGGTCTTGCCGTTGCGATAACGGAAGCTGACCTGGCCGTCGGCGCAGGCGAGGATGTCTTTCTCGGCGATGACGCCCCGGTAAAGATAGCGTCCCAGATAGATGAGCGCCTTCTCGCCCGTGCCAACGGATTTGCAATCCACCACCCACGTCATGAGGTAATGATCTGGCAAGGTCAATCCAGCCGCTTCGATGCTCGCCAGCGGCTTCGTCCAACCCGGCGGTCAACCGGACCTGCGCAAAAAGCCGCGCAGGCCGGTTACCTCCACGTGATAGAGGTTGGCCAGTGTGCAGATAATTCACCATATTTTTATATGGAATCTCATGCGCCATTCTGCTAAGCTAATT
>NZ_WNJL01000031.1 GCF_010378095.1 Acidithiobacillus ferrianus | reverse complement strand
GGGTGGACCATGCGGTGATTGGCCGGGTCACGGGAGTGGATGTGGCCGAGCGGCGATTTACCGTTCTGGGGCAGAGCATTCACGTGGGCGCGCACCTGTCGATGGCGCTGCGTCATTCGGAGCAATCGTTGCCGTTCAGGGCGTTGCAGGTGGGCGACGTGGTTTCGGTCAGCGGGCTTCACCAGGGGAAGGCGCATTGGCTGGCGACGGCGATCACCCGTCTTTACCCGGCGGACGCGGCGCCGGCGCACGTGCCTTTGCTGTTGCGCGGGCGGGTGAGTGCGCTGCACCTGGATCGGGGGACGC
>NZ_WNJL01000030.1:52500-327412 GCF_010378095.1 Acidithiobacillus ferrianus | reverse complement strand
GGATTCACCCTCACGAACAGTGGCACGATCACTGGCGGCAACGGCGGCAACGGCGGCAACGGCGGCAACGGCGGCTTCGGCGGCTTCGGCGGCTTCAGCCCCAACGGCACCCCTGGCGGCTATGGCCCCGGCGGCAACGGCGGCAACGGCGGCAACGGCGGACCAGGGGTAAGCGGCACGGGATTCACCCTCACGAACAGTGGCACGATCACCGGCGGTAACGGCGGTAACGGCGGTAACGACGGCAAGGGCGGCAACGACGGCACCGGCGGCATCGGCGGCAGCCGCGGCAGCGGCACCGGCGGCATCGGCGGCCCCGGTGTGGTCTCCACGGGTAGTTCCACGATCACCAACGCGGGCACGATCTCTGGTGGAAAGAGCGCGGGCTCGAACCAAGCGGACGCGGTGGATCTGTCCGGCGGCGGCAACACGCTGATCCTCGAAAGCGGTTATGTTTTTAACGGCAACGTCGTCAGTACCAGTGGCACCACCAACGGTGGAGACGCACTGGAACTGGGTGGCAGGACAAGCCCCAGCGCGAGTTTTAATGTCTCCAACGTGGTATCTGCGCCGTCTGGTACGCTGACAGGCACACAATACGTCGGTTTCAACGCTCTGAAAGAAATTGCCAGTACGGGGACGACCTGGACGATCACCGGGACCAATAACAGTGGTCTGGGCTGGAACCTGGATGGGGGCACCTTGTCGGTTTCCTCCGCCAGTGCTTTGGGAAATTACACGACCTCCTTCGATGGTGGCACGCTGCAGACCACCGCAGGAATTACCGACAATAATGCGATCCATCTCCAGCCTGGCGGAGGAACGCTGGAAGGACCGACGCAGTCCAGCCTCGATCCCACCACCAGTAACGCCCTCACTCTGACCGGTCAGATCTCCGGAAGCGGCACCCTTCAGACCGATGGTACGGTTATCGACAATGGGTCCGGTGGTACCAGCGGCGGGACCACCATCGAAGGAGGTCTTCTGGAAGTGGGCGATGCCAGCCACAGCAGTGCCTCCCTCAGCGGTCCCGTGACCGTCGATAGTGGCGCATTCCTGCGCGGCCATGGCACCATTGATGGCAATATCACCAACCAGGGTACCGTCTACCCCGGCGGCAGCATCGGCATGCTCACCGTCAACGGCAACTATACCCAGGCGGCAAACGGCACCCTGGACATTACGATCACCCCCAGTGATCAGACACCGGGCGTGGATTACGATCAGCTCGCGGTGACCGGCACGGCGACCCTGGCCGGCACATTAAGCATCGCACAGGAATCCGGCGCTTCCGGAGCCTATACGGCTGGCGCGCAGTATGACATCGTGCATGCCGCCCAAGGGCTTTCCGGCACTTTCAGCAGCACCAGTTATAACCCGAAATTCGCGAGTTATATTACCCCGGAAATGACTTATGGTAGCCACGATGCCTATCTGATGCTGACGGCAACTCCTGCACCTGCACCTGCACCTGCACCTGCACCGGCACCTGCTCCTGCTCCTGCTCCTGCTCCTGCTCCTGCTCCTGCTCCTGCTCCTGCTCCTGCTCCTGCTCCTGCTCCTGCATCTACTCCTGCATCTACTCCTGCACCTACTCCGGCTCCGGCTCCGGCTCCGGCTCCGGCTCCTGCTCCTGCTCCTGCTCCTGCTCCTGCTCCTGCTCCTGCTCCTGCTCCTGCACCCAACAGCAATGACCGCCTTTTCAAAAGTGGGCAAGGGGTGGTCAGCAGCGCCTCTATCAACACCACCAGCACCTTCACCGCCATCAACAGCCTGATGGACGGCGCTGAGCAGGTAAACGGAAATACGGTGCAGTTCACCGACAGCCGTCAAGGCACCTGGGGTAAAGGTTTCGGTGGTTTTGGCCGCGCCAATGGCGCAAACATGGAAGACTATGGTGGCATCGCCGGATATGGCACCGCCGTCAACCGCCATCTGGTGCTGGGAGCCGCGTTCACCGGTATCGGTGCGGGAACATCCACCGCCCAACAGACCGTGGATAGTCAGTCCTTCGGCGCCTTCGGCTATGCCATCGACACGCAGGGCCACTTGCGCCTGTCCGCAACATTGGGGGCAGGATACCTGCATCAGAGTAGCACCCGCTATCTCTATCCCAGCAACGTCATCGGGACGGGTGCTACCGACGGCTGGTATACGGGGGTCGGGGTCCAGGCGCAGTATCTGGTCCCGCTGGGTCAGGCTTTTCTGATGCCCTACGGGCGGATCAGCTATCTGCATACCCAGCTTGCGGGCTTTACCGAACAGGGGGCCGTCGGAGGTGGCGTCGACATGAACATCCGTTACGGCGGTCTTTCCACCAGCGTGGCCGCCTTCTCCGGTGGCCTGCGCATGGGCTATGACCTGCGTACTCCGGGTGCCACGATCATCCCCTGGGTGTCGGTGGGTGGCACGGGCTATGCCGGAACACTGCACGTTACCCAGGCGGAAACCGTCGGCCTGCTGGCCAGTTCAGAAAATGGCTTGGTCGCCCCGGACGCGGCGCTGAACACCGATGCCGGACTCACCCTCACCGGCCGCAACGACCCCTGGACCCTCAAAGTCGCCTACAACGGCCAGTTCGCCGGAAACGTGCATCTCAATACCTTCGATGTATTGGCGAATTATCGCTGGTAAGGGGCACCCATGGCGCAAAAACTGTCTCACTGTGACCGGATTAGCCTGACCCACTGGGCGGGCCTGCTCACTCCGCAAGACTGCGAGCAACTGATTCAGATCGGCCGCGAGCACCTGCAGAGCGCCACCGTGACCGACGAAAAAAGCGGAGAGAGCGTCCCCGACCGTAACCGGGCTTCGCAGATGGCCTGGCCGAAGCGGGAGCAGTATCCCCTGCTGCAGCGTATTGCGGAAGGGGTCGCCCAGTTGACGAGCATCCCCGTCGCCTGCCAGGAACCATTGCAGATACTGCGCTACCCGCCCGGCGGCGAATATAAGCCGCACTTCGATGGCTTCAATGCCGACAGTCCGACGTTACGTTGCGGTGGCAACCGGCAATCGACCTTCATTCTCTACCTCAACGCGGTGCAAGGTGGTGGCGAGACCACCTTCCCCGAGCTGGGGATTACCGTCTTTCCACTGCCGGGCAGCGGCATCCTGTTCAGCAACCTCAACGCGGAGGGCCTGCGGGAACCGCTCTCTCTGCACGCCGGCAACCCGGTCACCCAGGGCGAGAAATGGATAGCGACCCAGTGGATACGGCAGCGGGACTATGTGGCTCCGCGCAATAGCGGTTAAAACTGCGTCATTATAAATTGTTACCATCAATGCCTGATAAACACCATCACCCGCCTTAATAACTCCGATGATTACCACCAGAGAAAACCTTCATGAACCGCATCTACCGCCTTGTATTTAATGCCGCCCACGGGTTTTTTCAGGTCGCCTCCGAACATGCCAGAGGGCATGGCCGTGGCAGCGGCAAATTGCCCGATCAAACATCCACGGAAAGTCTCAGGAACTGGGTGCCATCCGGGAATTGTACCGCATTGCGGGTTGCGGTCATCATGACCCTCGCGGCCATTGGTCTGCCGTGTGAAGCGTGGACTATTACAGGCACCAATGGTGGTAACGGCGGCACCTCTCAAAACCCCGGCCTGGCCGGTGCCGGTGGTATCGGTAGCAATACCCCTACCAATGACGGCGGTCTTGGGGGTTCGGCCAATCCAAAAACCTTTGGTACCGCAGGGAGCGGCGCGGCCAACAGCGGTGGCACCTTTGGCGCCGTATTCGGTCTCCCCGGAGGGGCAGGTAACACGGGCGGAGGGGACGGCGGAGCATCGACGAGAAGCGCCGGTGCCGGGGGCGGTGGCGGCAGCTTTGAGACGAGTGGCATAGGCGGTGGCGGCGGCGGCGGCGCTCCGGGCAGCAGTTATTCCGGTGGTGGTGGCGGCGGCGGCGGCGGCGTTGGGGTCAGTCTGAACGCGGCAGGTAACAATAGCTATGGCGTTCCCGTTACAGGTGGCAACGGCGGAAATGGGGGTGCCGGCCAAGGTGCCCCGCTATTCAATGGTCAGGGTTTCAACGGCGGTGGTGGCGGCGGCGGCGCAGGGGCGTTGGTTACCGGTGGTACAGCGACCGCCTTCGCCAACGGCGTGACGGGTGGCAATGGCGGTGACGCGCAATATAGCAGTAATTTTGGTTATGATGGTGGTGGTGGTGGCGGTGGCGCAGGGGTGTTGGTCGGTTCCTCTTCGCCCACTTATGTGAGTGCGGGAACAGCGCTTCCTGGTGTAGCGAGTGCCACCGGTGGCAATGGCGGCAATGGCTTTTATGGCGGTAGCGGTGGTGCAGGCGCGGCCATGCAAAGTCATGCCACCCTTTGGACCAATGGCACCATTGCCGGAGGCACGGGTGGGCATGGACAGGTCAGTGGTGGGGGGGGTGTCGGAGTGATCATGACCGGTGGGGATACACTCACCGTTTCTCAGGGTGGTAAAATCGTCGGCGGACTGAGTGGTGACGGCAGCACTCGCGCCAATGCCGTTTCGCTCTCTGGCGGCGGAAACACAGTTCTTCTCAACGCGGGCGTCAACATTACCGGCAATTTAGTCAGTACGAGCGGAAGCGCAAGCGGTGGCGACGAATTGATTCTCGATGGCAGCGGGAACGGTAGCATTGCCGCGAATCAACTACAGGGGTTCGGTTCTTATCTTGTTCAAAACAACGCGAATTGGACACTCACCGGCACAGGCGACACTGCCCAAAACTGGATAATTAATTCCGGCACATTGACTGGCGATACAACCAGTATTCAAGGCGACGTCATTGACAGTGGAGTTTTGCGTTTCAATCAAACTGGCAGTGGCACTTATTCCGGGATAATTTCCGGCAGTGGCGATGTGACCATCAGTGGTGACGTCGCTTTTACTGGTGCCAACACCTACACCGGTAGCACCACGGTTAATGGCGGCACTTTGGATGTGGCCAGCACCGGCAATCTGGGGACGGGCAGCCTCGTTGTCGACAGCGGGGCAACCGCCAACCTCGACAATGCCAGCCAAACCGTCGCGGATCTGTCCGGCGCGGGTAATCTGAGTTTGGCGGGCACGAACTTCACCACGAACGGCGATAGCGCCAGCACCACGTTCTCCGGGATCATCACCGGCACAGGATCCCTGATCAAGGATGGCTCTGGGACGTTGACACTGACCGGCAGCAACACCTACACCGGCGGCACCACCATTGCAGGCGGCACCCTTGATCTGACCGGCACGGGCAGTATTGCCGACTCCTCCGGGGTGACCAATGACGGCACCTTTAATCTCAGCGGCGTGACCACCACCGGCGGCGCCAGCATCACCAGCCTCGCTGGCACGGGCGCCACGACGCTGGGCACTAACAACCTGACCCTGACCGATGCCAGCGGCACCGACAGCGGGACGATTGCCGGTACAGGTGGTCTGGTTTTGAGCAAGGGCACAGAAACCCTCTCCGGTGCCAACACCTACAGTGGGGGCACCGCGATCAATGGCGGCACTCTCAGCGTCGGTAATGACGCCAACCTGGGTGCTTCCACGGGCAGCCTCAGCTTTAACGGCGGCACGTTGCTAACCACCGCAGGCATCACCGACAGTCGCGTCATTACCTTGGAGTCTGGAGGCGGCACCCTCAACAACGATGGTAAAACCGACACTTTGGCTGGTGGTATTTCTGGCGTTGGTGGCATGACCCTTAGCGGGTCGGGCATGACGATGTTGAGTGGAGATAACACCTACAGCGGCGGCACCATCGTCGATGGTGGCGGCACCCTGAACATCGACGCTGGAAATAATGTCGGCAGCGGCGCCGTCACCCTCAACGGCGGCACGCTGACCAGCAACGCCAGTGCCCCGTCCATCGTCCTGACTAATACCCTGACCATCGGCAGCAACGGGGCGGGATTGATCGGGACCAGCCAGACCAGTCTCGACCCCACCACTAGCAACGCCCTCACCCTGACCGGCAAGATGTCCGGCAGCGGCGCCCTTCAGACCGCTGGTACGCTTATCGACAATGGCACGGGTGGTACGACAGGGGGTACCACCGTCACGAATGGTCTTCTCGAAGTCGGGGACATCAGCCACAGTGCCGCGTCCCTCTCCGGTCCGGTTACCGTGGACTCCGGCGCATTCCTGCGCGGTCATGGCACGATCATTGGCAACGCCACCAACAACGGTACCATCTTCCCCGGCGGCACCATCGGCATCCTCACCGTAAACGGCAATTATGTCCAAAATCCTGGAAGCACCCTGCGCATCGAAGTCACCCCCAACGATCAGACACCGGGCGTGGGTTATGATCAACTGAACGTCACGGGCACGGCGGCACTAGCTGGCAATCTTGCCGTGCAGGTGGACCCCGGTTCGTATACCGTAGGCGAGCAGTACAACATCGTGCATGCCGGGCAGGGCGTCTCTGGTGCCTTCAGTAATGTCGCCTACGCGCCCCTCTTCGCCAGCTATATCACCCCCACCGTCACCTACGGTGCCCAGGGCGTCTATCTCAACCTCACGGCCAACCCCATCGCCTTCAACAGCGGAAAGGCCGTACCCGATAACGCCTACATCGTGAACCAGAGTCTGCTCGGCGCGATGACCCGCGTCTTCTCCGCCCACAAAGGTGTCTGGGCACAAGGCATTGGCGGCTTTGGCCGGGCGAACGGGGCCAGTGTCGCCGACTACGGCGGTGTCATGGGCGACGGCGCGGCGATTACCAGCCACCTGATCTTGGGCGCCGCCTTTTCCGGCCTGGGCACGCAGACCAGTACGGGCTATCAACAGGCCGATGGCCGGAGCTTCGGATTCTACGGATACGGTATCTATACTCAGGGGCATCTGCGAGTCTCTGGCGCACTGGGGACAGGGTATTTGTCTTTGAACGAACAACGTGAACTGCGCCCTACCCCGGCCATCGCCAGCGGCTCCAGCAACGGCTGGTTCTTCGCTACCGGCGCGCAGGCTAGGTATCTGATCCCCCTCAGCAAGGCCGCCTTCCTCATGCCTTACGGAGATATGAGCTATCTGCATACCGGCACCAACGCCTTCACGGAGCAGGGCGCGGGGAATCTCGACATTGCCTATGCCGGGCAAAGCACCGATCTGGGCATTTTCACCGGCGGTCTGCGGGCGGGCACCGATCTGCGGGGGGGGCACCTGACCTGGACGCCCTGGGTTGAAGTGGGAGGAACGGGTTACGCGGGGAATCGTCGCATGAACGCACTGGAGAACATTGGCACCAACATCAACCTCGTCAGCAGCCGGGTCGCTCCGGCAGACGGTCTGGATACCGGTGCCGGAGTTACTCTCAAGGGTCACGGTCCCTGGACAGCCAAGGTGGCCTATGTCGGTCAGTTCGCCGGCGACACGCACTTCAATACCTTTGATCTGACCGCGAATTATCGCTGGTAGGAAATGCAAGTTGGGCGCTCTGGAGCGCGCCGGCGCCCAGGTGCATACCGTCACAGAACGAGCCGAAGCCGAACAGTGGTATTCGACCTGAGATCCTGAAGTGTTGGTCCTGCTCCGATGGTCTGCCACAACGGGCGATCGGCTGCGGCAGCTGCAATGCGGCACCACATCGGGACGATTTACCCTTCCTGATCGTTGGCAATGGATCGGAGGACCACGGAGGAGTGGATGATGCCGTGGGGCGCTGGAGGCGGGAGCGCAAGCCTATCTCCCGTCCAGCATGGGGCCTGAGCCGCTGACCGCTCAGGTGCGCAACGTGCTCAAAAAATTGCGAGCGCACGCGCCACCCGCCCGGGTGGGCGAAATGGAAACCCTCTGCATCGATCTCATGTCACTGCGGGTCTGGTTATTGGGTATTGGGACAGGAAATACATTTGCCGCGTCGACTCTTTTATCTGCTCTACTATTTCACCATCCGCCCGGATGCAGTCGTTTCCAACGATCAGATTGCTGACCTCTGTCAGAGGGTAAAAGGCGCGTACCTGCGCCCAATAACCAGCTCGTCAAGATTCATCGTTTATGCAATATTCTGGAAAGTGCCAATGTCAAAGGCTGGCTGGATCCGCACCCAGCTTTGCGTACCACTTTACATCACAAAGGAACATACAAAGCGTCATAAAAAGGTCACCTAAATGACGCACTGCTGTAATATTTTGCTGCTAACATGGACATCTTTATAGGATGACATAAAGACCTAAGATTTTTATGTCATCTGGTATAATACGGCATATATTAATTTGCTGATAACCCCTAAGGAGAAGATGTCATGTTTTGCCAAAACCGTTATAAACTGTTGACTATTGCACTGGCCGCCGTAGGTTTCTGTAGCGTCTTACCCATATCCGCACACGCAGGTGTAACGGCACCGACAAAGAGTGCACGCTCGTTGCAAAGCAACCGGTCTGTAGCTGTGGGCGAAGTATCCAGCAACGCTACGACACACCTGAATGAATATGACACCACGAATCATCAACTCCCTACCCATAAGCAGTTATACAAGTCAGGGATATCAATTAAAGTATTGGGGCATAATGAAGTGGAAGCCGCAGGGCCTGCTGCCGGCGGTGCCGCCATTCTGAACTACGCGCCGGGTGTCAATGTGCTTGCCAGCTATGGTACAGGTGCGGCCAAGGCCCAAATCAGCATTGACGGTATCAAACAAGGCTGGGGAAATCCTAATGGAACGGAGGCTGCGCATAGCATCTCCATAAGTTTTGACGGTATTCCGATGAATGATCCGGCAACCGGGCTCTGGCAGTCACCCGAAATCAACCAGTCCTCCATTATTAAAGGGGTCAATGTTACTTATGGCCCAGGCAACCCGCAGGATCGCTGGTTCAATAATATTGGTGGCGGAGTAGACTTTGTGCCCCTGCAGCCTACGGCGAAGCCTGGCGCCAAGGTCGGGATCAGCTATGGCAGTTATGATTTTAAGAATATTTATTTCAACGTGCGGACCGGCGACGTGGATGGGTTCTCCGCCATACTGGCGGGTGGCGTCAGCTCCGGGAATAGTTTTTTGAACGTTCCTACGGGTTCGACCTTATACAGTCCGAGTGGCACCGCACTGCCAAGTCACAGTTATGCGTGGTTTTTCAAGGCTCGTAAAACCTTTAAGAAGGGGGATGATAGCTTCGGTGCTTATCTGGCTTCGGGGTCGGCATACAAACCATACGACATATTGCTTTATCCAGGCGGCGCGACGATTAACGGCTACAACTATACAACCGGAAACGCGGTTCCTGGTCCTCAATACAGTGAGCAAACTTCCGGTTACTACGGGGCTGTACCTTATAAAATAGACACCAATTCAACCTGGATGCTTTACAATAAACTTAATGTAGATATAGGTTCTGGAACTACTTTACACAACGATATTTGGTATCGTAACGGGAACCGGCTGCATAACCGCTATGCAGCCTATGGGGTCGGAGCGCCGAATACTAATGAATACAATAATCCACACAGTAGCACGTATGGAGATAAATTATGGTTTGATAGCAACCTGCCATATAATGACGTGGCATTCGGTGGATACTTTATCAAAGGCCGTGAGAATTCCAGGAACGCATTTTTCAGCAGTTACGCGCCATATTATGCCTCGCGATTTGTACCTAATGACAAGTACCGTTCGGACTATCTAGATGTAACTGATCTTGCGGCTTTCCTGCAAGATCATATTCACCCGATTTCCAGTCTGGACATCACGCCGGGAGTGCGCATTGTAAGCTTCGACATGAATTACACCCCGTTTACCACCCAATATTTTCCAGAAGCGAGTATACTTTATCCTAAAGGCAACCAATCGAAATTACCTGCATCATCTAGGAACCTTTCGGCTGTCGAACCATCCATTCACATAAGCTGGCGGCCGATAAGGCATCTGGCATTATATGCAGGGTATAGTGAGGCTTATCAAACCCCCGCATTTGGCGGTCCCGGCGGACCTTTCCAGGCCCTTCCAGCGAGCTCCATCTCCTTGGAGAAGGGGCAGAACTATCAGGCTGGATTCAAGGTGAAGGTGTCCAATGATGGACTTTTTCATCATTTTTTCCTGAACACCAATTGGTTCTTTACCAGATTTTCAAACCAATATCTGCCCATCACTCTGGCTAACGGAAATGTAATCAACGCATATGGCACTTCAGATTATGAAGGCGTTAATATTTATGCGGTCGATAACCCTTTATATTGGCTCCATCTCTTTGCCAACCTGTCACTTCAAAAAGCGTATTTTAGTAAGTATACCGTTAACGGTGGCAACTATAATGGATTACCCGTTGCTAATGTGCCATCATCGACTCTGAACATCGGGGCGTACATGAAATATTATTATTCTGGTGTGCTCGTTGAGCCCAGATTCTGGGTGCAATATACTGGTCCTCAATCTATGTTTAACAACATAGAAAACGCACCTTCAGCCACCGCAAAAACTCCAGCTTATACGCTAGTCAACCTTTCAGTTCATACACATGTTCCGATGCATGTGAATTATTTAAAAAATGTGTCGATTGATGTGGATGTTCTGAACTTGCTGGGGCGGCAGTACAATACGTATGAGTACATAACTAGTGGGGGTACCTTCGGACCCAGCACAGCGGGGGATATAGCTGGATGGCCTGGGGCGCCTCGTACGGTATATGTGAGCTTGAGTGCTAATTTTTAAATGCGTTTGCGTCTCTACTATTAGAGTATCGGTAACTTTTAGTTATCGTAAAAGCAGCTATTTCTGTTTGCTGCGACTAGAATCTGGCGTTATGGGTAAATGCCTGTTCGCCAGATCTAAAATAAGTGCTTAGGTCGCCGACGTGATCATGACACTATCAACAACACTTAATAAAGCTGTCGTATATACGTCGAATCAACTGTGATGTCAGTCTGTTGAAGCATAGGAGTTTTATTATGGAAACGCACAGGAGTTCAGAAAATTGAGAACCCGCAGCCTGACAGCACTTTCTGTTATCTTAGCACCGATCAGCTTATGCATCCCTGTCGTGGCATCGGCCATCCCGGCTGAGGTCATTCTTATGCGCCACGGTGAGAAAGTGAACCGCTACGCCCTCTCCGTCACTGGTCAGGAACGTGCCAAGGCTCTGGCACAACAATACCTGGGTAAACATGCGTCAAGGGGTCTGTTAACCGGAAAGCAAAAACCGGCGGCACTGATGACTATCACTCTGCATACCATCGAAACCATGACGCCTACTGCCCAAAGCTGGGGATTACCCGAAACCGCATTTACGGTGGTGCCGGAACCAGATGAAAACAAAGCAAAAAAAATTGCAAAGGAAAACGCATGCACTCAGGAGGCCGCCCACGACATACTGACCAATCCCCAATATGACAATAAGATTGTCATAATAATGTGGGAACACAAGCACATAGCCAATTTAAAATTGGAGCGGAAGTTTCCAGGTCAGGAAGTGACTTTTAGGCAGTTGCTGCATCTCGGTCAACTGAAAGTCGTGCCACAAACATGGCCTAAAACGATTTATGATTATATCTGGGTTATCAAATACACCAAAGACGACTTTATGCCGACATCTTTTACCATGAAAAGGGAGGTTTTCACCGGAAATTATGCGCGGTTACCAGCAAACCTCTGGGGTAATCACGAATAGCAGGTAAACTCCTGCGGTACTGATGTCCAGACAGACCAATATGGCTTTTCCACCGTGGTAACAGGTCTCTGAAAGTTTGCATTCGAATTGGCGCGCTTCACCATCTCTCTGCTCAGGGAGCCGGTGCCACGCTCCGGCGGCGCCTCTTTCTCCACCTCCCCGATGGTCACCGGAGCATTGCCACCGGCAGGGGTGCTTGCAGCAGTTTCGGCACCGCTGACATCAGGCGCCGTCGTGGCGTGTGCGAGAATGGGGAAGGCACAGAGTGCCATGATTACCGCGGTGCGCAGAGTGTGGCGATGTACCATAATCATATCCTCATCAGGAGAAAATTGTCACAAATCTTCTATAACAGAGCGGCATTATAACGACAAAATATGACATTATTATGAATTTTTAATGACAAATTATTGACAAAATCGGTTTTTTGAAGCGTCACGGACAATAACAGGATCACCATACAAGGAAATCAGGATGGCACCTTCAAGATCGTTGTATTCTTGCCACATGGCACAAAAAACGGAAATGACTGCCCTTTGCACGCTCATCAACAGCGTGTATCGCGGTGAAACCGCCAAGGATGGATGGACGACAGAAGCGGATTTGTTGAGTGGTCAGCGTTGTGACCTGACGATGCTCAACGAATTGATAACCAGACCGAATAGTGGTTTTCTGGTTCTTGGCAATACAGAGGAAATGATCGCCTGCTGTCATCTACAATTGGCCGCAGCGGAGGTGGCCGAATGCGGGATGCTTTCGGTTACCCCGGCCTGGCAAAACCAGGGCGTGGCCAGTGCGTTGTTACATACCGCGGAGGAGTATGCGCGAAACACCTGGCAAGCCCGGCGTATGCGCCTGTGGATCATCAAACAGCGTCCTGAACTGGCCGCTTATTATCGGCGGCGCGGCTATCACTTTACCGGTACCGCCCGGCCTTTCCCGAAGGATAGTCGATATGGCATACCCAAGGTCGCCGGACTCCGCCTTCTCGCCATGGAGAAGGCGTTGGCGCGGCCCAGTTGACCATCAGAGGCTGAAACCCTGGGTTTTCTGATCCCAGTCGAAGGCCGCCATCATGTCGTAGGCATCGTGGTCACGATGGTTGAGGGCCTGCAGACCAAAACGGATTGCAATGAATTTGAGGATGCTGGCCGTACTGGCCAGGTGATGGTCCACCAATCCCTGACGGGCCCAGGGACTGATGAGCAAAGCCGGGATACGGGTCCCGAATCCGTACGCGTCCACGATCTTGGGGGGCAGGGAGTCCCAGAAACCACCCCCTTCGTCATAGGTAATGAAGATGGCCGTCTTACCCCAGGCCGGGCCTTCAGCGACCGCACGCACCAGTCGCTCCACCCATTCCATGCCATAAGCGGGCGCGCAGTTCGCCGGATGTTCATCATGGGTGGCACTGGCCTTGATGAACGAAACCCCGGGCAGCTTGCCGCTATGGGCATCCGCCAGAAAATCGTCGCTGTCGCGCAGATGACCCGCTTTCACATATTCCGGCCAGCGTGGGTAGTACTGAAAAGGATTATGGTGGGCCACATACAATTGACCGGTATCGATCACTGCAGAACCGTCCCCGGGACCAAAGGCGGTCTTGAGCGCCCAGGGCTTTACCTGATTCCAGTTTTCGTTATACCAGGCCCAGGACACTTTGGCGCCGTCCAGACGGTCGCCGATGTTGTCATAGGTTTGCGCTTCGGGGGGCGGAGCGATCTCCAGCGCCTTGACATCGTCGGCATTGGTCGGCCCTTGCACCGGCGGCAGGTCGTTGACCAGGGTTCGCTCGTGGTTGTAAGGCAAATCAAAGAAAGCATGTTCCAGGCCAGCCACTTTCGGATCGAATGGCGCGCAGGCATCTCTGGGGGCACCGGGATTTACACATGAACGCGCCGCCGCCAAATAAAGCGCGTTGCCGGTGCTGCCGCCGCTCATAGCCTGAAAGAAGTGATCGAAGAGTGTGTACTGGTGGGCAACTCGGTGATAGAACGGCAAATCCGCGCCGGTATAATACCCCAGCACCGGTCCGCTAGGACGCGCCAAGTCAAAGGCCATCCGCTCCGCACTCATCTTTTTGAACTCGTCCCGCGAGAGATGTCTCTTGCTGCCGCCCGCCAGGGCCACAAAACGATCCATTTTGCCGTTGTGGATTTCCGCCATCATGCGGAAAAAACGATGCCTGGGATCCCAATGCACATTGCCCTTGGCCGGGATATAAGGGGCCATGTGGAAGGGTTGATTGGGCAACTGCACCATACTGAAACCCGACACGTCCAATGGCAACGGCAAACTATCATAAGCAATCCCGGCGGGATTTTTCTGCAAGCCGATGAAACGTGGATCCAACTGTCCTTGCACATTCAGCAGATTGACGACCCGCCGGCCATTTTTGGGCTGAAACATACCAAAGTAATGATCAAAACTGCGGTTCTCCTGGAAAATTACCACCACATGCTCGATCTTCTGACGCAGCAAATTCTCCGCGCTGACTCCTGCGGCACGTGCAACCCCTGTCAGGTACGGTGTGGCGAAAACCACGCCGCTCCCTGATCCCAATTGTTTCAAAAACTGGCGACGATTTTGTGGCTCCACAGAAAACATCCTCACTCAATGATGGCCCATAAATGCGTATATGCTTTTGGACATCCTTATGCTGATGATGGGGACAAGGTGCGCATTTCGATGTTTTTATATGCTGAGCGGTTCGAAAGGAAACAGGATATCATACCCCTACCCGGTGCCGCTCTTCGCCGCGATCCCGATATCGCTCACCCCTGCCCTCTGACAGCGATCCATCACATGGATGAAATCCTGAAAGGGTACGCCCTTGTCCGCAGCGATGGTGATCTGCGTCTTACCGGGATCGCCATCGCTGGCAAGCATTTTTTGCAGGCCGGTTAGATCGTAGTGGTGACCCTTCACCTGCACCGATCCATCCTTATCGATGTTGATCGTGTAGTGCGGACGTGGGAGCTGCTGCGCCTGACTGGCGGTGGGGAGTTGCAAATTCAACCCCTTATCCGGGATCATCCGCAGGGTAATCATGATAAAAAACACTAGCAGGAAGAGCATGATATCGATCATGGGGATAATTTCCACCCGCCCCTTCTTCTGCGCGAAATAACGGCGCGCCATCAACTCGCCCTCGCCACTGACAACACTCCGCTGCGCTGCTGGTCATGGTTGTCCGGCGTGAACATCGGCTGGCCGTCCATGCGGTTGAGCAGCATGGTCTTGACGGAATCCAGTTGGAGGAGAATCTGTCGTACCTGATTGTTGAAGGCATTGAAGGCCACCAGACCGAGCATGGCGATAAACAGGCCGCTTGCCGTGGCGACCAGCGCGTCAGCCACACCACCGGTGACTGCCGCGGGCGCGTGCCCCGGCGCGGCAAGCACCGAGAAGGCGTGAAACATGCCGATGATCGTACCGAATAGACCCAGGAGCGGGGCGAGGGTAATGATGGTATCCAGCAACCACAAACGGCGATCCAGCTGCGGCGCCAACACCAACACACTTTCTTCCAGACGGCTCGTGAGGGCTTCGCCTTTGACCTGGCCGTGATGAGCGGCAGCCATGCGCAGGAGGGCGGCCTCAGGCAGATCGCCCGCGTCATTGGCCATATGGTCCAGGGTGTCGCGATCCAGGCGGCCATGTCTGCCTAGATCCTGTACGAACACCAGCCCGCGTAAAATAGTGCGCCGCAGGTACCAGAAGCGATCCACCATCACCGCCAGTTCGACCAGTAGTAAAACGCCAAGCACATAGAGAACGCCATCGGAGTAATTGGCGAGATGAATGAGATATTGCAGGTTCATTAGGTAACCCCTCTTCAAAGAAGGGGCTACCATAGCAAATCAATGTGACAATTTTATGAAGCTTTCATGACGGTTTACCCCATCGCATTTCCCGTGGCAGATCCAGGCGGTGGCCCGCGATGCCGCATGAACGCCCCTTGAACACGACAGCGGTATGCGTTTTTGGCATGTGGAAACACAGCGCGCCGCTCAACTTCCCCAGGCGTTACTGGAGTGGAATGGTTTGTTGTCCCGACTGCTGCTGTCCGGTCGCCTGGGGGGAGTTGGCCGGAGGCGTCGCCACCCCCGCGGGAGCCACGGCGCTGGCACTCATCCCCAAACGCTGCGAGAGGAGTTTCTGGAACCGCAAGGAGAGCGGCTTGTCACCAAAAGTGCCGATGCGGATATTCGTCTTGGTCACATCCGTCGCCATGGAGGTCAACGTCACTTTGGCCGTCTTTCCATCCGCGGTCGTTCCTTCCAGGAGAGACTTCGAAGGACTCTTGCGGATTTCCCCGTTGTAACGAATGCCCATTTCCGCGAACACCGCCTGGGACGCGGCACTGACCCGGCGCATCGAGGTCGGGTAGTAGGCGTAGAAATTGGCGACCCCGCCATTTTCCACATAGGCCACCGCCCCGCCACCAGCCCCGGCGGCAAGGAGCGCCACGCATCCGCCAAGCGGCAGCGTCGCTACCGCACCCACCATCGCCAACCCTGCCAATCGTCGTTGCATCGCCATGCTACCCCCTTGCGCCATCACAGAAACGGGAAAATGGTTACAAAAAATCCCGGCAGAACCGGGATTTTTTCGCTTTGTTTGGTACCGAGAGTCGGACTCGAACCGACACGATGTCACCACCACCGGATTTTGAGTCCGGCGCGTCTACCAGTTCCGCCATCCCGGCAAAGCTACGACACCTTATCATAAGAGGTCTGCCCTACCGAGGCAAGACCAAATAGCCGGTTGGAGAGGACAACGCCGTCCCCCGCAATCCGGGCCTCCTCGCCTCCACCTACACGGCGGGCACCCCAGCGGAAAACCCCACGGAAACCATGCACCAGCGTACAACCCGTCATACGGCCCATGACAATTCTGCGCACAGCCCGCCGCCCGCCGCGTTGAAAAGACGCAAGCGCATCCCCTGCGCCTCGGCCAGTTGGCGGGCGATGGCCAATCCAAGACCACTGCCTTCGCCATGCCCCCGCGCATCATCGAGACGCACGAACGGCTCAAAAACCTTCTCCAGATCCGCCTCGGGAATTCCCGACCCGGAATCGCAGAGATGTAGCAGGAAACACCCGGGCGTCTTCTGAAGTTTTACATGGATCTTGCCCCCGCCATAGCGCAAGGCGTTCTCCAGCAGGTTGGACAATAGCCGGCGCAGGGCTTCACGATCTCCGCGGAACGGATATCGGCGAGGCAAAGTCGCCTCCCATTCGCCCCCCGCGCGTTCAAAATCCGCGCACACCTCGGCCAATAGTACCATCAGGTCGAAATCGGCCACCTTCGCCGCCAAACCCCGCCCCAGAGCGAGTGACTGCGCCAGTAACGCATCCATCCGCTCCATGTCCTGCAACATGCCATCCCGCAGATGCTGTGGCGTACTTTCCGGCAAAAGCTCCCAGGCCATGCGCAGGCGCGCCAGTGGTGAACGCAGATCGTGAGAAATACCCGTGAGCAGCAGTGACTGATGATTAATCATCGCTTGCAGCCGCGTCCGCAACTCCGCAAAAATATTTAGGATGTTCTGGAACTCATACGCACCGCCATGCGGCAAACTCGGCAACGGTGCCTGCAGGGATCGCCGCAGAGCTTCCGAAATCACGTTCAAAGGCCGCAAAACCCGGCGCACCAGGATCATGGTTAGTACCAGCAGCGCCAGAGTAGAAAAACTGATCACAAAAATCATGGCCACAGGGAGGGAAGAAGCCAAGCGACGGCGGTCGAAATGGACCCAGACTTGTTGTCCAGCGACAGGAACCGGCACCCAGAATGTGCGGACATCCCCCCCCAACACATCAACCGCAATCGGTTTACCCAGGCGTCGCGACAGCGCCCGGCTAAGCAGCCAGCCATATATGTGACCGTGTGTGTGTGTCACCGAACGGTCCAAGTGTTGTGCGATCTCCACACCGTCATCGGCCTGAAGACTGGCCAGAAAGGCAGGACGCGTATCGGCTGGCAGTTCCGCATAGGTTTTCGCGCTAATAACGATCAGTCCCGCAAGGTCTTCCGCCGACCGTTCTGCCAGAGGATAAAGTACCGTAACCAGGATAATGACCAAGGTCAAAACCTGCAAAACGACGATCCCCAGGCCCATGGTCCAGGCGGTCTGCGAAAACAGGCTGCGCCCGCGCCAAAAGATCATGGGACCGGGGTAAACCGATAACCCGTGCCGCGCTCCGTCTGTAAAAAGCGGGGTTGCCGGGGGTTATCTTCAATGACCTTGCGCAGGCGTGTCACCCGCACATCAATACTGCGATCGAAGCGTCCGTCCTCTTCCCCACCCAGCAACTGCAACAACAGATCGCGGCTGAGGATGCGCCGCGGTCGTTGCGCGAAGACCAGTAGCAAGTCCATCTCCGCAGGATTCACATCCACTTCTGCGTTATCCCGATACAGTCGGCGTTCAGACATATGCAGACAAAAAACACCAAAATTCAGCTTTTCCCCGCCCTCATCCTTGCCGCTGCGACGCAACAAGGCGCGCAGGCGCGCCAACAGTTCCCGCGCGTTGAAGGGCTTGGCCAGATAATCGTCGACACCGCTTTCCAACCCCAGGATGCGCTCTTCATCCTCGCCCCGTGCGGAAAGCATCAGGATAGGCGGCCCTTCCCTGCTGCGCAGCGCCTTGGCGAGACTGATACCATCCTGTCCCGGCAGCATCCAGTCGAGCACGATCACATCCACCGGACCTGAGGCCAACTGCTGGTGCATCTGCTGCCCATTGACCGCCAACAGCACCGCGAAACCCTGCGTTTCCAGGAACTCTCGCAGCATCTCCGCAAGCCGTTGATCATCATCCACTATCAACACAACCGCCATTCTGACCTCGCAACACGCTGAAAACAGGGTCACCGAGAGGAACTTTATAACGCACCGGAAGGTGTTTGTTCCCGAAATACTCTCGAAACATTATAAGCCCACTATACCATCATAGGCAGGGGTGGTACCCAAACTAAAAGATAGAGTGGAGCGAATAGTCAAGCAGTTCGATCAGTCCGGCGGTGTATGCCATTTCGAAGTGCGCACGGGTTTGTAGCGGTTGTTTTGCGGCTATTGGACGGGCTCCTCGCCCGTCTTTTTTTGTCTCTGCAGTCGATGTTCGCGCAGATGCGCACCGCTTTAAAAATTATTTTTGATCCGGAAATATTCCGGAAACAAAAACTTCGTAGGCTGTCCCGCATGGAAGGGCCCAAATGTCCAAAAAACCGGCGGGCTACCCAACGGGATTTAGTAGCGCTAGCGGTGGGGTCGCAGCGCTTGGTACCAAATGCGGTTGTTTTGCGGCTATTGGACGGGCTCCTCGCCCGTCTTTTTTTATGCTCCCGGAACGATGATATACTGACCCGAATTGTCCAACAAGGATGCGCATGGATTCCAAATCACACCGCCTCGTCTGGATCGACCTGGAGATGACCGGCCTGCATCCGGAACAGGATCAGATTCTGGAAATCGCCACACTGATCACGGACAACAATCTACGGATTCTTTGTGAAGGTCCGGTACTCGCCGTCCATCAGCCAGAAACCGTACTGAGCAGCATGGATGACTGGAACCAGCGTACTCATGGCGCCTCGGGGCTTTTGCAGCGGGTTCGTCACAGTCGTCTGGATACGGCTGCCGTAGAGACGCAAACATTGGATTTCCTGGTTCAGCACAGCACCCCAGGCACATCCCCCATCTGCGGGAACAGCGTGTGTCAGGATCGCCGCTTTTTGGCTCGCCTCATGCCCCGGCTGGAGCGGTTTTTTCACTACCGGCTGGTGGATGTCAGCACCATCAAAGAGCTTGCGGCACGTTGGTATCCCAATTTACCCAAATTTCCCAAAGCCGAACGCCACGAAGCGCTGGCTGATATCCGCGAATCCATCGGTGAACTCATCTACTACCGTGAGCAACTCTTTCCCAAGGCACCTTTTCCGCATCCGGCAGGCGACGACGGGGACGAGGCAGGATAGGGGGTCAACGTCGCGCTTCCGTCCGGCAATTCGCGGTGCGGTGAATGTGGTGCTTGTCATGGAGACCCCGACACGATGGAGATCGATCTCTTCTACGAACTCGCCGTACCGGCCCACCTAGGCCGCAGCGAGGCCCAGGTTTACCATGAAACCTTGGATGAACTCAGCCTCGCCGACGCCCTGGGCTTCCACGGCGCTTGGCTCGTGGAGCATCATTTCATGCGCGAATACTCCCACTCCAGCAGCCCGGAAACCTTCCTCGCGGCCGCCAGCCAACGTACCCAATCGCTGCGGCTTGGCCACGCGGTCGTCGTGCTGCCTTACAATCATGCCATTCGCGTTGCGGAGCGAGTCGCAGCCCTCGACATCCTCAGCCATGGCCGCTTGGAACTGGGCATCGGTCGCGGTTTTTCACCCAAGGAATATCAACTCTTCGGCAGCCAGATGGCCGATAGTCGGCAACACATGCGGGAGGGGCTGCGCATCCTTCGTCAGGCGGGCGGCGGACCGTTCAGTCACCAGGGGCAGATTTATGACTTTACCGATCTGGATATCCTTCCGAAACCGCTGCAACGGCCTCATCCGCCACTCTGGACAGCGGCGGTGAGCCCAACGACTTTTCAATGGGCGGCGCAGGAGGGTATCGGCGTACTGTCCGGACCATTCAAACCCTGGTTTCTGATCAAACAAGACCTCCGCGCTTACAAAAAGCGTTGGCGGCAACACCATGGAGACGGTCCTGGGCAGGCAGGCCAAAACCGACGCTTTGCCATGACCGTCGGTTGCCTGTGCCTGGAGGATGCGGCAGAGGCACGCCGCTGGGCCGAGGGTTTCACCTGGTACTATCAGCGGCTGTTGGACCAGACACGACACGTGTTGGCACAATTACGCGAGAGCTATGAATACTACCATCGCCTCGGTTTTCTCGAGCCTTTGCTACGCCGTGGCCTTAACCTGCGACTCTTGGAAACCATGGGGATGATCGTCGTCGGTGATCCGGAGACCTGTCGTAAACACTTGAACCGCTATGCCCACGCCGGGGTCGACCAACTGATCCTGGCTGTGGGCGCGGGCATGGTACCCAGCGCGATAACCCAGCGCTCGCTGCGCTTGCTCGCCGATGAAGTGCTGCCGACCCTGCGCGGCCCGCATACGCCCTGATGCGGGTACTGGTCACCGGGGCGGCGGGACATACGGCTGCGGCATTGCTCCCTGCCCTGCTCGCCCAGCCCCGAGTCCATCGGGTCATTGCTCTGGATCGCCGCCCCCCCGTATTGCGGCATCCGCGTTTGCAATATCTGCCTCTGGATATCCGCGATCCGCAACTCACCGGGCATCTGACCGGAGCGGATTGCGTCATTCATCTCGCCTTCATGGTGCTCAACCCGCACCTCGGGCCACAGTGGCGCAGACGCGAGGAGATGCGTAAAATCAACGTCGATGGTGGGCAGCATGTGTTCCGCGCGGCAGCGGATGCGGGAGTACCACATGTCATCTATTCCAGCAGCGTGGCCGCTTATGGTGCCTGGCCGGACAACCCCGTTCCCATCACCGAAGATCAACCTTGCCGGCCGGTACCCGGTTTCGCCTACAGTGAGGACAAAGCGGCGCTGGAGCAGTGGCTGGATACATTCACGGTTCATCACCAGAAACGCACTACCGTCACCCGCCTCAGACTGCACGCGATCGTCGGTCCCCATGGACAGACGCTAGTGAATGGCATGGCAACGAGTCCGTATGGACTGCGTCTCCGCAACCCAGATTTGCCCATCCAATGCCTCCATGAAGACGATGCGGTCAACGCCATACTTGCCGCTCTGTATTCCGGGCAGGGCGGCGTATTCAATATTGCGGCACCAGACCCCATACCCTGGTCCGCCATTCCCCGTCGCTGGTCCTTGCCGCTGTCTCCCGCCCAACTGCATACCTTGCATAGCATCCTCCGTCCCTTCAGCACCCGCCTCGGAGACCCCGGCTGGCTGCGTGGGCTGGAAAACCCTCTGGTCGTCGACATCACCCGTGCCCAACAAAGCTTGGGATGGCGCCCACACTATGACGTGCGCGGCGCTATCGCCCAAGTGCGCGACACGTTTGGGCAAGCTCCGTTGCACCCTTGGAGCGGCTGAGTGTCCGTGGCAGAATGACGCATGAACTTCGCTCAATGCATCCCCATGCAGGCTCAGATCCAGCGCCATCATGACGCCCTGATCAACCGGCTCAGCCAGCACAGCGGCAATTACCAGGATCCCAGCCGGACGGTGCCATGGGAGAGTCTGGACCCGGAAATTGCCTGGCTCCCGGAGGATCTGTTGTCCATTTACGGATTGCCGGAGTATGCGCAGTTGAGTCGGGAGGAGCGCGTCCGCCTGTCCCAGGTCGAGTTCGTCTCTTTCTGCGAGTTGGGCCTGTGGCTGGAGGCCCTGCTGATCCAGCGACTGGGTGCCAATTCCCTGCAAGAGATGTATCGCGATCCGGTCGGTTATCACTATCAGCTTCATGAACTGCGGGAGGAAGTGGGGCACAGCCTCATGTTCCTGGAGTTACAGCAGCGTTCACAACTGCCTTTCATGACACCGCTGAGCGCGCGACCTCCCCTCGCACGACTCTTCGCCCGCTTTGCTCCCGAGGGCTCCGCCGCTTTCTGGGCGGCCATCCTCATCGGTGAAAATGTGCCGGATCGCATGAATCGCCTCATCTTCGCCCACAAGGATCTGCCTGCGGCGGTACTGGCCATCACCCAGGTCCACATGCGCGAAGAAGCTCGTCATATGGCTTTCGCGCGCATGACCATCCAAAAACGCAGCCAAACCATGAGTTGCCTGAAGAAACGGTTGGTCAATCCGATCCTGCGCGAAGTATTCCGCCAGTTTCTGCGCACCTGCTTCTTTCCTGCGGAGCAGGTGTATGCGGCGGCCGGGTTGAGTAATCCGCGGGTTTGGACGCGGCGCGCACGTCATAATCCACACCGTATCGCGTTGATGAACGCGTGCGCGGCGCCCAGTCGCGATTTCCTGCGCACGCAAGGCTTCACCTTGTGATGAACCGATTCCTGCTATAAGTTACGGACCATGGAGAATGCAATGCGATTTCACCCCGGCACCATACTCGCCTCCCCCGATGCCCAGTCCCTCTTCGAGTCTGGGGAAGTCGATCCGCAGGAATTGCTGCGCCACCACGTCCTGGGGGAGTGGGACGAGGCCATGGAGGCGGATCTCATTGAAGCCAGTGAGAAAGCCATACGCGATGGCGGGGTCATCGTCAGCACTTGGCAAATCAGCGGCTACACGATCTGGATCCGTACCGACGCCAGTCGGGAAACCACCATCATCGATGTTCCACTTGACTACTGAGGTGTATCATGGCGGTATTGCAGATTGCGACCCGACCTTTCGCCGATCAACGCCCAGGCACCTCAGGACTGCGCAAAAAAGTACGGGTTTTTCAGCAGCCTCACTATCTCGAAAACTTCGTTCAATCCATCTTCAACGCCATTCCCGATCGCGCCGGGAAAACCCTCGTCCTCGGCGGCGACGGGCGTTTTTACAACCGCGAAGCCATACAGACCATCCTCCGCATGGCGTCCGCCAACAACTGGGGGAAGGTCATCGTTGGCCGCGGAGGTTTTTTTTCCACGCCCGCCGTCTCCGCCGTCATCCGTGCGCGCATGGCCCATGGCGGCATCATTCTCAGCGCCTCCCATAACGCCGGCGGCCCCGACCATGACTTCGGCATCAAATACAATACCGCCAACGGGGGCCCCGCGTCAGAAAAAATCACCGAGGCTATCTGGAGCGCCAGTAAATCCCTGCAAAGCTATCGAATTCTAGACGACGCGGACATCGATATCGATACGGACGGCACATCCATCCTCGGTGAAATGCAGATCGAAATCTGCGATCCGGTCGCAGAGTATGCCCGGTTGATGGAGCATATTTTTGATTTCGATGCACTGAGACGGCTTCTGCAAGGGCCCTTCCGGATGCGCTTTGATGCCCTGCACGCGATTACTGGTCCCTATGCCCACAAAATCTTTGAGGCGTGCCTGGGGGCGCCCGCAGGTACCGTGGTCAATGGCACGCCCCGCACGGATTTTGGGGGGGGGCATCCCGACCCGAATCTGGTCTATGCCAAGTCACTAGCCGACCATCTGTTCGCGGAAAATGCACCCGATTTTGGCGCGGCATCCGATGGAGACGGCGATCGTAACATGATTCTGGGACGCCAATTTTTTGTGACCCCCAGCGATTCACTGGCGGTGCTCGCGGCGCATGCCACCGTGATCCCCGCCTACCGCCAGGGTCTCAAAGGCATCGCACGCTCCATGCCCACCAGCCAAGCCGTGGACGTGGTCGCCGAGGCGCTGGGTGTCGCTCATTATGAAACGCCCACGGGCTGGAAATTCTTCGGTAACCTGCTGGATGCGGGAAAAATCACCTTTTGTGGTGAGGAGAGTTTCGGCACGGGGTCGGATCATATCCGGGAAAAAGACGGACTCTGGGCGGTACTGGCCTGGCTCTCGGTGATCGCACATACGGAGCGGTCCGTGGCCGACATCGTTACCCAGCATTGGCAGCGCTTCGGGCGCCACTACTACACACGTCACGATTACGAAGAACTTCCGGCGGAAATTGGCGAACAGATCATGCGAAGTATTACCGCCCAGCTACCGATCCTCTCCGGCCATACTTTGGCGGGGCGCAGCATCCTCACCGCCGATGATTTCGCCTATACGGACCCCATCGACGGAAGTATCAGTACACACCAGGGCTTGCGCCTGCTCTTTACCGACGGTGCGCGTTTGATATTCCGCCTGTCCGGCACGGGGACTGAAGGCGCCACGCTGCGCATCTATCACGAACATCTGGAGAAGGACCCGCGACGCCAGCGACAGGACCCGCAACGTGCCCTGCACGATCTCATCCAGATCGGCAGGGACCTCACTCGAATCGAAACCCTCACGGGTCGCAAGACCCCCACTGTCATCACCTGATGAAGGAGTTTGATCATGATGGATTACGAAAGCGATAATGGTATTGGTTATAGCGCCCTAGGCATTGCCCTGCTGGCCGGTGCCGCGGCGGGTGCCGTCACCGCCCTTCTGTTCGCACCGCAAACAGGCGACCGTACCCGCGAACAATTGCGACAGCAGGCCAACCGTGCCTGGGATCGCGTCGTCACCTCCCGCGAGCGGATGAACGAAAGGGTTGAGGAACTCCTCGATACCATCGCCATACATAGTGAGGAGTTAGTGCAAAAAGGCAAGGAACTGAGCGACAAGGAACGGCAGCGCCTGAATGATGGTATCGCCCTTGCCCGCAGCGAACTGGATCGACTACGTCGCCGCCTCGCGCGCCTAGATTGACCCCAGCGGGGCGAGCGGCTATGCTCTCCCGCGACGGGGCGTAGCGCAGCTTGGTAGCGCGCCTGCTTTGGGAGCAGGATGTCGGAGGTTCGAATCCTCTCGCCCCGACCAATTAAAACGGGCACTTAGACGAGTTTCTAGGTGCCTTCTTTTTGGCCTGCAGGGTCTACCGGTTACACTACCGGTTACACTCGGCCAAAGTGTCCCGGTGTTTTTTGCGCTGGTGCTGCCCACGCCCAGGCATGATCCGGGTGTCACGTTGACAGAACAGACTCCCCGTATTCGGGACAAGTCGCACATTCCGGGCGTATCGCCTTAGCCCGTGCCATCGAGGAGAGACCGGCGATTCGGCACGGCAGGGACAGGAGAGGTAACAGATGTCGAGGACGCTTTCACCGAGAACGCAGCAGATCAACATGATCAAGGAGTCTGTGGGCCTCGTTCTGCGTGATTACGCTCGCGCAAAATCCGGCAAGCCTGCCCCGGCAGTCATGCGAAAATCCATTGATCTGCAGGTGGCCTCAATAACGCTTACTCCAGAGGCTGCCACTGAGAAATACAAAAAGGCGTGTGATGCCTTTCTTGCCGATGTCATCAGCGTAAGAGGGATCCCAACAAAGGTCATTGGTGAGCCTGAGCAAGAAACTATCACCAGCTCCAGCGGCGACTGGATTGCACAGCATTTTGATGATCTGTTGCCAAAGATCAGAGCGCGCCGTGACTGGGTGGTCAGCAATTATAAGGATCAGGCTGAAGCCTACTACAGCAGGAGGCTCTCCGATTTTGGGGCGTTACTGGATGAGTTCCTGCAGGACCCTCCGCGATTGGCGAAGGATACAGGCCCCAGAATTACGCCGATCAAAAAAGAGATTGGCTACTTTGCCCGATGGAACGATACACTCTATACCCTGAAGGCCTTCAGCTTTGCGGCGGAGGTTGATTTCATATTCAGCCTATACGGCAGGGATGTTATCGCGGCCATTTGGCGGTATAGCGATCTTGATGAGCGGATGGATTATCCTCCAGAATCAAATCACCGGAACCTTGATGAAAGAGTTTACGCAGTCAGGGATAACTGGGCGGTCAGCAAAGGTCTTATGAAGATTGGCCCTTTCGGTTATGTTGATGATATCGATATCCCGGGGCGGCAAACTGGTTGCGCTTGTCATCTGGAATGGGTATCTGCATTAGACGGATTACCTGACACGATGCTCACCGACTTGGGTCTGGCAGAGAGGGACAGAAGGCGGGAGGCTTTCAGAAAATGGATTGCACAACGGAATGGCGATCAGCGAGGATTCTTTAGGCGCATTTTTGAGGCGATCATGAAACGAAAATAGTTGCACCGCCTTTTGCCTGTGCTGCCCACGTCCAGACGCCAATGAGCATGCTCTCGGCGGGTACACTATTCTTCCCGGCGGGTAGCAGCCGACTGGTATTTGAGCTGCGAACATGCCGCCACTAAAGATATTCCCGTTCTTCGCGCCATGAATTAGCGCATTCGAACCGCATTTAACATTCAGGGGCGCACAATGAAAACCAACCATTATATACGCGCTATTGCGCTTTTCGGCACTGTAGCAGCTTTGTCTGGGTGTGCTTATCAGTATACCTCAGCATCCCTCATTGGGCTGAGGCATCCAGAACGGTTCCTTTTGGCTGTTAACAAAGGCTTCCACAGAACGGAAATATCCGATCAGGCTGTCGCTTCTGTTTCTGACATGCACAAGCCAAAATTTGTCAGCGCGAAAGAGGAATATTTCTTGCAGAGTGCGCCTCTCGTGACGGGCGGCGTTTACTCTATCTTTGATGTCACGTTACACCTATCCAATGGCGCAACGCAGAAAGGTTCCATTCTTCTTCAATACTATGATTTTGGTAATGAAAGAGTTAAATGGGTTCCCCAAGGCGGGATCGACTACCCCAGACTGGAAGCGTTCTTGCGCCAGCACGGGACGGGCGAGAAAGTGGCGATCTATCGCAAGGAATCTCAGCTTTACAACCACTGCATATACCGCTGGGGCAGGCGCATAGACAGCCTCCCGCATATGAACGAAGTTGTCCCGGATAGCATGGGTGCCACGATCTATAATTCCAAGGCCGCGCAGATCAACAATGAAATAGAGCGCAGGTACCACGTATCTACCATGCCGCATTGTGGGTCACGTCCTAGCAATCCCATGAGCAATCCGCCAGATGGCGTAAACCCCAAGTTTAGCGGAAAAATCATGAACGAGTATGACGGCCCCGGATCGCTTCCTGTGCTGAAATAATCCGGCCCATATTTTAAGGAAGCAGAAATGGCAATACCCACCACATCCCAAATTCCCACACTGAAGCAGGGCGATAAAAACCCCGTTCCGGTAAATCTGCCGGAACGGGACGGTGGACAATCCCGCGATGATGGTTTATGGGTGTCGCGTCTAGTCGCAGCAATATCTTATTGGAAGCTTAATGCGGCCTACTCTCGAAGTAAGACCGAACAATTTCCAAGATTTCAGATAGTAGCGACTGTATGACGGTAATGGTGGGGTAGAGATTAGTCGCGGTTTGGCTGGTGGTCAAGTTGGGTCATCAGCGCCAGCCTTTTGATAGGGTGCAAAATCTCGCTGGCAGGGCCATGAGTAAAATTCATGCAGGCGCTCATCATGCGCTCACCATGGGCGTGAAACATGCGCCAATGCTGACTATCAGCGGTCACGATGACAGTGCGCGTTAAAGGCGTTTTTCGTGTGAACGGTACGGTACCGCACCCTATGCCGTAAAATGTGGCACAGGGCAGGGAAAGGGCCTTGCTGGGCGTTTGCTTTTGCCCTTGCAAGAGCCGCCATTGCTGGGGATAGCGTTTGCTTTTGGCCTTATCCTCTTTCTCTTTTCAGAAGGTCCCGCGCTGCCCGAAGGACCGCCGATACCCTGGCCGTATGTCGCCGCTCGTCGCGGGTGTAGTTGCCGTGGATCATGTGTAGGTCAGAAAGCCTCTGCTTTCCGGCCTCTGATGGTCCTGTACTGGTCCCGCCGTGCATCCTGCACTTGGTCTTTCCCCTTATGGCAGGGCTGTTGCATCGCACCCCTGACCGCTTGCTTTTTGCATTGCAGCGCAAACATTGTGCAAGACCTTCTGGCTGTTTTTCACTCATGGTCCCCAGCCCCCTTCCCGGTAATCTGTGCGACCTGGGCATCGCCGTTGACCATGACGGTCTGATGCTGGACCACGATTTTCTGCGTGTTTTTGTTGCGGTGCCTGTCGAGTAGATCGGCTAAATCTGCATAGCTCCTTATCAGCTTGGCCGCGCTGTTTCTCAGGTTTTTTGCTATCTCAGCCGGTTGGTTGGAGGCGTTGGATCGTCGCAAAGTTTCAAGGCTGGCTTGCATCGTGCTGACCATCATGGTGCATACCTGGGCTTCAAAGCCATCGCGGGGTTCTAACATGCGGATTTCATCAAGGGCGGTCGCATACAGATAATTGGTCTCACGCTGGTTGAGCGGCAGGCTGTAGGTCGCCATTGATATAAGGTCATGCGCCGCCGCTCGTGATCCGTGCATAAAACCATCATCCACCATTGCCGCGATCATAGAGCCAATAGAGTGGGGATCATTGGCCTTGGCGACCGCCTTTTTGCGGCTTGGGGTTTTAGCGGGCTTTTTCATAGTCGTTGCTCCTGTTTCAGTAATGCGACCAGGTGCGGTTTCAGTTCTTCAATAAGTTCCCGGTCGTAAGGCCAGAGCATGTCTGATGGCCCGATCCGCAATTCACCTTGCGCGGTCAGCCGAACCCGCAAACCAATCTGCCGCATGGTGGTCAGCAGGGTTTCGGCCATGACTTCCGGGTCGCTGAACTTCGGTTCCTGGTCGTGGACTATTCTTGGCGGGGCTAAGTAGCCGGAATCAATGTTCACCAAGTTCACCAAGTTCACCTTTTGCAGTTCGGCCAGCACGTCGGCCTTGTGTTTGCGTAGTAAATCGCGGTCGGCATCGGTGAGACGTGATCTGGGGGTGATACTGATCGTGCCGTGGTCGGTAGGGGCCAGTTGCACCCCTTTGGCCGTGAAGTCGCGGATTATGGTTGCGGCATCCATCAGATTTCCTCCGGTATGCTGTCATCGTCTGAGGTATCCCAGCACAACGGGCAACCTGAGCCGCCGCATTGTGGGCAGGGTTCCGGTTCCGGTTTCGGCGATGGGTGAACTTGGTGAACTTGGTGAACTTCATTTCCCGGTACTTGGGGCTGGGGAGAATAGTCCGGTGCCTGTACGTGAAGTACACAATGAACCCCATCCTTCCGCCGGGTGTTGTCCACGCGGGCGATGATCCCCATTTGACGAAGTGCCGGGGCATATCGCCGCATGGCATCCGCAAGCCCTTTTGGACTGCGCGGCCAGTATTCGTCGCGCTCGTGATCCGGCTTGTGCTCGGTGAGTATTTCCAGCAATCCCTTGACGGTGCCCACGTACCGATTGCCGCGATCCACATAGGCCACCATCGCCGCCGCTACGGGGCTGGCGTCAATCGTCCGGCCTATGGCGGTACGTCGGTGATCGGTGTAGAGAGCGAGGAAGTCGCCTTCCGTGTATCCCTGCACTCGGGCGATGGCTTCTCCCAACATTGCAAAATCCGCCATACGTGGCCGCTGTTCGGGGGGAATGACTACCGATGGTATTAGGGCCATTGCATTGCTGAACAGGTCCAGCAGAGCGCCCATGATTCCACGCGCCGCCGCTTCGGTGGCCTCTCTGATCTCGTCGTCGGTTTTCCGTACCGTGATCTCGGGCAGCGTTATAGAGACTGCGCGATCCAGCAGATCGGGGCGGAGTACGACCGGGGAAATGCCGTTCAGGGCCACGGGGCAATGCGCCGTGAGCGTAGATTCTTCCCCATTCGTGTAGAGTTGCCGCGCCGCATAACCTCCGCCGGTGCAGCAGGTGCAAAGCGCGTCGGACTGGTCGTTCGACAATCCGCTGAGATTTTCGTAACTGAGCAAGTGGGAGTTGCTGGCGCTGACGTAGATATCTTCAACTGCTTTTGGTTTCCCGCGTAGCTCCACCTGGTTGGGGTCAATGAAGCGCCGGAATGTGCGCTGTGCTGTGGACTTCGCTGCTCCCTGTTCCCCGGTGAGTTCCAGCAGGGCGTAGGGGGTGTCTGGCCGGAAGCACTCGATGATCCATGCCAGCACCAGCAGTCTTTCCTGCTTCGGCACGTTCACCAGATGCCAGAGCACGTCCACGCTGCCACCAGATACCGGCTCGGGAAGCGCCCTAGTGGCCTTGGTTCGGATGAATCGCACGGGCGGATCGTTCATGATGCGCCAGCCGGTCGCGGTTATCAGAATCGCCCGCCAGTGGTCATCTCCAACATCCAGCCAGTACCCGGAGGAGTCTTTGCCGACCCGCCGCCGAGGTTCGTGCTCGTCACCGTCAAACTTGGCCGTACCCGAAAGCGCGTTACAAGCTGATTTCAGAGTTTCGCTGGACGGGGCGGCGCCTAGCTCTGAATGGGCGATCCACGAAAGCCAATCACGAAACCCAACCGAGTCAATCCGCCAATGCTCACGGTGGTTGTCCCGTTCCAGACTGGCAAAGGCGTCACCCTCAGCGTCGTGCCAGAGTTCACACTTTTCAGATGCAAGGCTGGCAAGTTGCGTTGCCTGGGAGTCTGAGCCGTCGCCGTCTTTCGGGTTTACCAATGCGTCCAAAGTGCTGACGTTGATTTTGCTGCAAGCGGTTTTCACTTCGGCCCGCCATGCTGCATACTCAACCGGATCATCGGCCATGACTTGCTGAACAGCATTTACGCGAGTCTTAAACGCTCTCCAGAATCCAGGCGCGTCACCATCTTTGGCGATCTCCAGCAGTTCAGTTAGGGCGTCCTGTTCGGTGGCTTCAACCTGTTCATCAATATCATCTGCGCTCAGCATTTCGCACCGCCTGCGGCGCTCAGGGCGTCACTGATACGCTGCTCGGCAACGGCAAGACGGTTGACTGCGGAATCGTCCAAAGTCTCGCCCCGCGCCAGCGCCCCGGCAATGAAACGGACTGTGATTGCTTCAGTTGAAATGCCTGTCAGCGCGTCCCTATAGTCAAACGGCTTCCGTAAGGGTCCGGTGCCGTGCTCGGTAAGGCTGCGGCGGTCGCCGGGGAACAGGTCGGCCAGGGATAACCTCAGCGCGTTGACAATCTCTGCGGCCCCGCACCCTGCCCAGCACTTGAGCAAAACGCGATGATCCTCAGTTTCCCGGACGCTCAGGCTTGGGCGCTTGTCGTCGTGTGCCGGGCATAGAGCCAGCCACTTTCCGGGTCCGGTGGATTTCACCTTGTCCAGTGCAGCCAGGACTTTATCAACTGGCGCGCGATTATCAGCAGCAGGACGGTAGGCTTTACGAAAACGCGTATTTTTGTCGTGGGTCATTTCGCTCTCCAAATCGCCCAGGCAAGGTGCATGACAAGGGCTGCGTCGATGGCTGTGAGAGCTTCGATAAATATGGTCATTTGCCACCTCCCAGCCGGATAAGGTCGGCGGTAATGCGGCATATCAGGATTTCAGCGCCCTTAATCGCGTCATCGGTTAACGACGGAAGCGCGTGCAACGTGCGGGATGCGTGCAGCAGGTGCCCGAGTGCTACAAATCCGGCTGCGGGTATGCGACAATCTCTTGCGATGGTACTGTGCTGAGCGTCGGGATTGCGGCCCGGCGCTTTTCTATTGGCGGCGCTCATGCTGCACCCATTCCGTCGATCCATTCATCCAGATCAACGCGGTCCCAGATTGTCACCCCTACGCTGGGCTTTTTCGGCTTCGGAGCTTGGCCCTTAGCCACAAGGTCAAGAAACTTGCTGCGACTCATTCCTGCATATTGCGCGGCCATCGGTGCCCGCATTGCGCGGGGCTTAAAATCTTCTGTTTTCATATCAGGTCTTCCTTGTTTGTGAACCTGATTCCCCACCATCTACAGTGAAAAAAATACTGTCAAGCGTCTTATAAAACCGCATTGGACACGTTAGAATAGACAATAAAAAACCGCCACTTATGGCGGTGCGGTGTTAAATCTGGAAATAATTGCTAATTTCGGAATAAATTGACAGGGGTATTTCTTTCCGAATTTACGGGATTCTTGAGCCGTTTAGAGCACCGCTTCTGCTTAATGTTTAGCGCCTTGTAGATCGGGGTGATATTAAAGTCCTTCTCCCATACTGTCTTGCTAGTCTTGGAGCCGGGGTACTTTTCATCGCTTAACCGTATTAGCTCGTCAATCAGGCTGCCTGGATTTATCGCCACCCCTCGCTGCTGTAGGTCTCTGGCTATCTCAATCTGACACTGAACGTTGCCATAATAGGAATACGCCTGTTGCTTGAGCGCGCTGGGGGGCCTGCCAGGGCGTATCGGCTCCCTGCATTGGATTGTCTTGGTCTGGCCGGGGTGGTCTGGGTCGTCCACCGCTGTGGCCGCGCCGCATGGGGCCGTGGCATCCATAATGAGCTGTAACCAGTTGGAACGGCCTGCGGGATTATTGTCCTTTATCCACCTTGCAAAATCGCTGAGCCGCACAACGGCCATGTCTATGGTCTGGTGTGTCGGTCTGGGTTCGCGCACATACATGGGCCGCACATACATGGGTATGTCGCCCTCCATGAGCGAGTCGTAAAGCAGGCTCTTTACTTTTTGGTAGGTATCCTCCTGCTCTCGCGTGAAGCAGTCTCCCCATAGCTGGTCAAAGTAATCGTCTACAGGCTCATAAACGGTAATTGGCTGTTCGCCCAGGAACACCTTCTTTGTCGGCTTCATGGTGACTGCCCTGAAACGGTGGCCTTCCCCCCGCGCATAGGTGTCCACCGCCACTTCCATAAAATCCCGAACCGACAATACTGTTTCTTTCTTGCTCATCTTCGTGCGCTCCTTCTCTGCGCTTCCTTCGGGAATAGGTGCCATGCTCAAGCCGGTGAAGGTTCCGGCCTTTCGCTCCGTCGAGCTAGAGCATGGCGGTGAAACTAAAACTGTTACGCGGGAACCCCCAGGCGGATTGAAAGAGCCGTTGTAGACACCTCCAAATTTTTTGCTACACCGGCTAGGTGACGTTCGCTCAAACGTTCCCCGCTGGTCACTCCAGGCGCACCAATCACCTCCACCGCAGCTTGCCCTACCAAATCGGCAGGCATAAGAATCTCTGCCGCCAATTTGTTGGCCTCTCGTTCATCAGTGTCACTGATATTGCGGCTCCGATATTTCCAGTCGTCCTTAATCCCATTGCCTATCTTGTCTCTGTGTAACACGTAATGGGCTATCTCATGGGCAATAGTAAACCGCTGCCGTACCTTCGGGTGATTCTTGTTGACGATAATGAAAAATCCATTGTCATCCTTCCCTATGGCTCCTGACCAGTCGTCAGGCCAGTCCTTGTTGACGATGGAGATATTAAAATCTTTGGCCAGGGCCTCTACATCCACCGGATATGATCTCTGGCGTTCACGAATTATCGTAAACGGCTGAAAAACCCTGCATTTTTTCTCTACAGTATTATCCATCGCGCGTTACCCCCGTATTTATTCCCTCATCTTGGCCAGGTTGCATCGGATCATCAGGAATACGCCCAAGCTGCATACAGTTCCTCACTTCCTCTTTGACAATATCCGCCAGTCTTTCAGTTACAGCGTCCTTTGCAGCGGCTATGGCCGATTCACGTATTGACCTAAATCCAAATATGCCTACCACCGCAGTCACGGCAATCAATGCCGATAACGCTACAACCAGCGCTGTGAGAGCTATATTCAAAAACCCGGTATAGCTCATGCCACCTGTGCCTCCCGGATCACGTCCGGGTGCTTGGCTGCGATGCGGAGTAGCGTCATAGCCGCGCCGGAAGGGTTGCGCCGCCCCTGTTCCCAGTCCTGAAGGGTACGGACAGACACCCCCATCAGTGCAGCAAACTGTGACTGTGACAATCCTGCGCTGATACGGGCCTGCACCACCTCGGGCACGTCGATATTGTGGACAGCGCCTTTTTTCCCGGCCTTCATCTGCCGGACGGATTCCAGAAGTTCCGCGCCAATATCGCGCTTGGCGTCCCGTTCCATGAGTTCCTTTTCAGTCATCGGCATCATCAATCTCCTTGCGTAATTGCTGCAGCACATGCGCCGGTACATTCTTCTGCACATTCTTGGCGTAGATCAGCAGTAGCCATATCTCGCCGTCATCGCGTTGCAGGTAGTAAATCACCCGGACGCCACCACGCTTCCCCATCCCCGCCCGGCTCCATCGGACTTTCCGACAACCGCCACTGCGGGGGATCACGTCGCCCGCGTCCGGCTGCAGCGCCAGCCATGAACAGAATTGGCCGCGTTCTTCTTCGGTCCAGTAATCCGGCCATAGGCTCGTAAACAGCGGTGTCTCGATCAAGGTAAGCATACAGGCATATCATACGGCATAGCCGGACCATTGGAAAGCGTGAAGATGGCCGCGATGAACATGATGAACTTCATGAACATTGATTCCCGGTACTACAGCCGGGCAAGAATAGTCTGTGTGAAAGCATCAATCCCCCGCCACCAATGCGATACCCTTCGCCTGCGCCCGTAGACTGGTCAGGTGCCGTCCCCACTTCGCCCAGGCATCGGCCATCTCTTTTGCGTAGTCGTACCGCTGATAAATCTGGGTGACGCCTTTGCTCTCTTTGTGATTCAGAACAGCATCAATGACAGCAGGCATCACGCCAAGCCCCTGCATCCCACTGGCACAAGTCCTGCGTAGGTCATGGGCCGTCCAGTGCCCACCATCCAGCACCAGCGATCCAGTAGCAGCAGTGCGCCCTTGCCGCTGTGCTGCTTCCGTCTGGCGATCATACAGAGCCGCTCCTACGGACATACGTGTCTGGTGGCTTCCTATCTTCTTGGGCGATGGTACACACCACCGTCCTTCTCGCACGGTCTGTAGCGTCCTGAATAGCCCTTGCGCGAATGGGGACAAGGTGATCTTGTGCTCTTTGCCGTTCTTGGCGTTCTCGGCAGGGATAGCCCATGTAGTGTCTGTGACGTGTGCCCACTCTGCCGCGCATATTTCACCAATTCGGCACCCAGTCGCCAGGCTTATCAGTAGCGCCGTCTGTACCAATGGAGATAACCCGCACTCCGGCAATTTGCGGAACATATCCACGATCTCGGCATCGGACAGAACACGGTCTCTACTCGGTAGCTTCCCACCCACATCAGCAGCACGCACCGGGCCAAGAGGATCAGCACTCACGATCTCCCGCAACTGTGCCCATCCGTAAAAGGTCTTGAGCGCATTCAGCAGTACATTCGCCATGCGCGGCGATCCTCTGGACGTGACGGAATCGAGACACTTCATCAAATCCGCGCGAGTAACAGCGCCTATCTCTTTTTCACCAAGGGTAGGCAATATGTCCTTGCGGATAGCGCGGAGCAGGTTTTCCCCATCCTTGCGCTTGGATAGCTTTGTAGAGTTCCATTCTATAAACACATCAGAGAAGGTCTTGCGAGCGGCCTGTTCCATCTTGGCGATGCGCTCGGCCTCAATCTTGGCTTGTTCCTGCTCTTCTGCGTAAACCTTGGGATCAGTACCGGCATCGAACAGCTTGTGGGCATCATCTGCTTTGATTCTCGCGCCCGCCAAAGAGAGCGCCGGATATTCGCCCAGGCGCATGATGCGTCTTGTGGTGCCGAACTGATACCGAAGCTGCCAGATTTTACCGCCGGACGGGTAAACACGAAGCTCCAGACCGTTGCCGTCTCTGTGGATGCGTTCCACCACATCGGGTTTGATGTCTCTCACTGTTATTGCGTTGAGCAGCTTGCTTGCCATGTCGCCCTCCTGAGTATCGGTTCAGCTTTACCGGTTACACTACCGGTTACACTTGGACAGAGACAGTATAGGACGGCATAGAACCACTGTAAACGACAAGTACCTGTTTTTTATAGATACCATTGTTGCAGAAAAACAGCATCGGACCCCATAAAACCGCATATTTCCTGCTTTGGGAGCAGGATGTCGTAGGTTCGAATCCTATCGCCCCGACCAATTAAATTTTAAATTAAGACGTAAGGTGGTTTTTCGAGTCTTTTTCCGTCCCACTCCTGCCGAATCCCATCCGGCCAAAGACTAGTGAAAAGCGGGTGTCTCGATCAAGGGGTGCGTGCCCTGGGAATGCTCCACTTCTCCCACGCCAGGCCATTTCTGCGCTGAAATGGTTCCCCAGATCGCTCCTATGGCGTGGGTGCCGCAGCCCCCGGAGTATCCACGGACGCTTTCCACTCCTGCATCTTGCCAATCAGCGGGGATTCCGCGCATTGCTGCGCGGTCAAGGCGCCGCAAGCGCTAGCCCATTCGCTGGTCACCCCAAAAAACTTCGCGGCTGACCGCATCCGCTGAGCCCGTACACCCGTGGCCTGAGTACTGAGGGCCTGATAACGATCCGCCCGCTTCCGCGCCCAGATCGAAACCCCCCGCCAGCAGTTTGGCTGGGCAGTGGACGACATGGCCGCGCACCGGGCGCTGCCCTGACGTGCCTTAGTCATGTCCGCCTGCCATTCACCGAAAAACGACGTTTTGGCGCCGCTGGGATTCTGCGCCGCTGACGGAGCGCCCGGCGCGGCTGAAGGCGAAACCTGTGACCCGGCAACGGGCGCTCTACGTTCGGGTAACGACGGAGTCGGGGCGGAAGCGAGCGCCGGGTACCGGCTTACCATGCCTTGAGTCTGCGGTGCCATACCATTGTTGGTAGCGCAGCCAGTCAATACCCATACCCCTCCGACGACCCATACTGACCATCGCATCCCGCACATAAGAGACTCCTTCACTCGGCTCCGAAATGAAATATTCATTTTTAGCTACCATTGCCACAAAATAAGTCCAAGGGTGATCGACATGCGGCCACCGGATAACGCAAACACGCGCTCAGGACACAGGCAGCACATCGCACACGCGCCGCCAAGCATCCCGTTCATTGCGCAATCGCTTGATCATGCGTTGACCACTCCCCCTTCCGGCCCCTAGAATAGATGATATCTACGCGGGAGGGGACCCCCTCCCTTTTTTTTGCATCCTCTTTGGTTGGCGAGGTGAGGTGTGCAGGCGGTTCTGGCATTAGCAGACGGCAGCATTTTTCGCGGTAAAGGCTTTGGCGCCGCAGGATTGGCCGTGGGTGAGATTTGTTTCAACACGGCCATGAGCGGTTACCAGGAGATTCTTTCTGACCCTTCCTATCGAGGGCAGATTGTGACGTTGACTTATCCACATATCGGCAACACCGGCGTCAACGCGGAAGATATGGAAGGCGCGAAAATATTTTGCTCTGCCTTGGTCGTGCGCAATCTGCCGCGCACGCCCAGCAGTTGGCGCAGCACGCAAGACTTGCCCACCTTCTTGCAAACACATCAGATTCCCGGTATCGCCGGAATTGATACCCGCGCCCTGACGCGCCGGCTGCGGGATAGCGGCGCTCAAAATGCCGCCGTCCTCACCGGAGCTGAGATCAGCGACGACACGGCACTAAGCGCGGCGCGCGCCTGCCCGGATCTTCCCGGTCGCGACCTGGTACAAGATGTGGTTTGCCGGGAGGCATACACCTGGGATCTCGCCAGCGGCGCCCCGGATCAGGGTTATCGCGCGCAAGCCACCGTCCAGGCAGCCCTGCGTCATGTCGTGGTTTATGATTTTGGCAGCAAACGAAACATCCTGCGGCTGCTGACCGATCGCGCCTGCCGGGTCACGGTCGTTCCGCCTCGCACCACAGCCGCCGAAGTCGCTGACCTGCGGCCAGACGGCGTACTCTTCTCCAACGGCCCTGGCGATCCCGCCGTGCTCGACTACGCTCAGGAGGCCATGCGGCAAATCATTGCAGCGGACATACCCATTTTCGGGCTCTGTCTCGGACATCAATTACTCGGATTGGCCCTGGGCGCCAAAACGATCAAAATGAAGTTTGGGCACCACGGCGCCAACCATCCGGTCAAAGACCTGCGTAGCGGCCGGGTACTGATCACTAGCCAGAATCACGGTTTTGCGGTGGATGTGGACACCCTGCCGGCTTGCCTGACCACAACACATATCTCTTTGTTTGACGGGAGCTTGCAAGGCATGGCGCATCGCGATCTGCCAGTCTTTTCCTTTCAGGGGCATCCCGAAGCCGGACCCGGCCCCCATGATGCCGGCGTGATTTTCGACGACTTCACGCATGCCATGCATCGGCACAGAGAGCGCCGGCATGCCTAAACATCAGGAGATCAAAAGCGTCCTCCTCATCGGCGCCGGGCCCATCATCATCGGCCAGGCCTGCGAATTCGATTACTCTGGCGTGCAGGCCTGCAAGGCCCTGCGGGAAGAGGGTTGCCGTGTCATTCTGGTCAACTCCAATCCGGCCACGATCATGACCGATGCGCAGATGGCGGATGCCACCTATGTCGAGCCTGTCGAGTGGCAAACGGTCGCGCGTATCATCGCCATGGAGCGTCCCGACGCGATCCTCCCCACCATGGGCGGCCAAACCGCGTTGAACTGCGCCCTGGATCTGCACCGGGAAGGGATACTGGAGCAATATGGTGTCAGACTGATCGGTGCCTCCGTAAAGGCCATCCGGGAAGCCGAAGATCGCGGCCTGTTCAAAAAAGCCATGGAGGAGATCGGCCTGGAAGTGGCGCGCTCCGCTTTTGGTCACGACATGGAAGGCGCGCGTCAGATCGCGGAAGATATCGGCTTCCCGGTCATCATCCGGCCCTCCTTCACGCTGGGCGGCACCGGCGGCGGCATTGCCTATAATCGTGAAGAATTTGAGGACATTGCCTCTCGCGGCCTGGACGCCAGTCCTACGCACGAGATCCTCATCGAAGAATCCATCATCGGCTGGAAGGAGTTCGAGATGGAAGTGGTCCGCGACCGGGCCGATAACTGCATCATCGTCTGCTCCATCGAAAATTTCGATCCCATGGGCATCCACACCGGGGACTCCATCACCGTGGCCCCTGCCCAGACCCTCACCGATCGTGAATACCAACGCATGCGCGACGCCTCCATCGCCGTCCTGCGCCGTATCGGGGTGGATACCGGCGGCTCCAATGTGCAGTTCGCTGTCAATCCCGAAGATGGGCGACTGATCGTCATCGAGATGAATCCACGGGTATCGCGCTCCTCGGCGCTGGCTTCCAAGGCTACGGGTTTTCCTATTGCCAAAATCGCCGCCAAACTCGCGCTGGGTTATACCTTGGATGAACTGCGCAATGACATCACCCAGGCGACACCGGCGAGTTTCGAACCGACCATCGACTATGTGGTCACCAAAATCCCCCGTTTCGCCTTCGAGAAATTCCCGGAGGCCGACGCCCATCTGACCACCCAGATGAAGTCGGTGGGGGAGGTGATGGCCATTGGCCGCAGCTTTCAGGAATCGCTGCAAAAGGCGTTGCGCGGTCTGGAGACAGGTGTGGACGGCCTGGATGAGAAACTCATCGGCAACGATCCGGACACCCTGCGCAAGCTGGAACAGGAGTTGAGGGTTCCCGGTTCCGATCGCCTCTGGTATTTGGCAGATGCCATACGGCGCGGCTGGGACCAGAACAGTCTGCAACGAATCACCCGCATCGACCCCTGGTTCCTGGAGCAAATTTTCGAAATCGTCCAAACGGAGGAGGGGCTGCGCGGCCTCCCGCTGGCGACACTCGACAGCGCCCGGCTCCACGCACTCAAAGGCATGGGTTTCTCGGATCGTCGTCTTGCCCGGTTGCTGGGGTGCCGCGAGCAGTTCCTGCGGGAACATCGCCAAAAGCTGGGTATTCGCCCGGTCTACAAACGGGTGGACACTTGTGCCGCCGAGTTCCGCTCGCTCACGCCCTACCTCTATTCCACGTATGAAATGGAGTGCGAAGCGGAGCCCAGTGATAAACCCAAGATCATGATTCTCGGCGGTGGTCCCAACCGGATCGGGCAGGGCATCGAATTTGACTATTGTTGCGTGCACGCGGCCATGGCCCTGCGCGAAGATGGTTTTGAAACCATCATGGTCAACTGCAATCCGGAGACCGTGTCCACCGACTATGACACCTCGGATCGTCTCTATTTTGAACCGCTCACCCTGGAAGATGTTCTCGAAATCGTCGCGGTCGAAAAACCCCGGGGCGTGATCGTCCAATTCGGTGGTCAGACACCGCTAAAGCTCGCCAACGATCTGGAAGCCGCCGGTGTACCCATCATCGGCACCACGCCGGATTCCATTGATCTGGCCGAGGACCGTGAACGTTTCCAGCAACTCCTGCAGCGTCTGCACTTGCGGCAGCCGGAAAACGCCATTGCGCGGAGTGCCCCGGAGGCCCTGAGCAAGGCCCGCGAACTAGGATATCCGCTGGTGGTGCGTCCATCTTATGTACTGGGCGGGCGCGCCATGCGTATCGTTTACGGAGAAGATGATCTGGAATGCTACATGGTGGAGGCGGTGCGTATCTCCAATGACCAGCCCATTCTCCTCGATCGCTTCCTGAATGACGCCTTGGAGGTGGATATCGACGCGGTTGCCGATGGCGAGCGGCAGGTGATCGTGGCCGGAATTATGGAGCATATCGAACAGGCGGGTGTTCACAGTGGCGACTCCGCCTGTTGTCTGCCGCCCTACTCCCTGTCCCCTGCCATTCAGGACGAACTTCGGCGGCAGACCGTGGAGCTGGCCCTGGCGCTCGGCGTGGTAGGCCTGATGAACTGTCAGTTCGCCGTCCAGGAAGAGCGCATCTATGTGCTGGAGGTGAACCCGCGCGCCTCACGGACCGTGCCGTTCGTCTCCAAGGCTACGGGCTGGCCTCTGGCCAAGATCGCCTCCCGCTGCATGACCGGAAAGTCACTCGCAGCACAGGGCATTCCGCAGATTCCCAATCCGTCCCATTTCAGTGTCAAGGAAGCCGTCTTCCCCTTTATCAAATTTCCCGGCGTGGACGTGCTGTTGGGTCCGGAGATGAAGTCCACTGGCGAAGTGATGGGCATCGGCGCCAGTTTCGGCGAAGCCTTTCTCAAGGCACAAATTGGCGCGGGTGAACACTTCCCGCGCTCCGGCACCGCCTTCCTCAGCGTTCGCGACGCGGATAAAAAAGGGCTCAGTCCAGTGGCACGCATGCTGTCCGAACTCGGTTTCAAGCTGATCGCCACCAAAGGTACCGCCGCTTTTCTACAGCGGGAAGGGCTGGAAGTCGCCGCGGTCAACAAGGTGACCGAAGGGCGTCCTCACATCGTCGATGCGATCAAGAATGGCAAGGTGCAAATCATCATCAACACCGTGGACGAACGCCAGTCCGTGCGGGATTCTTTCAGCATCCGCCGCGCGGCGCTGCAGATGGGCTTGACCTACTATACCACCCTGGCGGGCGCTATCGCGGGCGCCGCCGCCATTCAAGCATTGATGACGGAGGAACGTAGCGTGCTCCGGCTCCAGGACTTGAATCAAAAAAACACCAGCACGACGAGGTAGATATGACTGACAAAGTTCCCATGACCGTTATTGGTGCCCAGCGCCTGCGCGATGAATTGCATCGTCTCAAATCCGTGGACAGACCCGCCGTGATTGAAGCCATCGCCGAGGCGCGCGCCAAAGGTGATCTCTCGGAAAATGCTGAATATGACGCCGCCAAAGAGCAACAGGCCTTTATCGAGGGACGTATTCGCGAAATAGAGGATCATCTGGCCCGTGCGCAGGTCATCGACCCCAAAACCCTGCATACCGGCGGTAAAATTGTTTTTGCGGCCACCGTGGAACTGGAAGATGCGGAAGGCAACGAGGTCACCTACCAAATCGTGGGCGATGCCGAGGCCGATCTCAAGGAAAATAAAATATCCATCAGTTCCCCCATCGCGCGCGCACTCATCGGCAAACACGAAGGTGATCTCATCGAAGTGCGCGCCCCCGGCGGGACCCGAGAGTACACCATTCTCGCCGTGCGCTATGAATAGGGTATTCCCTCATCGCTGTTTCAAAGCCGGTCTCGGGAGTCCCACGATCCATTCCCTTTACTGTGTTGTCTAGCCACACAAGGAAAAACCTTGGCACACCACATTTACCTGCTCTTCCTGGCCATGCTGCAAGGTGTGACAGAATTATTCCCCATCTCCAGTCTTGGGCATATCATCCTGGTGCCCGCACTGCTGCACTGGCCCATAAACCGGGACGCGGAATGGTTTTTACCCTTCGTGGTCGTGCTCCATCTCGCTACCGCCGCGGCGCTGCTCTTGTTCTTTTGGCGCGACTGGGTCGCGCTGCTGGGTGGTTTCATACGTGCGCGAGGAGGGCTCGAGAATCCCCAGTCGCGGCTGTTATGGATCCTTTTCATCGCTTCCATTCCTGCCGGTTTACTGGGCCTTGCCCTTGCCCACAAAATCAAGGATCTATTCGGCGGTTTCACCTTTGCAGCGGTTGCACTGATGATGAACGGCGTCATGCTCATTTGGGGTGATCGCTTACGCGCGCGGCAACCCAGCCATTCACTGGAGAATCTCAGTTGGACACGCGCTATTGGCATAGGATTCGCCCAATCCCTCGCCTTGATTCCCGGTTTTTCGCGCTCCGGCGCGACCCTGGTGGCTGGTATCGGCGTAGGGCTGGATTATGAAAACTCCGCAAAGTTCTCCTTTTTGCTCGCCACGCCCATTATTGCGGCGGCGGGACTACTGGAAGTACCCAAGCTCTTTCACACCCAATTGCCGTCCGGATTGCTAGGCACCATATTTCTGGGCGGCCTGCTGTCGGGACTCTGCGCCTGGACTTCCGTCTGGTTCCTGATGCACTATTTCCACCAGCACGAAGTCAAGGCACTACGGCCCTTCGGTATCTACTGCATCGCTTTTGGCGTGCTGGCTCTCTTGGTCGGCGGGTAAAAACTTCACACACAGGAAACACACCGCATCATCCGTATGTCTGGGTTTTTGCGAGAATCATCCCCGCTGGTTATCCCGGGCCTCTGGTTCCAGCAGGGGGGTCATGCGTTTTCCGCTCCAGCTGTGCAGGGCGAGCAGGAGACCGACGGCGGCGAGGAGATAAAACACACCGCGTTCTCCCGCTATCCCCAACCCCCAACCCCCTACCACACCACCCACAAAAATCCCGATGAACTGCATCAGCGAGTACACTCCACTGGCCGCACCACGCTGCTCCGGCGTGGTGCTGCGACTCATCATCGACGGCAAAATGGCGGAAGCCATATTGTAGCCGGTAAAAAAAATCACCGCGCCAACCGCCACCGGCCAAAACCGCCCGGAGAGCATCCCCATGATCAGCGCCCCCCCAGCAATCGCCAGACCACTCAAGGCCAGCATCCGGCCGTGCCGCTTGTGCTTCTCCGCATACATCACCGGGTAAACCATGGCCGCCACCGAAAGCAGCATCACCGGCAGATAAACCTCCCAAACAGCCGCATCCGGAAGATGCATGGCCTTGACCAGCTCCGGCGAAAGCACCACAAAGCTCGCCCCCAACACCATCTGCAAAATGAAAATGCCCACACTGGCGGTCAGCACCGGCGGGTACCCGAAAATCCGCAGGGCGTCACGCCAGCTGCCCATGCGGGTCTGCGCGTTGCGGGGGATCGGGGGAATGAGCTTCCACAACGGCAGCAGCGCCAGGATGCCCAGACCCGCCGCCGCCAGAAACACACCGGTCAAACCCGAGAAACCATAGAAAACCGGACCCAAGGCAACCCCCAGGACGTAGGCAATGGCAATGCTGCCGCCGATGGCCGCCATGGCCTTGGTGCGATGCCGTTCCCCGGTGAGATCGCCAGCGGTGGCCAGCAGTACCGAGGACACAGCACCACCGCCCTGCAGCAGCCGCGCGAGAATAACACCCCAGATGTTGTGGCTGACGGCTCCCAACAGGGACCCCAGCACAAAGATCAGCAGACCAAAAACCAGCACCCGCTTGCGCCCGAAACGGTCCGACGCGACACCGAAGGGAAACTGCAGCAGCGCCTGGGCCAGTCCGTAAATGCCAACGGCAAGACCCAGCAGCAGGGGCGTGCTGTAGCGAAGCTGGTCATTCTCCAACGCCAGCACCGGCATCAGCATGAAAAGACCAAGCATCCGCGCCACGTAGATAAAACTGAGGCCACTGACCGCCCGCCGCTCGAGCGGACTCATGGATGAACCATTGCCACGATCGGGGGCCCTGGTGGCCTCCGCGCTCTCAGAAGAAGCCATAACCCATCACCAACTTGCCCAGAATCAGGGCGGTAAACAACAGAAACAGATAGGAAATGGAGTAGGCAAACATCCGCCGGGCATACCGGTCCATCTCCTGGCCTTCCGGCAACCCTTTGAGACGCAAGGCCATGCCGACAAACCAGGCCCCGGAAATGCCCGCAATCCCACCATACACCCAGTCGCCGGTCAGCAAAACCGGCGCCAGACTGACCAGCCAGGTCAGAACGGCGTAGCGCAGCACTTCCTGGCGGGTGCGATCCACCCCGTGGGTGACCGGCAACATGGGAATACAGGCCTGAGCGTAGTCTTCCCGGCAACAAATGGCCAACGGCCAAAAGTGCGCCGGCGTCCAGACAAAAATCAGCAAAACCAACACCAGTGGAAGAGCAGACACACTCCCGGTGATCGCAGTCCACCCAATCAACGGCGGCAAGGCCCCCGCAAGACCCCCCCAGACAATGTTCCAGGGCGTGCTGGGCTTGAGATACAGCGTGTACACCACCCCGTAGCCAACCGTGCCAACCAGCGTCAGCCCCAAGGTCAGCGGATTCGTGCCCCAGGCCAGAATCACCATGGCCGCCAGCATCAGAACACCCGCATACACAATGGCGCCACCACGACTGATGCGGCCCTCGGCCAGCGGCCGGTGAAGAGTGCGGCGCATGTGCTGGTCCAAAACAGGCTCGACGATCTGATTCAAAACCCCGCCCGCCCCTCCCGCCAGCGCAATCCCCAACAACCCCGCCACCGCAGACTCCCAGTGCACCAGCGCGTCGGGAGCAAGAATCTCCCCCACCGCAGCCGTAAACACCAGCAATGAAACCACCCGGGCCTTGGCCAACACCCACAGATCACGCAACAGCGACCACCGCATCCGCCGCCCGGAAGCATCACCAACACCACCAGAGCTTATCCCTTCTTTCAACATAGCCAAAACCTCATTCAACGCCATCGCAAAACAATGGCGAGACACATGAGCAAAACCATAAACTGGTGAAACGCTACCAAAATGCCAGGGTCCTTGGGTTTGAGGTTGACCGCATGGAAGAGCAGAAAACCAACCGCGACCTGAGTCACCGCAAGAAAGAATGCAACAGGATAAGCAGGCATCATCCAACCAAGAGTGGCAACCAGTAATAGGGCCGCACTGACGTGGGCGACGATAGTCCACTGAGAACCCTTCCGCGGCCTAACAAAGGGCTCGATGGCGGTACCGAAACCGCGCTGGCCCGTGGTCATACCCCCGAGAAAAACCGCAAGCAACAAGGCGTGTAGCGCGCCTATGGCACCGAGATAAGTCCAAAAACTGAGGCCTGGATAGACAAGGCTCGTTAGATAGACGAGAAAAACGCCGTAAGCCAACAAGCCGTGAGTGCCATGCACAAAAGCGGGGGCCCGGCCAGCGAGCACATACAAGGTTCCCATACCAAACAGCGCAGTCACCACGATCAGTGACAAACCACTGATGGTGGTGACATTGGGAGACAAAATCACCAACGCCAGGGCCACCAGACCAACCAAAGTCGCCACCAGACGATGAGCTGCTTCGGGATCACCACGCGCCATCAGCACAACAATGTTGCGGGTATAGGGCCAGCGAGTGCCGAGGGATAAACCATAACCGAACCCCTCAACGATACTACCCAGAAGAATCAGGATGATGGCAAAACCGACTTCGCTGGTTTCGAGACCGTTAACAAGGTTAAGCACCAGACCTCGATGACTGGTGAAGCCGCGCCACAACCCCGCCACCAACGCTGCCAGGAGCATCCCGGTAATCAACCAGCCAATGACCCGCACCGTCGTCGTCAAATCTCCTTCTACGGCATGCGGGAGATGAGTTTCCTCACCTATTGTGGTAGGGCTTCCCCCTAGTTGTCGTTTAATATTACCCCGCAAATTACACCACCCTTTTAAGCCGCCGCATAATCATCATTATATCTGCATTTCAACCATAATATTTTCACAATAGGTCAGCTAATGTAGCTATGCTCTCCTATGAATGGATGTATCTGTAGCATCCACTCCTAAGTATCATATATATGACGGACATGCATGCTAACCATTCCACGCTATCACGCTGACGACCTCAACAAATGATAGATGGGAACCGCTAAAAATAACTTGGCGCAACAAAAGACAGCAAACTGAAAATACCACACTCTACTCCTGGATCTGCAAGACGGCTTTTCACTACGAGGATCGATCAATAAAGGCCAGGGCACATTACATGCCCTAGCCTTACGTCTTGCATGCCGGGCACCGCAATCACCAGAATGATCTTGTGATACCGCAGTGCCCAAACCGCTTACTTGACGATGATCTTACCAAACATCCCCGTCGCCGCGTGGCCAGGTATCTGACATACGTAGTAATAAGTGCCCGCCGTCGGGTGCCAAGTAAAATTGGTGTATCCAAATTTTCCACCCTTAGGAACGGGACTGAATCCAGTACCCGCGACAATAGGATCAATCACCGGCATAACCGCATAAGGCGGTCCTTTTTTGGTAATATCAAAACTGTGGCCAAACCCCTTGTTAGGGTTAATGAAGGTCACATCCACCGTCGCTCCCGCAGGGATTTCCAAAGTCGGATTCTTTTTGTCATGCACTTCAAAACTCGGAAACGGGAATCCTGGAAGAACAGATGCTGCGACTACATGCACTGTCTTGCCGCTGTAAATGACCGTATCACCACTGACCTTTCCAGAGTCTTTGGCCAGCATGGCTTTTACCTGGGGAAGCGTCGCCTCTTTCCACGAAGTATCCAAAGTAGCGGCCATCGCGGTGCTCATACTCAGTGTGGCAGCCAGAATAGCAGCGGCACCAACAGAATACAGAGCAGTTCTTTTGCGTTTTTTCTGCGTATTCATAACTTATGGTTTCTCCTTACGTTTAACATGATTTGAACCAAATACCGTGGTAGAGCAAAGCGTCAGTCCTCCGGCCAGGTCACACGCTACCGCACCAGCTCCGTCACCCCAACCACCCCAATTAAACAGACACCTCAAAACAACAGCCTAAGCACAGCGTAATAAGTGCCCAATGCTATAATAGCCCACAACAGCGCGATGATCAAGACCGTGTTTCCGTCCCACGCCCCATCATCACCATCACCATCACCACAGACCACGGAATATTCTTCTTCGGACATGATGAACCCTCCCCATTACACGGACATGCTCAATATCATAAAAAGCGCCGATATCCCAATGCCCGTCATAAAAACCCAAATTCACGCTGTGCCACATTCATACAGATCAGCAGAGGGCTATCGCCCCCCCTTCACGCGTACCGATTCATCCACCGCTAGATGGATTATTTTCAGCCTTCTTCAGGATGCGTATCCGGTCTTCCTTTGCAGCCTCTTTTAATACCCACCAGAAGTATGTGCTCAAAAAAACCACGGGGAATCCGATATACCCTGTCAACCAGAAAAATGCCGGGGTGTCGGCCCCAGCCGGGATAATAAACGACAAATGCGACATATCCATTAGTTCTACCTCACTGTATCGTGATGACCATTCACTGCAAAATCATGCCAGATAGAAGATGCCAAAGAAAACCACCCATAGAACAACCATCCCGCCCCAGTACATAAGCACATTGTAGGACACCCATCGTTCTCTTTTCGCACGCTCCGGTGTGCGGCTTCCTTTCATAATGGTCGCAAGAAACGCCAGGATGGCGGCCACAAAGTGCAACAAAAACCATCCTGTGGTGATGTCATAAATGCCTCCGTAGCCACTGCTGATAGGTAACGAGGTCCAACTGTAGACAATCCCACAGATCATTATCACCGCAACAACCAGCAGGGCGCCCATGCTGCTGAGAATGCCTTTATCATCGCCTTGATTAAGCTTTCTCTGCGCGCCAAAGACCGGCACCAGGCTGATCAACATCAGAACGGTGAGACCAATACCCACGCCCATATTCAGCGTGCTCGGGACCCCGGTCCCTCCCCACAGGAAACGCGCGAGATCCCACATCGCAAAGACAATCGACGCAAACAGCGTCAGAAAGAAAAACGCCCCCCGCTTCGCCCGCTCAGGAGCGGGATCCATTAAGCTAGCATAACCATTTTCTGCCATAATTTAATTCCTCCTAATTTATTTGCTGGGTGTGGAGACCCAGACAAAGGGTTCTTTTGATCCAGCAGCATAGTTGTCATTCGGGCCGACGACCTCCGGCTCCGTTCCTTCCGGGAAGGGTATATACGGCGTGGGTGATTTTATTTGCCATTCCAAGCCCTTACTGCCCCATGGGTTTGGCTCGGCTTTTTCTCCACGACGCCAACTATAGACAAGGTTTGCCAGCGGGATGAGGAAGCCCGCGCCGAGCAGGAACGCAGAGATGGATATGAATAGATTGATGCCATGCAGGTAAGGCAGGTAGATGGCAATACGCCGATTCATCCCCTCAATTCCAGCGATAAACATGGGGAAGAACGTGCAATTGAAAAATACGAAAAACCACCATGCGTGAAATTTTCCCCAGAACTCGTTGATCTTGCGGCCGGTGACCTTGGGGAACCACCAATACAGCGCGGCTATCCAGGTAAAAATAACGGCGCCCAGGATGGTGTAGTGGAAGTGCGCGACCACCCAATAGGTATTGTGGAGTTGAAGATCCGCTGGTACGTCGGCATTGAATATACCGGTCAAACCACCAACCAGGAAGTTCATCATGGCCATAAGCACCAACAGTACCGCCGCATTGATTTTTAACCGCCCTCCCCAGAGGGTCCCGATAGCTGACAAATAAATAAATCCGGTGGGAATGGATACCGTTTCTGTAAATGTCATGAATATGGGCATGCGCGCCGGACTCACCGCGGTAAAATAGTGATGAACCCCCAGCATCGCCCCCAGCATGGAAACACCGACCAATCCCGCGATGGCCCAGTTTCTGGCAAACAGCGGACGCTTCGCCGCAGCCGGAAGGATCTCCAGCCAGATAGCAAAGGCAGGAAGCGCAAAAACATATACCTCCGGGTGAAACAGGAACCAGAACTGATCCATGTAGGCCAGAGGATGGCCAGTCGGGCCGGTGTAGAAATGACTTCCGAGGATCATATCGGACAAATCCATGAGCGCGCCTGTGAAGGTGGCCGGGGCTTCGACGATAAGGATGGTCGAGGCGGCAAATAACCCCCACACAAAGATGGGAACACGCCCCAGGCTCATCCCCTTGGCCCGCATGTAAACCATGGTCCCTGCGATATTGATTGCGCCGAGCACCGACGCGGTAAGAAGGGTTGCGGCACCCAGGACGTAGAACACGATACCGCTGCCGCTATTCTGCGCCAATGGCGGATAACCCCACCAGCCGGTTTGAAATCCCCCGATCGTTGGACTCATAAACACGGCAAAGGCCGCCGGTGGCAAGAGCCACCAGCTAAGCCCTAGGAGTTTTGGAAATACCACATTTCTGACGCCGAGCATCAAGGGCACCAGATAATAGCCGACACCACCCACGATGACAGATGCGGCAACCGCTAGCAGCATCATCAGGCCGTGGATGCCAAAGGTCATATTGTAATGGATCGTCGACATCCACCAGCCCGTCGAATCTGGCGTCAGCAGTTCCACCCGAATAGCCATGGCTGCCAGGCCCGCGAAGAAGAATGCGACCACGTTGAACACCACGTACCGCACCGCCGTAGATTTTGAATCGGGCCCGAAACGAAAGTAACGTTCCACGCCGGTGTATGCGGGCGCTTCGGCCCCGCCGAACGCGCGGCGAATCCACCCCTCCCAAAGACCGCTGCCCATCAGCCAGCCCACTAACCCCACGATATACCCCACCGTGGCAGGCAGCGGATTCACGATGACGCTCCCAAGCAGCGCCGCGGTGATCCATGCCGCGGCAAAATATCCGGTCAAACCCCACAGCGTCGCGCGAAAGAGTGGAAACAGCATGCTGATCGCGAACGAAGTCTTGCCACCCCCCGTCTCATTCAGCGCTTGCGCCTGCATTTCATTGGTTGCCATACGGTGTTTCTCCTTACCTATAATACTTATTCCAGATGCGATCAAAACTTCATCGGCGCCTTAAAAACTATTGTTTGACACCCATGTCTTGAACTTGGCCGCGGTGACCACCTTCACCGGGGCGCGCATCAATGGGTGGCCATTGCCACAGATCATGGCGCACTGCACCCGGAGCATCGGGTTCGTGGCGGTGGACCCCAGGGCGGTCGGTGTGATAAACAGGTGCCTTACCTCATTGGGAATGACATCCTTCTTCTCCCCCCAGGCAGGCACCCAGAAATCGTGCATAACATCCTTGGTCCGCAGCACGAAGTCTATGGTGCGTCCCTCGGGAACCACCAGTTGGGAAACATCCGTGACCCCCTGCTTCGGATAGGAAAACGTCCACTTCCATTGCTGTGCAGTCACATCGACCACCAGAGGACTCTTGGTGTCCATCTGAATGGCCCAGAGCTGTTCCAAGCCCACCATGCCGGGATAAATGGTATTGGCCAGGTTGATGCCGATCGCCAGGACCAGCCAAGTCACCACGAAAGGGGCCCAGGTACGTTTTTGGTTCTCCGGAATCACCGCATCCGATGCCGACGAGGCGCGAAAGCGCATCGCGCTATAGACAATCGCCCCGCCCACCAGCACGTAGATCGCCACGGCCTGCCACATCAGATACGTGGTCGCGTCCGCCGTGATACGGGCCTGGACACTCCCCACGAGCGGCCAGTTGTTGATGCCCCAGGCGATCAGCGTCTCGCCGATCGCCATGCCCACAATCCATACCAGCACAAGGCCACGGAAAGCTTTCCATAAATTTTCTTTTGCAGCGTTCATAATGCCCTCTCTGATTAACTGCCTTGCGCCGGTAATATATCGATCACCCCGTGCATCCCATTCATGAAGTGCTCCCCGGTCTGGAGAAAACAGCCGTACTCCCATTTGCCGGGTTTGTTGGGTACCACAAAACTGAAGGTATATTTGTCACCGCCGTTCAGGCTGACGGAGAATGCGGGTATGGGTCCCGTCTGACCGCCACTGGTGATAGGGACCCCATCAAAGAAATTGTCTTTCCAACCCACCGCTATGGCTTGTGACTTGGGGAAACCATTGTTGCGGGAAACCAGGGTCCGTCCGATGGAAAACTGATGCGCGATCGGCGGCGCTGATTGTGATCTATTATGAATCGTTAGCTCTACCTTTTCACCGACGTGCCAAGTGAGGCGATCGGGTTTGTAATAATAATTGAACTCGTCAATCGTATAATGGTGTACGCCATTGATGACCTGTCCAGATGGACTCGGCAATGCAACCCCTTTTTCCCACTGCAGAGCGCCCACAATGACTGCCGCGCATACCACAACGGATATGAGCACCGTAGCCGTACCTCTTCCTGCCGCCATACTTCTATTCCTCCGCGCAAACGTGCATAACCTACGCACAGCCCCAACCGACGTAGAGCAATTCGGGCTCCACGTCAGCCGAGATATGAGTTCCTTTGGTAATCGTTACAAAGACGAGAGATAAGCCGCCACATCCTTCATCTGTGCCACGGTTATATTTTTCGCAATCTGGTTCATCAGGCTATTTACCCGCGTACCATTATGGAAATACGTCAACTGCTGGACAATATATCCGTACCGCTGACCCGCCAAACGGGGAAATGCACCCGCCCCTTGACCATCCGATCCATGGCACTCCATGCAGGCTGGGATCTGCGCGGCGGCGACACCCTGGTTAAAGATGACCTTCCCCTCTTTAATGCCCGCATGCTTGATTCCACTGCTTTGCATCACAGGTTTCTGGGCCGCGAAGTAACTGGCCAGTTCTTTCATCTCGGCAGCGGTCAGAGATTGGGCCACCGGCCACATATAAATCTCACCGTTCTGATCCCCCCGAGACCGATCCTTAAACTGCTTCAACTGCAACTCCAGGTATCCCTTATGCTGTCCGGCCAAGCGAGGCACAATCGGATAGAGCGTGTTATGACCGGTCATACCATGGCATATCATACAATCGCTGGAAACACGGTATGGAGCCGGTCCTCCCGCTCCACCCGCGGCGCTCGCCTGTCCAGCTACTGCCAGAAGCGAACTCAGTATCAGCAGCGCCACTGGTTTGCCCATCGCTCTTTTTTGTTTGGTTGCACCGTTCTGCTTGTTATCCGGGAGCCCGGGGTTGTTTAGGTGTGTCATCATGTCTTCGTCTCCTAGTACGCTATCCAGGCCAGCAGCTCAAGGGTGTTATAACTAGATGCCCCATATCCAGATGTGGATGAGGATGGTGCGCCCACTCCCCTGAACTTGTTGTATATGACATATCGCAGGGAGAACCGGGTATTCCACCACGGCAGATAGGAGGCCTCTATCCACTCATTACTTGTGTCTGGAGAGCCATTAGCTGAGTAGGTGTAGCCAGTATTAGGATTGTTGTAGAGCGCAGGGTTAGCAGTTCCCCACACGTTGCGATAACCGCCCTGGATACCATAATGATCGTGATACCAGTAGGTCGCGTTCAGGTTAAAGAAATTCAAGTTCCCTGAAGACAAACTCGAAGATGTACTGCCTGCACCAAAACGCTGTTGCTCATTCACCCATGCCGCGCGTACCGTCACGTTGTTATTGGTGTTGGTGTCCAGCCATTGGAGTTGGGTATCTAGATCATAATCATCGAATTGATCAATGGGGCCCGTTTTGGTGTTTGGGCTATCATACACGCTGGACCACATACCATACGCACCAACTTCCCAGTTCCAGTCGCCCCAATCGTGTTGATAGGCCAGACGGACGTAGGGCGCCGCCCCTGAAAGTCTACCATTGGGTCCGCCATTATAATTGGCGAAGTTGCCAACGGGATTGAGTTGCGTTCCCTGCGCATTCGTATATACGTCCGCATCTGCGTAGAGCCAATTAGCTTTGTTAGGCCCAAAAATATCCGCGACGTATGTGCCAAGGCCAGCTAGTGGATACGCCGCACCGGCTGAGTTTACAATGAATGGCTGAGGTACGTGCCCCCAGGATGAGTAGTCCGAGGTAAAAAATGGTGCCTGCCAATCCGGGGTGGTGTTCCACAGATCCATCGCGGTGGGTGTATTGTTGACATCCACACCCGTGACCAAAAGGTTATTCGTGCCTAACTTCCAGGGATGAGCCCAAACGATACTGGAATCATCGAAGCTAAATCCGCCGGCGCCAGTCGCGCTACCCCCACCGGAATAGGTTAAATGTAAAAAATCGCCTATGTGCGGTGTGATTTCACCCGCATAGAACAAGCTAACCTGTTGTGGAAATTGAATGTTATTATTTGGGGAAGCGTTCGTATTGGTGCCGCCGAATGCCGCCTGTCCACCTGCAACATTGGTGGCTGACGCCTGTACGAAAATAGAGAACTGTGAAACCCGGGACAGAAGCAGTCCGACACTTTTCCCGAAACGCGCTTCCAGTTTCTGTTGATGTTGAAGATTTGTCGTGGTGAACCCCAACAACTTGAACATTCTGCCCATCGGGGTCAACTGTGGATAGGACGTATGACAGGCTGCGCAAGACCAACCTGTCTGCCGTGCGAAAGAAGGCAGCGCCCAAGCACTTGAAGATAAAAACAATCCACTTACCGCTGCTAATGCTACGATCACCTGCTTGTTTTTCAAACTCATGGACAGTGAAGCCATAACCCCCCCTTTGCGGTATGCGCTTTAAGGCATATTAGCTAAAAAATATACGCTCATAGGTCCGGTCTTCTCGCCAGACTCGCCACACACAAAACCCCAGCAAACAAACACCGTCATAAAGACAGATTATTGTCGCTGCAGAGACATAGTAAAAACTTATGAAATCTTTTCTACCATTCCCCGTCGAATCCTAAGCACTAAACAGGATGCCGAAGTACATCCAAACACCCTATTTAGTATAAATTGCTACACTTTGCAATATTTTTTTCAGTTACAGCAAGGCAGATACTTCGTGTGTCTCTACGTTTTATGCTAAGCGCTACGATGGAGAACGATAAACATAATAAAAACAGATAATTACTCTGCAGCGTTTGAAAATGTTTCCGCCACCAGTCAATATGTAAATATAGACATATAAGCAAGTAATTATTTTAATATCTTTTTGATTATCATGCACCTTCTAAGCGCGGCCGAACGCCCTTTATGAAACATATTACAACCGACTTGAAGCATGGGTGCGGCATTATGCTTTAAATAGATATTCATTTAAAAACCAATGAACATAGAGAGGGGGTGCGGATTGGTTGGATAAAATTACGCCTTGTTCATTTGACCGATATAACAGAAGTGAGCACATCTGCAGCCGAAAATGCGAGGGATAAAATACCACACGGCGCGCCGCGCACCCCCCGAGGGGGTCGAAGAATATAATATGGTTGAATATGGTATGATATTAAAACATACTCTTTGCTTTATGGTTTTCTTGCTGTCGGCCGATGCCAAGACGCTGGGCATATCAAGCCATACAACAACAAATGGGTATGGATAACAGTTTAGCGGGCGGGAAAGTAAGCACGGGGCGGGGCCCGCCGTTGAGGCGGCAGGCAACACCGCAGAATGAAATTTACAACCAGTTGAAAAATCAGTTCTCTTTATTTTTCAGCGCAACTTTTTGTAATCGGGAAACATTCATCATAATAGTGCTGTTTGGTGTTTCAGGAAGCCGTGGCGCTACCTCTTTAGGAAACTTTCCCGTGAGACTATCTAAAAAAGAAACAATATCATGTACTTGTTTGTCTGTAACTGTCAAACCTAGTTGGCAAGCAGCCATGACCCGTACTGCGGTCGGTAAAGTACGCACAGAACCATTTTGGAAGTAGGGCGCTTCTAAGGCAACGTTACGCCAACTGGGAACCTTGAATAAATGCATGTCAGCTGGATTGTGAGTTACATCAAAGCGACCAGGATCATCCATGAGATGGTATTTTTGTACATATTTCGCACAAACTGGATTGTGTGGTTGCACAGGGAATTTTTGGAACCACCCAGTCCCCATAGGGGTACCAGGGTTGTCAAACATAGGTCCGGCATGGCATGACTCGCACCCGAATGATCTAATGGTTTTCATGCCGGCTATAGCACTTTTGCTAAGCGCTATTTTATCACCTTTGACATAGCGATCATACGGACTATTTGGTGTTACTAGAGTGCGTTCGTAGGTAGCAATAGCTTGTACGATGTGGTCAAAGGTAATGGGATCTTTATTGCCATATACATGGCGAAACTCTTTGCGATAACCGGGTATTTTCTGTAAACGTTTGACTACGTCTACTGCTTTGGGCATTCCCATTTCGATTGGATTGAGGATGGGGCCTTTGGCTTGCGCTTCTAGACTGTTGGCGCGTCCATCCCAAAATTGTACAGTATTAAAGGCGGCGTTGAAGACTGATGGTGCATGACGGGGGGTGTCGACTCGGCCAAGTACTCCGAACGCCAGTGGCAGACTGTCACTTCCGTTACTCATGACATCATGACAGGTTTCACAAGATACGTCACCCGTAAGAGACAAACGTGGATCGAAGTATAATTGTTTACCCAATGAAATTTTTTGGGGTGTCATAGGATTGTTTGCGGGTACTGGAACTTTAGAAGGAAATTCACCACCGAATGCATATGCTGCTTTAGTCCCACCCAAACAGAGACCTAATGCTAAAATAACATGTCTGAAAATTAGATTTTCATGATATTCTGTGTGGCGTTTTTCGGTTTTGCTCATGTGTCCTTGACCTGCCTCGGGATTCTCGGACCAGCTGAAACTTGAGATGATGGCTCCCGCCGACAAGGAGGGAGTGGTGAGAAAGAGCCGGTTCAGCGAAGAGAAGATGGTGTCGATCCTGCGAGAAGCCGACCGCGAGCCCGTGGGCGAGGTGGCCAAGCGGCACGGGATCAGCGAGCAGACGATCTACAACTGGCGTCGGCATTTCGGGTCGATGGACACGGCCGACGTGAAGAAGCTGCGCGAGCTCGAGCAGGAGAACGCGCGGCTGAAGAAGATGCTGGCCGATCGGGACCTGGAGATCGACGTGATGAAGGAGATCGCCGCAAAAAAATGGTGAGCGCGCAGGCGCGTCGCGAGCAGGTCCGGTTTGCCGTTGGGCGGGGCTTGTCGCAGCGAAGGGCTTGCGCGCTGCTGTCGGTGGCGAGGTCGGCTTTGAACTACACGTCGAAGATGCTGGAGAAGGATGTCCCGGCGCTGGGCGCGATGAACGTGCTGTCGGCGCAGTACCCGCGCTTCGGGTATCGGCGCGTGCATGTCTTCATGGAACGCCAGGGCTTCCAGATGGGCCATGGACGGGCGTGGCGGCTGTGGAGCAAGGGCAACCTTCAGGTGCCACGCAAGCGGCCCAGGAAGCGCGTGGTTGGAAGCCGGCCACGGCCATGCATTCCGCGTGGGCCGGGCCAGGTCTGGGCCTACGACTTCGTGCACGACGCCTGCGCCAACGGGCAGAAGATCAAATGCCTGACCGTGATCGACGAGTTCACCAAGATCAGCTTGGCGATCGATGTCGCCGGGTCGATCCGGTCCGGCCGCGTGGTCGAGGTCCTGTCGCAACTCGTCAGCGTCCACGGCGCGCCGAGGTATGTTCGATCGGACAATGGCCCCGAGTTCGTCTCGCGGGCCATCCTGCGCTGGGCGCGATCCGAGAACATCGACCTGGCGCTAAGCGATCCGGGCAAGCCCTGGCAGAACGGCGTCGACGAGAGCTTCAACGGCAAGTTCCGGGACGAATGTCTGAGCCTGGAGTGGTTCAGGAATCGCACCGAGGCGAAGGTCGTCATCGAGCAATGGCGACGGCATTACAATGAGGTCCGGCCGCATAGCAGTCTCGGCTACCGGACCCCGAACGAGTTCGTGCAGCAAGGATGTTCAACTGTGAAACAGGGGGCCGTCGTCCAGGAATGACTGGTCCGACGAACCGTGGCAGGTCAGCAGGCGCTGCGGAAGGTTTAGATCAGTCCAGTGGTCCCCAAAAAATCGGATATGTGCAAAAACCGGCTGGAAACCAGTGGCTTTTGAGGCCAACGCACCTGCTGCCGCAAAGGTGGCGAAGGTTGTAATAGGGAGACCGATGGCGACCGTTTCCAGAAGGCCCCTTGGTTGGAATGAGATGAGTGTCTGGTTTACCGAACCATGGTTTACCGCCGCTCCCGGCCAACAGCTGTCGGTCGAGGCTGCTTGTTGAACGGCCGGGACAGACTGAGCGGTTGTTGGGAGAAGGCTAAGCATAGAGGCAATCCCGTGTTTTCCTTCTGACAAGCAACTGGAATATGCAATGAAAACTTGTGTGCAATCCCTACAACGAAGTCGTTATCAGAGCCGCAGCACTATCTGTCATTATCTGCTGCTGCACACCCCATTCATGCATTGCCAGCAATACTGGCCACAAGCTTTCGCCTAAAGGGGTAAGGGAGTATTCAACCTTAGGCGGGATCTCAGCATAAACCAATCTACTGATAATACAGTGTTTCTCCATTTCCCGCAGTTGCTGGGTAAGCATTTTCTGGGTAATACCTGGGATTCCACGATGAAGCTGTGAAAACCGCCTGGTTCCTTTAAATAACTCCTGTAAAATTAGAACCTTCCAACGTCCACCAATGGCTTTCAATGTTATATCAACAGCACACGGCTCATTTTCTATTTCCATAGACTCCTCTCGCGGTTGTACACAAGCGCACAGGATTTACCTTAGTAAGTACCTAGATATTAGTCCGTAACTATGGAATTAGTATCTACTTCACGTAAAAGTATTATATGGTTCATTAACCATGTGCGCAATCAGGGCTAATTCAACGTCAAACCGCATCGGTACGAAAGCATTACGTCGTGCGGCCCACGCTGATGACTTGAGGGTTGCGTCCAGCCATGGTTTGATTCAGTTGATCCATCATATGCTGACCCTAGAAAAATAGAGAATTATTTAGCAATATTAGTTTTTGATATTGTTACTAAAAGTATCCCTGTTAGCATAGTTGCGCCGGCCAAAATTAGACGGGTAGTTATTTGTTCGACTAACAACGGAGCCGAACTAATGGCGACAATCACGGGAACCAGCATTTGTATGACAGCACTCGTGACGCCTCTTAGCTCCTTCATTAAGATATACCAGAGCACATAAATCAATGCCGATGTTATTGCACCAATGAACGTAGAATAATAGATTCCTGCAAGGCTTATATGAATGACTTCATGATGCCAGATTTCTATCGCTGCATAGATCACCAATAGAACATAATAGCTGCCAGCCCAGAATATACAAAATTTGCCGTTATAGTCGCCAAGTCATCCATAGAACTTTTGCCCAGTATCGAATATACAGCCCATGCCGCACCGGCCCCCTATCATCAATCCTATCCCCAAAAGCTTAGGAAGATGCGAGATGCCACTCACCAACACCCACAACCCTACCAGAGTTATCCCGCTGCCAATCCACTGAAGTTTTGACAACCGGTAGCCACAGCGAATCTCTCATGCCAGCATGGTCGCTTGAATGGCAAAGAACAAAAAAAGAGTTCCGGTAGCAGCCCCAAGCTGCTCATAGCCATATGCAAATGCCAACGCATACACAAACAGCATCATTGGTATCAGTAAATGATGCAATCTTGGCCGAATCTTGGTCACCACCACCAGCACGATTAGGATCGCCGCTCCGCTTGCCAGCCGAATTGTGGTAAATGGAAGCGGTTCAAATTCCCATGGATATCCAGAGCCTCCATTCCAGTAAGCCCAATCGCCCCAATGGGTGGATGATTGAAAACAACATCTCAAATTGTCCTTACCAGCGCATTGTTGACTAGGCAGATCAGGTTATCTGGAAAGGTCGTTAGCGATCAGTCAGATTTATTTAGGGACGAAGAAACTTTAAACGCATTAAAAAGCACATCTGTAGCCGCATGATGTGCACCTGCAGACAAGGCATCGTAGATATCGCGGTCCGTCCATCCTGCCTGGTGAAGTACCTTAATATCCTTTTCACTGATGTTCGCTGGATCTTCTATTGCCTTGAGAACAAAAAGCATCAAGGTTTTGTCATGTTCCAGGAGAGGGATCAGTTCAGGATGAATCAGAGATTGGCGTAGAGCTTCCTGGTTGACACCCGCATTGACCAATGCTGTTTCATTAAAACCGATACAAAAGGTATTTCTATTTTTTCCAGACACCAAATAACGAAGCATGGCGATGAATGTTGGGCTGAGCGTAGGATGGGATGCCGTATAAGCCATAGTTGCCATCTGCCCATCGAGTAAATCTGGGCTTACACTGAACAGTTGAAATGCTTCCGGGACATATCCTACAGCACCCTCTATCTGTTGATAAAATTTAGCCACTTTACCTTCTGCTTCGTATGGATGTACCGTATTTAACAGAGCCATATAACACCTCCTAGTTGATTACACACAAAAAACAAGCCAAATTGTGGGGAAACTATCTCGAACGACTACACTTTACGATACTCTGGTCATACATGAGATCTTCATCCATGTGCAAATACAGATCTTTTGTTCATGTCCTGCCACCACCGGAGCCCGTTCCTGTTTTGTTACGTAAATCAACCAGACTACAGCTGGTTTTCCGGGTGGCCAGACATTCTCTGGTGCCAGGGGAAAAGTCGAATGAGCATTGTTTTGTCTGTAACGCTAGCCAGTCTTCAGAAGGATACTTACCTTCTGGAAGATTAGGCGGAAAGTAAACGCAAGAAGTACACAATGGATCACTAACAGTACTTTCTCGATTCATGCATGATCTTCCTTTGATCAAAACTATTACGATGGCCGAAGAAGCCCTTCTGCGTCCATGGTAGCCCGTACCGCTGGTCGTTCAAATACTCGTCCTTGGTACGCTTTGAGCACCGGCCAACGGTCTATTTCGATGCCCACATGCTTACCCCAGTTCAACACAGTAAAGAGATAAGCATCAGCTACAGTGAACTCGGGGCCCATTAGCCAATAGTTGCTTTCTAACTGATGGCTGGCCATGTTTAAGCGGCGTCCAAGTTGGGCCGCAACTATTTTTTTCCATTGTGCAGGAGCCTGGGCATTGAATAATGGCGAAAACCCCTTATGTAACTCCGTAGAAATAAAATTAAGCCATTGCATGAGCTGGTAACGTTCTATGGTGCCAGCTGCTGGCGCAAGATTTTTCTCAGGCACGCGATCAGCCAGATACTGGATAATGGCAGGTACTTCGGTCAGAATATATCCATCATTGAGTACTAATGATGGCACATAGCCGTTGGGGTTGACGCTCAGATAGTCAGTGCCGGTTGCTGTTTTTTTGGTGGCGAAGTCCACCTTTTCCGTATCGAAACTGAACCCCCCTTCACGGAGAATGATATGAGCAGAAAGGGAACAAGCACCGGGACTATAATAGAGTTTCATAGTAATCTATCTCCTGAAGAAACGGGTAACATAGAACAATCAAAAACATCTGCTATATAATCAAAACGTGCCGCCCTACTGAAGCAACGATGGAATATTTATACTCTCTACAAGAGAGCCTGTATAGTATGCACTTTATTGTTATATACATACTTATTTCACAGTAAGTAACTTTATTGTAAGTAAGGATATTTTGTAGTGGCGATTGCTGATTGTTTTTAGAACAAACTTGCATATCAATTTTAGCTTATCAACCACCTGACTGAATTTGACAAGTTATATCGTATCAGATATTTTCCATGTCGCGCCCTATAATCAGGAGGTAGTACTTATGTCCACAATAAAACCCGCAGATCTCGTTATCATCCTCATCACTGGACCAGAAAATCCCAAACGTTTGCCGTCCGCCTTCTTTCTTGCAGCGACGGCAGCGGCATCTGAGCAGGATGTCATTATGTACTTTACAGGTCCTGCAACAGAGTTGTTGGCTAAAGGCAAGGCAGAGGCTATCTTTCCTATGCCAGGCGGGAAAAGTATTGCTGACTTTATGAAGTTAGCCGAAGACAATGGGGTACGAATCATCGGCTGCCTGCAGTCCCTCGATCTCAATGGTATGACGGCTAAAGACTTGGCTAGGGATCTGCCTCTTTTGACGCCCAGCGCCGCATTGCCCGCATTAGGCGCTGCTGGCCGTATTTTTACTTGGTAACGGACAGGAATCTGCCATAGTTAACTGTATCTGCCATCCATAATTTCACTGGTTACGCGACGGGTAATCAGTGATTAAACATGAATTTCCCTTTCTTCATAATTAACAATATCATATATCTTCTCGAAACCAGCTCTTGAAATGGCCTTCTTGAGGCGTTGTTTCCCACCATCAAATTCGAGAGACTATCTGCGATTTAGAAATAAGATCACCACGTCGCGCTCGGATTGCAGGTTCCGCAATAGTTCCCGCAATGTAGCCGGTCCCGTAGCATAACGATGGAAATTCGGTCTGCTATCAGGGGGGTGCCACCAAATGGAATCGACGCGCCGGGCAGATCAGGATATCGAGCGCCTGACGCAGTGCCTCGTTGGCGGCATGCTGGATGAAGCCTTCGCCGAAAATCAGCAGGGCTTCGGTAACGCCCTGGCGCAGACCTTCGCGGACCCGTGTGCCTTCTTCCTGCCCGGCAGCGCGCCCACGAAGTGGCGGGTGAGCGCGTCGGCATCGACATCGCTGCGCTCGAACTGGTCGGCAAAGTGCTTCCACTGCGCACTGGCGATCTGAAAGGCGCGGCTGGTGTCGTCCTTGAGTTTGAGGCCCTTGGGCGTGTGATAGTCGGCTTCGCTCTGGAACCGGGCCGCGCCGCCAAGGGCCGCTTTTTCCAGTTGGTCGGGCAGGAACAGACCACCCTCCAGACGCAGGGTAGCGAAGGCAAGGTAGTGGCGCGGTTTGTGTTTCACAGCGACACCACTTGCAGACCGAAGGCCTCGGCGGCGCGACATTGGCGGGCGTCGGCCGAAATGAACACTTCGGTGGTGCAGGCGAGGGCGGCACTCAGGTGGATGGCGTCCAGGCCGCGTAGCGTGTGGTTCTCCAAAGCGTTGACGGCGTGCTGGATGACCTGGGGCGTGGTATCGCAGATCAGCGCATCAGCGATGTCGGTCATGAGGGCGCGCTTGATGATCTGGTATTGTGCGTCCGTCAGGCGGCCTTCCCGTTGCAGGCGGCAGAAGGCGGAGATCAGTTCAGGCAGCGCGATGGATGACCGACAGCGCCAGTTCGCTGGCCCGTTCGCACCACGCCAGAACGTCCGCGGTGCCGGTCTCGTCGATGTAGCGCTTGGCAAAGGCCGATGAGTCGAAATAGACGCGCATCAGTCTCCGCGCTCGTCGAGGATGAGTCGGCTGATCTCCTTGCCGCCGATGGCCAGCGGGCGTGCCGGACGCTGCTTCCAGGAGGGCAGTTGCGCCGGGATGGGGTGAATTTCGGCAATAGGCTTGCCATTACGCAACACGCGCACTGTCTGCCCAGCCTCGACCAGGTCGAACCAGATCTTGGCGTGGTTGCGTAATTCGGTGAAGGTGGTTTCCGGCATGAATGTGCTCCCGTCAGATTATGTACATCAAAGTGTACATTACAGAGCGTCCGGCAACAACACATAGACGTCGATCACGTCCACCGGCAGGCAGGCGCTGACGCTGTATCGCCCGACATCGCGCGCCGTCTCGCGCACGCGGCAATGGTTGTCGGCGGATACGGCTTCCGGCGGTTAAGGGTTTTACTACCCCCACATTTGATGTGGGGTCTGCTGCGAGACAGGAACCGCGAAAACACTTGCATCCGCGCTCCGTATTTTTTTCCGATATCCATCGCAGATGAAATGGGGCTCAGCGTTTGAGGCGACAGGAGCGAAAGTGTTTGCCGAGCAGCATGAGGAACTGGATGGTCTGCTGGGTTTCCGGTTGCTTCACGAGGTCCCAGAGTCCGCTGATACCACCCTTAGGTGCGGGGGTATGGGCCGCTTCTTCAGTAGCCCCAGTCAGACAGCGGAGGAAGTCGGCCAGGATGTGCTCTTGATCCATCTTTTCTGCCACCGCTAACAGCCGGTCCATGACGCCGGTACGGGTGGCGCGGTCGAGTAGACATATGGCGTCGCTGACCATGCCCGCCATCCTAGTCACCATTTCATCGCTCATGGAGTCCTGGGCGGCCCCGGCGAGCCGCGCCAAATGCACCATACGCTCCAGATCGCCGTTTTCTACCAGGCGCGCCAAGGCCTCCCGGGCTTTGGATAGCGCTTCTTCGTGGGTAGCTTCTGATATTATGGCAGCCATAGATCACCTCCTTTATTTAGAGTAAACCGCGGGCACTGGCCCAATAGAGCTTGTTGTAGGCCATCTTAAAGGCATGGACCGCACCGGTTGGTGCCTTGGGCTGCGGGGGATTTTGGTAATCAAACATGGCGTAGGTGGCACGATCCTTGCCTGCTTCAATGAAGCAGAAGACCTTGCCGTCGTAACTGCGCACCGGTCGCCCTATCTTGATGACTGCCGCGACATTTTCTGCTGCCGTCTCCGCCTCAAAATGGGCCGTCGAGCCCGCCTTGCTGATAGGCAGGTTGGTAGTGTCGCCTAAGATAATGACGTTTTTGCCGTGTTCACCTTCCATGTGCAGGGAGGCGCGATGGGTGGGTATCCAGCCGTTTTCGCCCAGACCATTTTTTTCGATGACTTCCTGGCCCTTGTGCGGCGGTACCGCCACCAACAGGTCATATTTGACGGCACCGCCTTCTTCACTGAGCACTTCGGCGTTTTTGCCGTCGACTTCCTTCATATTGAAGAGCGTTTCGTACTTGATCCCCATACGGTCAAACTCCGGCGCCGCCCACTTCGCTACATTTTCCAGGCTATGGACCCGACCGATGGGATAGGTGTAATAGAACTCGGTTTTATCCAGCAGGCCACGATCCTTGATAAAATCGTGCATGGCGAAGGTGAGTTCCAGCGGAATCATCGGGCACTTATGCGGCAAACCCACAGTTACCACAACACGGCCGCCCTTGAAGTCCGACAGTTGCTTAAAGAAATTTACCGCATCGTCGGCCGTATAGCAGTTGATGGAATTCTCTTTGAGGCCGGGAATTTTCTCCGGCAGAGGGCGGGAGCCAGTGGAAATGACGATCAGGTCATACTCATGAACCTTGCCACTTTTGCATTTGACGTGATTCTCGGCGAGATGAAACTCCTCAACGGGGTCGACATGGAACTCGATACCCGATTCCAGCAGGCTTTCTTGTTCGCGTACCAGTTCATCAGGGGTCGCGCGCCCCATGGCGACATAGAGCCAACCAGGCTGATAGACGTGCTCGTGGCTGGCCGAGAGCATGGTGATGCGGGCCTTCCCGGTTTTCATTTCATGTTGGATGCGGCGAGCGAGAAGATTGGCAAAAATCGTGCCTCCCATACCCCCACCGACGACAAGAACTCTCATGATGTTACTCCTTCAGTTCGTCTCTGTGCTATTGAACGTCGCGTTATTTGGCTTTACGGACCCGGATATGCCAAGTGCCTTCACCATCCTGCTTGGTATCTAGCATTTCATGGCCGACTTTCTTGATCCACTCTGGTACGTCTGCGGCGGAACCGGCATCGGTGGACAACAATTCCAGGGTGTCACCCACGCTCATCATCTTCATGTTGGAAATCAGCTCCATGAGAGGGCCTGGACAAAAACTGCCGCGGGCATCTACGATTCTTTCACTCATTCGCTACTCCTTCAATGAATAATTCCTACATACGTAAACTGGCGCGGACATTTCTCAGGTTGACACCAAGTGTCGATATTTTCTTATAGACGGCGCGTGGTGTAATTCCTAATTCTAGCGCAGCATCCTGTACTCGACCACTATTCCTGAGTAATACCTCTAGCAGAAACTGAGACTCAGAGAACAATTTTGTTTGTTTTTGGCGGTCACGAAAAGATTCGTTGCTACTGACAGCATCGGTGAACTCGCTCCCAACCAAACAATCAATCACATGACCATGACTCAACAGGAATGAGCTTTCTAAGGTGTTCTCCAACTGCCTGACATTTCCTGGCCAACTATATGAATATATTTGTTTCCATGCTCTATGACCTAAAATTTTCTGGGAATGATGGTGTTTGGCAGCAAGACGCTGCAAAAATAGCTCGGAAAGTGGTCCGATATCATCCAACCTCTCTCGTAAAGGAGGGATCTGCACTTCAATAACCATTAACCGGTAGAACAGGTCTCTCCTGAACAAATTTTGCTCGACAAGAGGTCGTAGTGGTTGGTTGGATGCGGCGATTACCCGCACATCAACTTTTAGTGAATGCTCACCTCCAACCCGCACAACCTCGCCTTCTTGTAGGACCCGAAGTAGTTTGACCTGTGCTGCGTAGGGCAATGAATTTACTTCATCTAAGAATATGGTCCCCATATGCGCTCTTTCAAAAATACCTCGTCTTTCGCGGTAGGCACCTGTAAAGGCACCGCGCTCAAAACCAACGATCTCAGATTCTATGAGATGTTCTGGTATCGCACCACAATTTATGGCAATAAATGGCCTTTCACTTCTATCGCTCATAGCATGCGTTAGTCGTGCAATAATTTCTTTACCGGTACCTGTTTCACCGGTAATGACAACGCTAGTGTTTGTTGGGGCAATGCGCTCAATAGTCCTAAACACCGAACTCATTGCCTTGGATTCCGTAATAATATTTTTGGCAACAAATCTACTATTCTCTGACCGAGTGTCAACCACCTTACACCAAGGGTTGACGGAGTCGCTGTCATCCTTGATGATATCTCCAGCCATGGATGAGGTTACTTTTCCATCTTCGGCAATGGAATATTCTGTCCCGGACTTTTTTGAGGCATTGCCTTGGTCCGTATGGATAACAATTTCACAATTGCTATCGTTGATGGCAATACGCTTAAGAAGGTTGACTTTGGCATAACCGAAATTCCGGGCCGCTATGGCGCCAAAAACACTAGATGTCATTCTGCACAGTTCTGGAGACTCTTTGACCGATGTTCCAAATGGACAGCAATGATTGACCACTTTAACTACGTTTGGCGATACTTCATCAACCGAAAAACCACCACCGATCCTGTTTTTTAAATCAACTATGGTATCTGCATATTGAGTAATGTCGAGATTGTCGTCCGCGGATACACCTCTTTCAGCGCGGACATAAGCCTCAAGACATTCGGCAGCGGACAGACCCAGCAACTCTATGCAATGCTCTCTATTTATGTTTTCTGCAACGCGCGTTTGAGTACATGACTTGATGCTTTGTGCTAAAAATCGTTGCAGAAAATCCACCTGCGAGAGTGCCTGCCCTTTGGGAAGGTGGTAGATTGCCATGTAACCCCCACTGATGAATGGTTAGATATAAAGTGCAAGTTCAGTTTAGCATAGCAGGTTTGACAGTCGTAGAGCTTATCATTTTTACATATGGGAATGCATGCCCCCCGCCTTACAACATCGACAGCCTCCCTCCTCATGTTTGAGGGACTTCATGGCTAGGTCACGACCTATGCTCATTTGACCCCTGATAGTTGGGAGGCCGATCTGTCGGCTGGTCGAACTGCCACAACTGGGACAACACGGATTTGAGGCATTATAGGGCATCAGATTTTCAAATGATACACCACATGAGCTGCAAGAAAAGTTCAATAAAGGCATTTTATCGCTCCTGACGAAAAGCATGGTTTTTGCGCACCACCTAGTGAGTTACGGCCTATGACGCTCTATTTTGCGCCCATCGCCTTGTTTGTATTAACTTTCTCTCCGATTCTAAAATGTGGGGGGCGCAGATGCCCGGTTTCGACCTCCCAAATCCATCCACTAATTGTCACGTGCTTTGGGATGAGAGGATGATTGCGCACATATTCCACCTGCCTCGCGCAGGTTTCATCTACATCCTGGTACATCTTCACCCATTTGCCAAACATTCCGGGCTTTAGCGTCAATTCCGGCAAATCTGGGTCGAGTTGAAGATTGTCCAAATCTATTCCCTTATCCTTCAATGACTTTACGATAGTATCTGTTTGTGCCGACATCATGCCACATTCGGTATGATTAATAATGACAATCTCTTCCGTGCCAAAGAAGTTGCAGGTAAGCATTGCCGAACGGATGGCATCATCAGTGATCAATCCACCCGCATTGCGAAAAACGTGAGCGTCTCCCCTGTCGCCACGAATTCCGAGCGCGTCATCAACCGGTAACCGCTCGTCCATGCAGGCACACACCCACAACCGGCGATTGTTCGGTATACCCATCTGACGGCGAAGAGCCCAACGTTTGTGATCCTCAAAGTCGCTTTCGAGTTGCTGTTTTAGTGACATGCTAATACTCCTTTCTTCAAAGATGAACATCTGTGAACGTCAGGTGGCGCAAAATTGAGGTAAGCATATTTTGCGCCATTTTGTATAAGCATATAAAACAATTGGTTATGAGTTCTGGCTCAGCGTGGTGTGAACCTATGGTTCACATTGGATGTTGTATGACGCCATGATTGCTATCAAAAACATAGCAGTGTGTGAGTGAACACAGTATTCCCTATAAAGATCCTCGTACTTCATTATCAAGCGTAGGGAGGTGAGGAAGGTGCAAATCAACCCATTACGTTCCGAAGAGTGAACAAGCGGCCTTGCCCGCCGGGCCAGCGTCCCGAAACGGCCAATCAGGGCATCCTCCGGTGTCGCTTCCGCCGCTTTGGCATGACCGTTTCCGTACCTGCCACCCCTTGCGGGTTGATGCGTTGTACTTTGTTTTCCGGTTCAGGTCGAGGCGATGGGCAATGCTCCGGTATCCGCGCATAGCTGAACTCCTCGATAGACCTGTTCCATGATCGGAGCCGCCTTCCGCTTTGTTGTCCAGCGTTTGGTTTCCATTTCGTCCACAGCGTCGCCTCCTTCTTCTCCAGATACTATACGCTGTGCAGTTTTTCTAGGAGTCATTACAGGATGGCCATGGCGGTTTTTTACTGTGCGCTATTTCGGTGAAGGCCCGCCCTTCAATGCAGAGTGGTGCGGTTTCACCTTCCCTCTGGGGTCTTTAATGTGGCCACCTATCTGTTGGCCAAAGAAGCACTATGTTGTTGTTTTTCTACCTTTGGGTGCAGTTTTTACAGTCATGCCGACTTTGTTTTGGATGCTCGTGCCCAGCGCAGTTTTGTGGGAATGTGGGGCGGGTACTTGTTCCGCGCACCCTGTCTGCCTGTAGAAACAGGCTTGCTGGATCGGCTTACGCGGAGTCGGTGAGTAAGTGAAATTCTGGCAGAGTGCCGCAGGTATTACGCATGATCTGGGTGGCACACGGCATCGGCGGCATGCGATGTCGGGGTCTGCCAAGGCTTGGAACATTCTCCGAGTCCCTTCGCAACCGCCCTGAACGCCTAGGTGGTACTTCGGGATAAACACTGTACGCTGATTAGACCCATTGCGGTGGTCTGTGAGGACTAGCAGGTCATGTATCACCCGCAGCCATTCCACGCATGGTGTCGCGCCATTTTTGCGGACATCATTAAAAGTAATCATAAATATTTTAACTTATTAATATATCTGGCCCATATGCGCCAACCGACGTGCGATTGAGGCTGGAATGGAACAATGCATGTGCCTTTCAAAAAACAAACTGAATGGCCCATCAACAAATATAATTTTGAGCGGTAGTGCGATTTCCGGCAGCTTTGTACTTCTTGTGGCAATATTCTGTTTTTCCTGCAGAAATATTCTGATGTATCGAACCGGTATTCTTCGTGAACTCAGTGAGTAGTAATAAATTGGCGAGCGTGTAATTATGGCACCGATATTGCTTTATGGAAGCGAATCGAGGCTCAGAAAGCTTCGATTAATAAGTAAACGTTGTCGGCGGGAGCCATCATCTCAAGTTTCAGCTGGTCCGAGAATCCCGAGGCAGGTCACGACCATTAGAAACTTTAAAGAAGGAGGAACCCATGAAGAAACTACGTGCGGCGGTTTGTTGCACCCTGGGCGTCACCGTAATGGCGGTAGCACAATCGGCATCCGCGGCGAATTGGTTTGAGCTACAAGGTGTTTCACCTGCGCTGGCGCCGTTGGTGACCGTATCGGGATACTTCCAGCCCACTTACACCTATATGCCAGGAACAGTGGCTGCCAATGGCAAAGTGCCTCGGTTGAATCAGATTGCTCCGAATTACACCTCCAGCAATTCCTTCAATATCAATCGTGCCCGATTGATGATCCGCGGCAATATTAATCGGGATATCTCATATTTCCTGGCGGGCGAGTTTGGGAATAACGGGTTCACCCATATTGGGGGACACTATACCCCCGCTATCATGGATGGGCATGTTACCTTCAGCCATTACATCCCGGGAGTACGGATAGAAGCAGGTATTATTCGGGCGCCTGGACCGGAGCAGGCCATGCAGGGATACATGGCTTACAACTTCACATCATTTGCCAACGTGACAACTCAGATGATGCTCCAGCCCTTCTATAACCCGAATCCCAGCACGCCGTACGCCGGGGGAAACGCTCAGGAGCCAGGTTATGCCGTGCCAGGCAGTGCCGGGGAGGGTGTCAATGCATTCCGCTACACAGGACTCGAAGCCATGGACTGGTTCCGGAACGGTCCCTGGGAGTTTGCCTACGGCGTCATGGTCGGAAACTTTGGTCCATTAACCGCGACCAACTATTCGAACAGCCCTCTGGTCGCTGCGCGGCTGCAGGAATCCTATATTTTTGGGGGGCACGGACCGTTTCAAAGCAGTCTGACGGGATTCATCTGGTATCAGCATGCAACCCCCAACTTCAATGGTCACGCCTATTCGATGACTCGGGATGGTATTGGCATGGCCTACATGCAGGGTTATATGCATCAATGGGGCCGCTGGGCGAAATTTGAATACATGCGCGGTTCGGGGATGATTTCCACGGGGTCCGTTTTTTCACCCGCCGGTATTCCCGCCCCGCAGCAAAACGCTTTGACAAACGCCCAGGTGTATCCAGGCAGTCAGAATACTGCCCGCGGTTACTATATTAGCGGAGGGTTGTTTGTGACGCGGCGTGTGGAAGTGGATTTACGCTATGACTACTATAATAGATTGCCTAATCTTGCTGCTCAGAATCGCACTTTCAATACTTGGGCGGTAGGGTTGCAATATCACTTTACCCCATTGACTCGGGTGATCCTGGATTACTATGTGCGCGATGTGGGCATTCCCCAGTTGGGTGCTATCCCGCCTGCGCAGAGAGCGCTGCCTGTAAGTATCGCCAAGAGCGTGGACAACGCGCTCACTCTGCAGGCGGTGGTTTCTTTTTGATCTTGCCCCCCGTGTAGGGGGGTGCCATGTAAATTTATGGAGGTTACCGATGAAGCGAAGTATACGCATATCGATCATGAGCGTGGTAACGACCTGTTTCTTGCTGGGGGGGATAGGGGTAGCCGACGCCAACCCTTCGATGTTGAAAGGCTATAGCTTCGCGAAGCCCACTTTTGTACACGAACACCCGTTTGCTACGGCGCACATAGTATTGCAGGTGAGCCAGGGAGACCCCGCCCGCTGGGGATTGGCTCTCAGTAATGCGCAGAACCTCCTGAATTATTTTGGTCAGGAGGAAGTGCAAATCGTCATTGTCGCATTTGGGCCTGGCGAAAAAATGTATCTGGCGGACAGTCCTGTGGCCGAAAAGATCGCTGCGCTGGATGCGGAAGGTGTCGAATTTGATGCCTGCGACAACACCTACAAGGCGATGACCAAGGAAATGGGACATCCCCCAAAATTAGTGAAGCAGGCGGTCATTGTTCCCGGTGGCATCGTCCGTATCATGCAACTCGAACAGCATGGTTTTGATTACATAAAGCCATAAAGACGATATTAACCATTTCTTCCCGCAGTTGTTATGAGCGGTTGTGGTATTACGACCGCTCCCTTTTAAGGAGTGAAGCAAGATGACGAGTAAATCCACTTCGGTGAAGTTGACGATTTTTAAAGCCAGCACAGCCGTGTGTTCTCTGTTGTTTCTTGGGATGGGTATTGCCGCCGCTGGACCGATGTATGTGGAAAACATTCCGGCACCGATCTCAAAGGTGGTCCCGGAACTGAAGAAAGCCTTAAGCCAACACCATTTCAAGGTCGTCATGGATCTGAATATTCTGAAGAAGATCGAGGCCAAGCAGCATGTACTCCATATTCCTGATCTGAACAAGCCAGGATTCAGCGGGATACAGTCCATGGTGTTTTGCAACCCCGTTTTCTTTAACCAATTGCTGAATGCTCATTGGCAATCCGCCACGGCATGCCCACTGACGCTGACGGTATATGGCCGAGGTGACAAAAGTTATATCGTTTACCCTAAACGGGTCGCCTTAACAGAAAATACCCCCGCCTTGGGTGTTGCGAAGAAAATCGATAAAGCGGTGATCGGTGCCTTGTCCAGTGTGCCTGGAGCACAGCCCAAGTAGTAATGGTGTCTATATTCCAAAATCAGACGCAGACCACAGAAACGCAATGCGTGGTCCTCATCCAAAAGGAGTCACATATGTTTTCCAATCCGTTACCACGACGTGATTTCATCCGCGCGACGCTGACAGGCGGTGCAGTGGTTGCCGCGGCAGGCGCTGGGCTGTTGCGCTCCGATTCGGCGATGGCGGGTGATGTGCCGGGATGGCCAGCCAAACCGTTTGAAGACAAGACACTCAGCAGCGCCATGATGGACAGTGTTGGGAAGACCAGCGTTGCCCCTTCGCCAAAGGTGAAGCTTACCGCGCCGACCATTGCCGAGAATGGCGGAGCGGTTCCGGTCACGGTTGAAATTGATTTTCCCATGACCGCCGATGACTACATCGATGCGGTTTATCTCTTCGTCGATCATAATCCGTCTCCCCTGGTCAGCAAGTATCAATTTACACCAGAGAGCGGTCAGGCATATTTTCAGGAACGCATAAAGATGGCGAAAACGGATCATATACGAGTGATCGCCAAAAGCAGTAAGGGCGTCCTTATGGCTTCCACACCAAAAGAGGTCAAGGTAACGATAGGTGGCTGTGGCGGTTGATGACTGTGATTCTAGATAGATAGGAGCAACGTATGACAGTAGCAATTGGTAATCCAATGATACGCATGCCATCCCAGGCAAAAAATGGTGAAATCATAGAGGTGCGTTCGTTGATCATGCATCCGATGACCACCGGCCTGCAAAAGGATAAAGCAGGCAAGATTATACCTGCACACTTTATTCAAACGGTCACTGCCGAATTTGATGGCAAGCTGTTCATGACCATCGACTGGAGTATAGCCATCAGCACCAATCCTTATTTGGCCTACAAAATGCGCGCTCAGAAGAGTGGCACTTTAAAAATGACATGGAAGGATAATCAGGAGCAGTCGTGGACTGCGACAGCGCAGCTCACCGTGGCGTGACGGATGTCGGTAATCTATTTTTCTCTCATTGAAAGCGGCCTTCATGCTGCATGGCCGTGATCATATTTTACGTAAGGAGAGTGTATGTCAGCACGATACATGCGTCGCTCTGCCGGCTTGAGTGTAGGGAGATCTCATCCATGGCTAGGGTTTTTCCTTGTCGCCATGACTCTGTCTGGTTGCGCGAATCTTTCCAGCGCGGGCACGGTGACTCCTGCTTCTACCGTACCGTCTCCGGTTGCGGGTACCCCGCCGATTTCAAGAAACAGTCCGCTTTACATCATTCCCGTTAAACCAGGAGTCACGCCTGCGCAAATAAAAATGGCCATAGAGACTGGCCTCGACGGTGAAAATATGAATCTGGTGGGGACATTGGACGTACAAAAGGGGCTGAAGGCTCGCGGGATTGAGAGCAAGTCGCCATATGTGATTTATGAAGTCTGCAATCTCGTTCTCGGTGCCAAGATACTCAAAAGCACACCGGAATTCGGTGCCTTTGCGCCGTGCAAGATCATTCTGTACGAGAAGCATGGCAAATTGAACCTGCTTACTTATTTGCCCACCTATGCGTTGCGTTATTTCCCCAAGAATGCCGAGTCTAAAAAAGTCGCCGCCCAACTGGATAGTATGATTATTCATGTGATGAAGCAGGCGGCGGATGGCGGTCTTTGACCTGGTGATGCGAGCGGATGCGAGGAGTTGTAGTTTATGAATTTGACACGACGTGATTTTTTGCAAATGGCAGGGATCGCCGGCGCGGCGGGATTTTTTGGACCTGGTGCCATCGCCTCCGCATGGGGCGCCGATGGGGATCCTTACGAAATTTCCGATTACGGGAATGTTACCTTGCTGCATATGACAGATTCCCATGCGCAACTGTTGCCGGTATGGTGGCGTGAACCTGACACGAACATCGGGTTGGGGTCGGCACGCGACCAGCCGCCGCACTTGTGCGGAAAATGGATGCTCGAATATTATGGTATTCCTATGAAAACAAAGGATGCCCACGCATTTTCTTGCCTTGATTATACGGATCTGGCACACAAATACGGGAAGGTCGGTGGTTATGCCCATATTCATAGCCTGGTTAACAGGTTTCGGCAGGCACGGCCCAACAAGACGCTGCTGCTGGATGGCGGTGACACTTGGCAGGGTTCCGCCACTTCCTTGTGGACCAAGGGCGAGGATATGGTGGGCGCACAGAACCTCTTGGGTGTCGATGATTTCGTGGGACACTGGGAGTTCACCTATGGGCAAGAGCGGGTTCAGGACTTAATAAAGAATAAGCTCAAGGCAAACTTCCTGGCGCAGAATGTATTTAGCAGCACCTGGAATGAATTGGTGTTCAAACCTTATGTGATTCACGAAATCAGCGGACGAAAAATTGCCGTGATCGGGCAAGCTTTTCCATTTACACCGATAGCTAATCCACGATATCTTACACCAGATTGGGTGTTTAGCATCCACCCCGGTCATATGCAGAAAATGGTGGATGAGTGTCGCCAGACGCATAAAGCGGACGCAGTTGTTGTATTGTCTCACAATGGTGCCGACGTAGACATGAAGATGGCATCACAAGTGCAGGGGATCGATATCATCCTCGGCGGCCACACGCACGATATCATGGGGCCTAAGCCTTTCCGGGTCGGTAAAACCATTATTATCAACACAAGCACCAATGGCAAGGTGCTTGCGCGCTTTGATCTGGATGTCGGCAAGGGCAAGATCAACGGGTTTAAATTCTACTATCTTCCGGTGTTTTCCAATTTGATTAAGGCGGATCCAAAAATGGCCGCATATGTCGATTCGGTCAGGACTCCATTCAAGACCAAGCTTGCGGAACCCATAGCGGTCACCGAGAGTTTACTTTATCGGCGCGATAACTTTAATGGTACATTCGATCAGCTGTTGTGTAACGCCCTGATGGATGAAATGGATTGCGAAGCCGCTTTCTCGCCTGGATTCCGCTGGGGTTATTGCAAGCTCCCTGGGGAAACGATTACCATGGAAGATGTCATGGGGCAGACAGCAATTACCTACCCACAGGTGACTGTCAATGAATATACGGGTGCCGAGATCAAGAATATCATGGAACAGGTTGCGGATAATATCTTTAACAAAGATCCTTATTATCAGCAGGGTGGGGATATGATGCGGGTCGGCAACATTCAATATACGTTCAACCCCGATGCCCTGATATACCATCGCATCAGCAATATGCACATCGGTGGAAAACCGGTGTCATCGTCATCGAAGAAGAAATACAAGATGGCCGGTTGGGCTCCCGTGGTTGCCCCGGTCGAAGGGAAGGCGGTTTGGGATGTCTTCGCACATTGGTTGAAAGACAAAAAAACGGTACGTGTTGATAAACTTGAACTTCCTCGTCTCACCAGAAATATGGAAAACAATCATGGGATTGCCGAACCAAAAACGTACGGCCTCTAAGCAATGGTGAGATCCTGCGCCGATGGTGCCGCGCACCTTGTGCCGTCCATCGGTTCTTCGATGAACGCCGCGGTGTGTTTTTCATAGGATCACGGCGATACTGTCGTCTCTCAGAGACAGAGCGCCATCTTTCGGTTTGGCACTAGGAGATTCGGGATGGGCACCGTCCTCACGTCCGGCGGCGTGGTCAGTTTCTTACCGGAACGCGAGCGGGCCGGATTTCGGTGCGCGCAATGGCGCCAAGGAGTCTGAAATGAGGAAAACGATGATCGGCCGCATGATTCTTTTGGCGGTATGTACCTCCATGGGTTTCTGGGATATGGCGGCTCATGCCGCGGATGCGGGCTGGAATGGTAAGGTGGAAGCGCCTCATTACCAGGAGCGGATCTTCCCACCTTGGCAGCACGGCGCCAATAATCCGACAGTGAAAAAAGGTTTGAATTTCACCGTTCCCGAGGTGGATGACCTGGCGGATTTTCATGGGAATCTCGATCATCCGCAGCTCGTGATCTTTGTTGGTGGCAATTACTTTTTCGCCATGGCTCCCTTGGTGGCCGCCTTCGAGAAGAAATATCCGGAACTCAAAGGCAAGATTTATTATGAAACCTTACCTCCGGGCATCTTGATCAGGCAGATGCAGCAGGGTAATACCATTACCGTGGGTAACATGACCTGGACCGTTCAGCCCGATGTTTTCGCCGCCGGCCTCAAGAAAGTAAATGGGTTGATCCGGCAAGGGCTTGTGCGGGGTCCGGCGGTGCCTTATGTGACCAACGACCTGACGATCATGATCCCGAAAGGAAATCCCGCGCAGATTGAAACGCTACGCGATTTGGGTAGACCGGGTATTCGGCTGTCCATGCCCGACCCCCGGTGGGAAGGTGTGGCACGGCAAATCCAGATTTCGCTACGCAAGGCCGGCGGTCCAGCGCTGGAACGCAAGATTTATGACACCAAGGTGAAAAACGGGGAAACCATCCTGACCCATATTCACCACCGGCAAACGCCCCTTTTTTTGATGCAGGGTCTTGCCGATGCCGGTGTGACCTGGAAATCAGAGGCGATCTTTCAGGAGCAGTCTGGACACCCGATCAGCAATATACCCATTCCCGCCAAGGACAACACCACGGCGATCTACGCGGCCGCAGTAACCAAGGGAGCGTTGCATCCGAAGTGGGCGCAGGACTGGGTCAACTTTCTCCGCTCTCCCGTCGCATTGCAAATCTTTGAACGCTACGGCTTCAAACCATATCATGACGTGAAATAAGGAGGTTTCCATGAATGCGACCACTTTGCCTCTCGGCAACTCTTCCACGCCGGGGGCGGATCATGGCTGGCGCACCGCCGCCATTGGATTGTTGGCGGTGCGCTTTGTACAGGGTTGGATTTACTGGGGGGGCGCGACGCGGCGCTTTATTTACGGACCGCAGAAACTCGACCCGCATGGTCATTGGATGGCTTACAAATTTCAGACGGCCATGCCTGGAGCCCTGCTGGGTATGGATCATGTAGTGGCTTTCATGCTCCATCATTTCTACATTTTGTATGCGGGAGTCATAATTTTTAGCGCGGTGGAACTCGTTGCTGGTGTCCTGCTGTTGGCGGGCCTTTACACGCGTCTCGCGGCGTTTATCACCATTGGCCTCTCTACGGTGCTTATGCTGCTCTTCGGTTGGCAGGGCGCCACCTGTATCGACGAATGGACCATGGCATCCTCCAATTTTGCGATGGGGGTCGCGTTGCTGTTAGTCGGTAGCGGCGCCTATTCTCTCGATAACTGGATGTTGTCGCGCCGCCCTGAATTGGCACAGAAAACCTGGTTTCGATGGATCGGCGGGAGTCTTCCCTTACCCCTCTCCGACGACGCCTTCAAAAAGTTTGCGCTGGTTTTATTAGGGATCGCGATCGCTTTTATCGTTTCCACCTACAGCTATTATCGTGGGTCCGTGGTGACCCCATTTCATGGTGGTCCGGTAAGTCCTGGTAAACATCATCTCGCCTTGGATCACGGCGTGCTCAGCAACGATGGTTCTGTGCAGTTTCACGCCTACGTCAATGCGGGCACCCCTGCAACGCCTTCACATGTCATGCGCGCGGTGCTGATGAATCGCCAGACTGGAGCGGTGATCGAGACTTGGGGGACTTCGGTATTGGCCGCGATACCGCAGAGCAATGTGCAGAACGACTTTGCCTACCAGAAATTCAAGGTGGGAAAGTTTGGGATTTTCGGTGGGGTGGGCGCTATGGCTACCATTCATCTTCCTTCCATGATCACGGGCCAAACCCTGCCCCCTGGGCAGTATGTGCTCTCTTTAACTTCGGTCAACGAGCATGTGTGGAAACTTCCAATGGCGTTAACGGAATAAATCGAAGCGTAGGGTGGAAAAGGTACGCGCAGCTATAACGGGACGCATCCATTCGGTCCTCTCGGCTTCGGGGATTTTACCCAGTGCCCGGCGCAGGGCGTCTTCGCTGACGATTTTGTCCATGCTTAGGATCTGCGGACTGACGCCATCACTGCGTAATCCGGTGACATAGCGTTGATTACGTGGATGTACCATGGTTTTAGGCGGATCTCTTTTGAGCGGATTCCTGTTTGCGCAAATATTGGTTCAGGCTATTGGCATGCAACTGCACAATCCGCCACTGCGGCGCACCTTCCGCATTCAGGGTCCAGAAACCCAACCGGGCGTTTTGCGGGCAGACCCACAACAAGTGATGATTGATCTCTCTCAGTAATACCCATCTGTGGTCATCTTTTACAGGACCTGCGAATAGGCTGCCGAATAAAGGATTGTCGGTAGTCACTGCGGAGCAAGTCTGCTGTATCAACCATTCGTCAGTAAGCGTGACCAGTTTTCGGGAAAAGTCATGCACCCGTTTCCGATGCATGCGATACAGGATGTAGAACCCGACAAGCATCGCCACAAAACTCAACAACACGACGCTGATCATGACGGGAGAATATGTCACAGAACCGATTTCTGCGCTCTTCGATGTCGGCACGTCTGTCCACAGTAACATGGCTAAAAGAGCCGGTCTGCCCGGCGCACCAAAATACGGCGCCAGTGTTCCACGTCCTGCAGACTGACCCCGTACTGACGGGCGATGTCCCCGGTCTGATCGGGCCTCACGCGATAGGCCGCCAAAGCAATCATGGCCTTGACCGACGGGTCGGGCTGCCAATGTCCTGCCTTCGATCTCGCACGGTAGGGATAGAGACGCCAGGCGTTCTCCAACAAAGTACGCCAGCAGGACTTCACCAAGCTATCGTCCACCCGTAATTCTTGTGCGAGCTTTTCAAAAGACCATTGCGATTTTCTCACCGCAATCAGCGCCAGAGCAGTGCGAAGCTGGCGTGAAGACGGTGTCATGAGAGCCACCATAGCGGATTCCTTGGAAATAAGTAGAAAAAAGGGTAGCGAAAGCACCAGGAAGGCATGTTGTCCCCCACTATCGCGTTCCGATGATTTGCTGTTGATCCTGCCGCGCAGCATGATAACCCTCCAGAAAGGCATAGAGCAGCACGCTCGGCAAAGGGTGGGTCCCTTTTGAATATGTTTCCTGCCCCGCCGAAATCGCCAGTTGAAAGGCAGCCAAGGGATGTGTCATCGCCCAGGCATACCCTGCCTTCCTGGCCTTTTCGCGCCGATGATGACTGACCATTCCACCGATCCTGTACCACAGCAGGAATATCCCGCCGAGAATAAAAACGCCTTCTGCCAGATCGCCGACCAGTGACGGGGCGCTCATGACGCCGAAAGCTCACCGTAAAAAGGCGGATTGCAGGCCTCGTCCCCCATTTCCCCGGTGCGGATGCGAATGGCTTCCGAGACATCCAACACAAAAATCTTCCCGTCTCCATCCTTGCCGGTGCGTGCTCCCTTAACCACTGCCGCAATGGCATCATCCAGCCTTTCGTCACTGATGACCGCTTCGATTTTTATCCTGGCGATAAAATCAGAAACATACGCATGGCCTCGATAAATTTGAAAATGGCCTTTGCGCTGTTCAAAACCCGTGACTTCGGTAACCGTCATCCCTCGTATACCGATAGTGGCCAGTGCATCACAAATGTCATCCAGCTTGAATGGTCTGATAATGGCGGATAACTGTTTCATGGCGACACCTCATACGCAGACTTGAGACATCACAAAAGGTACCTATCGGTCCTAGGGTTAAAACAGAAACCCAGTTTCGAATAGCGCGCGGGCCTGTGTAGGATTATTCCCTTGTGGACCGAAGACATCACCCTGGGTATAGCTGCTTGCCTGCACGTAGGAAAACTCGGCGCGGGCGAAGAAATCGTGATCCTGGTAGGTGGGCGTCACGGTGATGGACCATGCCTTGCTGCCGGGTCCATACATCAGATTAACCGCGCCGTCGGTGGTATTGCCGGTGCTCGCGATGTATTCGGCCCGGGCGGCCAGGGTGACGTGGGGGGTGAGGGCATAACTCGTCAGGAGAGCCGCGCCCCTGGTCCCCGTGCTACGTCCCACGCCGATAGCGGGGTTGGCGGGCACCTGGGTGTACTGGAGGTAGGGCTGAATCATCCATGGGCCCGAGCTATAGGTATAGATCAGGTTGTAGATGTCGCTGTTGTTTTGATAAACCGGGGTGGCGAGTGTGGAATAACCCGTCTGTCCCGCATTGCCCATGCCCACGAAGCTCACGGTGTTGGCGGAGTTGATGGTGTAGGACAGGTCGCCGGAAAGCCAGTTGAAGCGATTGGAATAGAAACCGTCACTCCATGCGAGAGAGGCGCTCAATGGCCCCGCGCTGTAGTTGACTTGCACCCCGCGATTGACGGCGTTTTCCTGGTTCCACAACAAACCGCGCTCGATGTTCATATTCTCGAAGGTGAAGGTGTATTCCGCGCCGATCAAGGTAGGGAGTTTGCCGATCAGTACCGAGAAGTTTTTGGTGGGCGCGATCTTCAGATAGGCTTGCGGCAAAGGACCATAATAGCCGGCGGTGGTGGCTCCCGTGGAGAGGAAGGGGGAGCCCAGGGCGGGCATATTGTAGGCACCGGCCTGGAGAAAGAACTGGATCAGGCCGTGGGTTTTCTGGATGAAGATCTGGCCATTGCTGATATCGGCGTGGGTATAGCCATTAAAAGCGACGGGATCTGGGCTGACGGTATTGACGGGGTTGTCCTGCCAAAGGCCCATGCCGCTCATCACGCCGGTGACGTCCAGTTTTCCGAGTGGACCCGCATCAAACCGAAAAGGCGACGCCGACTGTAGTGGCCCGGTCATCGCTGGCATCGGCAGGGGCGCGGCTTGAGCGGTGTCCGACACCAGCGCCAATGTGGACAAAATCGCGACCGACAGGATTGGTAAAGCCAGCTTGCTACCAATGCGATGGGTTTTTTTGTGGCAAAGATTATGCATCATGTTTCTCCATTCTCCAATTCCATCAAAGAGACCTGTACACCAAGCATGATTGGTGTGATAGGCAACAAAATCATATTTCTCAATGGCGCATTACGAATAAATCGGTTGAATGTTTTTTCTCCTGGCGCATTGCGCATTGCAAGCGACCCAATGGATAACCGTCATCGCGCATCCACTGGATGTGGGGGCTCATCGGCCATTGAATATTGGGATTGCAGTAACAGGCCGCGTCTCCGAACAAAAAACATCGACCTCATTTTTTACTCGGCGCATGGGATGGATCATCCACTGCTGGCCGTGGTGGATCTGAAGACGTGTCCAGGCATCCCGGCGCAATTTCCGGTCGAATTTTCCGGAACGCAGAAACGTCCCCAAAAGTGCTCCCTTGTGCAAGCGCAGGAGCACATCCGGGATTCGTCCATCGGCAATGAGCGTGGCCGCACCAGCGCGCGCCGCATGGGTGGCGGCGTGTATTTTGGTGAGCATCCCGCCGGTACCCACGGTGCCACCGCTTCCTCCCACCATACGCTCATACCGTGGGTCACCCGCTATGCCTTCCGTGATCATTTCGGCATCAGGCTGCGCGCGCGGATCGGCTGTAAATAGCCCCGATTGATCAGTCAGTAATACCATCAGGTCGGCATGCCAGACGTTGCTGACCAGAGCGGCCAGATGGTCGTTGTTGCCCAGAGCATTATCCAGATCGGCGATCGCATCATTCTCATTGATAATGGGCAGTATCTGCATCTTCAGGAGCATCTCGATGGCGGACCGGGTCTTCTTGAGGCGCTTCCGATCCCTGAAGTTATCGCGCGTCAGCAGTATTTGCCCGCAATGCGTCCCTCCCTCGGCCAGGAGATTCTCATAAGCATGAATCAGGGCGGATTGCCCCACGCTGGCCGCCGCCTGACGTTCTTCGGCGGTGGTCATCCTTTGTGCCCATCCCAGGTGACATTTGCCGGCACTGACGGAACCGGAGGAAACCAATACGACCTCAATATCTTCGGCGCGAAGTCGCAGTATTTGCTGCACAAAGTTCTGCATGGCCGACAAATCCAGTCGTTGGCCGTCTTGGGTGAGCAAACTGCTCCCGATCTTGATAACCCAGCGACGTGCGCGCTTCTGTAGTGCGGAGCGGCCAGGTACTACGGAATGCAGTGTCGTTTTACCGGCGGTATTCATGGTCATTGAAAGACTCCATTGGTTTAAAAACCCGTTTGGTTATCTCCTCAATGAATATTGTAAATGCTCATCATCTATAAATTCCATATAAATGGTATATAATTCTTATATATTCTTTGTTCGGAGAGCGACGATAAATCTGCGCATATGATAACGCAACAATACGGACCAGGAGTTAGTATGCCACCGAGTTTACGTTATTCCGTCTTGCTCGCAATATTTTCTTTCTGAGTATAAAGCTGATACCATTTACACAATGCCAACAGGCACCAGATAAACTCGACCACGCCAAAAGGCCAGGTGCCGGCCAGGAATCCATAAATGGATGTACCGAGGCACGATACGGAAAATGCCAGAGTCCACCAAAGGGAGCGTGTCTCCAGAGCATAAAAAATCATCATCAATGTGACAGCGACTACGCCGAAGAGTGTTAATGATGACATGGATATAGTTCCTTTTCTGGCTGGCAGCGTCGGCACATCGACCATGATCAAGTCACGGTAGCGAGGGCTCATCGGAATGGATGGACTGCGGTGTCTTTCCCTCGCGCGCCATCGCCCAACCACGCTCAAATGCGTAAGCCAGCACGCCAGACATGTGTTCGGGTAAATACGCTTCGCAGGCGTCCTCAACCTCATCGGCGGTAGCATCCGGGTGTTGCAGTGCCCAATGGTAGCCCGCCCACTCGGCCGCAAGGATACTTTCTTTCAGTGTCTCCATGTGTTTTTGTGCCTCCGTAGATACCCTGCCGTTGGTGGAGAGATTCCTGCTAGCCGACGGTAGAGGGTTTAGTGGTGTCGCGTTACCCCTGGGCGCCGGGTGAGTCTGCCGGGCGGATCGCTCCGCCCTGAAACGTGCTGATTTTGCGGCGAAGGAGCGCCACTTTCCGCGCCTCGCGGCGATATACGCCAAGCGCGACCGTGAGCAGGGCGACCAAAGCCGCGCACACCCAGAAAGCCATCATGATGGCGGTCCTTTCGTGGGGGATACTGTTGCTTCATGCGCGGCGGCGTACCGGTCATGCAGCGCGAGGTCCAGCTTCACCACATTGACCACTGGTTCACCGATGAATCCCAGCAAAGGTTCCGTCGTATTTTGCTGAACCATGTGGCGCAATGTCACGATATCAATACCACCAGCCTGCGCAATGCGCGGGACCTGATAGAGGGCCGCCGCAATACTGATGTCGGGATCCAGACCACTCGCGGAAGAGGTCACGAGATCCACCGGAACCGGGCCTTTCTCAGCGGGGTCCGCGGCCTTGAGGGTTTTGATCCGTGCCGCCACATGCCGAGCCAGAACGGGGTTGTTCGGGCCCAGATTGGAGGCGCCGGACCCCGCGCCGTTGTAAGGCACCGGTGAAGTCGCCGAGGGACGGCTCCAGAAGTACTGCGGTTCGCGGAAATATTGACCGATGAGGCTGGAGCCCACAACGTGTCCACGCTGGCGAATGAGAGAGCCGTTGGCTTGGTGGGGAAACACGACCTGGCCGATACCCGTCATCGCCAGGGGATAGATCAGGCCGGTCATCACGGCCAGAACCAGGAACAGCAACAGCGCGGTTTTGATGTCTTTGATCACGGCGTCTTCCTCCTACAGAACAACCAGCAGCATGTCGATCAGTTTGATACAGATAAATGGCGCGATAATGCCGCCCAATCCATAGATCCACACGTTGCGGCGCAGAATGTGCTGCGCCGAGTCGGCACGGAACTTGATGCCTTTGAGGGCCAGCGGAATCAGAAAGGGGATGATGAGCGCATTGAAAATGACGGCGGCCAGGATGGCATGGGTGGGCGAGCTCAAGTCCATGATGTTCAGTGCCCCCAGTTGGGGGTAGGTCGATACGAATGCCGCCGGAATGATCGCGAAATATTTGGCCACGTCGTTCGCCACGCTGAAGGTGGTGAGGGCGCCGCGGGTCATCAGCAGCTGTTTGCCGATCTGGACGATCTCCAGCAGCTTGGTGGGGTTGGAGTCCATGTCGACCATGTTGGAGGCTTCCCGCGCCGCCTGGGTGCCACTGGCCATACAGAGACCGACGTCCGCTTGGGCTAGGGCAGGCGAGTCGTTGGTGCCGTCCCCGGTCATCGCGACCATGTAACCTTCATTCTGGTATTCTCGAATGCGCGCGAGTTTGGTTTCGGGCTTGGCCTCCGCGAGATAGTCGTCAACCCCGGCCTCGGCGGCGATGGCGGCGGCGGTCAACGGATTGTCGCCGGTCACCATGACCGTGCGGATACCCATCTCCCGCAATGCGGCAAAGCGCGATTTGATGTCGGCTTTGACAATGTCCCGCAACTCGATGGCCCCCAACACCTTGGCGCCAGAGCAGACCACCAGTGGTGTCGCACCGCCACTGGCGATCTTCTGCACCTCGGCGTCCAGCTCCGATGGCCAGGTTCCTCCCAGCGACTGGACCCATAGCTTCATGGCGTCGGGGGATCCCTTGCGCAATTGCTGCCCGTCCCAGTCGACCCCACTCATGCGCGTCTCAGCGGTAAAGGCGATCAGTTTGGCATCGGGCGGCAATATCTCACGGCTTTGCGGGTCATGTTTCTCGGCAAGGGTCACGATGCTTTTGCCCTCCGGCGTCTCATCGGCCAAAGAGGCGCGGCGAGCGGCCTGGGCGAGGGTTTCCCGGGTGACCGCCAACACGGGATAAAACGCCACTGCCGAACGGTTGCCGTAGGTAATGGTGCCGGTTTTGTCGAGGAGCAGTATGTCTACGTCGCCAGCGGCCTCGATGGCGCGCCCGGAAGTCGCTACCACATTGGATTGCAACAAGCGCACGATGCCGGCGATGCCGATGGCGGGTAACAAGGCCCCGATAGTGGTGGGGATCAGGCAGACGAGCAAAGCCACCAGCACCGTCAAGCTGATCACTGATCCGGAGTGACCCGCATAATGCACACTATACCAGGAAAACGGATACAGGGTGACCGTCACCACCAGAAAGACCAGCGTCAACACCACCAGCAGGATACTCAAGGCGATTTCGTTGGGGGTTTTACGCCGTGCGGCCCCCTCCACCATGGCGATCATTTTGTCGAGGAAGGTGTGCCCAGACTCCTGAGTCACCCGGATGATGAGCCAGTCCGAGATCACCCGGGTGCCGCCGGTGACCGCGCTGCGATCCCCGCCGCTTTCGCGGATGACGGGCGCGCTCTCCCCCGTGATGGCGCTTTCATCGACGGCGGCGATCCCAACCACTGCCTCGCCATCCGTGGGTACGAGGTCTCCCGCTTCTATCAGGACGAAGTCGCCGCTGCGCAGGCTTGCGCCGGGAACCTCTTGGTAACCCGCTTCGCGCACCGGCTTCGACAGTTTTTTGGCGGTGACCTCCTGCCGGTTCCGTCTCAGGCTGTTGGCCTGAGCTTCGCCTTGGCGTTCGGCCAGCGCTTCGGAAAAATTGGCAAAAATCAGTGTGAGCCAGAGCCACAGGTCGATCACGCCGGTAAAAAGCGCTTCACTGTTATGCACGATCAGGTCGTGAAAGAAGAGGGCCAGGAGCAGCCAGGAGCCGACGTAGACGACGAACATCACCGGATTGCGCAACTGGCGACGGGGAGAGAGCATGCTGAAGCTGTCCCAGAGGGCGCCCCGGCCCTGATCTTTCCAGTTGATCGGAGATGCCGCAAGTTTATGATGGGTAGATTCCATGAATATGATTCCTCAATGCATCAGAGTGCTGATGGGCGCCAGTTGATCTGCAATCGGACCCAGCGCCAGTGCCGGAAAGAAGTTGAGCGCGCCGACCAGAAGAATGACCCCCACCAGTAAGCCGATGAAGATCGGCGTATGCGTCGTCAGGGTGCCCGCCCCGGCGGGGATCTTCTTTTTACCCGCAAGTGTGCCCGCCAAGGCCAGCAGCGGCAGATAGGGCCAATAGCGACCGAAGAGTATGGCCATCCCAGTGATGAGGTTGTAAAAGGTCGTGTCACTGCTCAGCCCATCAAAGGCGCTGCCATTATTGTTGGCGGGGCTGGTAATGGCATAGAGGATCTCGCTGAAACCATGCGCCCCGGGGTTAAGGGCCCCGGCACGTCCGGCGGCCGTGCTCACGGCGGCCGCCGTACCGATCAAGACCAGCAAGGGCATGACCAGGATGGCTAGTGAGGCCATTTTGATCTCGAACGATTCGATTTTTTTACCGAGAAACTCCGGCGTGCGCCCTACCATGAGACCACCGAGAAAAACGGCAAAGATCATGAAAGCGAGCACCGTCGCCAAACCCGTCCCGACGCCACCAAACACCGTTTCCCCCATTTGCATGAAGAACAGGTTGATTCCACCGGACAGGGGCATGAACGAGTCATAGGTACTGTTAGCCGCTCCGGTGGAGGTTGCGGTCGCGAGACTGCCGCACAGCGCCGACGCGCCAGCACCGATGCGATCTTCCACTCCCTCCATATTGCCACCACCGGCGAGGCTGGCCATATTGGCTTGCGTGGCCCCCAGATGGGTCAGCAGCGGGTTACCCAATAGCTCAAAATGTTCACTGACCACGGTTAAAGGAACAAAAAGTACGAGCGTGGCGATCATGATGGCCCAGGCTGTGCGTTTGGCCTTCACCATGTGCCCGAACATGAACACCAGGGCAGAGGGAATCAGGATCATGGCCACCATTTCCAGGAAATTGGTGAAGCCCGTGGGATTTTCGAAAGGGTGCGCATCGTTCATGTCGAAAAAACCGCCCCCATTGTTACCCAGCATCATGATGGCCTCTTGAGAGGCTACCGGTCCCACATGAATCATCTGATGAAGAACAGTTTTGCCGCCGGACACAAATGGGGCGATGAGGTCAGCGCGCACTATCCCTGTCAGCGTTTGTACCACGCCCTGTTCCATAAGGATCAGCGCAAAGAGCGCGGACAGGGGGAGCAGTACGTAGAGAACGGTGCGCGTCATGTCGACCCAGAAGTTTCCGAGATCCTTGGTTTTATGACGGGCGAGAGCGCGAACGAGGGGCAGGACGATGGTGATGCCCGTCGCCGCCGAGAGGAAATTCTGTACGGTCAGGCCCAGCATCTGCGAGAGATAACTCATGGTAGAGCCGCCGGAGTAATCCTGCCAGTTGGTATTGGTGGTAAAGCTCACTGCAGTATTGAATGCGGAAGCACTTGGGACGCCGCCGTAGTGCAGCGGATTCAGGGGAAGTACACCTTGTGCCAGTAACAAAGCATAGAGAAAAACCCCACCGATCAGATTGAACACTAAGAGTGCTACGGCGTAATGTTTCCAATCCATTTCCTGGTTCACAGAGATATGGGTAATACGGTAAATTCCTCGTTCCACGGGACCCATCAGGCGTGTCGCCCAAAACCGCTCGCCGGCATAAACGCGATGCATATAGCGACCCAGAGGCAAGGCTAGCAGAATGGTCAACAACAAAACTGCGGCTGTCAGTATGATGGTGGATATCATAGGAACCGCTCCGGATTAATCAGGAATACCAAAAGATAGATGAAGAGCATGGCGCCCAATCCAAGGCCTATCCACACAAAAGCGTTCATTTTATACTCCTCAGGCGATCCAATAGCTCAACAACCCCTAGGGATGCCAGGAAAAAACCGACAATAATAAATAAATACACAAATTCCATGCCAGTCTCCGCCGTCCGCGCGGGCCGATATCCCGCAGATACTCATGATTCACTGCCGGAAATTTTAGCGGGATTTCATCTATAAATTCCATATAAAACACATATAATTTGTCTATAAATTGGGGTATCCCCGTTCCGTTTGTTGATTGTCGTGTTTTGCCCTATGCTCAAGCACCTCGATAGACAGAGCAGATGAACCAGGAAAAAGCGCTATGAACGACCGCGCCAGTCATCCGGTAGCAAACAATGTCCACTGAAGATCGCGCGGACGGACGGCCCGATCCCGATGCCCTGCTGGCGCAGGTGCAGCGAGAGGAAGAGGCACGTCGGCGGGGACGCCTCAAGATCTTTTTGGGTGCCGCTCCAGGTGTCGGAAAGACCTACGCCATGCTGCGCTACGGGCAACAGGAAGCGGCCAAGGGAGTGGATGTTTTGGTGGGCATCGTCGAAACCCACCAGCGCCGTGAAACCCAGGTCATGGCCGATGCCCTGCCGACGTTACCGCGGGCGCGTATTCCATATAGACACATCGTGCTTGAAGAGTTTGATTTGGATGCCGCCCTCGATCGCCGTCCTGAACTGCTCTTGCTGGATGAACTGGCCCACAGCAACGCCCCCGGTTCTCGCCACAAGAAACGCTGGCAGGATCTGGAGGAACTGCTGGACGCGGGTTTTTCCGTGGCAACCACCGTGAATATTCAACATTTGGAGAGCGTTCACGAAGTCGTCCAGCAGATTACCGGGGTGCAGGTTCAGGAGACCATACCGGATCGACTCATCCAGCGGGCCGATGAAGTGATTCTGGTGGACATCAGTGACGAAGATCTCTTGCAGCGGCTCAAGGAAGGCAAGGTTTACCTGGGCGAACGTGGCCAGCACGCGATGACGCATTTTTTTCGTAAGGGCAATCTGATCGCCCTGAGGCAATTGGCGTTGCGGCTGGCGGCGGACCGGGTCGATCTGGAGCTACGGCAGTTTCGTCAACAAAATCCGGAAGAGGGACAACGTGGCGGCAGCCGGGATCGTCTACTGGTCGCTGTGAGCGGGCGCCCGGAAGATGAACATCTAGTGCGCGCGGCCTATCACCTGGCGACCGCTCAACGGGCTGACTGGCTGGTGGTTCATGTGGATACTCCCCGTGGTTTGCTGCAGAGACCCCAGACCCAGGCATGGATCTGGAATCATCTGCATCTTGCGGAGCAATTGGGGGCGGAAACGGCACGACTGACCGGAGTGAATATCGGTGCGGAGATTTTGGCCTATGCGCGACTGCGCGACGTGACCCAGGTCGTGTTGGGACAGACGCAAGGTCTGCGCAAGTTCCTCTGGTGGTGGCCCGGCTCTTTGACGGCGCATTTACTGAATAGCGAGCGCGGCATCGATGTGGTGATTCATCCCTTGCCGGTTAAAAAATCCGTTCCTGAGGATCGGCGTCTGCGAAATAAACAATATCTCGGTATGGTGGACACCCCCCTGCGGCGGCGCACGCGGAATCGCGCTTTTGTGATCAGCGGGGGATTGGGCCTCGCCTTGAGTGGTTTGGCTTGGTCCCTGGGGGCTTATCTGGGTTTTGCCGGGATCTTCATGCTCTATATGTTGGGCGCGGTGGGTGCTGCCCTGAGGTACGGTCGCTGGCCCTCGCTCATCACCTTTGTGGCCGCCGTAGTCAGTTACTACTCGTTCGGGCTGAATCGGGGATTGCCGACGACCTTTGGTTCGCTCGCCTACTTTGCGCTGATCCTTTCTTTGATCCTGCTCATTAGCCAATTGGTAGCGCGCTCTCATGAGCAGGAACTCATGGCCCGAATCCGCGAGCGTCGCGCCCGCAATCTTTATCAATTGGTTCAGGCGCTCAGCGGGGCCCGGGGGATCGAGGGAGTTTTGAACGCCAGCATCGAGAAGCTGCGTCAAACCCTGGATGTCACCGCGGCATTTTGGTTGCCGCCGACGGACAGTACCAGCGGTGCTTTGCAGATGTTTCCGGCATCCACCGAGCTGGAGGCTCCGCAGCGCAACTTGCGGGCGGCTGCCCGGTGGAGCTTTCTGAACAAGAAGAATGCCGGGATGAGTACCGACACGCTGGCGGAACTCCCGGCGTTATTCATGCCCATGCTGTCCGGTGAACGTGCATTGGGAGTCATGATGCTGTCCAATATCGATCTGCGTCAGGCCCCGGTGGACTGGCTACGTTTCCTCGAGACGGTGGCGCGACTCATCGCGGTGGCCTTGGATTCGGCGCAAGCTTCCCTCCAACGTACCGAGGCCGACGTTCGTCTGCGGGTCGAGCAATTGCAAAATGCCCTGTTGGGTGCCGTCTCTCATGATCTCAGGACCCCGCTGGCTGGCGTTCTCGGTACCGCGACGACACTTCAGCGCAATGCGCGGGGACTCACAGTGGAAGAGCGGGGGCTCCTTGAGAACATTCGCGAGCAGACGGAAAAGATGGAACACACCGTGGATCGCATTCTGCACATGGCGGCCCTGCAATCCGGACGGCTCCGTCTCCAAAAAGAATGGGTTCCCTTGGAAGATTTGTTGGTCACCGTGCGCGAGCAGATCAAGACCGTATGCACGGATCGGCCTTTTCAGGTGCGGATATCCAGGGATCTGCCGTTGCTCCACGTGGATCCCCAACTGATCGTGCAAGTACTCACCAATCTGTTGGAAAATGCCTGCAGGTATACGCCGAGTGATCGTGGGATAGAGTTGGAAGCCAGCGCGGATGATACCGAGATCAAGGTCTGTGTCATCGATCACGGCTATGGTGTTCCGCCCGGCCGCGAGGAGGAGATATTTCTTCGTTTCAGCCAGGTCAAGCCGCCCATCGGACTGGGCGGCAGCGGACTGGGCCTCGCCATTTGCGCGGCCATCATCGAACTGCATGGCGGACGTATTTGGGTACGTAACCGGGTCGTGGTACACGGCGCCGTGTTTTGTTTTACCGTACCCCGGGAGACCGAACCGCCCATGCCTGCCGAGGGAGATTAAGCGGTGATGACGATGCACGAAGAGGATCTGGATCTTTTGCTGGTGGAGGATGACCCGAGTATCGGCGAATTCCTGCAGGCGGCGATGGATCGTGAACCGGGCTATGCCCTGTCTTGGGAAACCACGCTGAAAGAGGCCTGGAAGGCTTGGGAGAAACGACAAACATGGGAAGGCAGGCCATTCACATTCATTTTGCTGGATCTCGGTCTGCCGGATGGCGATGGACAGGACTTGATTCGTCGTCTCCGCGCTCACGGGGGGGAGCAATCGCTGATCATCGTGATTTCGGCGCGCGGGAACGAAGCGGACAAGGTGCGGGCCCTCGACAACGGCGCTGACGACTATCTGACCAAGCCATTTACCATCGGCGAACTGCTCGCGCGTTTGCGCGCGCATTTGCGGCGGCGGTCGGTGGATAGATCTACTGAATCCCCTCACCGGGTCATCGGCGCCCTGACGCTGGATGATTTCACCCACACCGTTCGTAAGAAGGGCGTACCGATTCCGATGACGCCCAAAGAATACCAATTGCTTCACCTTCTCGTGATGAATCAGGGGCGGGTATTGTCGCATCGGCGTATTCTCCACGCGGTGTGGGGAGAGCACAGCGGTGACCAGGCCCATTACGTGCGATTGTATATCAAACGACTGCGGGAAAAGATTGAAGATGATCCCGGGATGCCACAATATCTGACGACCGAAAAGGGGGTCGGATATCGATTGGATGATCCGGAAGTATCCCAATGACCATCCGGGCCTGTTGCAGCATCTTTTCGCTGCGTGTGGCGATTTTCGCTATGAATCTGTGCCTGTATATCATCTTCCCCTGTTTTATTGTGCGGCTTTGTGGGGTGTTTACGCGGACCTTCAGTTATGACGTCGGCCGGATAGGGGACTACTCTACCCGTGTGCTATGTGGTGCTGTCGCCTGTGCGGGACAAACCGCCGTTATATGCGTCATATCGCAGAAGGCCACACCTAATTTTGGTCCCCGCGCGTGTTTCTGGATGGCGCTGAATCCCTTGAAGGCGGCCTATTGTCGGTGTACGGCGACGGATGAGCGCGATAAAACCGGGGTCATTCATACAAAGCGCTTGTGAATTACGCGCGTTGTCTTGTGAGCATGATAATTGCTTCATCATAGAAGCAAGCCGCAAATGGAGTCCAAATCATGTTCAGAAATATCGAGAACTACGCAAGCCCAGAGAGCTTCCGCCAGCCGCCGCAACATCCCGATGCGCAACCTTTTGGCCAAAAAAAAGAGGTGATTCCGCACAAGGTCATCACGGCACTGCCTCCTCTCGTGGCGCGTTATCTAGACCACCTGGCCCTTTCCACCGCACAACGGGAATGGATCGCGCAACAAGTCGCCGCGGGAATGTCTTCTCAAGAGAGGTCATCCATGCACCAGCCACCCGCGTTTTCATCTTTTTCCCTGCTGCAAAGAGCGCTGGCGGATCTTTCCGATGGGGATGAATTGAATACGCGATTGTCGCTTATTTTCCCCATTCCGGATTCCGTGAGCCGACCGACCCGCTGGCTGCGGCGTCAGGCGCAACCACCCATCCAGCGATCCAGCATGACTTCGCGGCCTTTCCTGCGTCCGTTTTCCATGGCGTTGCGGGATTGGTTCGCCGGATTGCGCAGGACATCGGAGAAAACGGCGCGGCCAGAGCTCGCATGAGAGTGTTTGCGCCGTGTCGAGGTTGGCATGAGCCAACCGTGTAACTGACTGCCGGCACGCCACCCTTTTCGTACTCGTGAGGAAGGGCGAATAGGTGCTGTTCCGGGTGGGGTGTTTGTCCCGGACACACGCTGCTGCCCGATAAGCATACCCAGAAATGAACCATAGCCGTTCACTCAGGCGGCAATATGGTGCATCATGCACGGAACGCTGGTACGTTTCGACGGTTGATATCTGAACGATCCGGCGCGACAGGTCATGTTCAGATCGCCCAATTCTGTCCGGGCTGAAAAATGCTAATCTGGCAAGACTGTTCCAACTGGGTAAAAAATCAAAGGTGGTGATGCATGGTGGTATCGGCGGTTCCGTTGTTGGCGGTATTGTTATCCTCGTGGGTATTGCTGGAGTTATCTCTGGAATATTTTTTTCGATCCCCGATGAATGCAAACAAGCGGGACGGCGGATCTTCGAAAGTATTCAACGCGGTGATCTTTTCCAGTGTCGGAAGCTGGGTTTGCGTGGTAGCGGTGGAAATCCGCCATGAACCACATATCGCGTTATATCTGCCACGGGTGGGTTGTTCATTGCTGATGGCGGGTTTATCGCTGAGATCGTATGCGGTTATGACGTTGAGGCGATATTTCACGGTGGACTTGGCCATTCAGTCCGGACACCGGCTGATCCGGCATGGACCGTACCGGGTGGTGCGTCACCCCTCCTATACGGGAGCGCTACTGTGTTTTTCTGGATTGGCACTGTCGTTTGGCTGCTGGGCCACCGCGATCATGATCATTCTCCCCGTTATTTTGGTCTATCTCTGGAGAATCGCCAAAGAGGAACATATCCTGACGGATGCATTCGGACCCGCTTATCAAGAATATCGTTATCATACCTACCGGCTCATCCCAGGCATTCTGTGACTCCGGACTGCCGTCATCGATCCTTCTGGTCTTATAGGGGGTGTACCGGGGCGTGACCCTCTAGTAGGAGGGCGGCTTGCCGCGTTGCAGCAGATAGGTCCAGGTGTCGCTCAGGGCGTGGCCATGGGACTCCAGAAAGAGGCGCACGTTGGTCGGGTGATGCGCGGGCGGAAGGATTTCCGCCTCCATCTGCCACTGATGATCAATCGGGTTGAAGTGTACCGCCGAATGGATCAGACGGGCGCCCGATCCCACGGAAAGGTGGGCTTGCACGGGGGTATTCGCCGGGAGCCGGCCCAAACCGCCACCGGCGAAATTCACCACGACACGGCGGCTCCCGTCACTGTCCGGCACCGTCCCGAGATAGGTCGCGACGGGGTGGCCGCCCGGTGGCAGGTGAACGGCGTCACGGAAAAAATTCAGCCGATAACGCACGGTAAAGGCCTGTCCTGGCTGCGGCGAGTGACGGGGCAACCAAAAGGTCACGATATTGTCGAGGTTGCGATTATTGGTGGGTAACTCCACCAACTCCACCTGTCCCTCACCCCAATCGTTCAAAGGCTGAATCCAGACACTCGGACGTTTCTGATATTGCGTGGTAAGCCCCTCATAATTGGCGAAATGTCGGTCCTGCTGCAGCAAACCAAAACCTGTCGGATGATCGAGAGCGTAGCGTGTAACCTGGGTATACAGTGGGTTGTTCAGTGGCCGGGTAATCCATTCGCCGTCCCCGTTGGCCATGACGAGATCGCTGGAGTCATGCTGCTGCGGACGCCAGTCACCGGCGCGAATACCACGCCCGCGGCCATGCCAGAACATGCTGGATAATGGCGCGATTTCCAGTTGGCGTATTTTCTTGCGCGGATACAGGACCGCATGGACGCGCACGCGCGCGTTCTCGCCGGGCGTGATTTCAAAACGATAGGCACCCGTTACCAGGGGGCTGTCGAGCAGTGCATAAATGGTCAGGTGGTGCGCGCCGGGTGCCGGGCGTTGCAGCCAGAATTCCTGAAAATAGGGAAAGATTTCACCGGAAGGCAATGCAGTGTCGATCCCGAGTCCGCGCGCCGAAGTGCCATAGACCGCCCCTTTGCTCACCGCCCGAAAATAACTGGCGCCGAGAAAAGACAGGAATTCGTCGTGCAACCGCGGGTATCTGGTGTCCACCGCAACGAAACCCGCATAGCCACCGTTCCGCGGTATATGGACTTTTTCCCCCGGATGCCCGTCGACGGAAAATGCTTTGGGATTATATTGTACGGGGTACGCCTGACCATTGCGGATCACATTGATGCGTACGGGATGGGTGAAGGTGGCGCCCAACGGATAGAACAAAATCTTAAAGGGCAAACCGGCGTGCTGCCACAGTGGATGGGTGTCGAGAATCTGCCCATACGCCTGTGGACTCAGCTGGCGCAGGCTCTTGTTGGTCTTCACCGGCCGCGGATGCCAAGGGTGCTGAGCAAGCGTATGCGCGTCATGCACCACCTGATCGAAAGTGAATGGTGCTGCCCAGGCACTCGGAGCCGCAGCAGTGAGCAACGCTCCGCAACACAGGGGAAACAGTAGGATGCGAATGCCGGATACCAATGTGCACATAGTCATGCCACTGCCGGGCAATTTACATGCCATCTGATATATCCCGTTGATTCTCCGTAACGCGGTCTTATCATGCACAGAGAAAGCGATACCAATTTCGTCGCCTCGAGGCAACAAAATAAATGATCTGTATGCGCGCATGGCGAATATACAGGGCGTCGTAATCCATAGATTCTGGTAACGAAGCAGAAATTTCAGTTCCTGTGCGCGGGCGTCGCTTTCCGGCGACGTAGATGACGATAGGGTCCATTAGCAGATAAACAACATATTATGTTGACGCACTCAGAGGTTGCGAGTATTGACATAGTGTTTTATATAAACAACATTGCTGTGTGAAAATAAATACTTACTTATTATCAGGGTTGCGGTTGACATCCATAAATTATTATTGCTAGCTTAGAAAGGCGCGCAGGTTTATGTGTGCGTTCCGTACCAGGTATGCATGATGTAGAAAGCCCTGTTATGGGATTTTGTCGGGGGGAGGGATGCGAAGTCATTCCGCGGTTTTCCCCGCACGCATGTGTCATGAGGGGGGGTTCATCGCCGGGAGTGTACGCCAGCTCTGGCTACACCCCATCCGCCAGGGAATGCCGCTTGCTTCAGCCTCCAACGGGGTCTGATCAGCCGTTCATCCGCATCACTCGGGATCGCCATGGAGATCCGAAAACCATAGGGAGAGTAGCCAATCATGTATCACATTGCACGCAATTTGTTGTTAGGGTTCGGTATCTTTGGTTTCGGCAGCACCTTGGCCCTGGCCGACATGGGGTCGCCCATGGGGCCTGCTCCACAGTCTGCCGGCACAACGGCTCAGTCTGGCCAGGGCACCGCCGTCCCGATGATGCCGGCGCAGCCGACTCAGGGTCCTCACGTGGGTCACAAGGAGTTGCATCACTTTGCATCGGCTATTGTGGCCATTCGCCCGATCGACAAGAAGGTGCGTCAGGCGATGTCGACGAAAAAGATGACCGTCGCGCAACATCATCAGATGCTGGTGAAATACGGAACGCAAATAAAGCATGTTTTGGTTCAGAATCATCTCACGCCAGTGAAATATGAAATGCTGTTGAAAAAGGCACAGACGGATCCGGCGTTTGCCCAACGTACGGAAGCCGTCATGAAGACCATGGGTTAGCTGTTGATTTTAAAAAACGCGTTTGGCGGTAGCCGCATATTGCCCGCTATCGCATGGTTTTTTTTGGGGGTGGCGAGCGTAACCGTATCCGCGGCTTCCACCACGTCCCAGTTCGAGGGGAATGCGCGACATTTGGCGTTTACCCCGGACAAGATTGGCAGCTTCGATACCTTCATCGGTCAGCACGTCATTGCTCCACCATCAGTCGATGGAGAGACCCTGTTGGTAACGACGGGGAAGGCGGGACGCCGCCAAGAGGGGCAGGTGCTGCGCGTCGATGCACGGACAGGCGCCATTGTATGGCGAACCTCGTTGAACAACATGACTATGACGCAAGCGATCGTGGCGGGCCACGACGTGATAGTAGGGCTCGGTGGGAAGCGTATGTTTGCGGTTAACGCGGGCTATTCCTGCCGTTCCCGGTTTCCCCATGCCATCGCGGCACTCCAGGCGGCGACCGGCAGACTGGCCTGGGAATACGCCACGCACTGCCAGGACATGCCGACGCCCGCCTATGCCCACCATGAAATTCTAACCCCTACCGGGGGCGGGCGTTTCATCGCCCTGGACGCCCGCACGGGGAAGTTGCTTTGGCAGATACCCATCGGGGGATGGTCGGCGATGTCTTCCCCCGCCAGAGTGGGCTCGAATCTGTATTTCGGAACGGACGACCTCTTCACTCACCGCAATGATTTTTACGATATCGACTGGCGAACCCATAAAATTCGGTGGTCGCGGAACTTCACGCATACCGTCAATCTTGCGGAAGCATCCCCGGTGGTGCGTGGGAACGCCGTGTTTACGGCGTTCATGCGTAAGGATTCCTATGATCTGTGGGACATCCTGGTACATCTCTGGAAGCACACCCCGATGCGTGACTTTGCCTTCGAGGTGGTGAGCCTGGACGCCGTGACCGGGCGGCTGATCCATCGAAAAAGTATCTATACCCGTTACCTATCGCCGCGCGCGTGGATTCATGAGCGTATCATCAGCAGTGAAATATATTGGAAGAACTGGGTAGTGGCAGCACTACGGAAAATGAGCCACGCCATCCATCTACCGGCCCTGTTTTCCCGTATGCGCAGGCCCGATCCGACGCACCCCGGAATCTACGACCCTCCCCTCACCGCGTGGCGCCGGATCATCTATGTCGAGCCGCGCTTGACCAAACGTTTATACGCGCTGGATGCGCGTACCGAAAAAATCCTCTGGACCTTCCGGACCGGGGTGGATATCAGCAATCCCAATATCTACCATGGAGCCCTCTATATGGTGAATGCCCAGGGAATATTGTATGTGTTGGATGCGCGAACCGGTAAATTGATACATACTGAAAAGCTCGCGACCGGTATGGTGGGACCATCCGATGGGCTGCTCAGTCCGCATGCCTTTGTCGTGGGAGGCACTTCCGGAAACCTGGTCTCTCTGCCTATCAGGCACCTGGGAACGGTCGATGGCGTCGATGAAAACACCCGCTGAACCCCTCGGTGGGCGCACCGTTCCTCCCAGAGAGACCGGCATGTGTCGCTGACCTTTCCACCATCGTCATGGTGAGGGCCCAGCGAGGCGGGCCGGATCAGCCGCGCCGCCCTCCTGGGGAGCGCGGTATGTCATCCGGCACAACAGGAAAGCCGGTTCACCTCCTTATTGAAGGTTTGCGCCGCGAGTTTCAATCCTTCCACCATGGTTAAATAGGGAAACAACTGGTCCGCCAGGTCCTGGACCGATATGTTTTGGTGTAGGGCGAGCGCCGCGGTCTGGATAAGTTCACCGGCTTGGCTGGTTACAGCCTGGACCCCTAACAAACGCCCCGTACCGGCCTCGGCCACCATCTTGATGAAGCCACGGGTCTCAAAGTTGGCCAGCGCGCGGGGCACATTCTCCAGCGTCAGCAGACGACTCTCCGGAATCAGACCGTTGGCCCGCGCCTGCGCTTCGGTGAGTCCGACCGTGGCCACCTGTGGATCGGTAAAGATCACCGCGGGCATGCTGCGCAGATCCAAGGTGGCCTCTCCCCCCGTCATATTGATGGCGGCGCGGGTGCCGCTGGCGGCAGCCACGTAAACGAACTGTGGCTGATCCGTACAATCTCCTGCCGCGAAGATCCGCGCCTGCGTGGTGCGCAATCGCGCATCAACGCGGATGGCGCCGTGGCCGTCGGTTTCCACGCCTACCGTATCCAGCGCGAGCGTGCCCGTATTCGGGGTGCGTCCGGCGGCCACCAGAAGGTGCTCGGTTCGCAGGGTCTGTCCGCCGACATCCAGCACGAAATGCGCCCCCTGATATGAAATGGCGGCGACTTCGCGATGCTCCGACACCGTGATGCCCTCCTCGCGAAAAATCTTTGCCAGCGTCCGGCCGACTTCCGGATCTTCGCGGGAGAGCAGCGTATGGCGCGCGAGGATGGTGACCCGGCTGCCGAGGCGGGCAAAGGCCTGTGCCAACTCCAAGGCGACCACCGACGCACCGATAATGGCTAGACGGGCCGGGATCTGCGGGCTTTCCAATGCCTCGGTGGAGGTCCAGAAGGGTGTTCCGGCCAAACCGGGAATGGGCGGGATGGCGGGCCGCGCGCCGCTGGCGATCAGGCAGCGGTCGAAAGCCAACGCCTGGATATCGCCGCTGGGCAGTCGTACCTGGAGGTGCCGCGCGTCCAGGAACCGCGCGCTGCCACGTAGCAGGGTGATCTCCGGATATTCGGTCAATAGGTGTTCGTATTTGGCGTGACGCAAGGCATCGACCTGTCCCTGCTGCTGTCGCAGCAAAACATCCCGCCGGATTGCGGGCGGGTTGACGTCGATGCCGCCGTCGAAGGGGCTGTGACGGCGGATATGGGCGATTTCCGCGGCACGAATCATGATCTTGGACGGCACGCAGCCTACATTCACACAGGTGCCGCCCACCGTGCCGTGCTCGATGAGGGTCACCCGCGCACCCCGCTCCACGGCTTTGATGGCCGCCGCCATGGCCGCACTCCCGCTGCCGATGACGGCGATATGCAGCACCGCGTCACCCATTGAGTCCGTACTTGCCGGACTCTGAAAATGTTCCGCGCGTATCGGCACTGCGTCCTCGTGCGCGCGTGCGGCGCAACGCTCACCGGTCATGCCCGCCGTTGCGCGGGGTTGCTTCCGGACTTTCCCGTGCATTTTGCGTTAACGGCCGTTGGCGTGCATGGATGGGGTCACCACATGGGCGGGGTAGCCTGCATCCCTGGTGGCCCGCAATAAGGCGCCGACCTGTGTTTTCTGGTCATTGAAACGGACGATTACTTCTTTGTCGGCGGGCTCAACCCGCACCTTCTCCACACCGGGCACGCGCGACAACGCCATATGGACGGTAATGGGACAGGCGCCGCAGGTCATTCCAGGCACGGCGAGCGTCGCCATTTCGGTAGCCGCCCCGGCGGAGGAGGCGAAAAGGAGGGTGGAGGCCAGTGCTACGGTCCATGCTTGCATATATTCTGCTCCAATGCTCAGTAAAAAAACGGGACGACATAGGGAAACAGCAGTGCCACCAAAATCCACGCCGCCACGATCCAGAAGATCACGCGATAAGTGCGTCGAGCCGTTGGGATCGCGCAGATTTCTCCCGGCATACAAGCGGTCGAGGATCGAAAAATACGGCGGTAGGCCAGAAATAGGAATGCCAACGCAGCGACGATGAAGATCGGGCGGTAGGGTTCGAGGATCGTGAGATCACCAATCCATGCCCCGCTCACGCCCAGCGCTACCAAAAGCAGTGGCCCCAGACAACAGGTGGAGGCGAGTATGGCGGCAAGGCCGCTGGCAAAAAGTGTCGTGATTTTTGTACTACGACCCGACATGCAACGCTCCTGGTCAATGGAACTCCGACGCGTTAAGCTTATTCCCGTAGCAAGGTACGGAGTCAAGCCGCATGCCGATCGCAGCAGACACCCCGCTCTCCATTGGCGTCCTGGCGCGCCAAGCCGATGTCGGCGTCGAAACTATCCGCTATTATCAGCGCCAGGGATTGGTGCGCGCACCGAAAAAACCCCATGGGCAGATCCGGCGCTATGATCAACAGGATGTGCATCGGATCCGCTTCATCAAGTCGGCGCAGAGACTGGGATTCTCCCTGAAGGAAATCAGCGAATTACTGCGTCTTGCGGACGGTGCGCACTGTGCTGAGGCCAGTCAAATGGCTGAACGTAAGCTTCACGATGTGCGCCAAAAACTGGCGGATCTCACCCACATGGAAGCGGTGCTGAATCACCTCGTCAGTGCCTGTCATGATCCTGATAAGCGGGTTTCCTGTCCTTTGATCAGGGCGCTGGAATCGGGTGACGCCTAGTTCTTCCCGCTCAATGCAGGCCGCGCGCAAAACCGATGGCCGCCACGACCGGGGCCGATCGTAGGGGAATGCGCGGATGCCTTTTATAGATGCTTTGTCAGGGTGACCAAGAAGAGGCCGGAGATCATAATGGTTCCCCCGATCAGGGAGTGACGAGTCACTGGTTCACCAAGCAGGGGCGCGGCTCCCAGCAATACCACCGCGGGTACGGCCATTTGTACGGAAGCGCTGGTGACCCCGGAAAGCTTTTGCACCAGGATATACCAAAGCACGTACACCAATGCGGAAGTCACGGCGCCGACCACCAAGGCATAATATAGGCCGGGCACGCTGATATATACCGATTCCCCATCGCCAAGCGCAAAGATATCCACGGCGGCGAAAACAAGGGACGCAATCAGGCCCGACCAGATAAAATTTGCCGTGGTGACGGCCAGTGAGTCGACGACGTTTTTCCCCAACATGGAGTAGAGCCCCCAAGAAATGCCCGCAACGATCATCAGCATGATTCCGATCATATCGGGAAGCCCGCTGACTCCCCCCACCAAAATCCACAAACCCCACACGGAAAGGCCGCTGCCTAGCCATTGTCCGGTCGAGAGCCGATATCCATTGAACATTTCCCAGCAGAGAATGGTGGCCTGAATGGCGAAGAATAAAAATAGCGTGCCTGTGGCTGCTCCGAGTTGCAGATACCCATAGGCAAAGGCGAGCGCATAAAGCAACAGCGTGACGGGCATTCCCTTGTGGGAGAGGCGAGGGCGCACACGCGCGATGAATGCCAGCATCAACAGCATGATGCAACCGCTTACCAAACGGATCATGGTAAAGGACAAGGGGCCTATCAAGTGCCCACCCAGGGCGGCGCGGGCCAACAGACTATTTCCCGCCATGCCGATCAGTACCAAAGTAGTAAGGGCAAAGGTTTTCAATGGCATATTCATGATGGTCTGGTGATAGGCAATGTATGATAAATCCGTTAATCTCCACGTTGGAACAAACTTGAAACACCAAAAAATCTGGGAGCGTGCTATGGGGTTACTGGAGCGATCGGGCCCTGCTTTTCTGTGGCTTTTGGGGATGGTCCTTGTATCCGGCGCAGCGCAGGCGGAAGGGTCTGCCGCTTCTTGGCAGTCGCTCAAAGGCTGGGGACAGGATCGATGGTCGGCGGTAACCGCCACCATGCCGCGCTCCCCGGTGACGCTGCCCGCGCAGGGGAGCATCGAAGTGGCCTTTTCTCCACCGGGCGGGGCGACGGTGGCCATCGTGCAGGCTATCGGTGAGGCAAAACAGCGCTTGTGGATTCAAGCGTACAGTTTCACCAGTGCGCCGATCGCCAGGGCGGTGCTGAATGCGGCCAAACGGGGAGTGGAGGTCAAGGTCGTGCTTGACCAGAGCCAGCGCACCCAGAAGTATTCCGTGGCCGATTTTTTCGCCAATCAGGGGGTGCCCGTCTTCATCGACGATCAACACGCCATCGCGCATAACAAGGTGATGATCATCGATTCGGGAACCCTCATTACTGGCAGCTTCAATTTCAGCAAGGCCGCGGAGCAGGCCAATGCCGAGAATCTTCTGATCTTCCGGGGCAGTCCGGCATTGCAGCGGCTCTATGCCGAAAACTTTCGCTTCCACCTGAGTCACGCCGCGCCCTATGCGGTACGTCATGGCCGGGATTGAGGGCCGTTCAGACCAACCCCTCCAGCAATTGCACCTCGACCAGGCTGCCCGCTTTGGCGTGTTCCGCCTCGGCGGCGAGGATGATCAGGCAGTCGGCGTGGCTCAACCCGCTCATGATATGGGAGGCCTGCCTACCAACACCCGCCACCTGCAATCCCGCAGGGGTTTGCAGTAACCGTCCGCGCTGAAAATCGGTCCGTCCGGGCTTTTTCTTGAGATCTTCCGCCAGGGGCAGAAGGAGTGCCGGTGCAGTCCAAGGCGCCGTTTTGCCCATGCGTTTGAGGATGCTGGGGCGAACGAACTGATAAAAGGTCACCACGGTGGAAACAGGATTGCCGGGCAAGCCGAAGAAGGTGGCTTTGTCCAGTTGTCCGAAGGCCAGGGGACGTCCAGGTTTCATATTCATCTTCCAGAAGTGGATGGTGCCGAGCCGACCGAGAAGCTCGGCGATGTGGTCGGCATCTCCTACCGAGACGCCTCCTGTGGTGATCACCATGTCCGCCATGGCTGCCGCGCTGTGCAAGGTTTGTTGCAACTGCCCAGGGTCGTCGGCAACGCGGCCAAGATCCAGGATTTCACAGCCGAGACGTTGCAGCATGGCGTGCAGGGTATAGCGGTTGCTGTCGTAGATTTGCCCAGGTCCGAGATCGCTCCCCAGCGGGCGTAATTCATCGCCGGTGGAGAAGAAGGCAACCCGCAAACGCCGATATGCCGGAATTTCCGGGATGCCGAGACTGGCCAGTACGCCGATCTGCGCGGGGCGTAACCAGGTTCCCGCCTCCAGCGCCAGGGCCCCGGCGCGCAGATCTTCACCGGCGTTACGGATATTGGCACCCGCCGTGCAGAGGATCTGCGGATAAACCTGGGTATCGCGGATCACGGCCTGTTCCTGAACGAGTACGGCGTCGGCACCTTCCGGAATCACGGCTCCGGTCATGATGCGTACACATTCTCCGGCGCCCACGGTTCCGTTGAAGGGATGTCCGGCGAAGGATCGACCGATGATACGTCTGGCGGTATCTCCATCGCGGCTGCGCAGGGCGTAACCATCCATGGCGGAGTTGGACCACGCGGGAATATCCGCCGGGGCATGGATATCGTCGGCGAGCACTCGCCCGAGGGCGTTGCCGAGGGGGACGCTTTCCCGACCCGATACCGGTATGCTGGCGGCGAGAATGGCCTCGCGCGCCTCGGCGACGCTTTTGGCCTGGGGATCATATTCGTTATCGCTACAACAGTGGGCCATGCTCAGTCTTCCTCGTGGATCCACCGCCGGAGGAATGCCGCCACGGCGGGGGGATCGTTCAGATTCAGTTGTGGCTGGGGGATGTCCAGCACGGTATCCGTCACCACGGCCAGAATCAGGGGATCCTCGGCCGCCAGCAAAGGGTGTCCGAGGTCCCGGCGATGCACTTCAATTTTCGGCACCGCCAATGTTTTGTTCCCCTCCATCAACAGGAGGTCGGGTGGCGGCTGCACGCTGATGCCGATGCTTTCCAAGTTCACTTCCGCTGGAGCCGGTCTGGTCAACCACCAGCGCTTGGGGCCTTGCAGCAGCACGGCATCCGCTCCTGCTTCACGTAAGCGGTAACTGTCCTTGCCCGCGATGTCCAGGTCCAGGTCATGGTGGGTGGATTTTACCACCGCGACTTGCAGCCGATGGGCGCGCAGCAAGGGAATCAGAGCGCAGAGCAGGGTGGTTTTACCGCTCCCGCTGTATCCTACTACACCGAGCGTTTTCATGTCATATCCTCGGGATGATTGCAGTTGTACAGTGCTTCGGCGGATAGCGTAAGGCTGGCATAAGGTAAGTCCTGAAACCAGTCTTGGGCACGGCGTCCGCCGTTGTCCAGGTAGTCTTGCAAGTGGGGCCACAGTGCGCGGCGACACAGGCAGATGACGGCGTGCCAGTGCCCGGCGCCGCGCACCACCAGCAGATCGCGGCCCTTCTTGGCTTGCCACATGCGGCGGACAAGGTCATGGGGTAGACGGGGGCTGTCCACCGGAATGCTGGCCACCCAAGGTTGGCTGGCGGCGGCCATCCCGGCGGCCAGACCCATGAGCGGGCCTTGAAAGTCTTTCGTGGAGTCGCTGACCACACGGTATCCCCATTGCGCATACCGATCCAAGTTGCGGTTCGCGCTGATAATGATTTCGGCACAGTCGTCGCGCAGGATGGCGAGGGCTTGTGCTATCAGCGGTGTACCTCGCCAATCCAGCCAGCCTTTATCGACGCCGCCCATGCGGCGGCCCGCACCGCCGGCCAGGAGGATTCCGGTAACGGGTAGGTGTGGTTGTTCGTTCCATGTCCCGGTGGAATGGGTGGAGGATGGCGTGTGTGAAGAGGGGATCACAGGTATCGTGCCTTGCTGGTAAAGCCTATGCTATCCTTCCACAATTCTTTTCTGAGGAAAACCCGGAGCGGTTTATGTGGAGTTGGTTGCGGGGCAAAATGGAGTCCGACGTCCCGCCCAGTGGGGTGATAGTGGATGCGGGTATTCCCGCGCAGGATCGCGTAGCGGAACTGCCTTTACCGGAGCCGCTTTTTATTCTGCACTACAACGGTTTCGGCGCGCTGCCGGACGATGCGGATCTCCGTCGTGTGCTGTTGGCGACGGCGCGGGATGGCGACTTCTTGCGGGATCTGCCGCGCGTGAGCGCCCAAAAGCTGGAGGCAAGGGCCGGATTGCAGGCGCGCTTCGGGGTGGATGCCGATACCATGACCCGATTCTTCCGGGTGCTGCACGCCGAAATCACCCGGCGTATGTATGTGGAAGCGGCCCGGCAACGCGAAGGGGCGGTCGGATTGCGGTTGACGCTGCTCAAGCCGGAGACGGCGTCCCCCGAGGAACGGGTCATGGTCGCGACGGATGCCCACGGTCTGGGCGCCGGGGTTTACCCCTTTGGCCATATTCCCGAGAACCCCCATCCGGGCTCGGAAAACCCTTTTATGATTCGCGTGGTAATGAAAAAGGATCTGGTATGAAAAAAATAGCCCTCTTTGCCGGTGACGGCATCGGTCCGGAAATCGTTGCCGCTGCCCGGCAGGTGCTGGATGCCGTGGATCGGGCTGCGCGTTTGGGCCTGGAATGTTCGGAGGGCCTGGTGGGTGGAGCGGCGCTGGATGTGTGCGATGATCCTTTGCCAGCGGCCTCTCTGCGACTGGCCATGGATGCGGACGCGATCATTCTCGGCGCTGTCGGCGGCCCCCGCTGGGACGCCCGCCCGCCCGCGCAGCGTCCGGAACAGGGACTGTTGCGCCTGCGCAAGACATTGGATCTCTACGCAAACTTACGTCCGGCTCGGGTTTTTCCGCAGTTGCTGGACGCCTCTCCGTTACGCCCGGAACTGGTGCGTGGCGTCGATATCCTGGTCGTGCGCGAGCTGACGGGCGATATTTACTTCGGTCAGCCACGGGGGGTGGAACGGATCGATGGCCAGCGCCGGGGCTATAACACGATGCTTTATGATGAAGGGGAAATTCGCCGGATCGCCCATGTCGCCTTTCGCGCCGCCCAGGACCGTCGTGGGCGGCTGTGCTCGGTGGACAAGGCCAATGTACTGGAGACCACCCGCCTGTGGCGAGAAGTGGTCAACGAGGTGGCGCGGGAGTACCCCGATGTGCAGCTTAGCCATATGTATGTCGATAACGCGGCGATGCAGTTGATCCGCGCGCCCGCACAATTCGACGTCCTGCTGACGGGTAACATGTTCGGTGACATTCTCTCCGACGAAGCCAGCCAATTGACCGGGTCCATCGGCATGCTGCCCTCCGCTTCGCTGGGCGAGGGCAGGGGTATGTATGAACCCATCCACGGCTCGGCACCGGATATCGCCGGGCGGGACACAGCCAATCCGCTCGCCACCATTCTCTCGATAGCGATGCTGCTACGCCACTCCCTGGACGCCGAACCCTGGGCGCGGCGTGTGGAATCCGCCGTACAGCAGGTATTGGATCAAGGCTTGCGTACCGCGGACATCGCCGCGCCTGGCACGGCGGTCATCGGCACTGCCGCCATGGGGGCCGCCGTGGTGGAAGCCTTCCATCAGGGGAATTGATCGTATATGCCAAAATCACGCTACAACGTCGTTATCCTGGGAGCCACGGGCGCGGTCGGCGAGACCATGCTGCAGATTCTGGAGCAACGCGATTTCCCGGTGGATCAGCTATATCTGCTGGCCAGCCGCCACTCCGCAGGCGGGCGGCTGGCTTTTCGCGGCCGGCATATCCTGGTGCAGGACGCCGCCCACTTCGACTGGGCGCAGGCGGATATAGGTTTATTTTCCGCGGGCGCCAAAGTCAGCGCCGTCTATGCCCCCAAGGCCACATCCGCTGGATGTGTGGTCATCGACAACACCTCCCAATTCCGCTACGACGATGAAATTCCGCTGGTGGTGCCCGAGGTGAACCCACAGCGGATTGCCGATTACCGGCGTCATGGCATTATCGCCAATCCCAATTGTTCCACTATCCAGATGCTTCTGGCGCTCAAGCCCATTGCCGATGCGGTGGGGATAGAACGGGTGGTGGTGGCGACGTATCAGGCGGTCAGTGGCGCGGGCAAGCGGGCCATCGAAGAGTTGGGGCAGCAGACCTTGGCCATCTTCCGTCAGCAGGAGGTGGCTACCGAGGTGTTTCCCCAGCGGATTGCTTTTAATTGTCTGCCGCAGATCGATGTTTTCCAGGAGAACGGTTACACCAAGGAAGAGATGAAAATGCTCTGGGAGACGCGCAAGATCCTCGACATTCCGGATATCGCCCTGACGGCCACCTGTGTGCGTGTGCCGGTGTTTTATGGCCATTCTGAAGCGGTCAACGTGGTAACCCGGGAAGCGATCACACCAGAGGCCGTTCGTGGTCTATTGGAAAAGGCTCCGGGCGTTGTGGTGCTGGATGACCGTGACACGGGTACCTGGCCCTCAGCGCTGGATGCGGCCGGTCAAGATGCCACCTATGTAGGCCGTATTCGCGGTGACTGTTCCCATGCGCGCGGGATTAATTTCTGGGTGGTGGCGGACAATATTCGCAAGGGGGCGGCGTTGAACAGCGTGCAGATTGCAGAGTTATTGATTCGCGACTATCTATAGTTGCGTGATTGGCCGCAGTGCCTGCCGCGGGTGCACCTGTTTTAGCGAAACGAGGAAGAAATGTATGGATAAAAAAAACTGGTTGTGGGCCCTGGCCGGTATGGGGCTCTTCTTGCCGGGTATGGCGCAGGCCCTGGGACTGGGGGAGTTGCGTGTGCTTTCCGCGCAGGGAGAGCCCTTCCGGGCGGAAATTTCCATACGATCCTTGGACCCCCAGAGTAGGGCGAGCCTCAGTGCGGGTTTGGCACCCGCCAGCGCCTTCGCCATGATCGATCTTCCCGAAGCGTCCACGTTGGCGCATTGGCACTTCACTGTGCGCAACGGCAACCGTCCGGCGATCTTGATCAGCAGTCCCCTTCCACTGACGCAACCTGCGCTGAAGTTTCTGGTAAAGCTGGATTGGTCGGGTGGCCAACTGGTGCGCGAGTACACCGCATACTCCAGTGCCAGCCCGTATGCGCCCCCGTCCTTGAGCGTGGCCCCCTCCCCATCCGGGGAGCCTGCGACCGTTCCCGCGGCGGCGGCATCTCAGCCCGCACGACTTTATCACGGCTGGTCACGGGTGAATCGTTACGGCCCAGTGCCGCAGAACAGCTCGCTCTACCAGGTTGCGCGATCCATCACCCGTAGCAATGCCGTCACGTTGGATCAGGTGATGGTGGCTTTGGTGAAGGCGAATCCGCAGGCATTCAAGGCGGGCAGTCCCACTTATCTCTACGCCGGAAGCATGCTGACGGTGCCGAGTCTGGCACAAGTGCAATCCTTGCGGCCCGCTCAGGCCACGACTTGGTTGTCCAGTCGGCGCGGCGCAAGTCCTGCCGCCGCTCTGGCGACCGCGGCCAAGGCACCGACGACGGCGCACATGGCCGCCAAGCCGGCCGGTGCGGCGACCCATCTGGTACTTTCCAGTGCCCCCGCCGCGGCCGTGACGACCTCCACGGTCAGCGCCGCGCCGGTGGCGCTGGGCCACCTGCAGGAACAGGATGCCGTACTCAAAGCGGAGAATCAGAAATTGATGACCGCGGTGGCGGCGCTCGGGCAACGGTTGACCGCAGAGGAAGGTTTGCTGGCCAGTCAGGGTGCGCGGCTGGCCACTCTCTCCAGGAGCTCCAGCAGTAACAACCTGTTTGAGAATCTTCCACTATTGATGTCGTTGGGCGGCAATGTCCTGCTCCTGCTGCTGTTTCTCTGGATGTTGGGTCGTCAGAAGCAGGTGGAGCGGCGCCAGCGGGAGATTTCTCAGCGGGTGTCGACCTGGAGCGCCGTACCCAGAGGAGGGGATGGTCCCCAGCCTCCGGCACCCGCGGTGTCGGCGCCTGCCGCCGCCGTGGTCTCCCCAATCGTGGAATCTCCCGTGACCGCGGCACCCGCGGTGGCTTCCTCCCCGACCGCCGGCGTATTTCAGTATGCCGTTGAGGAACCGGAAAACACGCCGGAACCCTACACAAACGCCGAAGTGGATCCCATTGAGCAGGCGGATCTTTACCTGACCTACGGCAAGGCCGGGCAGGCGGTGGCGGTATTGAACGAGGCCCTTGACGCGAATCCGCGCCGTAAGGAGCTTTACGTCAAGTTGCTCGACGTTTATGTCAACCTGGACCGCCATGAGGAATATTTGGATCTCGCGGAACGCATGCGCGGGCGCTTTGGCCCCCACAATGCCGCGTGGCAGGAGGTTGCGGCGCAGGGGGCTCGGCTTTTCCCCGGCAATCCCCTCTTCGCCGCGGTCGAGGAGGGCGCCACCGTGGTCACCAATCCTGACGCCGCGGAGCCACCCGCCGCGGCGGTCAGCGCCCAGGATGCTCCTTTGAGTGCGCTGGATTTTCACTTCGATCGTGCATCGGCGGAGCCTGTCTCAGCGGAAGAAGAGAGCGCCTTCTCGTCGGAAGAAAAGGCCCGTCTCCTGCAGAGCATTGATGAGCAATTTCGGTTGCTGGAAGAAGCGGAGAGCACCGAGAAGGGGCTGGATTTTGGTGCAACTCCCGAACCCGGGCCGGTGTCCGAAGCGCCCACTGAAAAGGAGGATGGTGCACTGAATCCGTCCGGTCTGCACGTGCTGCAGAATGAGTTCCTGCCTGAGGCACGAAGCGAACCGACAGCGTCCGTCGCCGAAACCGTGTCAGCGCCCGCCGAATCTCTGGTGGCCGCTGAGTCTTCTGTCCATGTGGAGGTCGACGATTGGGATGCGGTAGGTACCAAATTCGATCTTGCCAAGGCCTATATGGAAATGGGGGACAGTGAATCGGCACGCGATCTGCTCGAGGAGGTGAGCCGAGAAGGGAGCATCGCCCAGCGGGAGGAGGCCCAACAACTCCTGAGGCACCTGTAACCGCGCGTGGAGGAACCGTTGACCGCGTTGTTCCCCGGCACGCGCTGGGCCTTGGGACTGGAATACGACGGCAACGGGTTTTGTGGTTGGCAACGTCAGCCGGGGCGGGACAGTGTGCAGGAAGTCCTGGAAACCGCACTGGGCCGCGTGGCTCAACATCCCGTGACGGTGGTGGTTGCCGGGCGTACGGACACCGGAGTACATGCCCTGTGCCAAGTCGTTCATTTCGACAGCCCGGCACAGCGATCGCCCGAAGCCTGGGTACGTGGCGGGAATACCTACTTGCCGCCGGGTGTGGCCATACGCTGGGCCCGGATCGTCCCCGGCGATTTCCATGCGCGCTTTTCGGCGACGGCGCGGCGTTACCGCTACGTGATTCTTAATCGGCGCGTGAGACCCGCATTGTGGAGGAATCATACGGCTTGGATATGCCGTCCACTGGACGTGCTGGCGATGCAGGCGGCGGCTCGGAGTCTGCGGGGCACGCATGACTTTTCCGCTTTTCGCGCCTCGGCCTGTCAAGCCAAAAGTCCGGTGCGGGATTTGTGCCAACTGCGGGTGACCCGCCGGGGAGATTTGATCGCCGTGGACGCCGAAGCCAACGGTTTTTTGCATCACATGGTGCGTAACCTCGCGGGAGTGCTCATTGCAATTGGCCGGGGAGAGCGGCCTGTGGGTTGGGCCGCTGAGGTCCTGGCCAGCCGCGATCGCTGTCAGGCGGGTATTACGGCGCCACCGGGCGGGCTGTACTTTGTGGCACCGCGCTATCCCGCGCACTTCGGGTTGCCGGTGGATGCGATGGATGCCGGTTTTCTGATGGGGGATTAGCGGTCGCGCTCATGCTTTCTGCGGAGCGCAGTGTTAGAATGCCCTGATGGTGCGAATCAAGATATGTGGTATCACGAACGTGGAGGACGCACGGGCGGCGGCATCCATCGGTGCCGACGCGGTCGGGCTCGTGTTCTACGACAAGAGTCCGCGAGCCGTGAATCCGGTGCGCGCGCAGGAAATCCTTGCGGCCTTGCCGCCTTTCGTGACCCGTGTCGGTCTTTTCGTCAACGCGCCCGCCGCCACGGTGATGGCGACGACCCAGCAGTGTTTTTTGGATGTCCTGCAATTTCACGGAGAGGAGACGCCCGCGTTCTGCCGCGATTTTGGCCGGCCCTATATCAAAGTGTTGCGGGTGACGGCGGCGGTGGACCTGCAACCGCTGGTGGAGGCTTATCATGACGCGCAAGGTCTGCTGTTGGACTGTGCGTCACCGGGGGTGTGGGGGGGGTCGGGCCGGAGTTTTGACTGGTGGCGGCTGCCGGAGTTGGGTAAAGCCTGGATTTTGGCCGGTGGGCTGGATGCGGAAAACGTCGCGGACGCGATAGCCATCGCCCAACCCTATGCGGTGGATGTGAGCAGCGGGGTGGAAAGGTCGCCCGGACGCAAAGATCATGACAAAATGGCGCGGTTCATGGCCCAAGTACGTGGCACCTGAGGGGGAAGTGATGGGTGGTTATTCCATGCCGGACGCATCCGGGCATTTTGGTCCTTATGGCGGGCGTTTTGTCGCCGAGACGCTAGTGACGGCGCTGGAGGCATTGGAGCGCGCCTACCACGAGGCCCAGCAGGACCCTGGGTTCCGCGCTGAACTGCATAGCGAACTGCGCCAGTTCGTGGGCCGTCCCAACCCCCTCTGCCATGCCGAACGGCTTTCCCGGGAGCTGGGAGGAGCCCAGATTTATCTGAAACGGGAAGACCTCAATCATACGGGCGCGCATAAAATCAACAATGCCGTCGGACAGGCCTTGCTGGCCAGGCGCATGGGCAAAAAAAGGGTGATTGCCGAAACGGGCGCGGGTCAGCACGGCGTGGCGACCGCTACCGTGGCTACGCGCTATGGCCTGAAATGTCTGGTGTACATGGGCGAGGAAGACATCCGGCGCCAGTCCAGCAATGTGTATCGCATGCGTCTGCTGGGGGCGGAGGTCGTGGCGGTGGGTGGTGGCACGCGTACCCTGAAGGATGCCATGAATGAGGCGATGCGGGACTGGGTGACCCATGTCGACAGCACCTTTTACGTGATCGGGACGGTGGCGGGGCCACATCCTTATCCGACCATGGTGCGGGAATTTCATCGGGTGATCGGCGACGAAACGCGGGCGCAGTGCCTCGAACTGACCGGGCGTCTACCCGATTGCCTGATCGCCTGCGTGGGTGGTGGTAGCAATGCCATGGGGCTGTTCTATCCCTTTATCGCAGACCCGGCGGTGCGATTGATTGGTGTGGAGGCGGGGGGACTGGGCCTGAGTACGGGGCGGCATGCCGCGCCTCTGACCACCGGACGTCCGGGAGTACTGCACGGAAACCGCACCTATCTGATGGAAGATGAGGATGGCCAGATTCTGCCGACACACTCCATCTCGGCAGGCCTGGATTATCCGGGAGTGGGGCCGGAACACGCCTACCTGAAGGACACTGGGCGGGCGGAATATGTGGTCGCCACCGATGCGGAAGCGTTGACCGCTTTCCACCGCCTGTGTCGTACCGAAGGCATCATTCCGGCCCTGGAGACCGCTCATGCGCTGGCGCATGCCATCCGTCTCGCGCCTGCCATGCGTTCGGATCAAACCATCGTCGTTAATCTGTCCGGGCGCGGGGACAAGGACATTCATACCGTCGCCTCCTTGGAGGGTATCCACCTATGAGCCGTTTGACTGGGCTGTTCACACAACTCCAGGATGCCGGTCGGGCCGCCCTCGTTCCTTTCATGACGGCGGGAGACCCCTCGCTGACGGCCACGGTGCCCTTGATGCACGCGTTGGCCGCCGCCGGGGCCGATGCCATCGAACTGGGAATGCCGTTTTCCGACCCCATGGCCGATGGACCCAGCATCCAGCGCGCCAGTGAGCGGGCGTTGGCACGGGGGGTGAAGCTGCGCATGGTATTGGGGTGGGTGCGTGAATTCCGCATGACGAACCGCCATACGCCCATCATCCTCATGGGATATTTGAATCCGGTGGAGGCCATGGGCGTGATTTCATTCGCCGAAGCCGCGGCGGCGGCGGGGGTGGATGGAGTCATCCTGGTGGATTTGACCCCGGAGGAGGGGCGCGGCGAGGCCACCCTCCTCCAGCAACGGGGCATTGACCCCATTTTCCTGTTGGCGCCGACCAGCGGGCCGGAACGGGTGGCTCGGGTCCGGAGCATGGGCAGCGGCTTTGTGTATTACGTTTCCCTGCGCGGCATTACCGGCGCGACGTCGGCGGACTGGGTGGAGGTGTTGCAGCGGGTACGGGACTTGCGTCGGCAACTGGGCCTACCCGTGGCGGTCGGTTTCGGCATCCGTGACGCGGCGACCGTGGCCCGGGTGGCGGCAGAGGCCGATGCCGTGGTGGTAGGCAGCGCGTTGGTCGAACAACTTGCGGAGTGCGCCACGGATCAGGAAGCGATTCAGGTCGCGACACGATTCGTCCAGGCGCTTGCCGAAGCGGTGCGGACGACAGAGAGGGTTTGTGCATGAGTTGGTTCGACCGGGTGTTGCCCCCAAAAATCAAAAAGGCACCGGCGGAGACTGCCAACGCTGCAGAGAACAAGCGCACCGTACCCGAGGGATTGTGGTCCAAGTGCCCGACCTGTCAGATGGTTCTTTACCGCACCGAACTGGAGGAAAACCTCTTCGTCTGTCCGCACTGTGGACACCATCAACGGATCAGCGCCCGCCAGCGTCTGGACTTCTTTCTCGATCAGGCCCCCCGCCTGGAGATCGCCAAAGAATATATCCCGGTGGATCCCTTGCGTTTCAAGGATCAAAAGCGGTACAAGGAGCGTTTGCAGGAAGCCCAGGCCAAGTCCGGAGAGAAGGACGCCCTGGTGGTGATGCGCGGTCTGCTGGCGGGGCGCCCGGTGGTGGTGGCCGCTTTCGCCTTTGAATTCATGGGTGGAAGTATGGGTTCCGTGGTGGGCGCGCGTTTCGTCAAGGCGGTGGAGGCGGCCTTGATGGAGCGCTGTCCGTTGATCTGTTTCAGTGCCAGTGGGGGCGCGCGGATGCAGGAAGGGCTCCTTTCCCTCATGCAGATGGCGAAGACCTCCGCGGCGGTGGAGCGCTTGGCCAAGGCCGGGATTCCCTTCATCTCGGTGCTTACCGACCCGACCATGGGCGGGGTTTCCGCCAGCCTCGCCACGCTGGGGGACATTCTCATCGCTGAACCCAAGGCGCTGATCGGTTTTGCCGGGCCTCGGGTCATTGAACAGACGATTCGTGAAAAACTGCCCGAGGGTTTCCAGCGTTCGGAATATCTGCTTGAGCACGGTGCCATCGACCAGATTGTCGACCGGCGCCAGATGCGCACCGTGGTGAGCGAAATGCTGGGGATGCTGACCCGTGTCGAGCCTACGCACTAAGATCCCCCCGCGGGGGCCGGCATAACCGGTGGGGCCGTTGTCGGACGCCCTCAGTGATTGGGTCGCCGCGCTGGCCGGACCCCCGGAGCAAATAGCCCTGGGCTTGGAGCGGATGATAGCCGCGATGGCCATTCTGAAGATTCCGGCCCGCTTGCCCATGCCGGTGATTCTGGTGGGGGGTACCAATGGCAAGGGTTCGGTGGTGGCGTATCTGGAGGCGTTTTATAGCCAGGGGGGATACCGTGTCGGGGCGTACACCAGCCCGCACCTCTGGTGGTTCGGTGAGCGCCTGCGTTTGGCCGGCCAGCCCGCATCCGAGTCTTTCTGGCGTGAACAACTTGCGGAAGTTGCCGACGCGGCACGGCGGATTTCCCTGACCTACTTTGAGATTACGACCCTCGCTGCGGTAAAGATGATGCTTGCGGTCGGGGTGGAGGTGGCGATTCTGGAAGTCGGTTTGGGTGGACGCCTGGATGCTGTCAATGCGTTTCTGCCGGATTGCAGCGTGGTGACCACGGTGGACCTGGATCATCAAGACTGGTTGGGACCGGATCGCATCTCCATTGGCCGGGAAAAAGCGGGTATTTTCCGTCGCGGCGTACCCGCTCTCTATGGGGACGCCGAGGATCCCTGCGCTAGCGTGCTGGAGGCGGCGGTACGTGACGCCGTGCCATTGCGACAATTGGGGCGAGACTTCGGCATCGACCCGCAACGGATGCGCTGGACGGGTTTCGGTGAGGAGAAGCCGGTGGCCGCACCCGTGTGGGCGGGACAGGCACAGTGGGACAACCTGGCGCTGGCGGTGGCCGCCGTATCGACTTTGCGCACGCGATTGCCCGTACCCGATGCGGCGGTTTCGGCATGGACGCGGGTACCGAAATTGCCGGGACGCTGCCAGTGGCTTCAGCCCTGGGGCAAGGACGCCCCGCGCATGCTGGTGGATGTGGCTCATAACCCCCAGGCGGCCCGGCAATTGGCGGCCTTGCTGGCGGCGCGAAAGGGATCTGGGCGTTGTGTGGCGCTGGTGGGTATGTTGGCGGACAAGGATATTGCCGGGACGCTCGCACCGCTGCTGGATTGGGTCGATATCTGGCATACGCTGGATATCGCCGACACGCCGCGGGCGGCGACCGCTGCGCGGCTCCGCCACATACTCGAAGACGCGGGAGCGACGGCGGTCTCCGGTGACGGAAGCCTGGGCCAGGCCCTGGAGGCGGCGAGACGGACCTTGCGGGGGGAGGGTGTACTACTGTGCTTCGGCTCGTTTCATCTCGTCAAGCAGTTGCCCGTGGCGTGGTTCCTGGAGGAAACGGCATGTTCTGGGTAGATGCCACCACCGTGGGATTGGTGGCCCTGTCCGCTTTTTGGGGGCTTTTTCGTGGTATGGTGCGGGAGTTTTTTTCCCTGGTGGCATGGATCGGCGGGATTTATGTGGCTTGGCACTGGGGCGCCCGCTGGCTCGCGCCCCAGCTTTCGCTGCGGATTCCCGCGGATTGGCGGGTGGCCATCGCCAGCCTGCTGCTCTTTTTTGCGTGTCTCATCGCTGGTACCCTGTGCGCTTTCGTCGTCCGTAAGTTATTATACGGCATTGGTTTCGGAGCGACGGATCGGTTTTTAGGCGCCTTTTTCGGTTTTCTGCGTGGATTGGTGCTGGTCGCCATCGTGGTGGCGTTGGCACAGTCGTCGGCTTTGTCCCATACGTCGTGGTGGGCAGGCTCTTGGCTGGCGCAACCGTTGGTGCAACACTGGTCGCAATCGTTGACGGCACCTGCCGTGTCCTATTTGGAGTCACAAAAAATTGCAAAATGACAATGTGGTGCCATACACCGTGGATGACGACCATTTTCACGACGAATGCGGAGTGATTGGCGTATTCGGTCATCCGGAAGCGGCCAACCTGGCTTACCTAGGCCTCTACGCCCTGCAACATCGGGGGCAGGAATCGGCGGGCATCGTCTCCGGGGATCAGGGCAAGCTCTTCGTGCAGCGCGGCATGGGACGGGTGGCCGATGTCTTCGGGCAGGAGCAGATCGGCAAACTACCCGGCGAACAGGCTATCGGGCATGTGCGTTATTCGACGGCCGGCGACTCGGTCTTGCGGAATACCCAGCCGATTTTTATCAATTATCGGCATGGCAGCTTTGCCATCGGGCACAATGGCAACCTGGTCAACGCGGCGGATCTGCGGACTCGCCTGGAACGGGAGGGGGCCATCTTCCACACGGACATGGACACGGAAGTGATCGTGCATCTGCTCGCGCGCGTGCCGGGCGAGGACACGGGGATGCGGCTCGCGGCGGCGCTACAGCAGGTTTCGGGCGCGTATTCTCTGGTGTGTTTGACGGAAAGTCGCCTGATCGGCGTGCGCGATCCCATGGGTTTTCGTCCCTTGGTGCTGGGACGGTTGATCGATTCCGGCGGTTTTGTGCTGGCCTCGGAAACCTGCGCTCTCGACCTGATGGGGGCGGATTTCGTGCGCGATATCGAACCGGGTGAACTGGTGGTCATTTCCAAGGAGGGCATCGAGAGCCGCAGACCTTTTACGGCGACAGACCGGCGGATGTGCGTCTTCGAATACATCTATTTTGCCCGTCCGGACAGCGTGCTGGATGGGATCCATGTTTATTCGGCGCGTAAGCGCATCGGACAGGCGTTGGCGCGTCTGCATCCGCGTGACGCGGATCTCGTGGTCCCCGTGCCCGATTCCGGGGTGGCGGCCGCCATGGGCTATGCGGAAGCCTCCGGCTTGCCCTTCGAACTGGGCCTGATTCGTAATCACTACGTGGGCCGCACTTTCATTCAACCCGCGCAATGGGGCCGCGACTTTGGAGTCAAGGTCAAACTCAATGTCCAGCCCAACATTTTGCGGGGTAAGCGGGTGGTGCTGGTGGATGATTCCATCGTCCGGGGGACGACCAGCGCCAAGATTGTCAGTCTGGTACGGGCTGCCGGCGCGCGGGAAGTGCATTTCGTAGTGAGCGCTCCGCCCACCACGGGGCCTTGTTACTATGGGATAGATACGCCGGACCGCTCCCAGTTGATCGCGGCCCAGCACAGCATTGAGGAGGTACGCAAGATTATCGGTGCCGACAGCCTCGGCTATACCAGTCTGGAGGCCCTTTATGAGGCGATGGGCGGACGGGAGCAGGGTTTCTGTGATGCGTGCTTCAGTGACGATTACCCGTTGCCCACGCCGGAAGGGCACGGCTCGCGCCAATTGCATCTGATCAAGGACCTGCGATGAACTCCAAGGATCGCCACCCGGATTGGGCCGCCCACCTCCACCCCGAAACCCTCGCCATCCGGGCCGGTATTCACCGCACCCGGGAGCAGGAGCACAGCGAAGCCATCTTCCCGACCTCCAGCTTTGTTTTCGCTTCGGCGGAAGAGGCGGCGGAGCGTTTTGCCGGGCGTGCGCCGGGGAATATTTATGCCCGCTTCACCAATCCGACAGTGCGCACTTTCGAGGAGCGCCTGGCGGCGTTGGAGGGCGCTGAAGCCTGCGTGGCCACGGCATCCGGCATGGCCGCCTGTCTGACCGTGTTCATGGGGCTGCTCAAGGCGGGCGATCATATCGTCGCCTCTCGCGCCATCTTTGGCACTACGGTGCAACTGCTCACGAATATCCTGGGGCGCTTCGGGGTAGAGACCACCTTTGTGCCGCTGGCGGATGTGGCGAGTTGGCGGACGGCACTACGTCCCAACACCCGGATGCTCTTCCTCGAAACGCCTTCCAATCCGCTCACCGAGATTGGCGATATACGGGCCTTGGCGGCGCTGGCCCATGCCCATGCCGCCTGGCTGGTGGTGGATAACTGTTTTTGTACGCCGGCCTTGCAGCAGCCCTTGCAGTTTGGTGCCGATCTGGTGATTCATTCCGCCACCAAATATCTGGACGGGCAGGGGAGAACCTTGGGCGGAGCGGTCTGCGGCAGCACCGAACTGCTCAACAGCGGGCCACGCAATTTCGTCCGCACCGCGGGTCCGAGCCTCAGCCCTTTCAATGCCTGGGTGCAACTCAAGGGCTTGGAGACCCTCGGACTGCGCATGGAACGTCACTGCGCCAACGCCCAGCGGATTGCCGAATGGCTGGAAGCACGGCCGGAAGTGGTTCGGGTCTATTATCCGGGCCTCCGGAATCACCCGCAGCAGGCGCTGGCGGCGCTTCAGCAGCGTCTGCCGGGCGCCATCCTGTCCTTCGATCTGCGCGGTGGGCAGGCGGCGGCCTGGACTTTCGTGGATGCCCTGCGCTTGCTTTCCCTGACCGCCAATCTCGGGGATGCCAAGACCACCATTACCCATCCCGCCAGCACGACCCACAGCCGCGTCGGCGTGGAGGCGCGGGCGGCGGCGGGAATTGGCGATGGCTTGCTGCGCATCAGTGTCGGACTGGAACATGTCGATGACCTCCGTGATGATCTGGAACGCGGCTTCGCCGCTCTTGCGGCTCGCTGATTTGCGCTATGCTTGGACAAACACGGGGTTCCTTGCCCCTTTTTACCCTACGGAGATAATGAAATGACAAGATTCCGTGCATTAAAACGTGATGGACTCAAGCCGGATACACGTATCTGCATGTTCGATAGCGGGGTATTGTTACCGGTGACACCCGGTGATGCGGCGATCAAAGGGATGACCGATCTCAGCCGGGTGCCCGCCGCGACCACCAAGCCGGAGACCACCATGGATCAAGCCATGCAACGCATGGTTCACGTCGGGGTCCGCATGCTCTTTGTGCTGGATGATTTCGGCACCCTGATCGGCTTGATCACCGCCCGCGACATCCTGGGGGAAAAACCCGTCGCGCTGGCCGCCACGCATCATGTCGCGCGGGACACGATCCAGGTGGAGGACATCATGGTGCCTTTGGGGCAGATCGACGTGCTCGACTTCGCCGAGGTGGAGCGATCCACTATCGGCGATGTCGTGCTCACCCTGCGTGATGCGGGGCGCCAGCATGCGCTGGTGCGCGAAGTGACGTCGCGGGGTGAGGAGATTCGTGGTGTGTTTTCCATCAGCCAGATCGCGCGGCAGTTGGGCGTGCCGATCCAGACCAATGACGTGGTGCAGAGTTTTGCCGGGCTGGAGCAACTCATCGCCAGTGATGACTGAACGCTATCCCCGCCATGCGCGGACGGGGGTAGGCTCCCGTGCATGAGGTCAACGGGCTGCTGCTGGCAGCCCTGCTCGTTTTTTTGAACGGTTTTTTTGTCGCGGCAGAGTTCGCGCTGGTGCGATTGCGCGGTACCCATGCACGCACCCTCGCCCAAGAGCATGGGCTGCGCGGGCGGATCCTGGTGCGGATGCATCGGCGGCTGGATGCTTACCTCTCCGCCACGCAATTTGGCATTACCCTTGCTTCCTTGGGTATCGGCTGGGTGGGTGAGCCCACCGTCGCGCATTTGCTCCAACCCCTGTTCCGGGTTTTCGGGGTAATGGATCAGGCCGTATTGAAGTCGGTTTCCTTTGCCGTCGGTTTTGCCCTGATCTCCTTTATCGTCATCGTGATCGGGGAGTTGGTGCCCAAATCTCTGGCGATCCGCAAGGTGGAGATCGTGTCCCTGTGGACCGGTGCACCCCTCTATGTCTTCTATTGGCTGATGTATCCGGCGATTTGGGTGCTCAATGGCGCGACACGCGTCGTCCTGCGTTTTTTCGCGTTACGGGCGGATCAACAGACCAGCGACGCGCCCCATTCTCGCGATGAACTGGCGATGATTCTCGCCCTCAGCCAAGCGCAGGGGACGCTTGGGCAGCGAACCGGAGATATTCTCGAGCGTACCCTGGACTTTACGGAATTGACCGCCGGCGACCTGATGCGGCCCGCCGCCGAGATGGTCTGCCTGATGCGGGAAGATCGCACGGAAGAGATCCGCGAGGTCATGATGCGCCACCGTTTTACCCGCTATCCGGTCTGCGAGGGGGATCGCCAGCATGTCATCGGTTTGCTGCACGTCAAGGACGCCTTCGCGGCGCTGTCCCGGCACCCGGATCTGGGGGATCTGAAAAAACTGCTGCGCCCGCTTCCTTCCGTGGGCAAGGCATTGCCCGCCATGGATCTGCTGACCCATTTCCGTTCGGGACATCCGCATTTCGCACTGGTGGTGGATGATCTGGGCACCATCACCGGCTTCGTCACCCTGGATCATGTGCTGGAGAGTCTGCTCGGCGCCATTCCCGACGAGTTCCGCCATCGGCGTCAGGAATGGCGGCAACAGCCCGATGGCAGTTGGGTGGGTTCCGGCAGTCTCTCCCTATATTCCCTGGAACGCAGCCTCGCCATGGACATTGACGAGGAAGCCGCCGATACCATCGGTGGCCTTGTCATGCACCAGCTCGAACGGGTGCCCGAAGAGGGGGAACGGATTATCTTTGCGGACTTCGATGTGGTAATCCTGCGCAAAAAAGGCCCACGTATCACTCTGGTGCAAGTCTTCCCGCACCCCGATCGTGACGAATCAGACTGGTTTTCTTGATAACTTCCATGCAAAAAAGTGATTTTTATTATGAATTGCCTGAAGCGCTGATCGCGCAGGTCCCTCTCGCCGAACGAAGCGCCGGACGGCTGCTCGTCGTGGATGGGGAAAAAGGACGCTGGGCGGATGCGTGGGTGCGTGACCTGCCGAACCTGCTCCGTCCCGGAGATCTGTTGGTGCTCAACGACACGCGGGTGCTTCCGGCACGTCTGCGGGCGCACAAGGAGACGGGGGGCGCCGTGGAATTGCTCCTGGATCGTTTGCTGGACGCCCGCGCGGGCTGGTTCCTGGCGAAATCGTCCAAGGCGCCACGACCGGGAACGCGCATTCATTTATCCGGTGGCACCATCGCCACGGTGGAGGAAAAAGAGGACATGGAGCTGCGTCTCAGCCTGCCCGCCGACGCCGCCTGGCTGGCGATCCTCGACACGGAGGGCAGCATGCCTTTGCCGCCCTATATTCGCCGCCCGCCGGAGGCCAATGACCGGGAGCGCTATCAGACCATATTCGCCGCCCGTCCAGGTGCCGTGGCGGCCCCTACGGCCGGACTGCACTTCGATGCGGATCTGCTGGGTGCCCTGGCCGCGCGTGGTGTGGAGAGCGCCTTTGTAACCTTGCACGTGGGCGCCGGGACTTTTCTCCCGGTACGTAGCGACGACATCGCCGAGCACCCCATGCATGCCGAAATCATGGAGATCAGCGCGGCGACCGTGGCGGCCGTGGCGGCGGCCAAGGTCCGGGGTGGACGGGTGATCGCGGTGGGCACCACGGTCTGCCGGGCACTGGAGACGGCGGCGCAGAATGGCACCTTGCGGCCTTACAGCGGCGAGACCCGGCTCTTTCTTTATCCCGGCAAGACCTTTCGGGTGATCGACGGATTGCTGACCAATTTCCATTTGCCGGAATCCACATTGCTCATGCTGGTCTGCGCTTTTGCGGGTACGGAGTGCATGCTTGCCGCCTATCGTCACGCGGTGGCCAAGGCGTATCGATTTTTCAGTTACGGAGACGCCATGTTGATATTTCCCCAGGACCGGCGGCGATGAGCATATATCAGTGGCTTGCCGGGGATGGCGCGGCGCGGCGCGGCATCGTTCATCTGCCGCGGGGTGACATTCAAACGCCCGCCTTCATGCCCGTGGGTACTTATGGCACCGTCAAGGCGATGTCCCCCGAGGAATTGAAGGTCCTGGGGGCCGAGATTATTTTGGGGAACACCTTCCATCTCTTTCTCCGCCCTGGTCTGGAGGTGATCGATGCCGTGGGTGGCCTGCATCGCATGATGCACTGGGACCGACCCATTCTCACCGACTCGGGTGGTTTCCAGGTGTTCAGTCTGGGCGCGTTGCGTAAGTTGACGGAGTCCGGGGTGGAATTCCGCGCGCCCACCGATGGTCACAGGGTTTTTCTGGGACCGGAGGAATCCATGCGGATTCAGGCGGCATTGGGTGCGGATATCGCCATGGTCTTCGACGAATGTACTCCGCATCCGGCCAGCTATGACGCGGCTCGCGTCAGCATGGAGCGCTCGTTGCGCTGGGCGGCGCGCTCAAAATCCGCCTACGGGGGGCCGGGCCAACTGTTCGGCATTATCCAGGGGGGCATGTATGCGGATTTGCGCCGGCGTTCTCTGGCGGGTTTGCAGCGTCTGGATTTTCCGGGGCTCGCCATCGGCGGCTTGTCGGTGGGGGAAAGCAAGGCGGAGATGGCGCAGGTATTGGATGATCTGCTGCCGCAGATGCCCAGGGATCGTCCACGCTATCTCATGGGGGTGGGCACCCCCGAGGATCTGGTGGAGGGGGTGCGGCGGGGCATCGACATGTTCGACTGTGTAATGCCGACCCGCAATGCCCGCAATGGCTGGCTCTTTACCCACGAGGGCATTCTCAAGCTGCGCCATGCCCGTTATGAGAAAGACGCGTTGCCTCCGGATCCGCACTGTACCTGCTATACCTGCCAAAACTACAGCCGGGCCTATCTGCGCCACTTGCAGCGCAGTCATGAGATTCTCGGGGCACGCCTGAATACCCTGCATAATCTGCACTACTACCAGGAGTTGATGGCGGGATTGCGGGAGGCCATCGCCGCCGGCCGGCTACAGGGCTTCGCGGATGACTTTTACCGGCGTCGCCACGCTGGTTCCCTCGTGGACGCCTAAAGGCTACAATGGCGGCCCTCAGACCAGACCAGGAGTGGATATGAATTTTTCGCCTATCGCCAACGCCTATGCCGGAACCGCGGTGGAGGGGGGGCCGGGCTCCATTTTCATGCAGATCGTGCCGCTTCTGATCATTTTCGGCATTTTTTATTTTTTGCTGATTCGCCCGCAGATGAAAAAGGCAAAACAGCAACGCCAACTCATCGCGGCGATTTCCAAGGGCGACGAGGTGGTCACGCAGGGTGGTCTGGCCGGACGGGTCATGCAGGTGGGTGAAGACTATCTGCAACTCGAAATCGCGGAAGGCGTCTTGGTGAAAATGCAGCGGGGCGCAGTCACCTTGCTGTTGCCCAAAGGGACTTTGAAGAAACTTTAAAGGCCCGTCAATGAACCGTTATCCATGGTGGAAATATCTGATCATCCTCGCTGTCGTATTGCCTTCCCTGCTCTACGCGCTCCCCAATTTTTACGGCTGGTATGCGGCGGTGGAGGTGCGTGCGCCGGTGGGTACCCTTCTGCCTCCCGTCGCCAGCATGCAGGACTGGCTGCAGGCGGCCAGGATCCCGGTCACCCGGGTCGTTTCCGACGCGGCGGGCAACACGTTTTTTTTCCCCAATGACAATGCCCAGGGTCTGGCCGAGACTCTCCTGCAAAATAAACTTCCCGCCAGTGCCCAGGTGGTTCTCTCGCAGATGTCGGCGGAGCCGGATTGGTTGAGCAGCCTCGGTGGCCGGCCCGTCAATCTGGGTCTTGACCTGCGTGGCGGGGTGTACCTCCTGCTGCGTGTCGATACGGATGCCGTCATCAAGCATGCCTTGGAACAGGACAGTGGCAGCTTGCGCACCTTTCTCCGCCATCAGGACCTGCAGTATCTGGCGGTGAACACGATCGGACCGCAACGCCTCGCCATCGAGATGAAAAATGCCACGCTCGCGGCCCGGGCGCAAAAGGCCGTCGCCGAGCACTATCCCGATTATGCCGTCACCCTGCAGCCCAACGCGGTGTTGGACGTGACGCTGACGCCCGACGCCGCCAAGAGGATGAAGAGCGATGCGTTGCAGCAGGCCATCGTCGTTATTCGCAACCGTATTGATGAACTGGGGGTCTCGGAACCCGTCATCCAGCGTCAGGGCGCTGAACATATCGCGGTACAGTTGCCGGGTGTGCAGGATACCCAGCGCGCCAAATCCATCATCGGCTCCACCGCCCAGTTGGAATTCAAGATGGTGGACGATCAGGCCAATATGGCCTCTGCCCTGAAGGGGGATCTACCGCCGGGCACGGCCCTCTTTTACGGCGCCCATGGCACCCCCTATGTGCTGTATACGGGCACGGTGCTCACCGGCCGTTATCTCAGCAATGCCAGCGCGGGGGTGGACAACGAGAGCGGCCAGTCCATCGTCAATGTCAGTTTCAACAATGAGGGAACCCGTATCTTCGGTGATCTGACGACGAAAAATGTCGGTAAGCGTATGGCTATCTTGCTGGATGGCAAGGTGGTCACGGCACCAGTGATCCGTGAGGCCATTACGGGGGGGCGGGCCCAGATTACCGGGTTCTCCAACTTGAAAGAGGCCAGCAATGCCGCGATCGAGTTGCGGGCCGGCGCGCTACCCGCGCCGGTGCATATTGCGGAAGAGCGCACGGTCGGCCCGACCCTGGGCCAGGACTCCATTCATGATGGGGTGATGGCCGTGATCTTCGGCATGCTTTTTGTCGTGCTTTTCATGACGTTTTATTACCGGGCCTTCGGTCTGATTGCGGACCTGGCGATTCTCGTCAACATTCTGGCCATCCTGGCGGTGCTCTCCTTGATGGGCGGCACGCTGACCTTGCCGGGTATCGCCGGTATCGTCCTCAAGATCGGTCTGGCGGTGGATGCCAACGTGCTGGTGTTTGAGCGTATTCGGGAAGAGCTGCGTCACGGCATGAGCACCCGCGCCGCCATCGACACCGGCTTCAAGAAGGCCTTTGCCACTATCGTGGATTCCAACATCACGGTGTTGATCGCCGCGCTGGTGCTTTTCCAGTTCGGCACCGGGGCCATCAAAGGTTTCGCGCTGGTGCTGACTATCGGGGTGATCACCTCCATGTTCACGGCCACCATGATGAGCCGTGGTATCATCGAACTCGCCCTCGGCAAGCGGCGCGTGCAGAAGTTGTACATCTGAGGTCACGATGGAACTTTTTAAAACCCGCACCCACGTGAATTTCATGTCCAGGCGATGGATTTTCCTGGGCATATCCGCGTTGCTCATCCTCGCTTCCCTGGCCGCGTTTCTGGTACGTGGCCTCAACTACAGTATCGATTTTACCGGGGGCACGCTGGTGGAACTGGCCTTCAGCAAGACACCGGATCTCGGTGCGGTGCGTGGCACCCTCACCCAAGCGGGTTTCCACGACGCGGTCGTGCAGACCTTTGGCGGGGATCACGATCTGTTGATCCGCCTGCGCACGCAAGCGGGCGAGAGCAGCGCCGTGGGCACCAGGATTTTACAGATGTTTCAGAAGGATCAGGTGAAGTACCCGGATGTGCAGTTGCGCCGTACCGAATATGTGGGTCCCGAGGTGGGGAAGGAGTTGCGCAACAAGGGGATTATGGCACTGATCGTCGTCACCCTGGGCATTCTGATCTATGTGGGATTCCGTTTCGAATGGCGGTTCGCCGTCGGTGGAGTGCTCGCCATGCTCCACGATCCCATTCTGGTGGTGGGTTTTTTCGCCATCAGCCGGGAAGAGTTTTCGCTGACGGTGATTGCCGCCTTGCTGGTCATCATGGGTTACTCGCTCAATGATACGGTGGTGGTTTTCGACCGCATGCGTGAGGATCTGCGGGCGTCCCGCAGCGGTGATGTGGCGCAGATCTTTAACGTCGCCATCAACGAGACCCTATCGCGAACGGTGATCACCAGCTTCATCACCTTCATGGTCGCCCTGTCGCTCTTTCTCTTCGGCGGGCCGGTGATTCACGGCTTCGCCACGGCCCTGGTGATCGGGGTGGTGGTGGGCACCTATTCCTCGATTTTCGTCGCCAGCCCGGTCGCTTTGTGGCTGGGACTGCGGCGGGAGCACGTTCTCAAGCGGCAGTTTCTCAGCGCCAAGGACCGTAACGACGGCGCCACCTTGTAAGAACGCCGCCGATTCCTGACAGGGTGTACTTGCCGTCAGCGCCGGGAAAGATTACTGTATGCCCCCACGGAGAGGTACCGAAGTGGCCATAACGGCGCCGACTCGAAATCGGATGGGGGGCAACCCCACGTGGGTTCGAATCCCACCCTCTCCGCCATTAAATTATGATATTACGCGTGATTTCTCATGCAATTTCTCTTTAGTTTCCATGCAGGATACCGAGTGCTTACGGGAGGCGGGCATCGAGCCTGAGCCGAAAAGCGCGGATCTGGCGTTCCTGGAATCCTGGTCAGCGGTCAGGACTTCAGATTTACGGGCTCGTGAGTGTGGTGGCGCAGAATATCGGTTGGCTCTGGTGCCTCCGGTAACGGCTGGATGGTCGGGAAGATCGGCCATACCCCCGTTTCGCCGGGGGCCGCGGGATAGATCTTCACCCGAAGATCATACCATGCCGCCTGGCCCGTCATGGGATCGGCGTTGGCGAAGAGGCGCTCTCCTTCCATTTCTGGCAGCAACTCCGAGATCAGGTGGTTCATCAGAAAGGCGTGCGTCGCTTCCGGCGCCTCTGGCAGCAGTCCCCAAGCCCCGGGCTGCTTACCAATGGCGTTCCAGGTCCATACGGTATCTTCCTGACATCCCTCGATGAGTTGGACCTGTACCCGGATCTTGCCATTATGGCTTTCCACCCAGACCCAGCTTTTGTCTTCGATGCCCAGGTGCTGGCCGCGTCGCCGATTCATGTACAGAACGTTTTGAGCGATAATTTGGCGTAGCCAGGCATTCTGGCTATCCCACGAGTGATACATCATCATCGGTCGTTGATTGATCGCAAAGAAGGGATAGTCTTCCTCGCTGACCCGTTGCTGTTCCAAGGGTTCATACCAGAATGGCAGGGGATCGAAATATCTTGTCAGACGCTCACGGTCCGCGGGATCCTCGGGCCTTGGGCCGTCGTAAAGGCCCATCCCCGCCAGTCGGAATCGTTGCAGCGGCTCGGAATACAGTTCCATCATCATCGGTTCGGCCTTGGATAGGTATCCCACCTCTACCGCGAATTCCAGATATTCCTGATTGGCGAAGCGGTAATATCGAATGTTTTCCGGCAAATGGTATTGAAAAAAACTCTGGTGCGCGACGTAGGCGTCCCACTGTCTTGGATTGGGCTCTCCCCGGAGGGGTTTGGTGCCATCCTTGCCGCGCCAGCCCGCCAAGAAACCGATACCCGGATCACGCTCATAGCGAACAATGAAGTCTGCATAGTCCCGGTAGCGCGGTGTGCCGTTCTCGTGAGTAAAGGCCGGAAATTTTAGACGCTTCGCGAGATCGACCAGGACCTCCTGCCAGGCGCGCACATCGCGATTGGGCGGCAATATGGGGTGTCGAATGGAATCACACACCGCGTCGATTTCGGAGATGGGGCGATCCAGCATGGATAGGGTGTCATGACGCTCCAAATACGTGGTATCCGGCAAGACGAGGTCGGCGAAGTTCACCATTTCCGAATGGAAGGCGTCCGAAACGACAATGAAAGGGATCTTATAGTCTCCTAATTCATCCTTGGCCCGTAATCTGTTCCGAATGGTCTTGGTATTCATGCTGCTGTTCCAGGCCATGTTCGTCATGAAAAGCATTAGGGTATCAATTCGATAAGGATCGTAGTTCGTGGCGTTGGTGATCACCATATGCAGCAGGCCCTGAATCGCCAAAGGGGCTTCCCAGGAAAAAGCCTTGTCGATGCGCTTAGGCTTGCCTTCGGCGTCAACTACCAAATCCTCGGGCGCGGTGGGAAAGCCCAAGCTGGAAGATTTCAGGGACGTGTTCGGCGCGCTGTGCTGTGCCGGTGCGTTGGGTGGTGGCACCGGTTTTGGATAGGGTGGCTTGGCGCAAAATCCCCCTGGACAATCGATGGTCCCCAGCAGTACTTGTAAGAGATGGATAGCTCGTGCCGACTGGAATCCATTCGAATGCGCGGAAACTCCACGCATGGCGTACATGGACACCGGCCGACCAATAAACTTGTCGTGCCTCCGTCCGGTCCAGTCCGTCCATTCGCAAGCAACCTCAATGGTCTCCTGAAAGGCGACCTGTGCCATTTCCAACGCCAATCGCTCGATGGTCGTGGCGGGAACACCCGTCTTCTCGCTGGCGACTTCCGGAGAAAATTCTTCCGCCAGATATTTTTCGACCATCAAGGACATGACCGACTTGACCTTGCGACCATCGGGCGTGGTGAATTCGCCCAGCAGGGCGGGCAGCGTACCTCCTTTCATTCCGTCGGTGAAATCCTCTGTGCGCATATCCCAGATCATGGGTTGACCCGTGTCGTTGCGCCAGATCAAGCCGTCGTCCCTGGCACCCGGTGCCTGAATCACCAGAAAAGGCGCGTTGGTATACCGGGTCAGAAAGTCCCAGTCAAAGAGTTCCTGCCGCAGCAACACATGGATCATGGAAAGCGCCAGAAGGCCGTCCGTTCCCGGGCGGATGGGGACCCATTCATCCGCGATGGCTTGATAACCGGTGCGTGCGGGATTGATGGCGACGAATTTGGCCCCATGCCGTTTGAGTTTTTCCAGCGCGATCTTGATGGGATTGGAGGCGTGGTCCTCGGCGACCCCCCAGAGCATGAAATATTTGGTGCGATCCCAGTCAGGATTGCCAAATTCCCAAAACGAGAACGGCAGCATGTAGTTCCCGCCCGCTGCCATGTTCACCGAACAGAAACCGCCATGCGCGGACCAGTTCAGGGTGCCGAACTGTTGAGCCCAAAGGCCGGTCAGTGCCTGCATCTGATCCCGGCCGGTGAAAAAGGCGAGTTTATCGGGGTCCGTTGCGCGAATATGGGCCAGGCGGTTCGTCAACTGGTCCAGGGCCGCCTCCCAACTGATGGGCACGAACGCGCCGGAGCCGCGTTCAGTGCCAGGTTTGCGCATGAGGGGCTGGCGCAATTTGGCGGGCGAATTTTGTTTCATGATGCCTGCGGAACCCTTGGCGCAGAGCACGCCCTGATTGGTCGGGTGGTGACGATTGCCCTCTATGAATCGGATATTCTGATTTTCCAGAGTGACTTTTATGCCGCATCGGCAGGCGCACATATAGCACGTCGTGTATTGGATGCTTTGCTGATCGTGATCTTCAAACTGTACGGTATTTTGTGCCATGGATGACTCCTCACCAGTATTTTTCACGAAGGTTTCTATAAAAAACACAGGTATCGCCCGTGGTTGATCCCATGCATAACATTAATATAAGCGGATATCTAGTGATTATCGGAATGGTATTGCAAACTAAAGATAATAAATCTATATAAACATGACGCATTATTTTTGTCAACCGCATGAAATTTTCTGGATATTAGCGACCGCGACCACAGGTGTTGAATCGTGCTCAGAGTATGCTATAATGAACATATAACAGTCACATATGATTTTATATAACTATATGAAAAATATGTTAATTATTATAATAATGCTGGATATCATATGTAAATTTTATGGCTTGTTTTATACCTTAAATATAAGGAGATATTGATGAAAAATAATCCAGTTATCGCTATCAACGAATCCAGGATATACAATCGGCCGGAAAGCTACGAAACCATGATGGAGGTGGGGCCAAAGGTTTGCATCACCACGGCCAATCATCCCGGATTCATGGGGTTTGAACAGCTCATACAAACAGGTATCCACCCGATGGCGGGCCGTTATGGCGGTGGTTCCATAGATATGCGGGAAACCTTGAATCCTCTCGCGATGTACCAATATACCGTGTGGAAGGACGTGTACTCTCACGAAGAAATGCATCATGACAACTTCGATACCATCTACGAATTGTGTGGCCAGTGTCTGGATATGGTCATTGAGGGCCCTTGGGAAGCCTACTATGAGATACGCCAGTCTGATTTGCCATCCATCATGGGAATGACGGATGTGCCGGCCGTTTTGGGAGAGGCGTTTGGCAAGCAACAATCGATCCCGCATATCGCCTTGGCGGAACGACGCGCGATCGCCGTGGGGGACCATTGGGTGATGAAGGGACATGAGCAGGCATTTGAAGAGGGTGCCGTCAAGACGCTCCAATGGCTCAAGGAATTTGTCCCTGGCATGGTCGGCTGGATGCTGCTGAAACAAACCGGGGCCTCGGCCATCGGTTCATTTCAACTGGATCCGGAAGGAATGCTCAAAGCGACCCTTGGCGCCAATCCACCGCAATATAACACCAATTATGGCGCGGAGATTCCTTCTGAACCGCCCATACCCGCGCGGGCCCCAGCTCAATATCTGGTGCATATGGAGTGGGAATCGGCAGAACATGCGCACACCGGTTTGGGATATGCCATGGTGGATTATGAATTGCGCGGAATTCACAATAATGGCGTATTAAAACATCTGGATAAAGGGCCATATTATATGTTTTTCGCCCCCATGATGGAGCAGGGCATGTGGCGTAGAAAGCTGGTGTCTTGACGGGAGCGGCAACGTGTAACTTTCTAATTTGTCTTATGCCGAAAATCGGAGGAACTTCCTATGAAACCTCATGTGGTTGTCCTGGGCGGTAACTTTGCTGGTCTTGGCACTGCCCAGAAAGTGCGTGAACTGTGCGGTAATGCTGTGCGTATCACCGTCATTGACCGTAAAAATTATCTACTTTTCGTTCCTAATGTACCGACTGAAGTGTTTGCCGGCCGCGATCCCCGAAAGACCCTGAAAATGGATATCGCCAGCGCGCTGGATGAAGATGGGATCGAATTCGTGCAGGGCGAGATCCAGGCGATCGATCCCGACAAGAAGCGGGTGGATTTCATCCCCAACGAACGGCCCGGTGCCGCGTCCGCCGACATGGCCTACGATTATCTGGTCGTTGCTGTCGGTAACCGTCTCGCCTATGACAAGATCGAGGGCTTTGCCGAACAAGGTCATACGGTCAGCGACTTTTATTACGGCAACAAATTGCGTCATTTTCTGGCCAATGATTACAAAGGAGGCCCCATCGCGGTCGGTTCCGCGCGTTTCCATCAAGGGGATGGCACCCGGGACATCACACTCTATGGTGGGCACCCTTTTCCCAGTGCCGAAGCGGCCTGCGAGGGGCCACCCGTTGAAGTCATGCTCTCCATGGCTACCTGGCTTGGCCAGCATGGCAAGGGGGGGCCGGACAAAATCACCGTCTTCACCCCGGCCCGCCTGATCGCCGAAGATGCTGGCGAAAAGGTCGTCGGCAAACTACTCGAAATCGCGGGCGGTATGGGTTTCAACTATATCAACAAGGCTCAGGACATCACCCGGCTTACCCAGGAAGGCGTTGAACTGGCCAATGGCCAGAAGATCGAGGCGGAGTTGAAAATCGTCTTCCCCGACTGGGTGCCCCACGATTTCATGAAGGATCTCCCCATCAGCGATAGCCAGGGCTTCGTCGTCACCGATGTCACCATGCGTAATCCCAAATATCCCCATGTGTTCGCGGCGGGAGACGCAGCCGCCATCACGGTGCCCAAGTTGGGCGGTATCGGTCATGCCCAGGGTGAAATCGTTGCCAGGCAGATTGCCAAGGATTTGGGCGGGATGGACGCCACCGAGGCCGACCAGCCTTTGGCGCCGGTGGTCTATTGCATAGGCGACATGGGCGATAATCGGGCGTTCTATATTCGTTCCAACAGTTGGTTTGGCGGTCCGGACCAGGTCCTGAAAATGGGCCACATGCCCTTCCTGCTGAAGATGCAGTACAAAAATCTCTTCTTCAAGAATAGGGGCAAAATGCCGGAGTGGGGGTTGGATGCCTCACAACTGCTTGCCGAGAAACTCTTCGCGGCTTGATGCAAGGGGGACGCCCCTCCTTTTTCACCCGGACACGGAATTCAGGGAGGTAGCCTATGGCAGCGCAACCGAAGGATGCTTTTATCCCCTCTTTGACCCCTGAGCAGTGGGCGGGTCTCGCCCGTTTGGGCGATCTTGCCCGCGCTACCGAGCGACTCATGGAGGGTCCGGCTGACGCTTTGCCCATGACCATCACGCGACGTGTGGGTCAATGGAACGAGCGTTTTGAGTGGGATGCCGGGATTGGGGAATTGCTGGAAACCATCAGGGCCTTGCGCGAGGCCGGGGCCTTGAGGCGCGTCCGTGAAAACGCCGCTTTTGTGAGCGAAACGCTGCAACTTCTGGCGCCTCTGGCGCCTAAAATGCTCGAAGCCTTGCAGGCCATCCCGATCGCTGAATGGGTGGCGGCCGCACAAGGGCTGGGCAGCCTGCTATCGCGTGTGGAGGATGTTTTGAATTTCTTCAAGGGACCCGCCGGTAGCGCGCTGGTGGCCAAGCTGGAGGAACTTGGCGGTCTCTGGGAAGAGACCGCCGCCGACACCACCGTGCGTACCACTTTGCGCGCGCTCAAGCAGTTGCGAGAAGACGGTGACCTGCAGCGCATCGCCGACATCGGCCGGCAGATCGGCCTCCTGGCCGGAAGTGCCGACATGGAATCTTGGATCGGTCAGTTCATCAAACAGGCCGGAGACGGCTCGACCCTGACCAGCGTGGTCCAGATGGCGCGCAGCGGCAAAGCGATGGCACACGCCCTCGCCGAGGCCATCGAACATGAGCCCCAGGAGCAGATGGGTGGACTCTCCGGGCTTTACCACATGCTCAAAGATCCCGATGTACAGCGGGGTCTGCGGGTCGCCGCGGTACTGCCGACCTATCTGGAGAAAGCGGGTCTGCTGCCTCGAACCGGTAAATAATTCGGAGATTCCACGTATCTCGGCCCATCTTGCCGTAGACGTACCTCATCACCCCCAAGAAGAGGCATTCCGCGTGCGTTCGGGATGCCTTTCTCGTTGTCAGGGCGCTCGCCCGGACGGTGTCCCGCATAATTCATCCGGCTAACTAGCTCATCGGTATGAGGAATGATCCTAATTCCATGTGAGCTAAAGTTTTTCCTTGTCCATGCCGTAATAAGTGATGTGTTTTTATCACTGATTCTCCGCTGATCATATATAGAGATGAACCATGACGGATACCCTGCCTTTTGCCGAGATAATCGCCCAAGCCATTCAGATTCTGGTGTCCCAGGTGCAATCCGGGCGAACACAGATGGAAGATGCCATCGGGGATATCATGGCCCGCTTCTCCAACCTCCATCAGCGCCTCAGCAAAGCGGTACAGGCATCGCGTGGGGCAGCCCAAGAGGAAACCGCGGAACAACTGGACGTCAGTGCCCTGTTTAGCGCCAGCGAGACCGAACTGCTGGGCGTGCTCGAGCATATTTCGGCGGCAACGCAGCAGCATGAATCGCAACAGAAAGTGATTGCCGCGCTGCTGCAGCAAGTGAACACCCTGGAACGCATGGCACAGGATGTCGGCGAAATCGCCTCGCAGACGACGCTGCTCGCGCTCAATGCGGCTATTGAAGCGGCGCGCGCGGGAGAACACGGCCGGGGTTTTGCCGTGGTCGCTGACGAGGTGCGCAAACTGTCCACACGTTCCAAGGAAACCAGCCAGAAAATGGGAGAAAACGTGAAAGCCATCACCGCTTCCATTCGCGGGGTCGTGCAGCAGACGGCGGAGGCCATTCAGCAGGAGCGCCAATTTCTGGCCCACGCCGAGATCTCCATTCGCAGCATGCTTCATCGCTTGCAGGAGATGACCCGCCGTCTCACCACCTCCGCCGACATTCTGCAAAACGAAGCGCAGGGTATCGGCGAGGAGATGGACCAATTACTGATTGCGTTGCAGTTTCAGGACCGGGTCAGTCAGACGTTGACGCATGTCGAGGCGGGTCTGAGCGGTTTGCCGGAGCATTTGAATGCGGAGGATCCCGCGCAGGGGGTGGAGGACTGGTTACAGGCACTGACCGGAAACTACACCACCCGCGAGGAACACTGCATTCATCGGGGCGAAACCCGTCCCGTCCCTGAAGCCCATCCAGAAATCACCTTTTTTTGAATCCGAGATAGATGGCAAGGAGCTTGCGTCATGGCAAAGACAATCCTGGTAGTAGATGATTCCGCCTCTTTGCGGCAAGTGGTCGGCATTGCCCTGAAGGGAGCCGGATATGAGGTCATAGAGGCTTGTGATGGTGTGGATGGTCTGGCGAAGCTGGGATCTGCCGCCAAAGTTCACCTGATCGTCAGCGATGTGAACATGCCCAATATGGACGGCATCACCTTTGTGAAGGAGGTCAAGCGGAAGGCGGAATACAAATTTACGCCGATCATCATGCTGACCACCGAGGCCGAAGAAGAAAAGAAGCTCCAGGGTCAGGCGGCGGGCGCCAAGGCCTGGGTCGTCAAGCCGTTCCAGCCCCAGCAGATGCTGGCGGCGGTAGGCAAGCTGATTCTGCCCTGATGACCATGGACATTCAGCAAGAGCAAAATGGCGCCACTCCGCGTCTCAGGCTGGCCGGCGACCTCGACATCTATGCCGCCGCTTCCCTGCGCGAGCGTCTCCTGACGGCGCTGCGGCAGAATCCCCAGGTCGAGCTGGCGTTGGAGGAGGTCACCGAAGTGGACGGCGCCGGCCTGCAAGTGCTCATGGCCGCCAAGACCGAGGCCCTTCGCCTGGGAGTGGCGCTGCATCTGAGCGGGCATTCCCGGGCCGTGTTGAACGCCATGCAGCTCTGCCGCCTCACCCCCTATTTTGGCGACCCCGTTCTATTGACCAAGGAGATGGCCGGATGATTTCCATCGACCCGCAAATGGAAGCCGCGTTGCAGACTTTTTTCGAGGAAAGCCGGGATCTCCTGCAGGACATGGAAAGTGCGCTCCTCTTCATGGAGGAGAGCGGCGCGGACCCTGAACGCATCAACGCCGTGTTCCGCGCCGCGCACACCATCAAGGGGTCCGCCGGACTCTTTGGTCTGGAAGAGGTGGTGCGTTTTACCCACTGCCTGGAAAATCTGCTCGATCGCATTCGTGCCGGATCGACCGACCTGACCCCCTCCCGCATCACCCTGTTGCTGTCTTGCGGAGATCATATCGCGGAATATCTCGACAAGATTTCGGTGGGGGCGGCGTTGGACGAGCGCTTTCTGGCGGAGGATCTCCGCTTGCTCACCGCGCTCACCGAAGCGCTCGGAACGACGCTTCCCGCCCCCATGTCCGCGTCAGTCCTGAAGAGCGAAGCGCGTCCGGGTCCGGAAGTCATCCCTCCCGGTTCCGTAAAAACAGGTAACTGGCACATCTCCCTCCGGTTTGGGGTGGACACCTTCCGGGATGGCATGGATCCCCTGTCTTTTTTGCGCTACCTGGAACAGATCGGCGAGATCGTCGGACTCGTCACCCTGACCGACAGCCTGCCCCCACTCGCCCAGATGGATGCCGAAAGCTGTTATCTCGGCTTTGAAATCAGTTTCAAGAGCGATGCCGACAAGTCACAGATCGCTGATGTCTTTGATTTCGTGAAGGACTCCAGCACCGTGCACATCCTTCCCGCGCATAGCCAGATCGGTGCCTATCTTCAGCTCATTCAGCAACTCCCGGAAGCCGATCAGCATCTCGGGGAAATACTCGTCTCCGTCGGATCGCTGACGGAGGAGGAGCTGCAGAAGGCCCTCGCTTTGCAGGACGTGGGAAATCAGGATGGTCAGCATCGGCCCTTGGGGGCGATCCTGATTGCGCAAAAGATGGTGCAGGAGCCCGTCGTCCAGGGCGCGCTGGAGAAACAGCAGCAGCAGCGCGAGCAGCAAGTGGCTGAACGCCAGATGTTGCGCGTGCGCGCCGCCGATCTGGACCATCTGGTGAATCTGGTCGGAGAACTGGTCATCGCGAGCGCCGCCAACAGTTTGTTTGCGATGCAGGACGGCGCCGAGGACCGTGTCGAATCCGCCGCTCATGTGGCGCGCCTGGTGGAGGAGATCCGCGACGGCGCCCTGCATCTGCGCATGATCGATGTGGCGGAAGTGTTTCAACGTTTCCCCCGCGTGGTGCGGGATATGGCACGCACCCTGGGCAAGGATATCCGTCTGGAGATCAGTGGCGAAGGGACGGAACTGGATAAGAGCATGGCGGAAAAAATCACCGATCCGCTCATGCATCTGGTGCGGAATGCCATGGATCATGGCATAGAGAGCGCGGAGCGCCGTCGCGCGCTCGGCAAACCGGTTCAGGGTTGCATCAATCTGCACGCCTGCCACGACGCCGGCGGCATCATTATCGAGGTGCGCGATGACGGGGGTGGGCTCAATCGCGAGAAAATTCTGAACAAGGCCATGGAAAAGGGGCTGATTACCTCCGAGCAGACGCTCGGTGACCGAGAAATCTACGCCTTGATCTTCGCGCCCGGATTTTCCACCGCCGATCAGGTCAGCGACATCTCCGGACGCGGGGTCGGGATGGACGTGGTGCGACAAAATATCGAGGCCATCCGCGGCAGCATCGAAATCCACTCCACGCCCGATGTCGGCAGCACCATGCGCATTCGTTTGCCGCTCACCTTGTCCATTATCGACGGTTTTCTCGTCAAACTGGCGACGGACACCTTCGTCATTCCCGCCGAATCCGTGGAGGAGTGCCTGGAATACCCGGAACGGCAGGGGGTCCCCGGATATATGGAGTTACGCGATCAACCCCTGCCGCTACTGCATTTGGCGGGGGTCTTTCGGATCGATGGCGAGGCGGGAAAGCGGCGCAACGTCATTGTGGTGCGTCATGGTCAACACCGGGTCGGCATGGTGGTCGGGGCTATTCTCGGTAATCAGCAGACGGTCATCAAGCCGCTCGGCAAGCTGTTCGATCAGGTGCCGGGGATATCGGCGGTGACCATTCTCGGCAATGGGGACGTCGCCCCCATTCTGGATATTTCGGCGCTGATTCATGGCCACGTTTCCGCAAAACACATTCATTGATTTATACCAAGGAGGGTATCATGTTCGGGAATATGCGTATCGCTGTGCGCCTCAGTATGGCGTTCTCTCTACTGATCATCATGCTGCTGATACTGGGGGCGCTGGGCTGGTTTGGCGTGGAAAAGCTACATTCGGATCTCGTGGAGGCCACCGGACAGGTGCCCGCGAATATCCGAAAAACATACGACGCCATGCTCTCCATAGGAGAGGCGAAGGCAAGCTTTCAGGTGGCGATGATCAAAGCCAATTCCAACTTCGCTTACGGCCTCCCATCCGGCGCCGACAAGGAGTTGCAAAACCTCCATGAAATCAACGCAAAAATACTCCCGTATTATGCCTACCTGAAAATACATGTCACTGGCCAGGGTGGTGCGGAGGCCTTGGCGCGGGCCGATGGGGCATACGAACAATACCGGACGGCCGCGAAAAACTATCTCAGCACGATCGCCGCCATTCCGGTAAACACCCAGGATACGGCGCAGCGTCTCGAAAAGGCCAACGCGTATTATAAAAAGGTGGTCGTCTCCGCGGAGCGGAGCATGGATCAGGCCAATGTGTCGCTGTTGGATAACGAAGCGGACACATTGCGCGCGATAAAACAGAGCAATGAAAAAAGCGTCGCACTGGTGACGGAACTGATCCTGGCCATTGCGCTGCTGGCCATCCTGTTCGCCGTGCTCATCGCCTGGGGGATGACCCGGTCGATCACGCGTCCGCTGGCGGAGGCGGTGGGCGTCGCCGAAGGGGTTGCGGAGGGGGATCTTTCGATGTCGGTAGTTTCCCGCACCCATGACGAGACGGGGCGTTTGATGGCGGCGCTGGGGACGATGGTGGAGCGTCTGACGCAGACGATAGGCGAGGTACGCGGCGCCGCGGACAATCTGTCCAGCGCCTCCGAGCAAGTGAGCGCCACTTCCCAGTCTCTTTCCCAGTCGGCCTCCGAGCAGGCGGCCAGTGTCGAGGAAACCTCGGCCACGCTGGAAGAGGCCGCGGCTTCCATCAAGCAGAATGCGGAGAACGCGCGGGTGACCGATGACATTGCGACCGGTGCGGCCAAAGAGGCGCGCATGGGTGGCGAAGCGGTCGCCGGGACGGTGCAGGCGATGAAGAATATCGCCGAAAAGATCGGCATCATCGACGATATTGCCTATCAAACCAATATGCTGGCGCTCAATGCCGCGATCGAGGCGGCCCGTGCCGGAGAGCATGGCAAAGGCTTCGCCGTGGTGGCCGCCGAGGTCCGTAAGCTGGCGGAGCGCAGTCAGGTGGCCGCCCAGGAAATCGGTACGCTGGCGGGCAACAGCGTGCGGGTGGCGGAACAGGCGGGAAGCGCGCTGACCGCGCTGGTTCCGGCGATCGGCAAAACCTCTGATCTGGTGCAGGAGATCAGCGCGGCTTCCAACGAGCAGGCGGCCAGCATCGATCAGATCAACCTGGCGGTGGGACAGCTCAATCAGGTCACTCAGCAAAATGCGTCCGCCTCGGAAGAACTGGCGGCGACGGCGGAGGAGATGAGCGGTCAGGCCGAACAACTGCAACAGTTGATGGCGACCTTCCGTTTGCGCGCGCCGGGGAGTGCGGTGCCCGTCCAGGCGGGTGCGCGTAAAAGCGCGGCGGCGGCCGTGGCGCCGTTCAAGGGGCGTGGACAGGACATGCTGCCCGTCAGTGCCGACAGTCACGACTTCGTCCGCTTCTGAGGAGGCGTTCATGGACATGCTGCCCGCAGGAGAGAGTACCGCCCAGGTGGGACGCTGGGCGGGGCAATATCTGATTGTCCAGTTGCAGGGGGAGTCCTTTGGCGTGGATATCACGGTAGTGCGCGAGATCCTTGCCTATCTTGCCCCCACCCAGATACCGATGATGCCGGATTTCGTGGTGGGGGTGATCAACCTGCGTGGTCAGGTGGTGCCGGTCATCGACATGGCGCGCCGTTTCGGGCGTCCGGCGACGGCCCTGCACAAACGGAGTTGCATCATTATCGTGGATTTGCAGGAAGGGGAGTCCCGACAGCGCCTCGGGGTCATCGTGGACGCTGTCAACGAGGTGCTGGAGTTTTCGGCGGAACAGATAGAGCCGACGCCGCAGTTTGGCGCGGGTTTGCGCACGGAGTTCATCCGGGGCATGGGGAAGATGGGCGGCCAGTTCATGGTGTTGCTGGAGATGGCCCGGGTGCTTTCCATGGACGAGATGGCCGCGCTCGCCACGGTGATGACCGGAACCTGACCCATGGCAACGATCAACCCCGTGTGCCCCTTGAGCGATCCCGACTATCGGCGCATCCAGGCCTTCTTGCAGAAAGAAGCGGGCATTACTCTCGGCCCGGCCAAAAAGCCGCTGGTGGTGGGGCGACTGGGAAAACGTCTGCGGGTGCGGGATTGTGGCGACTATGATACCTATTTGCGTCTGCTCGATACCGATGCCGCCGAACGCCAGCAGGCCGTCGATCTGCTCACGACCAATGAGACCTACTTCTTTCGGGAGGCCAAGCACTTCGCCTTTCTCGGCGAACAAATCATCCCGCAGCGGGCTAAACAGGTGGATTTGCGGATTTGGAGCGCCGCCTGTTCCTCCGGTGAGGAACCCTACAGCATCGCCATGGTATTGGCCGAACGCCGGGGGCGGGGCTGGGAGATCCTGGCCTCGGATCTGAGCACCCGCGTGCTGGCCTCCGCGGCGAGAGGTATTTATCCCCTGGAACGTGCCGAGAAAATTCCCAAAGCCTATCTGAAGCACTACTGTCTGCGCGGTGTGGGTCCGCAGGAAGGATCCTTCAGCATCGTGCCGGATTTGCGCAAAGCCATACATTTTTCGCAGATCAATCTCAATAGCACGCTGCCCTCCGTGGGGGATTTTGATGTGATATTTTTGCGCAACGTGCTGATCTATTTTGATCCTCCCGCGAAGAAGACGATTTGTTCGCGTTTGTTGGCACGCTTGCGCCCCGGCGGATATTTTATCGTGGGGCATTCGGAAAGCCTCAACGGGATTGCCGGGGGACTGCGACTGGTTCAGCCGGCCGTCTACCAGAAGGATTGAAACATGGGGATCGTGGATATCTTTCTGCAGCCGGGAGAATGGTATTTCGGAGGTCGGGATACGCGTATCCGGACCTTGCTCGGTTCCTGCATCGCCATTACCCTCTGGCATCCCCGTCTTCAGGTGGGTGGCATGTGCCATTTTCTACTGCCCAGCCGCAGCAGTTTACACCCGCCGGCCACGCCGCTGGATGGCCGCTACGGCGACGAGGCGGTAGCCGCCCTGGTGCAGGAGATAGGCCGTCAACGCACCCATCCCAGGGAATATGCCTGCAAGATTTTCGGCGGCGGCAACATGTTTCGCCGGCCGGGCGGCGATACCCTCGCGGGGGCCGGCGACACGACGGAGGGATTGAACAATGTGTCCCGCAAAAATGTGCGGGCGGCAAGGCAGTTGGTGGAGCGGGCGGGTTTCGGTATCGCCGCCTCGCATCTGGGGGGGCAGGGTCATCGCAACCTCTATTTCGAGATCTGGTCGGGTGCGGTGTATTTGAAATTCAGCGGACGCGGGGCATCCGTCCGCGCGGAGTGATGATGTTTTCTCCTCTATCCAAAGGGTTGTCATGAAAAAAATACAGGTGTTCATCGTGGATGATTCCGCGGTGGTGCGACAGGTGCTGCAAAGTGCGTTGGTGCAGGATCCGGATATCGCGGTGCTGGCGACGGCCCAGGATCCCCTCTTTGCCTGGGACCGCATGCAACGGCAGTGGCCGGATGTGGTGATTCTCGATATAGAAATGCCCCGCATGGACGGGGTGACCTTCCTGCGCAAAATCATGGCGGAGCACCCCTTACCGGTGATCATCTGCTCCAGTCTGGCGGAGTCCGGCGCGCAGATCACGCTGGACGCGCTGTCCGCGGGTGCCGTGCAAATCATCCAGAAACCCCATTCCGGTCTGCGCGATTTCCTGCAGAAAGATGCGCAGGAGATCATTCAGGCCATCAAAGCGGCGGCACGGGCCAATCTGCGCAACCTCCGTCCGGCGGCGCCGGCGGGTACCGCGCCGGTCGCGGTGGTCACACGTGATTTGTTACTGCAGAAGAGCACCGAAAAAGTGATCGCCATCGGCACCTCCACCGGTGGAACCCAGGCGCTGGAAGTGTTACTCCGCGCTTTGCCGGTGACCGTCCCGGGTGTGGTGATTGTCCAGCACATGCCCGAAAAGTTCACCGCGGCTTTTGCCGAACGCCTGAACACCATCAGCGCGTTGGAGGTCCGCGAAGCGCGAGATGGTGACCGGGTGTTGCCGGGGCGCGCCCTGATCGCTCCTGGCGGCAAGCATATGCGCTTGATACGCAGCGGTGCCCAGTTCGTGGTGCAGGTTTTTGATGGTCCATTGGTCAAACACCATCGTCCTTCGGTCGACGTGCTTTTTCGCTCCGTGGCACAGGCGGCGGGACGCAATGCCTGGGGCGTGATCATGACCGGCATGGGGGATGATGGCGCGCAGGGGCTCGCGGAGATGCATCGCGCGGGCGCGCATACCGTGGCCCAGGATGAAGCCAGTTGTGTGGTTTTTGGCATGCCTAAAGAAGCCATTCGCTTGGGCGGGGTGGATGAGGTCGTCCCCTTGCAGGGCATTGCGATGCGTTTGCCCCGTTTCCTCCCTGGAGGAGAACCGGCGTGAGCACGGAATCGGGCTTCCCGAATGGGGACGATTCCTCTGCCGTTTGGGGAGGGCGTGTTGAAATTCGTACGCGAAGCGCACTATACTCCGCCCAAGCGTTGGGCCGGAGTGTTCCGGCGCCGCGAAGAGGCGCAAAAAGCCAAAGCAGGTGATTTGCGGCGTCCTACACCGTGGTGTCGTGACTGTCGTGGAGTGCCACCCCCTCCGCCAATCATCGTCCATCAGCGGACAGTCTCAGGTTTTTCTATGGCGACAAAGATCGGTCCCCTCGCAGTGGTAACTGGTGAACCCCGTCAGGCCCGGAAGGGAGCAGCGGCAGCCGGCGATCCAGGTGCCGGGGTGTGGCTGGTTGGCGTCGCCACCCTATCGTCTCCCCCGTCCGTATGAGCGCTTATCTGGCGTTGGCCCGCCGCTGGCGGCCCCAATATTTTGACGATTTTGTCGGGCAGGAGGCGGTGGTTTCCGCCTTGCGCCACGCGCTGGATTCCGGTCGCATCCACCATGCCTTCCTCTTTACGGGCACGCGGGGCGTCGGCAAAACCACCTTGGCCCGTCTGCTGGCCAAATGCCTGAACTGTGAACGGGGCGTCGGCAGCCAGCCTTGCGGTGAGTGCGGTGCGTGTCGTGGCATCGCCGCGGGCAATTTTGTCGACTTGCTGGAGGTGGACGCCGCGAGCCGCACCCGGGTGGATGAAACCCGCGATCTGCTGGATAACGTGCCGTATGCGCCGAGTGCCGGTCGCTACAAGGTGTATCTCATCGACGAGGTGCACATGCTGTCTAGCCATAGTTTCAATGCATTGCTGAAGACCCTGGAGGAGCCGCCGGAGCATGTGAAATTCCTGCTGGCGACCACCGACCCGCAAAAGTTGCCGGTGACCATTCTTTCCCGCTGTTTGCAGTTCAATCTGCGGCGGCTGGATATTCCCCTGATTCAAGGGCGATTGCAGCAGATCATGGCGGCAGAGCAGGTGCCGGCGGAGGACGCGGCACTGCAGGTGCTGGCTCGCGCCGCCGATGGCAGTTTGCGGGATGCCTTGAGTCTGTTGGATCAGGCGATTGCCCATGGTGGTGGCAAGGTGCTGCGGGAAGGCGTGTTGGCCATGCTCGGGCGAAGTGGCGACGATGCCGTGCTCGAGTTGGTCGAAGCCCTGGTGGATGGGCAGGCGGTTCAACTGTTCAGCATGCTGGATGATCATCTGGCCCGGGGTATGGATGGCGCGGGGTTGCTGGACCTGGTCATAGAAGGGGTGCATCGCCTTAGCCTGGCGCAGTTTCTGCCGGTGGATCCGGAGCGCGAAGGGGCCGCCACGATCGTCCGCCTGCGCGAGCGCATCAGTCCGCTTACGCTGCAGTCCTGGTACTATCTGCTCCTGTCGGCACGGCGTGACTTTGCCCTGTATCCCGATACGCGCATGGCGCTGGAGATGGCATTTTTACGGATACTGAGTTTCTCCGCCCCGCATCCGGAAGACCCCTCGCACCCCGGCCAGTCCGTCGCCCATGCCCGGAATCCGGTGGCCGCGCCAGAAGCGGCCGGCATGCCCGTGCCCCCTCCCGCGGAGGGAAATGCTCCGGACAACCCCTTTGCTACGCGTCCTCCCGCCGCGCGGGATATTGTCCAGGAACCGCCGCCTCCCGCGCTCGAGCTTCCTGAAACAGCCGCGGGGCCGCCGTCCGCTTCGGATTGGAGCCGCGTACTGGAAGCGTTGGCGGTATCCCCCATGGTGAGGCAGTATCTGCGCCATGGGCAAGCGCTGCGCTGTGGACCCGAGGCGGTCGAACTGGCGGTCGAACCCGGCTATTTGCTACTGCTGTCCAAGGCGGAGACGCGGCTCGCCGTGCAGCAGGCCCTCGCGAAGCACCTTGGGCGCGAACCCCGCCTGACCATCGTACCGCTCACCCAGGAAACCGGAGTGGGCAGTCTGGCGCGGGAAGAGCGGGAACAGGCCGCATCCAGGCAGGCGGCGGCGGAGGCACGGGTCGCCGCCGATCCGCGGGTCAATGCCTTTCTGGAAGTTCTGGATGCGCGCCTGGAGTGTGTAGAAATAGCGGCTCCCGTTGCGGCGGGAGCATTATCTGTTGATCGAGCGGCCTCAATCGAGGGAGGTGATGGAAAATGAAGGGTGGACTGGGAAATATCATGAAGCAGGCGCAGCAGCTCCAGGAACGCCTGCAGAAGACGCAGGAGGATTTGGCGCAGGTGGAAGTGCAGGGGCATGCGGGCGGTAATCTGGTGGAGGTGACCATGACTTGTCGCCATGATGTGCGGCGGGTGCGCATCGACCCCTCCCTGTTTGCCGATGGGGATCGGGAAATGCTCGAAGATCTCGTGGCCGCGGCCATCAACGATGCCGTGCGCAATGCCGAGAAGGTCAGTGCGGAGCGGATGTCGTCCGTGACCGGCGGCATGAATATTCCGGGCATGAACCTGCCTTTCTAAACCCGCATGACGGATGTTCCCAGCATGGATGCCCTGGCGATGCTGCTGCGCCGCCTGCCGGGCATTGGTCCGCGTTCGGCGCAGCGGATCAGCTACGAGTTGCTGGTGCGCAAGCGCGAGTTGATGCCGCAACTGGCTGCCGCCTTGCAACAGGCGCATACCGTGGTGCGTTTTTGCGAGCGCTGCAATAACCTCAGCGAATCGTCCCGCTGCGGCGTCTGCCGTGCCGAGCACCGAGACCGTTCCATTGTGTGCGTGGTGGAATCCCCCGCCGATCTGCGGGCCATCGAGGATACCGGGGTGTTCGCCGGCGAGTTCTTCGTGCTGATGGGGCACCTGTCGCCACTGGATGGTATCGGCCCCGAAGCCTTGCACATCGACCGCCTCACGGCCCGCTTGGCTGAGGCGGATTTGCGGGAAGTGATCTTTGCGACCAACCCGACCCTGGAGGGAGAGGCGACGGCGCAATTTCTCGCCGGACTGGTGCCGAATGGGATCATCGTCAGTCGTATCGCGCGTGGGGTGCCCGTGGGCGGTGAACTGGAGTATGTCGACCGCGGCACCCTCGGGCGGGCGCTCCATGGCCGCCGTCTGTTGGACGAGTAGCGCGATGTTCGCGGTGACAGCCCCTGTAAATCAACCATACTCTTGAGAGGAAACCGACATCATGACAGCCACTGGAGCCATGCCTCCCGGCGGGAACGTGTTTTTTTTGCTGATGGGCGCTATTTTGGTCTTTGCCATGCACGGAGGCTTCGCTTTTCTGGAACTGGGGACGGTGCGGCGCCGCAGTCAGGTCAATGCACTGGTCAAAATTCTCAGTGATTTTGGCGTCTCTGCCATAGTCTATTTTTTCGTGGGATATCACATCGCCTACGGCATCAGTTTTTTGGGCGACGCGCGCACGCTGACGGCGGGGAATCAGGGTTTCGAGATGGTGCGTTTTTTCTTCCTGCTGACCTTTGCGGCGGCCGTGCCGGCCATCATCTCCGGCGGTATCGCGGAGCGTGCGCGTTTCTATCCGCAACTGCTGGCGACGGCTTTTTTGGTCGGGCTGGTGTATCCCTTCTACGAGGGGATGGTCTGGGACAACCACTATGGCGTTCAGGCCTGGCTGACCCATACCTTCGGCGCGCCTTTTCACGATTTTGCGGGTTCGGTGGTGGTGCATGCCATGGGTGGCTGGATGGCGTTGGTGGCGGTCTGGTTATTGGGACCGCGTCGAGGACGCTATGGGCGTGATGGCGCGGTACAGGCCATGCCGCCTTCCAATATCCCATTTTTGGCCCTGGGCTCCTGGATCCTGATCATCGGCTGGTTTGGTTTTAATGTGATGAGCGCACAGCAGTTGGCGGCCGTGCAGGGTCTGGTGGCGCTCAATTCGCTCATGGCCCTGGTGGGTGGGATGCTGACGGCCTTGGCGGTGGGGAAGGGCGATCCCGGTTTCGTGCATAATGGCGCGTTGGCGGGGCTGGTGGCCATCTGTGCGGGTTCCGACGTCGTTCAACCCATCGGCGCTTTGGCCATCGGTGCCATCGCCGGTCTCATCTTTGTTTACCTCTTCACCTTTGTGCAGCATCGCCTGCGTCTGGATGACGTGCTCGGCGTGTGGCCATTGCACGGCGTCTGCGGCGTGTGGGGTGGACTGGCCGTGGGGATTTTCGGCCAGCGTTTCCTGGGCGGGATCGGCGGCGTCAGTATGGGGTCGCAGTTGCTGGGTACTTCGCTGGGGGTGCTGATCGCCCTGCTGGGCAGTGGTCTGGTCTATGGCGCCATCAAGTATTTCATTGGCATCCGTCTGGACCAGGAGGCGGAATATGCGGGCGCCGATTTGAGTCTGCACCACGTCAGCGCGTATCCTGAAGAGGATATCGAGAGGGCGTGACCATGAGCGAAGCGTTTGTCCCCCTGGAGTGGCGGGGTCTGCCGGTTTTGCCGGAGCGTGATCCACTGGCGCACAAGGGCGATTTCGGGCACGCCTTTGTGATCGGTGGGGGACCGGGGATGGGCGGGGCGCTGGCGCTGGCCTGCGCCGCGGCCTATCGGGTGGGGGCCGGACTGGTGACGGCGATGGGACATCCCTCCGCCCTCCCTTATTTGGCGGCGCATTTACCGGAAGCCACGTGGCGAGACTGGCCCGGCAGCCTGGAGGAGCTACCGGCCGCCGCGGTGCTGGCCGTCGGCCCGGGATTGGGGCAGGGGCTGGCGGCCCATGATCTGGTACGCGAAATAGGCACCCGCTCCGGCCCACAGGTCTGGGATGCCGACGCCTTGAATATTCTGGCGCGTTTCGGGCCGGACCTCCTGCGCGGCGACGCCGTTCGCCTGTTCACGCCCCATCCGGGAGAAGCCGCGCGCTTGTTGCGGACGAGCACCGCCGCTGTGCAAAGCGATCGCGCCACGGCTATTGGCCGATTGCGCGCCCGCTATGGAGGGCACTGGGTGCTCAAGGGACATCATAGCCTGCTTCTCGGGAGTGGCGGCCGATGGTTCTGCCCGCAGGGGAATCCGGGCATGGCCACGGGGGGCAGCGGGGACGTGCTCACCGGTTTGCTCACCGGTTTGCTGGCCATTGGTCTGGAAGCCGATGCCGCATTGTCCCTCGGCGTTTGCCTGCACGCGCACGCGGGCGATCTGGCCGCCGCGCAAATAGGCGAGGCCAGTCTGCTGGCCGGGGATATTCTGGCGGCGGTTCCTGCCGCCTTACAGGAGTTGAGGAAAAATCATGCGGGATACTGAAACGCTGCATGCCTGGGATCGGCGCTATTTCTGGCACCCCTTCACCCAGATGCAAGATTACGGCGACGATGACCCCTGGATCATCGAGCGTGCCGAAGGGAACTACCTTTACGACATGGAGGGACGCCGCTGTCTGGATGCCATCGCCAGCCTCTGGTGCAATGTCCATGGGCATCGTCACCCCCGGCTGGATGCCGCCCTGGTCGAGCAGCTCGGCAAGGTTGCGCACAGTACGGCGCTGGGCGCGAGTCATCCCCCCGCCATCCGGCTGGCGAAGGCGCTGGTGGAGATCACGCCGGCCTCCTTGCGGCACTGTTTTTTTTCGGAGGATGGCGCCGAAGCCGTGGAGGTCGCCATCAAGATGGCGGCGCAATACTGGGGTAATCTGGGTCGTCCGGAAAAGCGACTTTTCCTGACCCTGGATAACGCTTATCACGGCGATACGGTGGGTGCCGTGTCCGTCGGCGGTTTCCCGTTGTTTCACGGGATCTATGGGCATCTCCTCTTCCCGACCTTGCGCTTGCCGAGCCCCTACGTACTCCAATGGGACGCTTGCTCGGGAAATCCGGAGCGGGCGACGGCCGCGTGGCTGACGACTTTGGAATCCATCCTGAAAAACCAGGGGGGCGAGATCGCCGCCCTGATTCTAGAAGGCGGTGTGCAGGGTGCCGCCGGTATGTTGCCTTTCCCTCCGGGCATTCTCGCGGGCGCACAGCGCCTGTGCCAGACCTATGAGGTTTTACTGATTGTCGATGAGGTGGCGACGGGTTTCGGCCGTAGCGGCAAGCTCTTTGCGTGCGAATGGGAATCCGTGGAACCGGACTTGCTGGCCCTGGGCAAGGGGCTGAGTGGCGGTTACCTGCCGGTGGCGGCGACTCTGGCGGCGGAGCATGTCTTTGCCGCCTTTCTCGCCCCTTTCGGGGAGAGCCGCCAATTCTACTACGGGCATACCTATACGGCCAATCCCTTGGCTTGCGCCGTCGCCCTGGAGAATCTGGCCCTCTTCGCGGAAGGCGCGGTGCTGGCCGCCTTGCCAGACAAAATCGCACGCCTCCAGGCGGGTTTGCGGCGTTTCAGCGGTCAATCCTGGGCAGGGGAAGTCCGGCAGTTCGGGTTGATGGCGGCCATCCCCCTGCGGGATCCCGGGACGGGGGCGGCGTATGCTTACGGGGATCGCGTTGAATATGCGGTCTGCCGCCGCGCGCGCGCAATGGGGGTGTACAGCCGACCCCTGGGTGACCTCATCACCGTGGTTCCCCCCCTGTCGGTGACAGCAACGGAAATAGACACTATCCTCAGCGTATTATATGCCGCCATGGCGGAAGGACGATATTGATGACAACGGCCCAGGATATTATGACCCGCCAGACCATCACGGTGCTGGCGGATGACTCGGTCAGCAGGGTCGGTGAGGTGTTGATGAGCTCCGGGCATCACAGTTTGCCCGTGGTGGACAGTGAGGGCCGGTTGATCGGCATGATCGGTGAGCGGGATCTCATCGACGCCCATCGCAAGGTGCATTTACCCACCATAGTCACCATTCTCGACGGCCTCATTCCCATTGGCGGCATGCGCGAGTATGACGCAGAACTGCGCAAGGTGACCGCCGTCACCGCCCGGCAGCTGGCCAGCAGTCGCGTTGTCACCGCCGTCCCCGGGGAGGATACGGATGCCGTGGCCGAAAAATTACTGCGCAGGGATGTGCATGCGGTGCCGGTGGTGGATGACCATGGCCTGCTGCTCGGCATTGTCAGCCGATCAGATATTCTCCGGCATTTGCTGAAGCCCTGATTCCGGAAGCGCATGTACTGGAATTTCGCGGATGCCGATGCGTGCCGGGACTGGGGGCGACGCCTCGCGCAAGTCGTCGATATGCCCGCGGTCATTTATCTCCACGGGGAACTGGGCGCGGGCAAGACCACGCTGGCCCAGGCCCTGCTGCAGGCTCTGGGGGTCACCCCGCCGATAAAGAGCCCCACCTATACCCTGATCGAACGCTATGTGACGCGCATCGGAACCGCGCTGCATCTGGACCTTTATCGGCTGCGAGAGGCGGAAGAGCTGGAGTTCATCGGTATCCGGGATCATCTCGCGGAGCCGGCGCTGTGGCTGATCGAATGGCCTGAGCGCGGGCGCGGCTTTTTGCCCCCCGCGGACTTGTCCTTGACCCTGACCATACTGCCGCAGGGCGATCATCAGGTGCGGTGGCGGGCGCTCCATGCGCGTGCGGAGCGCTGGACGGAACGCCTCGGCTTGCCGGCGGCCTCCCTCGGCGTGGGTGGCGCCGATGGCTGATGGCCGTATCCGCCGCCTGGATGGGACACTGGCGAACCAGATCGCCGCGGGCGAGGTCATTGAACGTCCGGCCTCCATCCTCAAGGAGTTGCTGGAAAACAGTCTGGATGCCGGAGCCACCCGCATCAGGATTCAACTGGAGGGTGGCGGAATGGACCTGCTGAGCGTCGAAGACGATGGCATCGGTATTCCGCCGGAGGACCTGTCCCTGGCGCTGGAGCGGCACGCCACCAGCAAAGTGGCCACCTGGGAGGATCTGCAGGCCATCCACACCATGGGGTTCCGTGGTGAGGCCCTGCCCGCCATCGCTTCGGTGTCCCGCCTGGAATTGCTCTCCCGCGCGCGCGGCCAGAATCAGGCGGCGCGTCTGCAAGTGACCGGCGGCGTGGCGACGCCAGCGGAGGTGGCGGCCCGGGCACCGGGAACGACCGTGCGCGTTGCCGATTTGTTCTTCAATGTGCCGGCACGCCGCAAGTTTTTGCGCGGTCCCGGCGCCGAATTGTCACGCAATCAGAAGGTGCTGCGCCAGATCGCCCTGGCGCATTTTCCGGTGACCTTCCAGTTGGTGCAGAACGGACGCACTCTCACGCAGTTTCCCGCGGCCACGGACGCGGACGATCGGGCGGCGCGGGTGGCCGCCGTCCTGGGAGAGGGTTTTCTGGCGAATGCGCTCCATATCGAGCAGGAAGACCGGGGATATGCTCTGCACGGCTGGCTGGGCCTGCCTACTTATAATCGTGCCCGCGGGGATGAACAGTATTTCTTCGTAAACGGTCGTCCGATCCGCGACGCGGTCATCGGCCACGCGCTGCGCGCCGCCTATGCCGATGTGCTGTTTCAGGATCGCCACCCCCTTTACGTACTCTATCTGACGCTGCCGCCGGAGCGGGTCGATGTCAATGTGCATCCCGCCAAGGCGGAAGTGCGTTTTCGGGATGGCCGGGAACTGCACGATTTTCTCTTCCATACCTTGCGGCGGGTCATTGCCGGACAAGGGGGCGTTCATCCGCAGGTGGCGGTCCCGGTCCGTTCTCTCCCGCCGCGCGCCGCGACCGCGACGAGTTTGCCGCTTTCCTGCGCCACCCGGCAGGTGTCGGCGGGTGCGGTGAATGAACATGCGGGCGCCTATGGAGAGCATCCCCTGGCCCCAGCGGCGCTTGGAGCAGGGGGAGAGCCGGCCGGACCGGCGGAATGGGTGCCCGACTATCCGCTGGGACAGGCCGTGGCGCAAATCCACGCGCGCTTCATCCTGGCCCAGAACAGCACCGGGATGATTCTGGTGGATCAGCACGCCGCTCACGAGCGAATTCTCTACGAAAAGATGAAGAATACGTCGCATCAATCCGATAAACAAACGTTTATTATACCTGAATATGTGCATGTGACGGCGATGCAGATGGCCCGCTTCGCTGAACGTCAGAACGATCTGCACCAGGCGGGTCTCGAGGTGAGTGTCGCGGGTCCGGGAACGCTGGCTCTTCATGCGGCACCCCAGGCACTTCCGGCGGCCGTCTATGGACAGATGCTCGCCGACCTGCTCGCGGAGGATCCTCCCTGGGCGGCGGGGGATGGCGATGCCGTCCTGGCGGATATGGCCTGCCGTGCCGCGATCAAAACCAGCCGCCCACTCAGCCTGGAAGAAATGAACGACCTGTTGCGGCAACTGGAGGGCACCCCCCGTTTCGGGCAATGCAATCATGGTCGGCCCACGGTGGTGCAGTTTTCCCTGGCCGATCTCGACCGCCTCTTTCTGCGCGGACGATGATTCCCGCCATTTTTCTGATGGGTCCCACCGCCAGCGGCAAAACCGATTTGGCCATGCACCTGGCCGATGCGCTGCCCGTGGATATCATCAGTGTCGATTCACTGCTGGTTTATCGTTATTTCGATATTGGCAGCGCCAAACCCAGCCTGGCCTTGCGCCGGCGATACCCGCACGCGCTGGTGGATATCCGTGAACCCGATGAAGCCTATTCGGCCGGACTGTTTCGTGAAGATGCCTTGCACGCTATCGCCTCGGCGCGGGAGCGTGGCCGCATCCCGTTGCTGGTCGGTGGTACCGGCCTGTATTTCCGGGCACTGGAGCGCGGTATTGACGTGTTGCCGCCCGCCGATCCGGATCTGCGCCAGCATTTGAGCGTGGCGGCCCGAAGCGCGGGCTGGCCTGCCCTGCACCAGCGTCTGGCCGAGCTCGATCCGCAGGCCGCGGCCGCCATTGCGCCCCAGGATCGGCAACGCATCCAGCGGGCGCTGGAAATCATCCTTAGTTCCGGCGCCCCGCTCAGCGCCCGCCGGGGCTGGCGGGGGCGATTTCCCGACCCCCTGATCAAAATCATCCTGCGCCCCTCCCGGCCATGGCTGCATCGGCGTATCGCGCTACGCCTTGACGCCATGCTGGCGCAAGGATTTCTCGGCGAGCTGGAGGCGCTGCGGCAGCGCCACTATGCGGCGACGCTGCCGGCCATGCGGGCCGTGGGTTATCGGCAGTATTTCGCGTTCTGCGACGGACGTTGCAGCGGCGATGCGGCCTATGCGGCCGCCCTGGCCGCCACTCGCCAGCTCGCCAAACGTCAGGACACCTGGTTCACCCGAGAAACCGCGGATCTTTATCTGGATCCTTCCGCAAACGGTGCCGCCGCTCGTCTGTTGCAGAGGGTGACGCCTCTGCTGTCGGAAAGGGCGGTGTAAATTTGGGAAAGCGGACGCGATAGACGGATTTGGAGAGCGGATCACGGCGTGCGCCGGATTGCCAGCTATGGCGCGGAATGCTAGCCTATGGGCACTTTGATTTTACCCCCCGTTGAGGATTTTATGGCTGTGGAGCGCACCCTTTCCATCATCAAACCCGATGCCGTGCGGAAGAATGTCATCGGCGCCATCTTGAGCCGATTTGAAGGGGCCGGCTTGCGGATTGCCGCCGCCAAGATGCTGCACCTCAGCCGCGAGGATGCGGGCGGTTTTTATGCGGTCCACGAGGCGCGTCCTTTTTACGGAGAGCTTTGCGACTTCATGAGTAGCGGTCCGGTGTTGATCCTCGTCCTGGAAGGTGAGGGCGCCATCGCCAAAAACCGTGACTTGATGGGGGCCACCAATCCTAAAGACGCCGCCGCCGGTACCATTCGCGCGGATTTCGCCGACAGCATCGACGCCAATGCCGTGCATGGTTCCGATGGCGCGGAGACGGCGGCTTGGGAAATCGCCTACTTTTTTGGCCAACGGGAGATTTTTCGCGCTGAATCATGAGCGCTTCTTCTACACTGAGAGACGCCGAAAGGCCACGACTGCTGGGACTGGATCGCCGGTCCCTGTCGGCATTGCTGTGCGCCTGGGGAGAATCTCCCTTTCGGGCCCAGCAGATTCTGCAATGGCTGCACAGCCGTCAGGTGACGGATTTTGCGGTCATGAGCGATATCAGCAAGTCCCTGCGCGCGCGCTTGGCCGCGGAAACCTGGGTGGACGAAGCGGAAGTCGTCGCCGACCAGCTGGCCGCTGACGGCACCCGTAAATGGCTGCTGGCGTTCCCCGGGGGGGACGCCATTGAAACCGTCTTTATCCCCGAGGAAACGCGGGGGACGTTATGCGTTTCTTCTCAGGTGGGCTGTTCCCTGGCTTGCAGTTTTTGCGCGACGGGCGCGCAGGGTCTCGGCCGCAACCTGGAGGCGCATGAAATCATTGCCCAGATACGCGTGGCGCGGCGCATTCTCGGGATGGGGACGATCACCAATGTGGTGTTCATGGGCATGGGCGAACCCCTGCTCAATCTGCGTCACGTCTTTCCCGCCCTGAGTCTGTTGCGCGACGATGGCGCGTATGGTTTGGGTGCGCGGAGAATCACCGTCAGCACCGCGGGGATCGTCCCGGGCCTGGATCGCCTGGGCGCGGAAAGCCCCGTGAACCTGGCCATCAGTTTGCACGCCAGCCGCGACGACATCCGCGATGTCCTGGTGCCGGTCAACCGCCATTACCCACTGAGCGAACTGCTCGCCGCCTGCCGTCGCTACCCATTACCACCCCGGCGGAAGATCACCTTCGAATATGTGATGCTCGATGGCATCAATGATGCGGATATCCATGCCCGTGAACTCGTCCGTCTGCTGCGCGGCATCCCCTCCATGGTGAACCTGATTCCCTTCAACCCTTTTCCTGGTTCAGGTTATCGCAGGTCGTCACCGGCGCGCATCGACGCCTTCCGTGATATCATCCTCCGGGGAAATGTCATGACGGTGACCCGACGACCACGCGGCGACGACATCGCCGCCGCCTGCGGCCAATTAGCCGGGCAGGTGCGCGATGGCCGGCGCAGCGTTCCTCTGGCGAGGCGCGCATGAAAAAATTCCTGAGCTTGGGTGTCGGCGTGCTTCTGCTGAGCGGTTGCGGACTGTTTGGGGGGCGGGAGGCGGCGCTGACACCCGACCAGCAAATGGCCCGGTATATCGCGCATGCACACAAAGTCGATGCCGCTTCGAACTTCGCCCCCCCGCCAGCCAATCCCAAAAAAGCCAAAGCGGGGATCTATACCTCCCTGGGCGCGGCGTACCTGCAAGAGGGCCATCCCCGGCAGGCGATCCGGGAATTGCAGAGGGCGATTGCCGACGACAGCGGTTACGCCGACGCGTACAATGTGATGGGCCTGGCCTATGCGCAATTGCAGCAGGATGCCGCGGCCCGCGGGGCCTTTCATCGGGCCCTCTCCATTGACCGCAAGAATCCGGAGTATCGCAACAATTATGGCGCCTTTCTCCTCCACTCGGGCGACTACGCCGGGGCGGTCGTGGAACTGAAGAAGGCCACCGAAGATCCTTTGTACAGCACCCCGCAGTTCGCCTGGACCAACCTTGCACAGGCTTACGCGGGATTGAAGGAGATGTCGTCGGCGCGCAATGCGTTGAACCGCGCCCTCTATCTGGTAGCCAACTATCCGCCTGCGCTGCAAATGCTTGCCGAAATGGATTTTAGGGAAGGCAAAGCGGATGCCGCCTTTGCCCATCTGCAAGTGGTGCTGGCGCAAGAACCGGACAATGCGCGTGCGTTGTTACTGGCGGGCCGGATCGCGGCCCAACAGGGACGGACGGCACAGGCGCGGTCGTTCTGGCAACGTTGCGTGAATGCATCGCCTTATTCTGTGGCGGGCAAGCAGGCGCAACGATTGCTCCTGCAAAACGGTTGAGGCAGTTATGGATCCGGAAGTGGACAGCGATACTCCCCAGAGTCTACGGGCGGCGCGGGAAGCGCGCGGCTGGAGTCTGCGCCAGGCGGCTGAACGGTTGCATATCACCGAGGCTCAGGTAAAAGGGCTGGAGGAGGAAAACTACGCCGCCCTGCCCGGCGCGGCCTTTGCCCGCGGTTTTTTGAAGAATTACGCCCGTTTGCTGAATATGGACCCAGAGCCCATGCTTAAGGCGTATGATGCGCACAATAATGGCTCCGGCTTGCGTCCCACCGAAACGGTGCTGCCTGGCAACGAGGGCCCGCTATTGGATTACAGTCGGCGGATCTTGACCTTTTCCATCCTCATTGGCATCGCTATCATCGCGGCGGTCTGGTGGTTCTGGAGCAATGCGCCGGCGCGTCATGCACCTCCGTTGAAATCCTCGCCCAGCGCAACGGGGCGTTCGGCCACCGTGAAACACCCGGTCGCCCCGGTTTCGGCGACGAATACCGCGCCCAAGGCTTCTGCGGCCGCGTTGGCGCTGAACGCAGAGGCCTTGCCGCCGGTGATGACAACCGACTCCTCCGTAGCGCATGCGCGTGGACTGACCTTCCAATTCAGTGCGGATTGCTGGGTTCAGGTCAAAGATGCTTCCGGAAGGACACTGCTCGCCGCGCTGGGACGGCGAGGCAACCGGTTGCGCATCGATTCCGGAACGCCGCCTTACCGGGTGCTGGTGGGCAAGGCCAGCGCGGTGACCATCCGGTACCAGGGTAACCCGGTCGCGCTTCCCGCCAATGCCCTGGGTGTGGCAAGATTGCAGGTGGGCACCGCCCCCGCCATGAGCGGGCCGGTCAACAGCGCTTCGGTGCATGGGGCTATCTCTGGTCGGCAGGGCACTGTCGCTGTTCCGATAGCCGGCGGGTCCGCCGCTACCGTTTCTTCCGCTGCGGGGCCCAGCACCGCAATCGTTTCCAGCGAGGTTTCCCATGCACCATGAATCTCCCATCCATCGCCGCAAAACCCGGCAAATCCACGTTGGCAAGGTGGCGATCGGCGGTGGTGCGCCGATCAGCGTACAGAGCATGACCAACACCGAAACCCGCGATGTGGCTGCCACGGTCGCGCAGATCCGGCGCCTGGAAGCCGTTGGTGTCGATATCGTCCGGGTGTCCGTACCCGGCATGGATGCCGCGGAAGCCTTCAAGGCCATCCGGGCGCAGGTGGAAACCCCTCTGGTCGCCGATATTCACTTCGATCATCGCATCGCTTTGCAGGTGATGGAGGATGGTGTGGATGGCCTGCGCATCAACCCCGGTAATATCGGTTCTCTGGACAAGACGCGACGGGTGGTGGAAATGGCCAAGGACAAGGGCATTCCCATCCGCATCGGCGTCAACGCCGGGTCTCTGGAAAAAGATATCCAGGAGAAGTATGGCGAGCCGACGCCGGAGGCGTTGGTCGAATCCGCCTTGCGCCATGTCGGTATTCTCGATGAACTCAACTTTCATGATGTGAAGATCAGCGTCAAGGCCTCCGACGTTTTTCTCGCCGTCGGAGCCTATCGTCTCCTCTCGGAAAAGGTGGACTACCCGCTGCATTTGGGGATCACCGAGGCGGGCGGCCTGCGTTCGGGTACCGTCAAATCCGCCATAGGCCTGGGTCTGCTGCTGCGGGAAGGCATTGGCGACACCATCCGCATCTCGCTGGCGGCCGATCCGGTGGAAGAGGTCCGCGTCGGCTTCGATATTCTCAAGAGTCTGCATTTGCGCCAGAAAGGGATCAATCTGATCGCCTGTCCGTCCTGTTCCCGGCAAGAGTTTGATGTGATCAATACCATCAATGCCCTCGAGGCGCGTCTGGAAGACATCCTTGAACCCATGGATGTCTCGGTGATTGGCTGTGTGGTCAATGGCATCGGCGAAGCGAAAGAAGCCGATATCGGCCTGGCCGGCGGCGACAGGCGCAGCATCCTTTATTATCGTGGCAAACAGGTCGACCGCGTAGAGAACAAGGATATCGTCGACGTGCTGGAACAGCGGATTCGTGCGGAGATCGCCGAGCGGCAGGCAGCGCGGCATGAGGTCTGAGCGAGTGCTCGGACTCAAATTCTGGAGTCCGCATGGCGGTTAAAATACCGCAGGGCGTGCGCGGCATGAACGACACCTTTCCGGAGGAAAGTGTCGCCTGGCAAGCGCTGGAAGGCGATCTGCGCGCGTTGCTGGCGCTCTACGGCTATGGCGAAGTGCGTTTGCCTCTGCTCGAGTCCACCGATCTTTTCGCCCGCGCCATCGGAGACGTGACGGATATCGTACAGAAAGAGATGTATACCTTCGTGGATCGCAATGGGGATAGCCTTACCCTGCGTCCCGAAGGAACCGCGGGTTGCGCGCGCGCGGCCATTCAGGCGCGGCGTCTGCGTGGCCAGACGCCGCGCTTCTACTATTTGGGACCAATGTTTCGGCATGAGCGTCCGCAGAAGGGCCGTTATCGGCAGTTCCATCAACTGGGGGTCGAGGTTTTCGGGCTGTCGGCGGCCAGTATCGATGCGGAGGTCATTGCCCTGTCGGCACGCGTTTTGCGCACGGCGGGCGTGACCGCGTCTCTGCAGATCAATTCCCTGGGGAGCCCCGCCGCGCGCCTCCGTTATCGTGCCCTGCTCCTCGACTATCTGCGACCCCGGCGCGCCGAGCTCTGTGTGGACTGCCGGGAACGCATGGAGCATAACCCGTTGCGGGTGTTGGACTGCAAGGTGGCGGTTTGTCAGGACATCGCCCATGCCGCACCGCGTCTGGTGGACCATCTGGACGAAGATTCTTTTCTTCATTTCAACAGCTTGCAGGGGCTTCTGACCGCCTTGGAGATCCCTTATCAAATCAACCATCGCCTGGTGCGCGGCCTGGATTACTATAACCGCACCGTTTTTGAGTGGGTGACGGATGCCCTGGGCGCCCAGGGCACGGTACTGGCCGGCGGACGTTATGACGGCCTGGTCGCGCAATTGGGTGGCGCCGATACGCCCGCGATGGGTTTCGCGGTGGGATTGGAGCGGCTGCTTGCCTTGCAGAGGCTGCAGAGCGGAGTGGCGGACGTTGTTCCGCCACTCCTTTTCCTCGGCGCGCTGGAAGATGCCGCGGTGGCCCGAACCTGGCAAATCGCCGAGCGATTGCGGGATGCCGGCCTGAGTGTCGTGACGGGTGGCCCCACCCATTTCAAACAGCTCATGAAACAGGCCGAGCGTTCCCGTGCGCGCTTCCAGGGTATGGTCGGGGGAGAACAACTTGCCGGCGCGGCGCTGCGCCTCAAGGAGCAGGCGGGAAATGGGCAATGGCAAGGCAGTCTGAACGCCATTCACGAGGGTCTGCATAGCCTCGGCGTTGATTTCCCGGAACGTGCGCCCCATACTGTGCGCAATTTTGCTACAGCTAGAACATCATTGTGACTGGTTCAGAACTCTTTCATTTCCTCTATCGCCATCGAATCACCTTCATCGGGATCCTCCTCGTGGCCCTGCTCGCCGTGATGGGGTATTTCGGCTATGAAAAATATCAGCGGCATCAGGTGCAACGCGCGGCGGTCCTCTACAACGAGCTCGTGAGCACCCTCGTCGCCGGACAGACCAGCACGGCGCGCGCCAGCGCGGACACCTTGGTGCATCTATACGGGCATACCCCTTATGCTACCTTCGCTCATTTCTTTCTGGCCCGTATGGACCGTGAAAGCGGACAGATTCCAGCGGCGGAAATGGAACTCAACCAAGTCATTCAGATGAAACACGCGCCACAAGGTTTGAAAAGCGTCGCCAAGCTCAGCCTGGCACGCTTGTATCTTCAACAGAAACAGGCGCGGAACGCGTTGAATCTGTTGCGGACGCCAGACGATGCCTTTGCCGTCCTGCAGGATGAGATCCAAGGGGACGCTTATGTGGCGCTCCATCAGGACGGCAATGCCATGCGGGCTTATCAAGCGGCCATCCAGGCACTTCCCGCAACGGATCCCTACCGTGACTATCTGCAGATGAAAATGGCCAATATCGGAGTGGCGCCATGACCTCGCGAATTCCCTTTCCATCGCTCTGGCGTCTGTTGACACTAGGCGCCCTGGCGCTCCTGCTGGACGGCTGCGGCATGCTGTCCTGGTTTCATTCCACGCCGAGTCCCAAAGCACCTCCGCCCCTCGCCAAAGGGCAGGACAAGGTCGCTTTTTCCACGGAATGGCAAGCCCGTCTCTACGGTATCTGGCAAGTGGATCCTTACCAGGGGACGCAGATCGCGTCCGGAAAGGGGCAAATCGTAGTGGCCGATGCTTCCGGGCATCTGGTCAGCCTGACGGACAATGGTCGCCAGAGGTGGGTGCGCAGTCTCGACGGCAAGACGGCGCGCGGCCCGACCTTGGCCGATGGCGTGGTGTACGCCGGCACCGATGCGGGCAAGGTGTACGCCTTTACCGCCAAAGACGGGCACAAACTCTGGGCTGTGCAACTGAGTTCCGAGGTGCTCACCCCGGCGGTGGTGGCGCATGGCCATCTTTTGGTACAGACGGTGGACGGCCATCTCTGGGCGCTGGATCCCAAGGACGGTAAGGTGCAGTGGACTTTCTCCATGAATGAGCCATCGCTCATCCTGCGCGCGATTGCGACACCCACGGTGGGAGATGGGGTGGTCTATGCCGGATTCGCCGATGGCACGGTGGTGGCCTTGAGCCTTTCGTCGGGCGCGGAACTCTGGCGGGCGCAGGTGGCCCTGCCCCATGGCAGCAGCGCGTTGGCGCGGATGGTGGATGTGGCGGCGAGTCCGGTGATCTGGAAGAACCGGGTCATTACCGCCGCGTATCAGGGGAACCTGGCCGCCTATGCCTTGCAGGGGGGCACCCAGAGCTGGAGCATTCCCATGTCTGTTTATCAGACGCCCGTGCTCTATGACGGGCATCTTTTTGTGGCCGATGCCGATGGACGAATCTCTTCGGTGGATCCCGACTCCGGGAGCGTGCTCTGGCGCAACGACCGGCTCAACGGGCACTATCTCACCGGATTTGGCATGTGCGGTAGTGACTTGCTGGCGACAGACAACAGAGGTTATCTCTATGTGATCGATCCGCGGACCGGACACCGGATTGGCCAGACACGGATGTCCGGCCATGGCATTCAGAGTACCCCGGTCTGTTTGGGGAATGGTCAAATCCTCGTCCTCAGCGATGCGGGCACCTTGTATCGAATCAAACTGGCAAAACGCTGAGGCACGTTGATGACCGCTGTTATTGCGCTGGTGGGACGCCCCAATGTGGGCAAGTCCACGCTGTTCAATCGCCTGACCCGTACTCGAGAGGCGCTGGTGGCGGATCTTCCGGGTCTCACCCGGGACCGCCATTATGGTACCGCGCAATTTGAAGGCCGCCCGTATCTGGTGATCGACACCGGCGGTTTTGAACCAGAAGAGCGTGACGGCCTGGTGGCCGCCATGGCCGGGCAAACCCGCCTGGCGATCATGGAAGCCGATGCGATCTGCTTTCTGGTGGATGCCAAAGAAGGGCTGTCCGCGCAGGACGTGGAAATTGCCGAAGAACTTCGCCGGGGGGGGAAACCGATCTATCTGGTCGTGAACAAGATGGACGCGAAAGGAGCGGTGAGTGAACTTCCCGAGTTCCACCGTTTGGGTTTGGGCTTGCCTCATACTATCTCCGCCGCCCACGGACACGGCGTTGAACCTTTGCTGGAGGCGATTTTTTCGGGTCTGCCGCTGATGGAGAGCAGCACCGCCGATCTGGAAGGAAAGGGGCCGCGCATCGCCGTGCTCGGTCGTCCCAATGTGGGAAAGTCCACTCTGGTCAACGCAATGCTGGGAGAAAACCGCGTGATTGTTTTCGATGCGCCAGGCACCACCCGGGACAGTATTCGCATCCCTTATGCGCGTCAGGGCAAAACGTACGTGATGATCGATACTGCGGGGATGCGCCGCCGCGCCAGGGTCGGTGAAGGATTGGAGAAGTTGAGCGTGCTCAAAACGCTGAGCGCCTTGCGTGAAGCGGATGTGGTGCTGATGGTGCTCGATGCCCGCCAAGGCATCGCCGAGCAGGACGCGCATCTGGTGGGGGTGGCGGTCGAATTGGGGCGCCCCATCATCTTGGTGATCAACAAGTGGGACGGGCTGAATCCCGAGGATCGTAAAGCCATCCGCCAGGAAATGGCGCGGCGGCTGGACTTCATTGCCTACGCGCCGGTCTACACCATATCCGCGTTGCACGGTACGGGTGTGGGTGACCTTTACCAGAGTATCGATCGGTTGTGGCTCGACGCCCGTCGCCATTTTTCCACCGGCGAACTGAATCGGGCATTGGCCGATGTGCTCGAGACCCATCAGCCCCCTATCGTCAGTGGACGGCGCATCAAGGTGCGTTACTGTCATCAGGGGGGGGAGAATCCTATCACCCTGGTTTTTCACGGTAATCAACTGACGCGCTTGCCGGGATCCTACAAGCGTTATCTGGAGAGCGCGTTCCGTCGCACGCTTCGGCTGGATGCCGTTCCGCTGCGTCTGGTTTTCCGGCAGGGCGAGAATCCATACGATCCGCAACCGGGGCGGGGGTCATCCTGAATGGCGCCGCGTCTTCCAACGTGGCGGCGCTGGGCGCTGATGGCCTTATGCGTTTATGTGCTCATCGTGGTGGGCAATCGCCAGCTTCCCGTCGATGCGCAAACCATCTGGTTGCGAGCCGCGGAGTACGCGCTCTGGGCCGCTTTGGCCTTGGGTGCCATCGCGCGTTTTGCCCCCGCGCTCTCTCCTTATGGCTGGCGTCCGGTGACGATTTTCCTGGGCGCCGCGCTTTCCGGTCTGGATGTTTTTGTGGGTACGGGCCCGGTGGGCAACGTGCGTATCGATGCGTGGATGACCGCGCTCATGGGCATCGCGGTGGTGACTATTCTGGCCCGGGTGTTACCGTCGACTATGACTCGTTTTTGGTTTGGACAGGAGGTGGTGCGTCGTGGATCTATTGCTCGTCCGCCACGCTGAGGCGGAAGATGCGGAGGCCGGGGGGTCGGATTATGCACGTCCCTTGACCGTGCGGGGCCATGCCAGCGCGATCGCCATGGCGGCAGGATTGGCATGGTGCGTGCGCGGATCCGTGACGCTCTGGAGCAGTCCGCTGCTGCGGACCAGAGAAACAGCGGCCCATCTCAGTGCGGCGCTGCACGTGGAGGTGACGCGTTATCACGACGCGATTCCCGCCGGTGATCTCCATCGGCTTCGTCATGACTGGCAAGCGCTTTCCGCGCAGACGGATACCTTGATCGTGGTGGGTCATCAGCCGCATCTTGGTGTCTGGGGGGAGTTGCTGATGGGGGTCTCCCTGCCGGTCAAGAAGGCGAGTGCCATGGCGATTGCCTTGGATCGCTCGGGTATTGGCGGCCGATTGCTCTGGTATGCGCTACCCGAAACCCTGGCCCGCCTGGGCGAACATGCGAGCGATCGCGCGCGTTAATCCATTCGGCATCAAAGCCGGCTTGCGTTATACTGGCTGGAGTCGCTGGGTAAAGCACCGTGATCTTCTCCCATGTGCCATGTACCGTTATCAGGAGGTGTACGATGTCCGAAGCTGCCGATCTGGTCATTATTCTCATTACTGGCCCTGAAAACCCCAAACGCTTGCCTTCCGCCTTTTTTCTCGCCGCCACGGCTGCCGCCGCGGAGCAGAAGGTGGTGATGTACTTCACCGGTCCGGCCACCGAGTTGCTGGCCAAGGGCAAGGCGGAGACCATTTTCCCCATGTCGGGTGGCAAAAGCGTGGCCGATTTCATGAAGCTGGCCGAAGACAACGGGGTGCAGATCATCGGTTGCCTGCAATCGTTGGAACTCAACGGTATGACCAGGGATGACCTGGCGAAACCGGTTCCCATGATGAATCCGAGCGCGGCCCTGCCCTCTCTGGCTGCTGCTGGACGTGTGCTTACCTGGTAGAAGTCGCTCCGGTGTTCGGGTAGCGGAGGCCCGTCCACCGGGCGGGTCTTGCCACTGGGGGCATAATTTCTTGATATTATGATCCCGGTATATCCTTTGTCATCAATTTGACATAAAACATTCATCAAAATGTCACATGACTGTGCTAGATTGCTTCTCGACATTCGCTGAGGAGGCGCCGTAGTGCCCGTCTGAGTGCGAGATGCTCAATGGACAAGCCGTAAACCAATATCACTGCCATCCCTGGAGGCTTTATTATGCTGCATCGCTTGAAGAAAGAAGTATCGCGTAGTGTCAAAGGCGTTGTGATCTTGTCCGCGCTGGGCCTTTCCGCCCTATACACCATGCCTGCTTCCGCAGCCCCGACGATCTCGCTGCTCGAAACCGGTTCCACCCTGTTGTACCCGCTCTTCAATCTGTGGGTGCCCGTCTACACCAAGATGAACCCCGGCATCCAGATCACCACTCAGGGCACGGGCAGTGGCACCGGCATCGCCGAGGCGATTTCCGGTGTGGCGCAGATCGGTGCCTCTGACGCGTATATGAGCGACGCGCAGATCAAGCAACATCCCAACATTCTGAATATTCCCCTGGCCATCTCCATCCAGATGGTCAACTACAATATTCCCGGACTGAATCATGTGCATCTGAAACTATCGGGTCCGGTGCTCGCCGGCATCTATTCAGGCAAGATCGTTGATTGGAACGATGCGGCAATTGCCAAGTTGAATCCGGGAGTGAAACTGCCCCACCACAAGATCATCCCGGTACATCGTACCGATGGTTCCGGCGATACCTTCATTTTCACCACTTATCTGTCCGACACGACCCCGTCGTGGAGCAACAGCATCGGTTACAGCACTACGGTGAGCTGGCCCGCGGTACCCGGCGGCATTGGCGCTGAAGGAAACCCCGGCATGGTGCAGGCGCTGAAAACCACCCCTTATGGCATCGCCTACATTGGCATCAGCTGGAAGAAGCCGGTTGAAGAGGCGAAGCTGGGTTTGGCCATGCTGCAGAATCGCGCGGGCAAGTTTGTGCTGCCTACCGTGGGTAATGCGAAGGTGGCGGCGAGCGAGATGGTCAGCAAGACCCCGGCTGACGAGCGTATCAGTCTGGTCTACGCGCCGGGCGCCAAGTCCTACCCCATCATCAACTACGAGTACGCCATCGTCAGCAAGACCCAGCCTAATGCGGAAGTGGCCGCGGCCATGCGCAAGTTCCTGAACTGGGCACTTGATCCGAAGGGTGGTAATGCGCCACACTTCATCGACGCGGTGAACTTCGTGCCACTGCCCGAGAGCGCAGTGAAACTGTCCCGCAAGCAGATTGCGGAAATCCAGTAAAACTTACTTGTACCGGAGCCGGGGTAGCCCGGCTCTTCCATGATAGATGCGGAACCCAGTGGCTCATTTTATGGTTATTCGTGCCGACACGCAGACGCGGTAGAGCCGGGAGAGTTTTTTAATGAAGCTTCCTGTGTTCAGGGCAGGCTTGATCGTTACAGCCAGTTTTTTGCCGCTCTCGCTGATAGCGTTGATCGTTTTCCTGGTGATCTATTCCTGGCCCGCCATCCAATTCAATCAATTGCATTTTTTATGGACCAACGACTGGAATCTCGGGAATCTTTACGGTAACCCGATTACCGTACAGGGGGCCCAGATCATGCCAGGCGCGAAGTATGGCATCTGGTTTCTGGTCGTCGGCACCATAGTGAGTTCCGCCCTGGCCATGCTCATAGCGATGCCTATTGCCATAGGTGCGGCCTATTTTCTTGGTGAAGGGATTCGTAAATCCTGGGCCGGTCCGCTCTCCCTGTTTGTGGATTTGCTGGCGGCCATTCCCAGCGTCGTATATGGTTTGTGGGGCTACGCCTTACTGGTGCCGCTGTTCGGTCGATATATCTTTCCGTTCATGGCCCACATTTTTTCTTTTATTCCCTTCCTGAACGGTGATCCGGGCAGTGGATACGGGTTATTGACCGCGGCTTTTGTGCTGGCCGTGATGATCATTCCCCTGATTTCTGCCACCTTGCGCGAGTCCATTCAGATGACGGAGCCCGCGTTGAAGGAGGCGGGTTTGAGCCTGGGCCTGAACCGCCTGGAAGTCTTTTGGCATGTCACATTACCTAAACTCAAGACCGTGTTGATCGGGGTGGGTATTCTTGCCCTGGGGCGCGCCCTGGGAGAAACCATGGCCGTGCTCATGGTGAGTGGCAATGCGCTCAATTATCTCCCCAATAATATTTATGCGCCCATCTCCACCATGGCGGCATTCATTGCCTCTCAGCTGGATAGTGCATTGCAGGATCCTACCAATATGGCCGTCAAGGCGTTGTCAGAAATCGCGCTCGCCCTGCTGCTGATTACGGTGGTGGTGAATGTGGCGGCACGATTGCTGCTCTGGATGGCGAGGGTGCGTTGATGGCCGCTAAAGAGATGGACGTCGGCGTTTTCCGGAAAGCCGGTTCAGAGGGTTTCAGAGTGTCGTGGTCACGCAGACTGACGACGGCTTTTGCCTGGTGTTTTGTCGTCTTTTCCTTTCTGTTTGTCGCCGCCATGTTTATTTCCATAATCGGCGATGTGTTTATTCATGCGTGGCCCGCTCTCACCCCTCAATTGCTGACGGAAATCACCAATGGTATTGGCGGAGGGCTCAAAAACGCCATAGAGGGATCCATGGTGATGTCCCTGGGGGCATTGCTCCTGGCCGCGCCTATCGGCATCGCCTCGGGAATTTATTTGAGCGAGCATGGTGAGGCCGGGACGGGAAAGATGCTGCGTTTCCTCTCCGACGTTCTCGTGGGTGTCCCATCCATTGTGCTGGGCTATGTGGGTTATATCACCATGGTGATCTACTTGGGGTGGCAGTTCTCCGTCGCGGCGGGCATCATCACGTTGACCGTGATGTTGCTGCCTTACATCGCCCGTTCCACCGAGTTTGCGCTGCGCAATATTCCGGTGGCGGTACGCGAGGCAGGTTACGGACTGGGCGCCAACGAAGGGCGTGTCGTGTTGCACATTCTGATGCCGGGTGCCGCGCCAGCGATTATGACGGGGCTTTTTTACGCCGTCGCCCTTTCCATGGGAGAAACCGCCCCTTTGCTGTACACGGCGGGCTGGTCTAATTATATGTGGAACGGACATTTCACCAAGGAGCCGATCGGCTACCTGACCTATGTGATCTGGACCTTTATCAACGAGCCATTCGCCGAATCGCACAGACTGGCTTTCGCGGCGGCCTTCCTGATCACGAGTGGGGTGTTGCTGCTGATTCTGACCGGCCGCTGGTTACTCCGGCGCGGACAGCGCCGCATGGGCGTCTATCCCGGATAGGCACGCGGTGGGGCGCGGCGCTGGTCCAATCGGCGGCTGCACCTTATCCGGGAAACACGGTGTCGACTTGCGGGTCTTCGGCCCCGGCCAGCACTTCCTTGGCCTGGGCCAGAAGTTCCGTGGCACGTCCGCGGTCACGGTTGTCGCTGGCCTGCCAGATCGGAAAGAGGGTGTTTTCTTCGCGATTTTCATGTTTGGCCAGAGCGCCGGAAAGCATCGCGCAAATGGCCGGTAGCATGCCGTAGTCCTGTTCAGCCAAAGTTTCCTCGACCAGACGGGACTGAACGATGATGCTGTCGTGCTCGAAAAGCATGTCGGCAAGTGGTCCGTGGTCGACACCTCCCCCCAATGCGGGGCCCAGGATGTGGTTTTCGAGATAGGCATGGCGCCGTAAGCCGACCCAGTAGTCGCTGAAAATCACCGCGGCTTCGGCGCCCCGGTTTTCGTTGGCCGCGGTCAGTACATCCGAGAACCGGCGATCGAGGCGGAAATGGTCCCAGGTGAGCAAGTCCACTACATCCCTGGCCTCCGTTTCGGCGCGCGGGCGCACTTCCACCCGCCAGAGCCCGCCATCCGTTTCATGGCGCCAGGAGATGGTGTTGCGCAACTGAAAGGCAACCGCGCGCATCATGGCGCTGGGATCGGTATCCGTCAAAATCTGTATCCGCTGGCCGATGCCTAGCCGCTTCGCGGCGGCAAATACCCAGGGTTGTGCAATCGCGCCCGGCTGCCCGCGGATGTCGATGACGTTCTGGGCGAGATCCCGGTGGCTGGAAGTGGCATCGGATATGGTCGGCACGAACGGATTCCCCTGTTAAAGCCTCCCGGCAGGTCGCCCGGCAGGTCGGATGGCGGCGTATCCGGCAAGACTAACATAGTTGGTGCGGAGGGTACCAAATCTAGCCCCTCTTTTCTCAAGGGGTCTCAACCATTTCCCATGATCAGATTGAAGATGTCGCGCAGCAGGTTTAACTCCATCATGGGCAGGCGTCGTAATTCGCTGAGGGGCTTGAAAACGCCGTCATGCGCTTCGATGAATGCGTGCGGGGCGTCGAAATCCATGAAACGCGCAAGGTGGATGTGGATGCGGCCACGGTCGCTGGAGAGTGAGGCATTGAAGCGGTGGTCCAGTTCCAGCCGCGCGGGAGGGATGCCAAGCCGCGCCAGTACGGCATCGAGGACCGCGGCGGGTGGATGATCATCCGTGTCAGATACCGTGCTCAGGCTGACCTGTTCCGGCAGTGGCGTGGGAATCATGACGCTATCGCCAAAGCGGGCGAAACGCAGGGCGGTACTGTAGCTGTCGAAGTGACAGAGGATCATGCGATGATGCTGGAAAATGCTGGGGGTTGGCATCCGGGGATTCCTGGTCGAGTGGGGATGATCGGGCTAGGTGATGGTAATCGTCAGTGGTTCCAGCCCGGCGACGGCCGCTTCAATCACGTCGCCGGTCACCACGGCGCCCACGCCGGCGGGGGTGCCGGTAAAGATGAGATCGCCGGGAAATAATTCCACCTGGTTCGACAGGCAATGAACAAGCTGCGGAATCTTCCAGAGCATGTCACCGACGTCGGCGCTCTGGCGAATGTGACCATTCACCTTGAGTTCGATCTTGCCGCGGGCGATGGTCCCCGAATAAAACTCGGGCGTGATGGCCGTGCAGGGCGCCGAATGGTCGAATGCTTTGGCCATCTCCCAGGGCTGGCCCTTTTCGCGGGCGGCGCGTTGCAGGTCGCGGCGGGTCATGTCCAGACCCACGGCATAGCCGAACACGTAGTCGTAATCGACCTTGTCCATGGGGATGTTCTTGCCGCCCTTGTGCAGCGCCACCACCAGCTCCACCTCGGGTTGCAGGTCGGTGGTGCCGGGCGGGTAGGGCAGCACCGAATTATTCTGCAAAATGGCGCTGGCCGGTTTCATGAAAAAGAAGGGTTCGGCATCAGGCGCGGCGCCCATTTCCCGGGCGTGATCGGCGTAGTTCTGCCCGACGCAAAAAATGCGTCGCACCGGGAACGGGTTGCTGGACATGGCGTCCAGAGTCACGACAGGGGCGGGCGGGAAGGCGTAGTGCATGGACGGACTCCTGTGCCGGGTGAAATGGCGGGATAACAGGCATCTGCTCCCATTTCTTGATAACTGATCCTGAAGCGGGATTCAATGCCGGCGCCCTGGAAGGTGAAATGATGGGTGCGCATTTCCGCCAGAACAAAGCGGTTTGCGTTTTCCGTGGTCATCGATAGCCTTCCTCGCGCAGTACACGCTGCACGGCGGGTCTGGTCCATCAAGCATCCACTTTGAAGCATTCCGGCTGGTTTTTGCGGTACACCCGCAGCCACATCAAGGTATCTGGTGCCAGCGCGCGCACCGCGAGCCAAAGCAGGGTGTCCTCTGCTTTATCACTGGTTGCGAGGCGCTGGTCGAGGGCGCGCCAGCCTTCCCAGTCTATTTCCACCAACAGGGCGTGGATCTCTGGCGACAGGAGCAGGGCGGACTTGCTCATGAGGCGAAGCTGGCGTCGCGTTTCTGCGCGGGTGAGGTGCGACGCGAGAAACTCTTCCTTCTCCAGCCCTTCAGTCAGCGTGAGTACGGCAGTCCCCGCCTCTTCAATCGCGTTAAAGGGCGAGATGTTCAGCATGGGCATGCACCGGGTGGGTATTTCATTTTGTATGACGCATCATCAAACTCCATGCGCCATCACACCGTCGGCATAGGCGCGGATGACGGACGACCCCACCAGATCACGGGGGTCCAGTTCACCGATCTTTTCCAGAATCTCCCGGCATTCGTCCAGTTGCTTGCGGCGTAGCAGGATGAAACTCAGAGCCTTCAGGGTGAAGAGGTAAAAATGGGCAGGACTGTGAATCATGGACCAGTCCGCCGTGCCTGGAGCGAGTTGCTGCCAGTCGGGGGGGAATCCGCCCAGTCGTGCCCCTCTGGCCAGGGCGGTACGTGCCATCTCCTCGGCTTCCGCCAGCCGGGACTGGCGAAACAGCAGCTTGTACAGGGCAAAATAGGCGGGCAGATCATCCGGATCGCTCAGCAGATGCTGCCTCAGCAGTGGTTCCACCGCGGTCGGGTGTGTGTTACTGGCCAATGCGGCCTCTAGCAGCGAAGCCGCCGGCCTGGCCGGCCCGGAAAAGGGCAAGGTGATCTCTCGAAGGGCGCCGTCAGGGCTCATTGGCCCAGGCCTCCGGCGTCGGGTAGAGGCGGGTGACGGGGGTGCCGCCGATCAGGTGTTCGTCGATAATGATGTCGATATCGTCCTGACGTACTCCCGCGTAAAGGATGCCTTCGGGATAAACCAGTACATTGGGACCCTCGCCGCAGGGTCCCAGACAACCGCACTGCGTCAGGGCGAAACGCCCCCAGAGTTTGCGCGCTTCAAAGCTGTCCTGAAAAGCGCGGAGCAGATCCGCAGCGCCTTGGGCGCCGCAGGAGCCCTTGGGATGGCTCGGCGGCCTGGACTGGACGCAGACAAAGACGTGGCGTTCCGGTTTGCTCATGAGGGTGCCTCCGGCTTAACCGAACTTGAAGAGGATGCCGTGACCGCCCCGTGGATAGGACCAATCCACGTTGCGATATTCCGAACAAATGACCCGACAGGTGCCGCACTCCAGGCAGCCGTCCGTGGTCAGGACCACACCACCACCCTCGTCTTTGGCGTAACAGGCCGCGGGACAGGCGAAGGTGCAGGACTGTGTTTTACAATCATTCGCGCAGACCTGAGGATCGCTGATCTGGATATGCGGCCGGCCTTCATCGACCCGATAGCGGTTTTGAAACAGTTTCTCTTCGATCTTGATCATCGCGTTGCCCTCCACATGCGGTAAGCGTCTCCCACCAAACCCCACAACGAGCGTTGCTCTACAAAGCTGCCACGAATGGTCTTTTCCTTGCTGTGCTTATCCTGGCCATCGACCATCAGCATGGTATGCGCGGCGCGGTTGAGGAGTCGCGGATACACTGAAAAGAAATGTGGATTGCCGTGCAGGATATCGGGCAACTCCTTGTACTTCCGTAAATCTTTCATGACGAAACTGTCGTCCAGCGCGGCTTTGTAACGGGCAAGATGGGGGGCCGTGCAGGGGAGCTTCATCTCTTTCAGCGCGATAACCGTTTCTGCGGCCAGCCGGCCACTGGTCATCGCCAGGTTGGAGCCTTCGCGGTGGACCGCATTGACCAGTCCGGCGCTGTCCCCTGCAATCATCCAGCCCTCGCCGTAGAGGGTCGGAACGGCCTTGTAGCCCCCTTCGGGAATCAGGTGGGCGGCATACTCCTTCATTTCGCCCCCCTCAATCAACGGGGCAATGGCCGGATGCGCCTTGAGTTCTTCGAGGAGGGTATAGGGCGCGATGCCCGCTTTTTTGAAGTCGGACAAGAGGCAACCGATGCCCAGCGTGATGGATTCCTTGTTGGTATAGAGGAAGGCGGTGCCGACCATGCCGTGGGTGACGGCACCGGCGATCTCAATGACCACCCCTTCGTTGCCCTTGATGTTGAAACGGCTCTGGACGACCTCCTCGGGCAGAAAATGAATTTCCTTGACCGCGAGCGCCACATTTTTGGCTTCGAGTTCGCCATGGAACCCGGCTTTTTTGGCCAACAGCGAATTGACGCCGTCCGCCAGAATCACCACATCGGCATAAATATCGCCCCCCTCACGGTCGGTGCGGACGCCGATGACCTTTTTGCCTTCCTGGATGAGTTCGGTGACCGTCGTCTCGCAGATGACCAGGCCGCCGGCGGCCTTGACCTTCCCGGAGAACCACTTGTCGAAAGGCGCCCGGAGAATGGTATAACGATTGGGCTGGTCGCTGTTGAAGGCTTCGGAGCGATAGTTGGTCCCGATGAAGGATTTTTCATCCAGCACCCACATGCGCTGTTCGATGACGTGGCGTTCCAACGGGGCATCGTCGCGGAAATCGGGAATGATGCGCTCCAGCGCGTCGGCGTAGAGAATGGCTCCCTGGACGTTTTTGGTGCCGGGGGTTTCACCGCGTTCCAGTTGCAATACGCTCAGCCCCGCCTTGGCCATGGTGTACGCGGCTGCATTACCGGCGGGGCCGGCACCTACCACAATGGCATCAAATTTTTCGGCCATGGCGTGACTCCTGTGATTAACCGGCCCGGCGGTTCACAGCCAGACGGCTGCGCAAGGCGTCGGTGAGGGCGGGAAGGATCTGCACGGCATCGCCGACAATGCCATAAGTGGCAAAATCGAAGATGGGCGCATTGGGATCGTTGTTGATGGCGATGATGACGTCGGAGGCTTCCATGCCGACGCGGTGCTGAATCGCCCCGGAGATGCCCGCGGCAATATAGAGCTTGGGACGCACGGTCTTGCCCGATTGCCCGACCTGACGGTCGGCGGGTAGCCAGCCGGCATGGGTCACCGGACGCGATCCGCCCACTTCGGCGCCGAGCACGGCAGCCAGGTCCCAGATCAGGCGAAAGTTTTCGGCTTTGCCCAGACCCCGGCCGCCCGCCACGATAATGTCGGCATAGGCGAGTTGAGCCTGCTCCTGGGCGTCGTCGGGGATGAACGTCAGGACCTTGGCGATAATGTCGTCCTCCCGCATCTGCAGGTTTTCGGCAACAATCCGACCGCTGCGCTCCGGCACGGCGTCGGGCATGGCCATGACCCGGGGGCGGATGGTCGCCATCTGCGGACGGTAATTCAGGGTCTGGATGGTGCAGAGCAGGCTGCCGCCAAAGGTCGGACGGGTGGCGAGCAGTCCGCGATTGTCCGGATCGATGGCGAGTTCCGTGCAGTCCGCGGTCAAACCCGTGAGCAGCGTGGTGGCCACACTACCGGCGAGATCGCGGCCCAGGGTGGTGGCGCCGAGCAACAGAATCTCCGGCTGATAGCGGTTGACGAGGTCGGTCATGGCCTTGGTGTAGGGCTCGTTGCGATAGTCCGCGAGAATGGGATCGGCCACGATATAGGCCACATCGGCGCCATAGGTGAAAGCGCTGCGGGCCGCGCCACCGAGTGCATCGCTGCTGCCGCCGAGGATGACGGCGCCCAGTTCTACGTGGAGAATATCGGCCAGCTTGCGCCCTTCGCCGAGCAATTCCCAGGACACCTGGTGTACCTGTCCCCTTTCCATTTCGACAAACACCCAGATTCCCTTGTAGGCCGCCAGGCGGGGGTCCAGTTCCAGGCGCTTCTTGCCCTTGGGTTTGGCGGGTGCGGCAGTGTTCTCGCTCATGCGGATGCTCCTGTGTATTTATGCGGTGATCAGGCCGAGTTCCTGCGCCAGGCGCAGGTGCTGGCTGCTGAGCGTATCCAGGACGGCGTTGGCGGTGCCGCTGGCGTCCAGATCGGCGCCAATCATCTGTGCCCTCACGGCCCGGGGCCTGGGGGTGAATATCTTGCTGACCACCGTGGGCGAGCCCTTGAGGCCAATTTTGCTGACATCTTCAATACCGGCGCGCTCTTTATTCCATTTCGGCACCTCGAAGCGGGCCGAGCGGAACATATCATCCATACCCGCGAAGCGGATCTGGTTGCTACCCTCCAGCATGGTGATCAGGGCAGGCAGGCGGGTTCTGATGACTTGCACACCGCCTTCCGAGCGACGCTGTACGGTGATGCTGCGCTCCTCAAGGTCCAGGGAGTCGATAGCCGATACGTAGGTGAGGAGTTGCAGGCCGAGGCGCTTGGCAATGCCCGGTCCGACCTGCGCGGTATCGCCGTCAATGGTCTGCTTGCCCGTGAATACCAGATCGACGGGATGTTCCTCAGCAATTTTGCGGATGGTCTGTGCCAGGGCGAAGGAGGTCGCCAGGGTATCGGCGCCGGCGAAGGCGCGGTCGGTCAGGAGTATCACATCGTCGGCGCCATAGGCGATGGCCTTGCGTAGGGCGTCCTCCGCCTGGGGCGGTCCCATGGTCAGCACGGTGATTCGCCCGCCGAAGCGGTCCTTCAGGCGCAGGGCCTCTTCAATGGCAAACACATCAAAGGGGTTGATGATGGCGGGTACACCCTGCCGCATGATGGTGTTGGTGACCGGATGCACCCGGATCTGAGCGCTATCGGGAACCTGTTTGATGCAGACGACAATATGCATGATGTACTCCTGTTCCGATCCACCGGTGATCTGAAGGGCTGTCACCATGACCTAAGCAATCTTTATTCCAGATGGTGATCTCTTGCTAAATTAAACGTAAACAGTCTGTTGGAAAAATACGCTCCAAAAAATACGGCGAACAGCTCATGTAGGTTTTGTGACAAAATGCAGACTTTGTCACGGGAGACTACTCAACCGGCCCGCTGCCGATCGGTACCGTATCCGGCTTTGGCGAGGAGTATCGCGTTGCTGCTGAGGGCAAACTCGCGCCAGGCGGCAGCGAGATCGCGGGCGATGGTGGACAGGTATTCCTTGCCGGGTGCGTGCTCTTCGGGAAAATTGGAGAGCGCACAGGAACTGTGGTTGAAGGCGAGGACCTCACGGATCAGTGTCTGATGAACAGTTGCGAAAGGTGCATGCACTTCCGGCGTGAGCGCAGAACGTCCCTTATGGACACCCGTGCCGCGGGTGTCAAAGGGCAATTCGCTCAGTTGACGCAATGCCTCGCTGTAGAATTGCTCCAGGGTGTCGAGCAGGGCGCGCTGGGTCAACTGTTCCTTGTGCTGGCGGGCCAGATATTGATTCAGGTGGCGGCGATAGGTCGCCAGCAAGTCCGGCTGTTGCGCGGTCACCCAGGTACCGAATAGGGTGATGCAGGCGGTGTTGCCGGCAGGGCCGTTCAGTGCTTCCGGGCCGCGCGATATGGGGTCAGGCACGAGTGCCCGCTGAATGCGGGCGGCGGATTCCAGGGCGCCTTCCAGATAGCCGCCACCATAGCCCGCCGTTTCGGAACCGCCGAAAAACAGCTTGTTTTCCCACAGCGGCAGGCGCAGGTTCGGGTTGCCGTATTCGGGATGCGTACTGGGAGGCGTGCGGTCCAGGGTGCTACAGGTGTAGGCTTCCTGAGCCCAGTCATGGACATGTTGTTCGCCGTCTTCCGCCGGCAGATCAAAGACCTGTACCAGTTGGCTGGAGATCAGCAAGGCCATGGTGGCGGGCGGGATGGTGACGCGAAATGCCGGTGGAAGGGAAAAAAAGGCGCCGAGCGCGGCCTGCTCGCCGGTCGCATCACAGGCGTCGAAAATTTCGGGGAGTACCACCTGTTCGTGGGTGACGAAGGCGTTCCCGGACTGGCCCGACTCCCGCCAGAACGCCTGATCGTAAGCCACGACTACTTTGGCCTGATCGGCCATCCAGGTGTGGGTCGCGCGCATGGCCTCGCGCAGGGACGCGTTCAGGGGAGGGTCGAAACGGACGTGTTCTTCCAGCAGACGGGGAGGGAGGGCCAGAACCGCATGCCGCGCATGGACCTGCACGGCCCCTGCGTTGTGGCGGAAACTGAGTATGACGTGATCGTCATCTTCCTCCACGGAGAGCAGCGTATGGCCCAGGTGCAACCGGTCCACAGGGAGTTGCGCGGTCATGGCGGTCACGAGACGTCCCATCCCGCCTACCACGCGGCGGGCACCCCCATGTACCTCCGTCAACGCCATGACCTCCGGTTTTTCATCCGTTGTATTCAGGCGCAGGGTGTCACCCTGGTCGTGCTGGGCAAAAGTGTCGAGCCCGAGGCCCGAGATCATCCGGGTGACGCGCGGTTGGGTATCCGGCCAGAACCAGGTTGGCCCCAGATCCACCGCCAGATTATTGCGCCGGCAGCGTTCGGAAAATATACGCCCGCCCATGCGCTCACGCGCTTCATAGAGTGTGAAATCCCGCCCGCGCTCCTGCAGGCTTTGGGCCAATGCAAGCCCGCATAAGCCACCACCAACAATGATTGTATCTGGCACGGTTCCGGTCCTCCTGGCTGCATCTTTTGCGTATCCAGCAATATTTATACCGGGATGCGGAGCGTGGGATGGCGGCATCGGCGGTAACGCTATATCACTCATATAAACAATTGAGTAGATGCTATCTGTGCAGTTCTTGCGGATGCGGGTGTGATTAGACGAGGTTGTCGTTAGATGGCCTTTTAGTGGAGTCTGGTCAGATTTGCGACAAAGTTTGTCTGGCATTGCTGGTTTGATGAGACACGGACACGTAAGTAGGTAACAAGCGTACAAGATGTTCAATCTCTTACGTGACGTTAAAATATAACCACATGATAATATTGTAGTTGTTTTTTGGAACGGTTATTGCTTGCTCAATCGCTGTTGCCGCCCCTATCAGGCAACGCTATATTTGGACAAATATATCATATCCGGGGCACGCTTCTGCGGGTCTCTGTTCGGTTTCGCTGGGGATGTGCGCGCCATGCGTCATATCCGGCTATATATGAAGAGGGAAAATGAATATGGAACAGGAAAGATCAGCCGTCCTGAAGTTGTCCGTTCACGATGATGCTGTCCTCTCGGAGCAGGGCCCGCACTGCCCCGGCTCGGAGACGCTGGATATCCGTCATTTTGGTGAGGAGGAATCCATTGTGCGGCCCGCCGTTACCGATATGCATTTTCCCGAAGTGATTTTTCCGACCAGCCGGGTAGGTCGGGTGGCTGGGGTAGAAAAAGTCCGGGAACTGGTTCTGGAACATCATCGGCTGATCTGGCACAGCCCGCTACAGCCCATCTTCGGTCACAACGAAAAGCATTTCTGGAAAGCCGTGGGGTTGACGGCGGATTTCCACGCCGAGGTTTGTGGTGGTGCCAAGCTTTATACGGAACGCAAAGGCCATCCCCACCTGCGGGAGCGGCATTTCCCGTTCACCATAAGGGAACAGGACCGTGAACTCTGGCTGGATCTCTACGTACAGGCCCTGCGCAATGTCGCATTCCCGCTGGAGGTGGCTGAGGAATACTGGCGCTGGGTGGAATCTCTGTCCATCCGCATGATCAACCGCCGCACCACCGTTGCTGAACCGGTACGGGTGCCTTACAGCACGATTGTCGCGCAACTGCACCCTTAGGAGAACAAGGACATGAAGCCATTTTTACGCCATTCATTATATTTAGCTGTAGCTAGCGCATTGGGCGGAACTACGGTTTCTGCCTGGGCAGATACCCCATTGCCGACCTTAGGTACAGTCACCGTGAAAGCGCGGCCCGAAGGCGCATTGCAGACTCCTGCATCGGGTGCTGAGCAAGGCGAAACCATCAGCGGTTCTGCGTTGAAAATACTGGGTGGGCCGGGTCAGACCAATCCCTATCAGGCCATCTCGCTGTTACCCTCGGTAATAGCGCAAAATCCCGACCCTTACGGGCTCGCCAATGTCCCAGGCGGCAATAAAGGTATCCGTATCCGGGGCGAGCGCAATCCGCACGGTGGCATCGGTACGGTGGAAGGCATGCCTCTGTCGGCCATCAATCCCGGGCCCGGCGAACAGTTTCTTTTCGATATGGAGGATATCCGCAGCGTCACTTTGCTGCGTCCGCCCTTTGCTCCCAATAATCTGTCGGTATTTACCACTCAGGGCTATCTGAACAGTGAAGTGCTTTGGCCACAGGCACAATTTGGCGGTGTGGTCAGCCAGAGTTTCGGTTCTTTCGATTTTCATCGCACTTTTATCCGTCTGGATTCTGGTGCCTTGCCTACCGGAACCCGGTTTTTTGTCTCTGGTTCATATACCCATGCCGGTCAATGGCGGGGTTCCGGGGGCTCACCGGATTTTCGCTATAACGGTGAAATTGGCATCAGTCAGGACTTCAGCCCCACCCTTACCGCCAAGCTCTATGCCGCTTATGACAATATGAAAGAGAACAATTACCTTCCGCTCAGTTATGCTCAGGCCAGTGATCCTGGTAAATATTATAATCTGGGTTACAACGCCAACCTGACGGGAAACGCCGCACAAGATGTCAATTATTACGGTTACAACCGGCAAAAATTCCAGGATTATGCCATTTTTGGTGAACTGAACTGGCACCCCAATGCGCAGTGTACCTTTGTACTCAAACCTTTTTACAGCCAGGAAAATGGCTATTATCTCATGGGAAAGAGCGCCATCGGAGGAGATCAGCCGGGTCTGCTGCATTGGGGTATCAATCACCATTCCTATGGTCTTGTTGCCCAGTATCAAGGGAGTTTTTCCGGGACTCAGGTGACGGTGGGTTACTGGTTCGAGAATTTGAATCCACCTGGACCACCTACTTCCTGGAAAATATACCGTATCGATCCCGCCGGAGGGCTGACCTTTGGCGGTTGGGCGCTGCTGGCGCGGGCGACTGCAAATCATGTCTTTAACAGCCCTTATTTCACGGTATCCCACGATTTCGGGGCGTTGCAGGTGACCGGCGGTGCGCGCTATCTTATGGAGCAGACTCCCTCTTTCACTGTATATAACACCCAGGGGATCGGCAATGTGTCCTACGACGCAGCCCTCGCCCAGGCCACTTCTGTCAACCCGATACGCAGCGCTTCCGGGCACACTTTTTACCAGTGGTTGCCATACTTCGGAATGGTTTATAAGGCCACCCCGCATATGCAGGCTACCTTCGCCTACGGCCGGGATAATGGCGCGCCGGCTTTCAATAACTGGCCGCAACTGCAGATGAATTGGTCCGCCTTTCAAAAAGCCGGCATGACCGTGCAGTCCGGCTGGGACACAGTGAAGCCGGAAACCTCCAACGCCTTCAACCTCGGTCTGAATATCCATTACGACCGCTGGTACCTGCGCCCCGCGCTTTTTTTTGCCACCTATCGCAACAAATATGTGACCTTCTACGATCCGCGGGTGGGCATCTCCTATGACCAGAACGCCGGCACGGGGCATGCCTGGGGTGCAGAACTCTCTGCCGGTGTAAATCCATTGCCTGATCTGACAGTTTTCAGCAATCTCGCCTATGATCGAGCGAATTTTACCCAAAATATCCGTACGCTTGGTGGTACCATATTACCGGTGAATGGATTGCAGTTCCCCGATACACCGCTCTTCGTGGGCAGCTTGGGCGCGTCTTATCGCTATCATAGGTTCTCTGTCTCACCGAATGTCCAGTACCTTACCAGCCGTTATGTGGATTCCATGCATACCGAGGTGGTACCTGGTTATTTCCTGGCGAACCTCAATTTCGGGTACAAACAACATCTGGCCGGCATTAGTACATTAAGCGCCAACCTGGCTATCATGAATCTTTTCAACCGCCATTACATCGGGTTGATAGATACCAGCTATCTGCAATCGTCTGGTGCAAGTTTTTTCCCGGGCGCGCCGATTACAGTGGCGGGTACGGTTTCGCTACAGTTTTAGGGGGCAGACCATGCAAACCTGGTGGCATCTGGCAGCGGTATCCGGAGGTATCCTGTACTTGATGCCCCTGCTGTTACTGGTGGTGCTCTTCGTGGCGTTGGAGCGGAGTTGGGCCTTGGCTCGGCTTCTACGCCAGGGAGCGACGCTCCTGAGAGATATGCAGGGGGCGAAAGGACGGGATGGTCTGGGGGAACGGCTGACAATGGCGCTGCCGAGTCCGCAGCTGGCCGTGCTCGCGGCGGTGCTGGGTTCCCATGATCTGGACAGCGGCGATGGCTACGCCGAGGAAGCCATGCTCGCTCAGGCGACTTTGCTGGACCGCGGTTTGTGGATGCTGGATACCGCCGTCACCCTGGCACCCTTACTGGGGCTCCTGGGGACCATCATTGGCATGTTTAAGGCCTTTCAGATACTGGGCGATCAAAGCACTGCTCCGACCGCTATCACCGGCCATGTGGCCGAGGCACTGGTGGCGACGGCTGCCGGTTTGACGGTAGCCATTATTGGCCTGATTTTTTTCAACGCCCTGAACCAGCGGGTGCGCCTCGTGCTCCATCAGATGGAGGCGGTCAAGGTGACCGCCCTCAACCGCCTCTACCGGCAGCCCGCCAGACCCCACGGGGAAACCCCCGTCAGTCTGCTGGCGCGGCGAGGGGAGATCTGAGATGCGTTATTTCGAGGCACGCAAGGGGCGCATCGAGATCATTCCCATGATCGACATCATGCTTTTTCTGCTGGTGTTCTTCATCATGATTACCTTGCGCATGATCCCCGCGTCTGGGATCAGCACTCGGTTGCCGACCAGCAGCAGTGCGCAGATTCTGCCAAAAACCCCGCTGGTCGTAGAATTGCAAAGCGACGGCAGTCTGCATTTTCGGGATAAGACCGTCAGTCTGAGCCAACTGGAGCAACAATTGGCCCAGAACGATCCGGTCCATACCCAAGTCATTTTGGCGGGTGCCAAAACGGTGACCTTGCAGCAGCTCGTGGCGGTGATGGATGCCTGCCGCCACGCCGGCATCAGCCAGATGGGCATCGCTACCCGTGCGGGGCAGCCGTGAGCACTCTGGCGCTCCCCTTCAGCCCGCAGCCGCCTAGGGCCGTGGTTTTTCTGCTGGCCCTGATCCTGGAATCGGGCATTCTGGCGGTTCTGGCCGTCTGGATGCGGGCATCTCCTCTGCCCACGCCGGTGATCACCCCGCCCATGGCGGTCCAACTGGTTTCCTGGCCGCAGCCCAGTGCCACCCCACAGCCCGCTCCCAAACCGCCAGCGCTTCAGACCACCGCCTTGATACCGCGAAAATCCGTTCCCACTCCGCCCAAGCTGCCCCCCAGACCGCTGCGGGAGGTCAAAGTGCCGGTCCGCACCCCGCTCTCGGCGCCGAGTGCGCTGGCTGCACCCGCAGCCCCATCCACCATGTTCCTGGCGCCTGCTCCGGCGACACCGGTCGCTGTCGCACCGGTCGTGCCCACTTTACCTCCATCCCCTCCCGCTCCAGCGGCGGAAACCCGCCCCAGCATCCCTGCTTATGCCCACAACCCCGCACCGGATTATCCCCAGTCGGCGCGCTGGGATGGGGAGGAGGGCACAGTACTGCTGCGCGTACTGGTCAATGTGTCCGGTCTGCCGGAAAAAATAACGGTGGCCCGCAGTTCCGGCTACACCAGCCTGGATCGGGCGGCCGAAAAGGCCGTGCAGCACTGGCGCTTCACCCCCGGTACACGCGACGGAAAACCGGTGGCCATGCAGGTAAAAGTGCCGATTCGTTTTCGTCTGACGGATGCCAACCCATGATGCTGAGCACTTCGCATTTAGCCTATGCCCATGGCCATCGCATGGTCCTGGAAGATGTCTCACTGCAGTTGAATGCCGGAGAGTCGGTAGCCCTGCTTGGGGCTAACGGCAGCGGAAAAAGCACCCTCATTCGTCTGCTTCTCGGCATTCTGAAACCGCTGCGGGGCGAGATTCGCCTTGGGGATACCGACTTGCATGCCCTATCGGCCAAAGAGCGGGCGCAACGACTGGCTTATGTACCCCAGGATCATGGGGCGGTCTTTCCTTTCCTGGTGCGGGACGTGGTGCTCATGGGCCGCATGCCCCACCAATCATGGCTGGGCGCTGCCAGCGCCCATGATCGGGAGCAGGCGGAAGCGGCGCTCGCCCGGCTGGGTATCAGTAGTCTCGCGGAGCGTTCCTACATGGAACTGAGCGGGGGTCAGCGGCAACTGGTCATCATCGCCCGCGCATTGGCCCAGGAGACACCGATACTGATTCTCGATGAGCCGGTAACCGGGCTGGATTATGGCAATCAACATCGCCTGATGGCGCAGATTCAGGACTTGGCGGACAGCGGTTATGCCATCCTTCAGAGCAGTCATTATCCGGAACACGCCCTTTCCACAGCAAACCGGGTCATTCTGCTGAAGGACGGACGTGTACTTGCTGACGGCCCACCTGCGGAAGTGCTCCACCCGGAACGTCTACGCGCATTGTATGGAATAGACACGGAGTGTCTCGAAATCAGCGACGGTCGCCGCGTTATCTTGCCTAAAGTGCTTGCTTCCGCCGTGTCCCCGAGCAGACGCGGGGCCTGTTTGAACTTGTCTTCTGAGGAATATCCCATGACCCATACTCTGCACATTTTTGCCTCCCTTACCTTGGCCGAACCTTTTCAGGAAATCATCCAGGGCTTTACCAGCGCCCACCCGGATGTCTCTGTGAAACCCACCTATGGTTTTTGCGGTGCGCTGATGGAACAAATGGCGGCAGGTGCGCCAGCCGATGTGTTTGCCCCCTCTTCGGAGCCCATGCTGGCAAAGGCTGCGGGGCAGGGATTCGTGCAGACCGATACGGCGGTGAACTATGCACGGAATCGGCTCGTACTCGTCAGTTTGATGAGGGATTATCCGGTGGCACCCAAACTCGAAGATCTCATGGAAGAGCGCTATGCGCGCATTGCCGTGGGGGATCCCGAATCGGTTCCGCCCGGACGTTATGCGCGCATGGCGCTGGAAAAGGCCGGATTATGGCAAGACCTGGAAGCGCGCCTGCAGAAATACCCAGACGGTCTCCGGCCTCTGCAAGCGGTGCTGGAAGGCAGGGCAGATGCGGTTTTTATTTTTGCATCGACGGCCAACAGCGTATCGGGAAAGGCCCATGTCGTGGATATTCCAGTCGGCGTTTCCATGCACTATCCCGTGGCTGTTACCACCAAGGGAGCAGAACCAGAACTGGCCCGTGCTTTTGTCGCCTACCTGCAGACGGACTCTGCACAGAAAATACTGGAATTGGCGGGCTTCGCTCCCGTCGTGAATCGACAACCATTGCTGAACGCTTTCTGAAAGATAAGGAGAACGTGACATGTTTAATATTTTGCCAGGCAAATGGCGCCTACCTACTGCGGCATTGGGCACCAGCCTGTTGCTCTCTTTGCCATCGTGGGCGGCCACGGCCCCCACCCAACTTCCGCCCCACAGTGTTTACGGCACCGCGCCGCCAATGACCCTGCTGGTTTACAGTCTCGCCCCAGATTTGCTGGCCGGGTGGAATTTCCCGCTGAATAAAATGGGGGGGCTGGGTATGAGTGCGAATTCCGAGTACCTCCTGCCGGCTACGCGCAATTTGCCGGTACTGGGTGGTTGGGACCCTGGCGACAAGCCCGAATTGGAACGCGTCCTCGCCATTCATCCAAAGCTGGCTTTGCTCTGGGCACCTTACCTGGATAATGTTCGCCTGCGTAATGAGTTACAGCGCATTGATGTGCCCACGCTGGCGGTAAATCTTGAAAGTCTGAACGACTACCCGGCCGCGTACCGTCTGCTGGGCGATAAATTGGGGCAAAGCGCACGCGGCGAGCTGCTGGCCACGACGTTTCAGAATATCCTGAATCGGCTTCGGCAGTTGCGCAACGCCATTCCCCAGACACAGCGCCAGACGGTGTATTATGCGGAAGGCGTGGACGGCCTGATGACCGACACGGCGAATTCTCCCCATACCCAGGTGATCCGTGCCGCAGGCGGTGACAATGTGTTTACCGGCAAGGCGACGGCGCTGAAAGGGATGGAACGGGTGAGTATGGGGCAGGTGCTGGGCTGGAATCCCGACGTGATTCTGGTGCAGGACCCGGTTTTTTACCGGCGCGTGTATAGCCTTCCGGCCTGGCAGGGCCTCCAGGCGGTAAAAGATCATCGAGTTTACCTGGTGCCCCGCCAGCCTTTTAACTGGATGGATCGTCCGCCTTCGTTCATGCAGGGTTTGGGCGCTTTGTGGCTGGCACACGTGCTGTATCCGCAGCAGTCCAAAATTCATCTGAATCAGGAGATACAGGACTTCTTCAAGACTTTTCTGCAGGTAAACGTGAGCAAGGCGCAGGCGCAGGCGATGTGGCAGCCGTGAGGATAACGGCGCTGCCAGGGTCGGCCAAGAGGCTGACCATGCCATTACTGCTCGTGCTCCTGACCGCTATGGTTGTGCTGGAAATGTCCTGGGGACATTACCCGCTGTCCTGGCTGCAATTCTGGCAATGGCTGCGGGGCAGCCCATTGTTATCGCCGGGAAAAGCCATGCAGATCCAGTTGTTGATGGTGGAGATCCGCCTGCCGCGCCTCTCGGTGGCGATCCTGGTGGGTGCGGCGCTGGCGGCCAGTGGCACGGTCTTTCAGGCGGTGTTCCGCAATCCGCTGGCGGCCCCGGATATTCTGGGCGTTATGGCCGGCGCCGCTTTCGGCGGTGCCTTGGGTATCATTGTAGGTGGACCCTGGTGGACGATACAGGTGGCCGCCTTTATTTTCGGGCTGATCGCCGTGGTGATGGCTTATCTGATCGCCCGGCATTTTCCCGGGCAGCCCACCCTGATGCTGGTGATTGGTGGCATCCTGGCCGGAGCCTTGTTTACCGCGCTGCTTTCCCTAGTGAAATATGCCGCCGATCCGTACCAGCAGCTACCCAGTATCGTTTTCTGGTTGATGGGCAGTCTTTCCAACGTGCCCCTGCGGCAAATACCCTACTTTGCCTTGCCGGTTTTTATCGGGATCGCGCTGTTGATGTTGCAAGGTCATCGTCTCGATGCCCTCAGTCTGGGGGACGAGGAGGCCCATAGTCTTGGTCTGCCTGTGCGCCAGATTCGTTTGCTGGTCATCGTGCTTGCGACGCTGCTGGCGGCTATGGCCGTGATGATGGCGGGGATGATCGGCTGGATCGGGCTCATCATCCCCCATCTGGCGCGTCTGATGCTCGGTCCGGGTAATCGCCGGCTCCTGATCGGGAGCAGTATTCTGGGTGCCGCCTACCTTTTGCTCGCAGACGCCATGGCCCGCAATCTGTTCTCCGTGGATGTCCCGGTGGGCGTATTTGCGGAACTTCTGGGGGTGCCTGCGTTTTTACTGGTGCTCAGGCAAATACGGAAGGCGTGGGTCTAACCTTGCCCCGTTGCGTACACCGGGGGTTGGGTTCCTGTGCTGGTGACTCCTGCATGGTTTTCATTCTGCGTGCGGTGGGAGAGGGGGATTCTCGTTAATCACCAGTGTCACTCCGGCCGCCGAGAGCAATGCCTCCAGAGCCGGTTCCAACTGCCCGGCGCGCATGTGAATTTCGTCCGCCCCCTGGGCAATGAGCCATGCCGCCAGCCGTATGCCACGTCCTTTTTCGGCACCAGGTACGGGGTTGTTCAGGGTTTGAGGTTTCAGCAGGACACCCTCGCGGTTTTCGTCCTCAAAACGAATACGCGCGCCATCCCAAAGCGTGTGGCCAGCGCCGATCCTTCCGCAGTCAGAAGGAATGCCCGTCTTTTGAATGGCTTGAAGGGCGGCTCATAATGAAGTGTGATGTTTTCCAGTTCGGGAAACGCTTCTTGTAAGCGCCGTTGGGCGCGGTCGGCTACTTCATGGGCGTGCGCGAAGTTCGCCGCAGCGACACCGATGGTGGCGTCCGCGAACAGGACACTTCCGGCGTGGCGCAGACGCAGTCCCTCCACGGCTTCCACTTCCGGCGTGGTCAGCAGCAGGTTTTTTGCCTTCGCGTACAGTTCGGATTCCACCGATGCGTCCAGCAGCGAAAGGATGGCGTTTTTCAGCACCCCCCAGGTACCCTGCAGGATCAGGAGAAGGATGATGAGAACGGCGATTTCCTGCGCAAAGGGTATTCGCAGGAGATGCCCGCCGATTCCGGCCATGACCACCACCCCGGCGCCGATATCGCCCAGCCAGTTGACCACATCGCTCTGCAGTCCGGGGGAGTGGAGGTGGGTGGCGGCGCGTCGCTCGAAAACATAAAAAATTCCTTCGGCCACCAGAATGGCCGTCATGAAACCCATGGTGGCCAAAGGATTGTCAGGTGGCCGCGCACCGCCGGAGAAAAACACCGCGCGGGCGATCTCATAGGCGGCAACGACGACCAGCAAGGCGCCGCCCAGGGCAGCCATGTCCTCCATCTTATGGAGACCGTAGGGAAATCGCAAGGAGCGGTGGCGGGAAAAGCGGATGGCCGCAAGGATGAGCAGCGCACCCAATACATCGGAAATGCTATGCACGGCGTCGGCGATGACGACGGTGCTGCCGGAGTAAACACCCCAGCCGATTTTTGCTATGGAGAGCAGGCCATTGAGCCCCGTGGATGCCATCATCCAACGGGATTTCTGCCGTTCCGCCAGCTCAGAGGGGGTGATTTTTTCCGGTGTATCCATCGCGTCCATGGTCGCCACTCGCCATCCTGCGTGATGATACCTCAACGCGGGATCCGCCACGCAGCAGCGATACCTGGTGCTAAAACTGATAAGTCATCATCACCCGATTGTAGACAAAGGAGTGCTGCCCTGAGCCCGGAAACAGCCCGGCCACACCACCGTTCCCCACCTCCACCTGATCCCGCAAACACAGCCCCCTGAACATGCCCTGGGGGAAATAGCTCACGTTAAAGTGGGTCCAGTTGCTGTTACCGGAGAAATAGGTGGTGAATTGTGAGTAGCCTGCGGTCAGTTGGACTTGTTCAGGCAGCACCCAGTAAGCGGCCCGCACCCGCCAGCCATGTCCCGGGCCCACGCCGACCAGGCCCTGTATCATGCTGTCCACATACAGCGGGTCTGCCGTATAGCCGACGGTATAGGGGGAAATAATGGCGCCGCCGCCCAAGGCGTGGGCATGCAATTCTGTAGCATCATAACCCCACCACAGACTACCGTGAGGAAATGCGATACCGGTCTTGATACCCCAGTTGGTGCTGTTCACACCTTGTCCTGGCTGGCCAAAGAGGGTGGTACCGGTGCTCGCAAAGGCCTCTCCGGCACCCCATTCCCGGGTGAACTGCGCATCCACAAAAGGCTTGAGGACGAATGATGTCGGCAGGGCGTAGTGGCCGCTCCAGTAGAACATGTTGGCGAACTGGTCGAACTGGTAAAAGTAGGCAGCAGTTTCGGCGTGATACGCGTGATATTGGGCGCCAAAGGCGAGCGCCCCGTTGGTAGGCGGAGTACCGGCGGGCAGCACATTGGGTCCACCATAGAGGGAATCGCCTGCATAGTGGCCGGGGTAATAGAGGTTGTCCCGATAAAACTGGCCGGTGGTGCGGTCTTTCCAGCGGAAAATCCGCAGCGCGCTGAGTTGCAGGCCGCTGATGGGATGGGCCTCCAGGGTCACCCCCTGATAAGTGACGGGAATCACCCGCCCGCCGACCCGGTTCAGCCACGGGGTATCCACCAACTGATTGCCTGCCTTGGCGGTGATCCATTTGTCCCGATATTCCAGATAGGCCTGACCCAGCGCATTGACGGAGGGGCTGGTGCCCATGAGGGTCTTGTCGATCCGTGCCGGATTGCCGGGCTGTGTGCCCAGTGCGTTGGCGGTGTAAAAACTGACGCCGACCCGGAAACCCGAGAGGAAGGGTGCGGTGACGATATTGATGCGTCCGGCCAGGGAGTAGGCATACGCATTGACGGTGTTGGGCGTGCCATAGAGACGGCTGAAGTAATAGGAACGGATTTGTCCGTCAATGTGGCTTTTCGCAAAAAACTGGGACAGGGTTTCGGCTTGGGCACTGGCGTTGAAGGCGCCCATCAGGCTGGCTGCTGTCATCAGGTGAAGGATATTTTTCTGCATGGGAATGGCTCCTGCGTATCGAGTATGGTGGGTTTCATTACGGTATTTTGAATATAACGCGGCATCATCAGCCGGGTCGCGGAGGGATGCCTCACCCCAGCGGACCGGCGAACTGTTTACGCCGGGCGCCGAACGCCCTGGCGCAGACCCGCTTTATTTCAACAGGTCACCCTTGGGCGGGTTATAGCCGGTCTCTTTGAACATGGCCTGACCCTGGGGGCTGGTCATGAAGTGGATAAAGGCCATGCCCAGTTTGGGGTCGGGCGCGTCGACGGGTACCGCGGCATAGAAGACCAGGGGCTGGGTATGCACGGTCTTGGGTTTTCCGTTCACATTCAGGGTGAAGTGGACTTTGCTGTACCAGCCTTTGACCATGGCCGGATTGCTGAGATTGATCTGATCGGGCAGGGTGATATAAGGCAGATGCAGGGATTTTACCGCGCTGAGATAACCCGATGAGGCGGCCATCTGGCCGCTCTTGAGGCGGGAAAGCAAGGATGTCTCCGTGAATATCTGCTGCGGGTTCTCGACCGGGCCGAGGATTTTGTGCACCAGATCCGGCTGGTGGTAATACTTTTCCGCCAGCATGAAGGTAAAGACGATATTTTGCCCTTGGGGATCGGTTTTGGGATCTGTGCGGCCGAAGACTACCCCCGGCTTCTGCAGGATTTCATACCAGGGTACTTTGCCTTCCGCGGCTTCCTTGAAGTCTTTGGCGTAGGGGCTGTCGGGACTATAAGCGATGCACATGGCAGTACTGGCGACCGGATAGGCCGCCTTGACCAGACCGGCCTTGATCAGCACCTCGATGGGGCCGGGGGTGATGGAGACAAAAACGTCGGTGCGCAGTTTATGGGCGGCGATGAGCTGGGCGAGGCCGTAAGCGCCCTGGCCCTCGCCCTGATATTGCACGTTATGGGCTTTGGCGAAGGCCGGTCCGAGATGCAGGTCCATGACCGCACCCATGGAGCCTGCGTAAGCGACATGCAGGTCTTTGGCCATGGCCTGGGGCGATAAACCCAGCAGGCTGGCGGCGGCGATCAGTGCAAGGGAACTTTGAGTGTGACGGTGTTTCACGGGCTCTACTCCTGTGGTTTGCGAAATATTCAATGGAATATACCGGCAAATATTTTTTGCTGTCAACAGGTTTTTTTAAGCTGGTTATGCCCCGATGTGCCATGAATTTGGCATCTTTTTTGCTGCGTCTTCCACGCGGCCCTATTACCCACTTATTTGTTCATTTTATGACAAAAATGTGTGCTTATTGACATATTAAGGAGAGGCTTTTTGAAACTGCGGATACGGCGGGCGCATGCCGAAGCGATGGCGCGGGAGTTCCCCCATCTGGTGAGCTTGCGGGAACAACTGCGGTTCGGGGAAGTTGCTGAATGCTCTTTTCAGCAATTGACGTATTCTGAACTGGGTTTTCTCGCCGCGCTGTATCAGGCAGCGGGACCGGAGTGGCATGCGCAGTCCGCCATATTGCTTGCCCTGCAAAAAGTCAGGCAGGGTAATGATCTGCGTTTCGGACCGGAGGACGACCTCGAACGGTTATTGCCAGCGCTGGCCGGCCTGCTGATTGAAGACGCCATCCGGGGCTGGCTGTTCAGTATCAATGTGGATGGTAAAGCCCTGGCTTACGTCATCACCAGACTGGATTATGTGGCACCGGGGAATGACGAAACCGGTAAGATTGTCATGGAACTGAAAGCGAACGCCAAAGGCGTCATTGCAAGCCCGATCATTCGTATTTCCGCGAATGATATGGCCAATCGTTCCGTAAGGGAAATTCTCGCTGCAAAGGGATTTCTGAAAGAAACTCCGGAACTGATTGCCGCCTACGATGCAGAAACCTCCTGTTATTTCGAATGGCGGGGACATTATGGCGCACAATATTCGGCGCTCGGAGTCGGCTTTTATGCCGAAGATCCCAGCGCGACACATCGGGATACCGACTGGTCACGAAAAGATGTGATCATTTTGTCGGCGGGCGAGGGCAGGGCGCGTCTGGTCAATGATGAGGGTATTCTGACCGCCAGGGTCACGACACTGGATGTGACCGGGGATATTCTCGGCCCCTATTTGCGCAAAGCGGCAAAAAGCAATCGCTATAGCGCCGAAGAGGAGATGGGGCAATTCCAGACCGTTATCGAGCATGGTTTGTTCACGAAAATCCCCGTGCACCCCTATTTATTCATGTTTCATCTGGAGCTTCATCATTATCTCTGGGTACATGTCAGCGATATGGAGCCTTATGCTTACCAGCCCGCATTGAAGCAGAAGCTGATTTTACCGGCTGAACAGACGGATCTGATTGACATCTTGACCGCCGAAATGGATGTCCTGATGGACGATATCATCACCGGTAAATCCGGCGGGACCACCGTGCTCTGCGCCGGACCCGCCGGGGTGGGAAAAACGCTCACTGCCGAGGTGTATTCGGAAATTATTCAGCGACCGCTGTATCGGGTGCATTCAGGACAACTAGGACTGAATGTGGCCAGTATGGAGACCGCGCTGAAGGAAATACTGACCCGCGCCCAACGCTGGGGCGCGGTTATGCTGATTGATGAAGCGGATGTCTATATCAAGCGCCGAGACGATAACATGACGATGAACGCGGTGGTGGGCGTTTTTCTGCGGGTGCTGGAGTATTTCAATGGCCTGTTATTCTTGACCACGAACCGGGTGGACGACATCGACGAAGCCATTGTCTCCCGTTGCATCGCCTTGATTAAATACAATCCCCCGGACAGCAATGGACGCCGGCAAATCTGGCAGGTGATGTGCAACCAGTTTTGTCTCGATATCTCCATGTCGGCCATGGACGAATTGGTGGATATTTTTCCGGCGGCCACCGGCAGGGATATTAAAGGACTGGCCAAACTGGTGGCTAAATTCTGTAAACAGAAACAGGTACCGCCGACCGTGGAGGTCTTTAAACGCTGTTCGGTATTTCGCGGACTGGAACCAGCCGCCGCGTGACCTCTGTGATATAAATTTTTTAATGCGATAGAGAGAAATGAATATGCGTATAGTCATTACCCTGGCAGGCCGGGATGTGGGATTGGTGAGTGAAAAGGATATGGCCCTCGCCATACAGGCGGCCGAGGAGGTCTTCGCACAGCATGAGGCTGACCCCATGGCTTGCGAGATGGCCAATCAGAAGCAGTACAGTGATGCGGAAATTACCCGGGAGGAGGCATTATTGTGCGCCATCTGGGAAGAAGCCAATTATGCCGCCTGGCACAAAGCCACTATTGGCTGGATGAGTCGGGATATCGATCTTTACATGATGGTGCGGAGTGCGGCGGCGGATGACAGGGATGCCCTATCAGCATAATCAATCTATTTTTGGTTTTCTGGATTAAAAAGGAGTTTCACCATGTTTGGTAAAGCCTGTGATTTTAACGAGCTGCGACAAGGAAAATATGAAGTGGCGGTGGTCAACCGGATACTGCTCATGATTGTGTGGCCCACACGGAGTGAACCCCGGGCTTTTCATGGGATGTGTCCCCACGCCAATGAACCACTGGCCGATGCCCGTTTCGATGGGGAGACCCTGACTTGCGCCCATCATGATTGGGCGTTCAGCAGTGAAACCGGCGCGTGCATCAAGGGCCAGCCCTGCACCCTCAGGGAGTTTCCACTGAAGATTGAAAATGGCGAGGTGCTAGTGGATACCGGTGATTTTGCACCTAATGGACCGCGCTAAAGCCATGGGTAAATAGGGCTGGATACGCACTAAAACCCGTCTCTCTTGCTTCCCCAGGGATGGGAGCCGGGAACCACTTCCGCTTTGATTCCGGCTTTTTCAACATCGGTGAGGGTTTTATAGAGGGTCGCTTCATGGGCCAATATGCTGCCCTGCATTACGGCGACATAGCGTGCCGGCAGATCGACATCGCAAACGTAACCGCCTCCCGGGTCCTCGACGCTGCGTAAATTGCCATCCCAATCCATGAAAAAACCACCCATGATTAAATCCTCGCTGCCGTTGTTTCAAAAAGTCGGTGGGGGTGAAACGATGCCTGCCGAGTCAGCGCAATTTGCGCTCGGCGGGCGAAAAATGGCTCAAGTGCCCCTCTTTCGCCGCTTGCGCGCGACCACGCGCCATCAGTCCGGCGCTACGGCCAGGTGCGGCCACCCGCGAAAGCTGCTTTTCCAGATGTTGGCCGCCACAGTGCGGGCAGTTCGGGATGTTTGAGCCCATGACCAGCAATTCAACATCGGTGTCGCAGTCGCAACAATGGTAATCGAAGATAGGCATCTGTGCTCCTTTGTCAGGTTATGGACAAAAATGGCGTTGGTATTGGGCCATGCAATAATGATGCCTGTTCAGATGGCGGTTTTTGCACGCCGTGGCGTTACACGCAACAAATTCAGGCATTCCAGATTGGCGGCCATATCCAGCGCGGTGAAATCATCGAGCGAAAGGAGGCTCCGATCCGCGCCGAATGCCAGCAAACGCGCCACTACCGCCGTCTTGCCCGCGGATGCCGCATACATCAGGCAGGTGGCGCCGTTGTCATTCTGGTGGTTGAGGTGGGCGCCGACCGCCACCAGCAGGTCCAATGTGTCCAGATTTTCACTGACACAAGCGAACCAGAGGGCCTGATTGCCATCGTTGTTGCGCTGGTGCGGGTCGGCACCGGCGGCGAGCAGTTCGGCCACCCGTTCAGGATGGCCTTCACCGGCGGCGCGCATCAAGGGCGTCACCCCGTCGCGGGTGCGCGCATGGATGTCGGTGACGGGAAACCCCTGCGCCGTCAGCCAGCATTGCAGCGCCTCGGTGAGTTGCGGATTTGCGGGCGCATGCGCCTTGCGCCAGGCTTCATAACCGCCATCCAGGCTATACACCTCCGCAAAACCAAAATCGGCAAAGAGTTGGGCACGCATCTGGCTGGCGTTGCCATGGTAGCAATAGATCAGCACGGGACGATGTTTGGCCATGTTCAGCACATAGTCACCGGTATTGTCATCGCCCAGGGGAGAAGCTCCGGCAATATGTCCGGCCCGGAAGTCGCTGGGATGGCGGCAGTCCAGCAACACGATGTCCGGCCTTTGCAGGAGTTCGCGGGCCTTGTGCACATCGATACGCTGAAAGGAGCGGGTATTCATGCGTTTTCTCCGGTGTGGGTGTTCAGTTCCCGGTGGGCGTAGGGTGGGAGGGTGCTGATCCGCGTATCCGTCAGGGCACGACCCACGGTGAAGTGGTAGAGGGATTGCAGGCGCTTATCCTGGATCCCCAATATCTCATGCGCGGCATCATCAAAAAAACAGCCGATGCCGGTGCCGTTCAGACCCAGGGACTCGGCTTCCAGATACAGTATCTGGCCCAGCAGCCCGGCTTCCTGGTAAAGCAAACGGTAGCGCCAGGCACCGCTCTTCAGGGGATCGGCATACTCCGCCAGAAAGGCCACGGCAAAGCAGCCATCGGCGGCAATGGCCTGATGACAGGACAGGGTCCGGGCGATACCGCGCACGTCCCCGCCATAGAGTCGCCACAGGGGCAGATGGGTAGGCGCGGCAGCCACCGCTTCCCAGGAGAAGTCGGGATGGAGGGCCATGCGTAGCACGGGTCCACCCTCTGCGGTACGGGGCAGGGCATAGAGGCCACTGCTCAGGCCACTGACGCGATGCACAAAAAGGATCGGATGGATGCGCGGAGTGAAGGGCCAGAGATCCCAGGGCAGGGTGGAACGGGGCAGCAACGCATCCAGGAGGGTAAAGAAATCGTCGGCCGCCATGACCGTGTTCGGGTCGAAGCGCTGGGCGCTGCGCCGGCGGCGGATCAGGGCGCTGGCGGCAGTCTGCCCCGCTTTTTTGCGCGCTGGCCACGGATCCGGCGGAATCGGGTCGGGAGTGAGCACCGGCATCCTGCTGGCGCTTGTTGTTTCGGCGATCACCGGCCACTGATACAGGGGGTGGGGATCCAGGCAATTGGCCTGACCCCGCCATTGTCCCGGCAGCGCGGCGGGACTAGCGATGGCGGAGGGCATGGTATCGGTTGGGAGAACTTCCAGCAGACACTCCGCATCCTCGCCTTCGGCGTGCGCGAAGTCGCCGGAACGATCCAGACCGAGGAGACCGTGCAGCCGGGCATCGTCCACATCCCCGCGCCAATGGAGGTGCCAGCCCAAGGTGCCCGCGGCGTAGCGCAGGGCCCCCAGCGCATGGCCAATATCCAGTTGGCAATAACGCAGCGCCCGCTCGCCATATTTCCACGCTTCGCGCCACGGGATGGAACTCAGTCCAATATATAATCCGGGAGCGCGCGGTTGGGTATCGGGAGACCAGCGTTGTTCGAGCAGGTGATCCCTGCTCAGGTAGTGATACAGTCCGTCTTCCAGGCCCTGCACCCCGAAGGCGAGAAGATAGGTCTCGGTGGGATGCAGGTTGCCGCTGGACGGGTTGCAGCGCAACGCCCAGCGATCCGGGCCGTATTCCTTCCAGGCCGCCAGTCCGAGGGACAGTTCCAAAAGCTGCGCGACCGTCTGGAGCGTGAAGGGTTGGGGCGTGGCGGCGGGTAACCCGGCGAAGGTGACGGCCGTTTCGTCCGCCAACAACGGTAAGACGCGCCGCGGACTCCCGGTGAACACGCGGAAGGGGTCGGGTTGCGCGTCCCAGTCCAGCGTTTCCGGCCCGGCGGCATAACGATTCAGGTGATGCTTGGACCGTTCATGGTAGGCCATCACCACGTGTCCCGCCGCTTCGCGCCTATCGCCTGTCACCATGATGCGCGCCGCTCCGTGAGTCAGTCCTGGTCGTGACATGGTATGCCGCTGCGGCAACCACTTGTCAACGCGCTTTCGGCGCGCTGACCGCCACCTTTTCCAGAGAAACATGACTGACACCGATGGCTTGATGAAAAACTTTGAAGACCTTTTCGGAGACCGCGTCAGATACCACAAAATCCTGATACGCCTGGCTGAGCAGCTTCACATAAAGCGTCTTGAGAGACTGGTCATCTAAGTCTTCCGTATTCTTCTCTCTTTTCAGATAGTCATGAAAACGTTTGAGGATATGAAGGCGGTTGATATGGACGACCGTTTCCTCATAGTCGATATTCAAAAACTTCAGGAAATCCTCGGCGGAGGACAAATTCGCCAGGGTTTTACGCAAATGGCTCATGGCATCATCCTTTGCATTCGTCGGATAGGAAGGGCGTTAGAACTGCGGGACTGTTGTGTGGGGCGCATAGGGTGGGATCGGAATCCGGGCAGCTATCGCAGTCTTTCTCCGCCAGCCGCACAGCGTGTCCGCTGGACTGGACCTGTCGTTCCAGTTGGGAAATCCGTTCCATCAGACACTGGATGGCCTTGCCCACCGGATCGGGCATGAGGTGATGATCCAGGTCGATGCCGTGGGCGGTGATGCGGCGGCGTTCCGCGGGCAGCACGACGCGGCCGGGGATGCCCACGACCGTCATGCCCGGCGCCACATCGTGGATGACCACCGCGTTGGCACCCACCTGGCTGTCATGTCCGATGGTGACGGGTCCGAGAATCTTCGCGCCGGCGCCCACCATGACCCGATCCTGCAATGTGGGATGACGCTTGCCCGGGTTCCAGCTCGTGCCCCCCAGCGTCACCCCGTGGTACAGGGTGCAATCATCACCGATCTCCGCCGTCTCGCCAATCACCACGCCCATGCCGTGATCGACAAAGAAGCGGCGCCCGATCCGCGCTCCCGGGTGGATATCGATGCCGGTCGAGAAACGCGCCGCGGCGCTCAACACGCGGGCGGGGTATCTCCAGCCCCGCTGCCACCAGCAATGGGCCACGCGGTGCGCCAGCAGCGCGTGTACTCCGGGATAGGTGGTGAGGACTTCCAGGGTGTTCCGGGCGGCCGGATCGCGTTCGAAAACGCAGTGAATATCGTCGCGCAGATTGCGCCACAGACTGGACTTGCGGGATGGTTCCGTGTCGAGCAGGGTGGCAGCCACGGGCGTGTCCTCCATTCAGGAATGCGCGTGCAGGGACTCCACGCTCTCCAGAAGAAAGCGATGCAGGTCCTCTACGGGCGGTGGGGCCTTGTGCTGAAGCACATAGAGGCGAATCTGTTTGAGGATGCTTTGCGCTTGTAATTCCGTGATGGCACTGCCGAGTTCGGCATAGGCGCGCATGATGGCCCGGGTGCCGGAATGCTTGCCCAGCACCATATGATGTTGGCGTCCCAGTTCCTCCGGATCGAAGCTCTGATAATTGCGGGGGTTTTTGATCAGCCCATCGACGTGGATACCCGACTCGTGGCTGAAAATGGCATCGCCGACGATGCTTTTGCCAGCCGGCACCGGCCGCGCGGAAGCCAGCGCCACCAGTTGCGAAATCGCCTTGAACTGACGCACTTCAATACCGGTCTCGAAGCCGTGCAAATGATGCAGGCACATGACCACTTCCTCCAGCGCGGCATTGCCGGCGCGCTCTCCGAGACCGTTCACCGTCGTGTTCACATGGGTGGCGCCAAAACACAGGGCGGCGATGGAGTTGGCCGTGGCCAGACCCAGGTCGTTGTGGGCATGTATCTCGATTTCCAGGTCCGTGGCCGCCCTTAGGCGCTGCATGATATGGGCGGTATTGAAGGGTTCCAGAAGACCCAGGGTGTCGGCGTAACGAAAGCGGCGCGCGCCCGCGCGTTGAGCGATCTCCATGACCCGCAGCACGAAATCCAGAGGGGTCCGGGAGGCGTCTTCGCCGCCCACCGCCACGTCCATGCCGCTGTCCAGCACCTGCTTCACCCGGCGATCCACCTCCTGCAAGACCCATTGACGGTTTTTGCCCAGCTTGCCGCGAATCTGGATGTCTGAAACCGGTACGGAGGCATTGACCATATCCACGCCACAACGCTTCGCCGCGGCGAGATCCTTGTCGTGCATCCGGCACCAGACCACGAGGCGGGCGGGAAGGCCCATCTGGGCAATGCCCCGGATGGTGTCCTCCTCTTCGCTCCCCATGGCGGGAATGCCGATCTCCAGCTCCGGAATCCCGGCGTTGGCCAGGCTCTCGGCGATAGCCAGTTTTTCCTCGGGACGGAAGGCTACCCCTGCGGTCTGCTCGCCATCGCGCAGGGTGGTGTCGTGGATTACCGAGAAGCTTTTGGGGGTCGGGCTGATTTCATGCATACACGGGTGCAAAAGCGTTGTCAGTGAGAATGGGGCCGTTGGCACCCCAATAGGGGGACAGACGCCGCAATTGCTCGATGATGGGCGGTGTCTGCGCAATCACCCAGTCCACGTCGGCTTCGGTGGTCTCCCGGGACAGGGAGAAACGGATGGTGCCGTGCGCCGCCGTGTAGGGGATATCCATGGCGCGCAGCACATGGGACGGTTCCAGAGATCCGGAGGTGCAGGCGGAACCCGAGGAGGCGGCGATACCGACCCGGCTCAGGAGCATCAGGATGGCTTCGCCCTCGATGTATTCGAACGAGATGCTGGCCGTATTGGGCAGGCGGTGTTCCGGATCACCGTTGACGAACGCGTAAGGCACCTGTGCCAGTATCCCGGCCTCCAGGCGATCCCTTAAAGCGCGCACCATGGTGTTTTCATAGGCCATGTGCTCCACGGCCAGATCCGCCGCCAGACCCAGGGCGATGATGCCTGTGGTGTTTTCGGTGCCGGCCCGGCGCCCGCGTTCCTGGTGGCCACCGCGCAACAATGGCCGGTAGCGGGTGCCCCGGCGCACGTAGAGCGCGCCGACGCCTTTCGGTGCGTGCAGTTTGTGGCCGGAGAGGGAGAGCATGTCGATGGCCGACTCCCGCAGGTTCAGGGCAATTTTGCCCACCGCCTGCACGGCGTCCGTGTGGAAGAGGACACCTTGCGCTTTGGCCATCCGGGCCATGGTTTCGACGGGGAAGATCGTTCCCGTCTCATTGTTGGCATACATCATGGAGACGACCGCCACCCGTTCGCTGAGCGCCGCGGCATACGCCTCCATGGAGATGCGCCCCAGCCGGTCCACGGGGATGTAGTGGACCTTGTAGCCTTCATGCCGTTCCAGATGGTCGCAGAGGGAGAGGATGGCGGGATGCTCCACCACGCTGGTGATGATTTCCCGGCGACCGGGCTGTATGGCCAGGGCCGAAAGGATGGCGGTGTTGTCGGACTCCGTACCGCAGGAGGTAAAAATGATTTCCGAGTCGTGCTCCACCCCCAGCAGGGCTTGCACGGAGGCGCGCGCATCCTCCAGGCGTGCGCCGACATCGCCGCCGAAACTGTGCATGGAGGAGGGGTTGCCGTAATACGTGCTGAAGTAAGGGAGAATGGTCTCCAGTATCCGCGGGTCCACCCGCGTGGTGGCGTTGTTGTCCATATAGGCGCTGTGCATGGCTACACTCCCACGGCTTGCGGCATGCTGGCCGGAACCACGCGCACCGGGCGGCCGAGCGTCAGCATCAGACGCTCCTGGATGCCGGAAATGGTGATTCCGGAGGACTGGCAGTTCATGCACGAGCCGCTCATGGCCACCATGACCGTATCGCCATCCACGTCGACCAGTTCGATGTCGCCGCCATCCATCCGGAATTGCGGGCGCATTTCATCGATCACGGCGGATATTTTCTGGATTTTCTGGACCATGGTCATGGGGGACGGAGCGGCTTTGGCGGCGGGTTTCGCCGCCACCACCGGTATCGGCGCGCTGCCGTTTACCGCCGCGAGGATATCTTCGATCTGCTCATGGCAACTCTGGCAGCCACCGCCCGCCTTGGTATAGAAAGTGATCTGCTCGACCGTCGACAAATGGTTTTCTCTGGCCACCTTCTCGATGAGCGCCGAGTCGATGGCGAAGCATTTGCAGACCAGGGCGCCTTCCTCGTGATCGTCCGCCCATGCTTCGCCGCGATAGTTGGCGATGGCGGCGTGCAGGGCCTCGGCACCCATGACGGAACAGTGCATCTTTTCCGGAGGCAGTCCGCCCAAAAACTCGGCGATGTCCTGATTGGTGATTTGCATCGCTTCATCCAGCGTCTTGCCCTTGATCAGCTCAGTCAGCGCCGATGACGAGGCGATGGCGGAGCCGCAGCCGAAAGTCTGGAAGCGGGCATCCAGAATGACATCCGTATCCGGGTCCACCTTGAGCATCAGGCGCAGGGCGTCCCCGCAACTGATGGAACCGACTTCGCCGACCGCGTTGGCCTCTTCCAGGACGCCGGTATTCTTGGGATTGAAAAAGTAATCCTTGACTTTGTCCGTATAGTCCCACATGGCATTAGCTCCGATGTCCGCAGGAGGATGCCGAGGAGTTTGCGGCCTCGTCCCCCGTGGTGAATGACGACCCGCAACCGCAGGTTCCCGTGGCATTGGGATTTTCAAAACGGAAACCGCTGCCGCTGAGTTCATCCACATAGTCGATGACGACTCCATGCAGCAGGGGGGCGCTGGCGTTGTCCACGTAAACGGGCACGTCCTCTATCGCCACCACGGTGTCTTCGGCGCCGGCCTCGGCTTCCAGGCCCATTCCATATTGATAGCCAGAACAGCCGCCTCCGGTCACCGCGACCCGCAATCCGCTCGCTTCAGGATTTTCGGCTAGCAGGTTTCTGACGATGCCAATGGCCTTTTCCGTTAATATCAACATGACATTCTCCTTGACGCGATGGGGTTCCTGTACGTTTCTTGCAAGACTCGGGCCAGTTTGGGGGATTGCTCTCAACTTATTGTTATTATGACGATTAACAGCTAACGATGGGGTGTCGTCAGGCGTTTTGTTGGTTTCTTTACAATGGTCCGGGACGGTTTTGCAAGAAAACGAACATACGGGGCGGCACCGAAATCTCAAAAACCCGGAGACCACTGGTCTCCGGGTTTTCGCTAAAACAGTGAAAAAACGCTTATACGGGCCGATTTTCACCGGGATCGCGTACCGGACCCATACCCGCCAGGCAGTCCGCATAGTTGATCTCAGGAAATAGATCGTTATATCGCAAGGCGCTCTCGGCGATACGGTTGATCTTCCCCGCGGTGTCGAGCTTTTTGAGATCGTTGCGTTCCAGTCCGAACAAGTCCAGCAGTTCATTGTAGACCGTCGCTTCGTCCAGCGGCAGGATATAAAATGGAATACCCTTATATTCCAGATGGTAACGCTTGCTCAAATCGATATTATTGCAGTAGATAAAATATTTGCCCGAGGGTTCGAGCGTGTCACCCAGGGCGGCTACCAGCGCGTCCAGGTAACCAAAAGACAGTAGATAGCAGGATAGAAAAGCAATCTTTTGGGCGCCGGGCTCTGCCGAACTGATGACTTGTTGCGCGAGGAGTTCCGGTGGGCGCGCTTCATCGGCTACCGCGGTAGCGAATTTAATGGCCAACTCACCGCGAAAACCGAAGCGCCCCTGCGCATTCAGTTCGCCCTTGAATACCTGGTTCAGCAGCCTTTTCTGACGGTCGAGCCCTGCAAATGCGCTTTGTTCGATGTTGATGGACATAAATGACTCCATATGGGTAGAGGTAAAATAGTGCCTCCTGATCGGGTTGCGGATGCTTAATGGGCTTTAGCCCTGGGCGGCCAGCAGGTTCCAACCACGGGCATCTTCCGGGCCGAAGCATTGGGCATAATCATGACAAACGCTGCAACTGGGTGCCTGGCAGAGCCGGATTTCGACCTGGTCACACAACTGCTTATAAAAGAATTTCTTCCATTTCATGTTGCCGGTGTTTTTGAAATACAGTCCCGGAAAATGGCGTTTAATCACGTCACTGAGGTCTTCACGATGCGTCAGGCCCAGGTCCTGCCACAAGTGATCATCGCCTAGGCAGCCCGCAGCGAGAATGGCCGCTATCCACTCCGTGGCCTGGTTGACGCTGGCACGGTGATCCCCTAAGAGCTTGACCAGATCGCTGGTTTCCTCAGCGCGCGCGGACGCTTTGTGTTCTTTTCCTAGACATTGACACAGAAAAGTACCGCCTGCAGCGCTATGGAGATAGACCTTCGTGCATTGTGCGGTCGAGCGCGATTCCTCTATCCGCGGGAAATAACGGGAAAACAGATGGCTCAGTTGCCGCCTCTCCAGGCCAAGCGCCATGGCGATGCCGCCCTCGCGTTCCATGGCGCGATGGCTGATACACAGCGCAAAAAAACGGGCATCGGAGAATGCCTCATCCGGGCTGCGACTGGACATCAGAAAATCGTATATGGCCGTCTTCATCGTTGCACGCGCTGTTGGCGCACTATGCCGGGACGCTGACCGCCAGGGACATGGATGCGTGGGTATAACAGTCCTTGGGACAGACCCTGGAACAGGCCTCGCAGCCGATGCATTTCTCCGGATGCGCAATGGTCATGAATTTACGTTCCGCCTCGTCATCGTCCGCCGCCACCAACTCCCCCTCTTCAGTGATGCCCACGAGATTCAGTACATCCCGGCCGCAGGCGCGGAAACAGCGCCCGCAACCGATGCACTTTTCTGCATTGATCTGTTCGACAAACTGGGGGGTCCAGCCGAGCCCGCCCTTGGTGATGCCGGTGATATCGTGCATGCCGTCATCCCCCGGGGAAGGACGCGAGCCGTGCCCTGGCCGCCGTCAGATCGCGATAGGCCGCGTAGGTGCGATTCGCCAGATCCAGAATGTTCTCCCAGCCGACGGGTAAATCTTCGGCCAGATCGTGCAGATCCATTTTGGCCTGGGTGGCCTGGGCATTGAGCCGTTTAATGTCTGTTTTCAATGCGTCCTTTTCGTCCACGATCAACTCCCAGTGATTGGTCTTTTCCTCTACTACGGGTAACATCTCCATGCATGTCGTCATAATGTCGTACTCCCATGTGCTATCGAACCTTGATCATCAGAGCGCCGGTTCTCGGGTTAATAGCGGGCCACCTCCGGAAACTTTTCAATCATTTCCAGGGCGCCTGCCACCAGTTTGTCCCCTTCTTCGGCCAGTTTTTCCATGCTGGGGAAACCAAAACGATGCACATCGCGCAACTGTTTGTTGACCACGATCAGGCGTCCGGCAATCAGCACCATGCGGCCAAAACCTTCATGGCTCATTTTCATCATGGGCGACACCATGATCCCGGAAGCGCGCTCCGTAGCCAGTCCCACGGCGTTATAAAAAAGTTCCACCCGCCACAATGTTTCGGGATCGGGATCACCGATGATCGGTATGGCCCGGCGCTGCTCCTTGTCCAGCACATAGGGCGACAGCAGCGCCAGGTCTGACTTTTTTTCCCAGGCGCCATAGCTGTCCTGGGCCCGCCACTGCTTGACCAACTCGCGAAAAAACAGGGACTCTTCCGGCAAAACCACTGCGGCCGCAGTATGCTCAGGCATGACTTAATTCCTCCTCGTCATCAAAATTGAACGCTTTTTCTGCACCCTTATTCATGACCTTACGCAGCCAGGGGGGTGGAGTTCCCTGTAATACGACCTGCAGCTTGTCGAGTATTTCGTGGATAGCTTCCGGCTCGTTCACCTTGATGGGATGAATTTTCATGGCCACCACCCGTGCCGCGCCGGAGCCGCCTATGGCGGCCACATACAAAATGGCGCAATCTTTGATGGCTTCCAGTTTGGGGGCCAGCTTGTCCTCGTTGCCATCTTCGGCAAGTTCACCGTCAAATTGCACGGCCTCCAAAAAATGATGACCTTCCGCGCTGAGTTCATAGATGGCGATATTTTTCGCCCAACCAAAATGGGCGTCGACCCTCTGCATGTCCTGCGTTGAAAATGCGACTTTCATGGTGCCTCCCGGGCGTTGACCAGATAAAAAGTGGCTACTGCGTTCCGCATCCTTAACCAAGCGCAAACGGCGCATGTGCATCATGATCCTCCAGGGGCAGTGGCCAACTATCCGGGCGATTCTCCGCTTCTTGCGCCATGAGCAGGTTACCGATCTCGAAGGTCAGATCGCGGGCGCCACGATAGCCGAGAGACAGGCGATGGGCGGCACCGAGCTGGTCAAAAATAGGCAGTCCCATGCGCAGGAAAGCGATACCCAGGCGTGCCGCCGCCTGCCGGCCATGGGAGTGGGTGATGAGCAGGTCACACCCGCCGGCCCGTGCCTCCAGATCTTCCAGATCACCGATGAGCACTTCTGCACAAGGCATTTGTTCGAGGAGCGGCGAGTGGGTGGTGGTCACTGCGGCGGCGATGATCGCCCCCATGTCGTTGAACCACGATCCGATATTCCAGAGCAGGTCGGGTTCGGCGCCGATGGCGATTTTTTTGCCGCCGAAGAAAAAATGGCCATCGAGCATGGCGTCGATCAACTGACTGCGTTGCCGACGATATTTGCCGGGCACCGGTTGTCCGCTCAACTGACTCAGGCAATCCAACAACTGATCCGTCGCTTCGATGCCGGTAATGCGATCGAAGAGCACATAAGGCTGGCCGGTCTTGGTCATCAGGGCTTCAGCCGCAGGCCGCATTTGTTCACCCAGGGCGATAGTCAGTTCCGCCTCGCCCATGCGCCGGATGGCCTCCACTGGGGTGCCGCCCAGGGTGTTGGGCGTGAAGTCGTCCGGAATATGACCGTCCATGGAGCCGGAAATATCGGGCAGGATGGTCGCCTCCAGCCCGAAGGCTTCACTGATCTCCCGGAGTTCTTCGATGTCCGCGGCGGTGAGATGGGACCCCACGAGGAAATTGACGGAACCCTCCCGGCGCGCACTGCTGGGTTCGGCCAGTCCCTTCACCATGCTCTCCACGGCCTTGGCCCAGCCGTCCTGAAAAGCATCCTTGAAATCCGGGGTAGAGACGTAAACCAGGGCTAACTGGTCCAGTTCGGGGTGGCTGGCGCGAAAGTTTTTGAGATAGCCCTCCACATCATCGCCTTTGGTCTCGGTGACGCCGGTGGAACAGATGCCGATGATGGCCGGTTTGGTGCGCTGCTGAATACTGAGAATGGCGATACCGATATTATCCAGCCCGCCCATGACCGTCGCCACCTCACTCATGGCGGTGGTCTGCATGGGAATGCCCTCATTGAAATGCCGTTGAAAAAGCACCAGACCAAAGGCGGTGCAGCCCTGGGAACCGTGCAGCATGGGCATGCAGTCGGCGATACCCATGAAGGCCAGCGCCCCCCCGATGGGCTGACTCATTTTGAGGGGATTGACCGTGCAGGCCTTGCGGTTCTGAACGACGGTACTCATGCCCGTGCTTCCCGGATATCCCAGGGCGCGGCTTTGCGCAGTAGCGTCCACATGGGATTGTAGAGGGCCAGGTCGATCTGTTTCACCAGATTGACCATTCCTTCGTAACCGTTATAGGCGTGATGGCGCTCCTGGTTGATGTCCACCCAGGGCATTTTGTTTTTGAGGGCGGCGAATTGTGAGCGTCCGCCCGACAGCAACACATCCGCACGCGCCTCCTGAAACATTTTGTACATTTCCCGCGGTGTCAGGTCATCAATCATGTGCGCGTCCTGCCCCATGAGCTCCTTGATTTTTTCTTTATCTTCCTTGGTGGATTTCTTGACACTGGTCCCCACCACTTCCATCCCGCCTTCCTGCAAGGCAGACACCACCGACCAGGATTTGACACCCCCGGTAAAGAGCAGCACCCGTTTGCCGCGCAGACGATGGGTATATTCGGCGATACGCTGCCAGGCCCTTGCCTCTTCCCGGGCGATCAGCGCTTCGGTGCGTTCCCGGAGTTCTTCGGGAGCACCCTGCTGGATCAGCAGGCGGGTGATCTCCCGGAGCGATTCCGTGGTATCGGAGATGCCATAAAAGGACCCTTCAAAGAACGGAATCTGATAACGCTCTTCCATTTTGCGCGCGATATTGATCATGGATTTGGAGCAGACCATCATGTTGGCCCGGGCGCGATGGGATTGGGCCACGTCATGATATCTGGCGTCGCCGCTGATGCAGCAGGTGACCCGGATTCCCAGATGATCGAGGAGCGGTTTGACCTGCCAGAGTTCACCGGAAAGGTTGTACTCGCCAATGATGTTAATGTCATAGGGCGTGCTGTATTCCGGTTCCTCCGTGCCGATGACATAATCGAGCAGGGCCTCTCCCGCCAGCTTGTTGCCGAGATTCTTGGCGCCGACAAAACCGGGAGAATTGACGGGAATGATGGGCGTTGCAAATTTTTGGCTCGCCGCTTTACAGACGGCTTCGATATCGTCCCCGATCATCGCCGGCACGCAGGTCTGATAGACAAACACCGCCGGCGGATCGTATTTATCGATCACCTCTTTGATGGATTTGAAGAGGTGTTTTTCGCCACCGTAGACCACATCCAGTTCATTGATGTCGGTGGTAAAGCTGGTGCGATATAGTTGCGAACCAGACGATTTTGAACCGCGGTTATCCCAGGAGTTGCCCTCACAGGCGATGGGGCCGTGGACCAGATGGGCGACGTCGGTGATGGGTTGCAGGGCGATTTTCGCACCATCGAAAGCGCAACCGCCGGCCGCGCCGCCCGGCTGCAGCGCCTTGGTGCAGCCCTTCTTGCGTTCTTTGTCGGACTTGCTTTGGTTCTTGCCGCATCCCGGCTCATTAAAAACGTCCTGGATTTTGTTCTGCAACATAAAACACCCCCTGGTAAGTCAGAATGCGACAAAGGATGAATCACCGGTTCCCACTTTTTTGCCATACCAGAACCTCTTCATCACACCCGATGCACTGGCACGCCAGACGCCACGACGGCGGCAGATTTTTGGTTCGGCGTCTTTAAACGGCGCGGCACGAATCCGCTTCCCCCTGAATGGCGGCGCCTTGGCGCCGCCGGATGGCCGGCCTGGCCGGAGGGATTATCGAATGATGTCGAAACTGTAATCGCTTTGGGCCGGAACATTACTGTTGTTGTCGATCTCATCAAAAATCTTGTCCAATATGCGCACCAGCATATTGAGGCCGCCCTGATAGCCCCAGATGGGATAACGGTGATGATGATGACGATCGAAAATCGGGAAGCCGTAACGGATGAGGGGTGTGCCCGTATCGCGCTCCAGATATTTTCCATAGGTGTTACCGAAGAGGAAATCCACCGGCTCGGTGAACAGCAGGCTGCGCATATGCCAAAGATCCTTGCCGGCATACACGTGACAATCCTTGCCGAAGGGGGAGCCATCGAACAACGCCTGCACCTTCTCCGCCCAATGCTTGCTGCCATTGGTCGCCAGTACATGGGTGGGTTCGCCGCCCAGTTCCATCAGGAAGGCCGCCAGACCAAGGCACTGATCCGGATCTCCATAGAGGGCGAATTTTTTGCCGTGGATGTGCGCCGTGGAGTCGGCGATGGCATCCACCAAGCGCCCGCGTTCCTTTTTCAGCGCATCGGGAATCGCTTTGCCGCTGACGCGGGACAACTCCATGAGGAACTTGTCGGTAGCTGCGACGCCGATGGGACAGTTCAGGGCGACCACTTCCTGACCATGTTCCGCGATGAAGGGCAGGGTTTTTTCCGTGCAATATTCCTGCATGGAAAAGGTGGCCTTGGCATTCAGGGCGGCGACCGTGTCTTCCAGGGTGGTACCGCCGTCATACATACGGAACTCCCCATCGCTGGGCGTATCGAAGACATCGCTGGTATCGGCGAGGATCGTATAGTCCAAACCCATGAGATCGAAGATACGCTTCACTTCCCGGGTGTTGCCGACCGTATAGCCGTCAAATCCGCCAATGAAGTTGATTTTCTCGTTGGGTTCACGCACGAGCGCCGGTACGGTACCCGCCTTGCCATCCCAGAAGTGGGAAAGCACACCCTTCAAGGCGTTGTCATAGCCGGTGATATGGCTGCCGACGAAGGCCGGGGTATGGGCGAAGGGGACGTCGTATTCCGCTGGCACACTGCCTTTTTCCTTGGAGGTTTTGATGAAGGCATTGAGATCGTCACCGATCACCTCCGCCATACAGGTGGTGGAAACGGCGATCATTTTGGGTTTGTACATGGCGTAGGTATTGGCGAGGCCGTCAATCATGTTGTTGAGACCGCCAAACACCGCCGCATCCTCAGTCATGGAAGAGGACACGCAGGAGGTGGGTTCCTTGAAGTGCCGGCTCAGATGACTGCGATAGTAAGCGACGCAGCCTTGCGAACCATGGACAAAGGGCATGGTGCTTTCAAAGCCGACCGCGGCGAATACCGCCCCCAGGGGCTGGCAGGCCTTGGCCGGATTCACCGTCAACGCCTCACGGGCGAAATTCTTTTCCCGATAGTCCCAGGTCTTTGTCCACTCCCGGACCTGCACGAGCTTGTCGGCGGGTTCGGGATTTTCAAACTGTTCCTTCTTGTTCTTGAGCATCTCCTGATATTCCGGTTCACGGAACAGGTTGAAATGGTCAAGCACCTTTTCAGCATTCTGACTCATGGCGATATTCCTCATTCGATCGTTGGGGCGGCCCGTTATCCGCCGCTCAGCGGGCGGCGAACGCCGCCCCCCACAGTGCTTATTCCCAGGGCGTTTTGGTCAAGCTCCACACCGGGTTATTGATGGCCATATCCATGTCCCGGGCGAAGATGGCGAAGCCATCGTAGCCGTGATAAGGACCGGAATAGTCCCAGGAGTGCATCTGCCGGAAAGGCACGCCCATTTTCTGGAAGACATACTTTTCCTTGATGCCGGAACCCACGAGATCGGGCTGGATGGCTTCCACCATTTTTTCAAACTCGTAGCCGGTGACATCGTCATAAATCAACGTGCCGTCTTTCACGTAATGGGTGGTCCGTTGATAGTCGTCGTTGTGGCCGAATTCATAGCCGGTTCCGACCACATTCATGCCGAGATCCTCATAGGCGCCGATGACATGGCGAGGCCGCAAGCCGCCGACGAAAAGCATGACCGTTCTGCCTTCCAGGCGTGGCCGGTATTTGGCGATCACTTCCTCGGTGAGACGGTTGTACTTCTCGATGACCCGTTCCGCGCCTTCCTTGATGTGGTCATCAAAATAGCTGGCGATCGTCCGTAAGGATTCGGCGATTTTGGAAGGTCCGAAGAAGTTGTATTCCACCCACGGCACGCCGTGCTTTTCTTCCATATAGCGGGAGATATAGTTCATGGAGCGATAGCAGTGCAGGACATTCAATTTGGCCATGGGGGTGTTTTCCAACTCGGCCAGAGAGCCGTCACCGGACCACTGGGCGATCACCCGCAAACCCATCTCTTCCAGCAGAATCCGTGAACTCCAGGCATCACCGCCGATGTTGTAGTCACCGATGATGGCGACGTCATACGGCGTCTTTTCAAATGGCTTGGGTTCCGCACCTTGCTTCTCGAAGACATAGTCACGGATGCTGTCGTTGGCGATATGGTGGCCGAGCGATTGGGATACCCCCCGGAAGCCCTCACAACGCACCGGAACAATGGTCTTCCCACCGAATTCCTTCGACTTCTTCTTGGATACCGCTTCGATGTCGTCTCCGATCAGGCCGATGGGGCATTCCGATTGCACGGTAATACCGTGGTTCAGCGGGAAGAGATCCTCGATTTCATCCATGATCTTTTCGAGTTTCTTATCGCCACCGAAAACGATGTCTTTTTCCTGAAAATCGGAGGTGAACTGCATCGTGACAAAGGTATCCACACCCGTGGTGCCGATATAATAGTTGCGGCGTGACGCCCAGGAATACTGACCGCAACCGACGGGTCCGTGGGAAATATGAATCATGTCCTTGATCGGGCCCCAGACCACGCCCTTGGAACCCGCATAGGCGCAACCGCGAATGGTCATGACGCCGGGCACCGACTTGATATTGGATTTGACGCCGCAATCCGGTTTTCCCTCCTCATACACACCCAGGTGTTTGGCGCGTCTCTTGGCGGTTTTCTCCGGATAGACCTTGAGGACTTCATCGATCAGGGCACGATTGCGCGTCTTGGTCTCGGCGACAATCCGCTCCCGGGTTTCTTCAGCGGTAATGCTCATCACATCTCTCCTTTAGCGAGAAAAAGAGAGGGCAGCCACCGGGCGGCGGATACCCTCTGTCCATCAGACCGCGGCAGCCAGTTCGGCGGCCGATTTGCCGATCACGCTCTCGTCCACTGCACTCATGATGCCGAACTCCATGAGCATATCTTCCAGTTCGTCCATGGTGATCGGGGTCGGAATCGTGCCGTTACCACCGTTGGCATGGATTTTCTGTGCCAACTGACGGTACTCCTCGGCCTGCTTGGATTCCGGTGCGTATTCCAGCACCGTCATCCGCCGCAGTTCCGCATGCTGCACGATATTGTCGCGGGGCACGAAGTGAATGAGCTTGGTACCCAGCTTGCCAGCCAGGGCTTCCGCCAATTCCAGCTCCTTGTCGGTCTGGCGTTCGTTACACACCAGCCCGCCCAGACGCACGCCGCCCGAATTGGCGTACTTGAGAATGCCCTTGGAGATGTTGTTGGCGGCATACATGGCCATCATTTCGCCAGACATGACGATATAGATTTCCTGCGCCTTGTTTTCACGAATAGGCATCGCGAATCCGCCACACACCACGTCGCCCAACACGTCGTAGGAGACGTAATCGACGCCGTCATAGGCACCATTTTCCTCCAGGAAGTTGATGGAGGTGATAACGCCACGACCAGCGCAACCCACGCCCGGCTCCGGTCCACCGGATTCCACGCAGCGGATATCCTTGTAACCGACTTTCATAACGTCTTCGATTTCCAGATCCTCCACGCTGCCCGCCTCAGCCGCGAGACTCAGTACGGTGTCCTGCGCCTTGGAGTGGAGGATCAGGCGGGTGGAATCCGCTTTGGGATCGCAGCCGACGATGAGAATCTTTTGGCCCATTTCCGTCAGAGCTGCCAGGGTATTCTGGGAGGTGGTGGACTTGCCAATGCCCCCCTTACCATAAAAGGCGATTTGCCTTAGTTTGTCGCTCATTGCCATGCCTCCTGTTTCAAAAGTGGCGAACTTGCCAGGTGAAAGCCCAAAAAATGGGAAAGAGTCGCTTTCCGTCCCCGCTGTTGCAAGCGCCGTGCCAGATCGTGTCAGTTATATATAACAACTTGATTAAAAACCAATTAAATGAGATTGCGGCGGATTTTCCCGACTGTTTGAAAAGCGACAAAACACATTTTGTCTGTCAGGAAACCCACAGGTCTGAAAGTCGGTCGATGGATTGCCGGTCCGGCGAATCTCGCGCCTTCCGCGAAGATCGGGTCAGCTAATGCCCTGCCAGACAATGAAAGTTTTTTCCTCGCTGATTTCGAAAGCGCGTGTTCCGTATTTGAAAATAAGGTCGAAGATGAATGGCATAGAATCTGCATGTCCCTCACATCTCATCCAGAAAACGTGTGTCCGCGACTCGGGAGGTGTGTATGCAAATCGGTGTGGATTCTGCCCTTGCAGTAAAAAACTCGCGCATCTTTGTACTGGATACGGATGAAATTGGCCGTATGGCGCTGCAATTCATGCTGCATGATGAGTATGAGACCCATGAGCTCGCCAATCTGGATGCGGCGGTCGCCAAAGCCAGAGACTGGCCGCCGGATCTGATCATTCTTGGCGAGGCGCCGCTGCGCGATGGCGCGTTGACCGTGGAGCGCGTTTCTCAACAGTTTCCCCAGGCGCGCCTGTTGCTCGTGGTGGGCGAAGCCGGGTCCGCCCTGACCCAAGCGACGGTCAGCAAGGGTTTCGCCTTGTTGTATACGCCATTGCGACTCGAAAATGTCAGGGCCACGGTGGCCACGGTGTTGCAGTAACCTTTGGCGTTGGGGACGCTTTTTGATCGCGGCAGTCTCGGCAGCAATTTGACCGGCATTCCGTCGGGTTTGCTGAACAGTGCGGAATTTCAAACGTTCCCGATACCCGTGCATATCACCGGGGTGCGGGACAGTCACCAGACCCTTTTTCAACGCTTGGACCGGGCACGGGATCAGCGGGAGGCGGGACGGATCTTTCAAGACTACATGGCAGCGGTATTTGATCGCGCGTCCGGTACCACATCGCAACGGCGCTTCAAGAGCAGTTATCTGCGATTGCTGCGGGGGTGGGGATATGACAGCAATTCACCGGAGGGCGCCGTTCTGAAAAGCTGGGTGGAGAGCCGGTTCGGAATCGCGCCGACTTTTCATGGACAGGTGATCAGTCGATTGGGCGACCCCGCCTGGGTGCGGTATATGACGGACAAGATGGCGGGACGTTTCGACAATAATGGCATACGTCTGCAGCTTGACCTGTTGTTTGAGTTCGCCCAGTGGTCGGCGCGACGTTTTCTGGCGCCGGGACAACGGCATTTGCGGCTGTACCGCGGAACGAATGGCTTTACCGAACACCCCATTCTCTGGAAAACCGGGATGCGGCACGGGGTAATCCGGCTGAACAATCTGGTTTCTTTCAGTAGCGATCGACAGGTGGCCAGCGTGTTTGGCGATGCGATCCTGGAGATCGAGGTGCCGCTGGTAAAATTACTTTTTTTCAAGGGGCTGGTGCCATGCCCCGCGCTGCATGCCGAGAGTGAGTACTTGGTGGTTGGCGGTGAGTACGCGGCGCATATGGGTTATTACTGAGGGCGAGAAATGGGCTGCGACTGGCGGGAAAGAGCGATGGGCGTCTACCCGGGATCGGCGGTTGGCCGGGATATCCCGATCCAGGTGGATGCCCTTCTGGCGCGCTGGACTTCCGCATTTCCCGGAAGGTATGCTGTAAGCGTCGGTGCCAGCCCAGAAGATTGGCGACGTCCGGTGCCCTGCCCAACGGTCGGGGCAAACCGGGATCGGTTGAAGATTCCATCCACCTCATCCCAAACCAACGCTTCCTGAGCGCTGTAGAGAAGAGGATGCCATCATGAAAGATCGCATTACCCCCAACCATTTTCAGGAACTGACGACCATCTACGAGGTAAGCAAGGTGCTCAGTTCCTCCATGGACCTCGAGCACACGCTGAACGATGTGCTCAAGACGCTGGAAAGCCATCTGTATATCTCCCCGTCCATGATTCTCTTGCGGATGGATGAGGATCTGGTGGGGGTGATTGCCGCAACCGGCCTGTCCGTCGCGGAAATGGAACGGGGGCGGTATCGTCTGGGCGAAGGGATGGTGGGCAAGATCATGCGGGCCGGTATGCCGGTGGTCATCCCTGATGTTTCCCAGGAACCGGCCTTCCTGCATCGCGCTTACGAGCCGGAGATCCACCAGCGTCTGCACGCCTTTGTGGGCGTGCCCATCAAAGTCGGTTATGAATGTATCGGCGTGCTGGCCATCTATCGCAGCGAGCGGCACAAGGGCGTGAGTTTCCGGTCCGACGTCCGCCTGCTACAGATGATCGCCAATCTGGTGGGACAGACCGTCAATCTGCATCAGGGGATCAGCGCGGAAAGAAACCGCCTTTTACGGGAAAAACACCGCTTGCAGAAAGAACTCCAGAAGCGCTATAGCATCAAGAACGTTATCGGGCACAGCCGAGCCATGCAGACCGTGTTTGCCGATGTGCATCAGGCGGCACCGGGCAAGGCGACCGTGCTGCTGCGCGGTGAGTCGGGCACCGGCAAGGAAGTGATCGCCCGCGCCATTCATTATCTCAGTCCCCGTCGCGACAAGGCCTTTGTTTCCCTCAACTGCGCGGCGCTTCCTGAAAGCATTCTGGAATCAGAGCTTTTCGGGCATGAGCGCGGCGCTTTTACTGGAGCCACCCAGGAGCGTAAGGGGCGATTCGAATTGGCGGATGGCGGCACGCTGTTTCTCGATGAGATCGGCGACATCTCTCCGGCTTTCCAGGCCAAACTTCTGCGGGTGCTGCAGGAGCGTGAATTCGAGCGGGTGGGCGGCACGCAGACCCGGCGGATCAATGTGCGCATCATTACGGCCACCAACCGCAATCTTGAAGAGGCGGTGAGCAAGGGCGAATTCCGCGCCGACCTCTACTACCGGATCAATGTCGTCAGTATCTTTCTGCCTCCGTTGCGGGAGCGGCGCGAGGATATTCCCGCCCTGATCGAACACTTCCTCGCCCGCTACAACGTCGAGAATCAGCGCAAACTGACCCTCAGCCCGGAAGCGTTGCAAACCATGGTGTCCTGCTACTGGCCGGGCAACGTGCGGGAGTTGGAAAACTGCGTCGAACGCACCGCCACCATGATACGCGGGGACATCATTCGCAATCTCGACGTGCCCTGCCAGCGCAATCAGTGTCTCTCGATGGCCTTGCGACCGCTGGAGGGGGGACACCCCATTGTCACCATGCGGGTGTCTAGCGGTGGTGGTGTGCCGCCCCCCCTCATGCCGGAGGCCGCGGAGCCAGCGGCGGCCAACGACATGGAGAGCGCCGCCCCCTTGTCGGAAAGGAACCGCCTGATCCAGGCCATGGATCGTTGTGGCTGGGTACAAGCCAAAGCCGCTCGTTTGCTGGGGACCACTACCCGCAAACTCGGTTATGCCCTCCATAAACATGGCATAGAAGTCAAAAAGCTCTGATCCTGGGTGCCGACCGTCTTCACCCCTTCCTTTGTCTGGTTTTCGACAATTTCCGCGGCTGTGTCGGATACGCGCGTAGCGTTACCGACAAATCACCCCATATCTCATTCCAATCCATTGAAAAATAAAGACTGCCTATGCTGGCATTGCTTTTGCTAAAGATCCTGCAAGCGTCAGCTTCTTAGGAGCAAGCCGATACATCCATGAGGCGCGCGGTTTTCCATCGTTTATCGAAGATCCGTATGGAGGATTACGCCCATGGCATCCCAAATAGTTTCTCTCGCCAGCGTCGCCACGCCCAATAACGGGGTGGATCTGGATGAGATCATGCAGCAAAAGGCAGAGCATCAGGGTTGTGGTACGAGTGGTGGTTCCGGCAAGGCCAGTTGTGGCACCGGGGCGGGGCAGGGTGATCTGGCCCCGGAGATCTGGGAAAAGGTCAAAAACCATCCCTGCTACAGTGAGGAAGCGCATCATCACTACGCCCGCATGCACGTCGCGGTGGCTCCCGCTTGCAATATCCAATGCAACTATTGCAATCGCAAATACGACTGTGCCAACGAAAGCCGTCCGGGAGTGGTCAGCGAAAAACTGACCCCGGAGCAAGCGGCCAAAAAGGTGCTGGCCGTTGCCTCCACCATTCCGCAAATGACCGTGCTGGGTATCGCCGGTCCGGGAGACCCCCTGGCCAATCCCGAGAAAACCTTCAAGACTTTTGAACTGATCTCGAAAACGGCGCCGGACATCAAACTCTGCCTGTCCACCAACGGCCTGATGCTCCCGGATCATGTGAATACCATTGCCGGATATAACGTGGATCACGTCACCATCACCATCAATATGGTGGATGCCGACGTCGGTGCGCAAATCTATCCCTGGATTTATTACAAAAACAAACGTTACAAGGGGCGTGAGGCGGCACAGATACTGACGGACCGGCAAATGCAGGGACTGGAGATGCTGACCGAACGCGGCATTCTTTGCAAGGTCAATTCGGTCATGATTCCGGGCATCAACGATCACCATCTGGTGGAGGTCAACCGGGCGGTCAAGAGCCGCGGTGCCTTCCTTCACAACATCATGCCTCTGATTTCCGCGCCCGAACACGGCACGGTGTTCGGGTTGAACGGTCAGCGCGGTCCGACCGCCCAGGAGCTCAAGAGCCTACAGGACAGTTGCGAAGGCGAGATGAACATGATGCGCCACTGCCGGCAATGCCGCGCGGACGCGGTGGGTCTGCTGGGTGAGGATCGTTCGGCGGAATTCACCACCGAGGCGGTAATGGCAATGGAGGTGGATTACGACATCGATTCGCGCAAAGCCTATCAGACGCTGGTCGAGCAGGAGCGTCAGGCCACGGCGGACGCCAAACGGATGGAGCTGGAAACCCTGGCGGGTGAACAGTCCGATGTCAAAATCCTGATCGCCGTGGCCACCAAGGGCAGCGGACGGATCAATGAACACTTCGGCCATGCCACCGAGTTCCAGATTTATGAGGCGAGCGCATCCGGGGCGAAGTTTGTCGGGCACCGTCGCGTGGATCTCTACTGTCAAGGGGGGTATGGCGAAGAGGAAGCGCTGGAAACCACCATCATCCGCGCGATCAACGATTGTACGGCGGTTTTCGTGGCCAAGATCGGCGGTTGTCCGAAAGCCTCTCTGGAGTCCGCCGGAATCGATGCGGTGGACCGTTACGCGTTTGAGTATATCGAACAGTCCGTCATTGCCTACTACCGGGACTATCTCGACAAGATCCGCAGCGGGTCCGTCGTGCATGGTCAACGCGGAGACGCGCAGATCCGGCAAGGGGCATACGTCGCGGCCTGAGCATATTCGGGGGGAGAACGCCTCCTCCCATTTTTGTGAAAAGGAGAAGCATCGTGGCTTTTAAGATCGTGAGTTCTCAATGTACCAGTTGTTCGGCCTGCGAGCCGGAATGCCCGAACATGGCTATTTCTGAAAAAAACGGCACCTTCGTGATCGATCCGGCCAAATGTACGGAATGCATCAACTATTTCGATGAACCCCAGTGCGTGGCGGTATGCCCGGTGGATGACACCTGCATTATCGACAACAACTATCCGCGTTACAGTGCTTAGGAGTTTGCCATGGAACTCACCTTTACGCCTAAAGCGGAGCGCTTTATTCAACGGATGATCACCTTCGGTGGCGGGAGCTCGGCCAGCGCTTTCCGCCTTGCGGTGAAGCCGGGTGGATGTTCCGGCCTTTCCTATGAGTTCCGCATCGTGGAGTCCCCGGAACCTGGCGATGTGGCCATCACCAGTAGCGGCATTCCGGTGTTTCTGGAACAGGAGAGTGTGCCTTTTCTGAACGGGGTCGTCGTCGATTGCGAGGATAGCCTGATGCATACCGGGCTGGTGTTTACCAATCCCAACGCGGCGGCCAGCTGTGGTTGCGGGACCTCATTTACACCCAAGGAATAAGACCCCGACTCCGAGTTGAACATTGAGGGGAGGCAAGCATGGAAACCTGGATTGTGCATCACCCGACGGCGACTATTCATCGGTGTGCGGCGAATGCGTCTGCACTGCCTGCGCATCTGGACGCCATCAACTTCCGTGGCGCGGAGTTGTTCACGCGCGTGCAAGGCCGGGAACAACGGCATTTGGCACGGACCTACAGCAACTACACGTGCTGTGCGGAATGCGAGGCGGCGTTGTGTGACAGCGCGAAGCATCGAGGTGCCGCATGAGTAATATCTGGGAGGATGAATGGCTCAACCGCCGTTATTACGAAGGTATCCTGCCCGAAGCGGCGGAACGCCATCTGCATCTCGCGGCGCGCTCCTATGCGGACGATGCGTGTGCCGAAGATCACCTGATGGATGCCATCGCCATCGCGCCGGAACACATGGTCGTTTACCTGGGTTTGTACAAATTTTACTTCTATAAAGGCCGGCTGAGCGAGGCGCTGGCAACGGCCCGCATTTGCCTGCAGCGTAGTGCCGCCGAATTAGGCATCGATCCCGACTGGCGCAAGGTAAGGGAACGACAGGCGGACTTTGGCAGTTTTGATGCCCCGCGGGCACGCTTTTATATGTTCGTGCTGAAAGCCTATGGCTATCTGCATTTGCGCCTCGGACATCTGGCTACGGGCAGTAAGATCATGGATAAACTCATCGAACTGGACCCCACGGACAAAATTCAGGCTAGGGTGCTGTTGGAAGTCCTGCAAAAAAAAGAGGGCGGCGATGAGGATGAATGATCCCGACGAGGCCATTGACTGGCAGGGCTGCGCCGTCTCTTGCGATGCCTGTCCGGAACGCGAAATACCGGAGTTGAGGTGTGCGCCGTTGCATGCCTGTATGCATGATCGGTATGCCAAAAGGGTGGATCGTTTTTTTCGCTGGAATCCGCAGATCGCCAAGGATTATCTGCGACACGATTATTTCGAGGTGCGCGCCTGCGCCGCGCGTTATGCGGACATTTTTCACCTGCCCGCACTGATGAACGATCCCGACGAAACCGTGCGCTGGGCGGTCGCGCAAAGGCTTCCGCAACGTTATCTGCTGCGGATGATCCACGATCCGCACCGGGAAGTGCGTATCCGGGTAGCCGCGCGGCTGGATGACCGTAATCTGTCGGCCATGATGCGCGATGCAGATTACTACGTGCGTCTGGAGGTGGCGCGCCGTCTGCCCACAGGCTTGTTGCCGCTCATGATGCATGATTCCGATGTGGAGGTCCGGCGGGTCGTGGCCAAACGCATCGGCGTGGATGCTCTGGTCAACATGCTGCGGGACGATGATCCCGGGGTCCGTCTGGATGCCATTGAACGGGTACCGGTGTCGATCCTTTCCACACTGGTGGACGATGCGGATTGGCGCATCCGCTACGAGGTGGCTGCGCGCGGGAACCGGGAAGCGGTAATCCGCCTGTTGGAGGATGCGGATGATGAGGTGCGTCGTTGCGCCGCGGAACGCTTGGGGAAAGGCGAACCGCTGTCCAGACAACGATGGCCAGGGGAGGGTGGAATATGGCCGGAATGAGCAGAGACAGTGCAACGGTGGAGTTGAGCGCGGAACCCGAGTTCAATTATGGAGATAAAGTCCGTTCCCGCAAGCATGTGAAAAATGACGGGACATTCACCGGCGCCGAAATTGGCGAGGTGATTGTTACCAAAGGCGATGTCGGTTTTATCATCAGTATCGGCACCTATTTGCAACAATTTTATATTTATGGCGTGGATTTTTATGAACGTGGTCATCTGGTCGGTATGAAGGGCCGTGAACTGGAGCTGATCGAATACAATCCGAGTCAGGAGGAGAAAATCTCATGATGGATCTGCGTCCTCCCCGGTTTGATTGGGGCCTCAGGGTATTGGCTGGCGATGATATTTTTAATGACGGGACTTATCCGGGGGAGGCCGAAGGGGCCTTGCTGGTGGCCAAGGACAGTCCGGGAGAAATCGTGCGGGTAGGACATCATGAGGAGAGCAACACCCCCCTCTACCTCGTGGAGTTTGCCAACGGCATGGTGGTGGGTTGTCTGGAAGAGGAAATATTACCCCTCGGAGAAGCGAAGCCATGAGCATAACGCGCAGCATTTATCTCGATAATAATGCGACAACGGCCTTGGCACCGGCGGCACTGGACGCCATGCTGCCCTATTTATCCACAGAATATGCCAATCCTTCCAGCGCCTCCGAAGCGGGTGCAAGCGTCAAGAAAGCTTTGGGTGAGGCGCGGGTCGCGGTGGCCCAATTGTTGGGCGCCTCACCCGCGGAGCTGATTTTTACCAGCGGCGCGACGGAGAGCAATCATACGGCGATCCTGGGCGCGCTCTCCCTGACTAAAGGCAAACGCCACCTGATTACCAGCCAAGTGGAACATCCTTCGGTATTGCTCATGTGCCAGCATCTGGAACGCCTCGGGATAGAGGTGAGTTACCTGCCAGTGGATGAAGAGGGACGGCTGGATCTGGAAGATCTGCGTGCCGCCTTGCGTCCGGATACCGCCCTGGTTTCCCTCATGTGGGCGAACAATGAAACGGGTGTACTGTTTCCTGTTGTTGAAGCGGCGGCCATTGCACATGGCGCGGGGGCATTTTTTCATACGGATGCGACCCAGACGCTCGGCAAACTACCGGTGAATGCAGCCGCTTCCGGGGTGGATTTTTTGTCCTGCTCCGCACATAAGATTCATGGTCCCAAGGGCGCGGGGGCATTGTTCGTCCGCAAAGGCATTGCCTTACCACCGTTGTTTCATGGTCATCAGGAACGGGGACGGCGGGGCGGTACCGAGAATGTTCCCGCCATCGCCGGTTTTGCGGCCGCTGCCCGTCTGCTCACCGATCTCGAACACGAGGCGCGTTACGTGCGGGGATTGCGCGATCATTTTGAACGAGGTCTGTTGGCCTTCATGCCCTGTGCGCGTATCCACGGACAGGAAGCCGAACGTTTACCCAATACCAGTAACGTCGGGTTTATCGCTCTCGACGGTGAAGAACTGCTCTATCGCCTGGAACAGGAGGGTATTACGGCGGCGGCCGGTGCTGCCTGTGCCGCGGGCGGGCAGGAACCTTCCCATGTGCTTACCGCCATGGGCTTTTCTAAAACGGCGGTGCTGTCCTCGCTGCGTTTCTCCTTTGGACGCCTGAACCGTTCGGAAGATGTGGAGCGTTTGCTCCGCGTCTTACCGGGCATCCTGCTGGGCATGATGGACATGCCGCCGATGACGGCCGGCGCCCCGATTTTTTGTGCACACTAAAAGGAATACCCCATGAAGGTGATGATTCGTAAAAACGCAGCGGGTGCGCTGACGGCGTATGTGCCCAAGAAGGATCTTGAAGAACCCATTACCGAGTCTCAGAAGCCGGAACTGTGGGGTGGAGTGGTGACGCTGGCCAATGGCTGGCGCCTGGAACTGCCGGACTTGCCCGGTGACACCCGCCTGCCGATCACCGTGGAAGCGCGGCGCCTGGAGGGCTGAGATCATGCGGTTGACTGATGAAGATCTCGCGACGCTCTTTGATCTGGGCCGGAATGCCTGCCGGTCTGGTGAAGGCATCCTGCCTGTTTTGCGCGCCCGCTTCCCCGGACTAGCCATTACCCAATGTCCCGCCGCTGATGTCAGCGACGCGCCTTTCCGTGCCGGTGAATATTTTGACCTGCATCTGCTCGACACCCGCGACCACTGCTGGAGGGTCACGTCCGATGCCCTGACGGCCACTGGCCTGCTGCTCGCCATGCACCGGGGTGCGCCATGACGACCCTCGATATTCCCCTCTCGGACCCGGATATCAGTCCCAGCGAGCTGGAAGCGGTGGAAATGGTGCTGCGTTCCACCCGCATCAGCGCGGGGGAGCAAGTGGACGCCTTCGAGGCGGCCTTCGCCGCCTATCACGGGCGGCGCTACGCCGTCGCCGTCTCCAGCCCGACTCTGGCCCTGGTGCTCTGTCTGCGCGCTTACGAACTCAGGGCGGGCGATGAAGTCATCCTCTCGCCCTACAGCTGGTGGCAGATCGGGCATGCCCTGGCGTGGTACGGGGTTCAGCCGGTGTTCGCGGACATCGACTACTACTCCGGCACGATCTCCCCCAAAGGAACGGAGACCCTGATCACGGAGAAAACTCGGGCGATTCTCGCCGGCAATACCAAGGGGCATCCCGCCTTCTGGCAGGAGCTGCGCACGACGGCTAACGAAAACGGATTGATTCTGCTGGAGGATTCCACCGAGGCGATCGGTTCCCGCTATCAGGGTAACCTGGTGGGCAGCTTCGGGGACAGCGCCATTTTCGCCTTTGCCCAGCCCTCCGCCCTGGTCTGCGGTGAAGGCGCCATGATCGTCACGGACGATACCGAAACCGTCAGCCGGCTGCGTCAGTATCGTGCGCGCGGCATTGATGCGCGGGGCTCGGTGGTGGCGCCCACCCGTCCACCCCTGCAGGCGGAAATGAGCGATATCCAGGCCGCCATAGGGCGGGTTCAACTCGCCCGTCTGGACGGTATCTTGCAACGCCGACAGCAGGTGGAAGCGCTTTATTTCGAGTATATGAAGTCCTTTGAAGGGATCAAGGATCCCTACCACGGGCCGGATGCCACCGCGGTGCACTGGTTCGTGTACGAAGTGCATCTCGGCACCCGGTTCAGCCGCAGCAGCCGGGATGCCATCGTCACCGATCTCCGTGCCCAGGGTATCGAGGCGGCCTCTTACTGCCTGCCCATGCATACCCAATCCTATTACCGCGAGCGGGGCGGCGGCCGCTGCCCGACCGCCGTGCGGGTGTCCGACCGCACCCTGATCCTGCCCTTTCACCCGCGTCTGGGAGAAGAGGAAATCGCCTTTATCATCGAAACCTTGAAGGATGCGTCCGTCAATGTGGGTGCCGGTGCCGCCATTTATTAGTGTGTTGTTTTTATGTTCATTTTAATAGAGGAGAAGATTGAATGCCCATTATCACCATCAAACCCAGTGGTAAAACCGTCGAGATGCCCGTGGGGGCGAGTCTCGCCGCCGCGGTGATCGCTGCCGGTGAACCCATGGTCCTGAAGTGCGAAGGCAAAGGCGAATGCGAAAGCTGTCATATTTTCGTCCAGGAAGGGCGGAAGAGTCTGTCCAAGATCCAGCGCCTGGAGAATGAGCGCCTGGATGCCATCGTGGGCGTCGGCAGCAAATCCCGTCTGGCCTGTCAGGCCATGATCGGCGAAGAAGATGTCGCCATCGAACTTTTGGGATTTTCTTCGGGTTTATGAGGAGGATGTGATGGAATCGTCGCGCGTTATCATCCATGCCCGTTTTGCCAATGATGGCAGCGTGCGGGAAATCGGTGAATGTCCCAGCGGTATCAGCCCCCAGGACTGGTTCAACGCGCTGAGCCGACATTCCGCCAACGGCTACGAGGCGCTCTCCGGGGGAAGAGGCATCTTTCGCCTTGCGCCCGCGGCCATCGAGCAGGCCAAGGCGGCAGTGCTTTCCCCCGCCACATAAGGAAGCAAGATCATGGATAAAGATATTTCGGAAATCTTCAGCGGCCTTGCGGAAGGGCGCATCATTCCATATCTCGGCCCCGGTCTGCTGCCGGAGGCGGGAGCCTCACTGCCCAGCGCGTTGCCGGCCTTGGCGGAAGTGCTCAGCAGCCAGGTGACGGTACCGCACAAGGTCCGCCGGAATCTCACCGGAGCGGCGCAATATATCGAGAACTTCAAGCACCGCAAGACCCTCGTGGGCATGATGGACAAGACCTTCGCCGGAGACCCGCCGCTCCACCCTTTGCAGCGCGAGCTGGCCGCCCGGAAACCCCCGCTGATCGTCCATCTCTGGTACGACAACGGCATGGCCAAGGCGCTGGCGGAGCGGGGTACAACACACTGGGGACGTATCCAGGGACTCAGTCAGACCGAGCATTTCGGCCACTGGACGGGATATATGGATGCCGGGGGCCAGACGGTCGAGGCCGCGGCGGCCGCCCAGTGGGACACGATACTGTATGAGCCCTGGGGCGCACAAAGTCCGGCCAACAATTACCTCGTTTCCGATACGGATTTTGTGGAAGTGCTGACGGAAATCGACATTCAGACGCCCATCCCGGAGATCGTCCAGCAGATCCGCACAGGGCGCCATTTTCTTTTTGTCGGCTGCCGCTTCGACGATCAGTTGCAGCGCAATTTTGCCCGCCAGATCATGAAGCGTTCATCGGATCGTCACTGGGCGTTGATAGAGGCACCGCTGACCCGGAACGAAGCGCGCTTTGTTCACGAGCAAGGGATTCGAGTGCTCCAGATGCCCTCCGGGGTATTGCTCGACGGGAGTGCCGCCGTGGCCAAAGCGGGATAAACGGGGGTTTTCCCTATCCGTCGCTATGTGGGGTGAATTTCTACGCCAATATCCGCCGGTTCGGCGTGATACACGGCGCTGGTCACGAGGGCATCCATGCCGCTTGCCGCGTAGGCCCGCACATTGGCGAGGGTGATCCCGCCCGCCGCAAACAATGTGATGTGAGGAGCAGTGGCGCGCAGTTGCGCAGCAATTTCCGTCAATGATGCGGGGGCCACCTTGTCAAATTGAAGACCAGAAATACCGGCTTGGGCCAAAGTCAGCGCGTCGGTCAGGGTGTGCTCCGTCTTTTGTACTTCCACCACGATCTTTTTGGCGGGCACCAGCGCCTGATACTGCGCCAACCGTTGCAGGAAAGGCTGCAACCCCCCTAAAAATGCGAGATGCTGGTCGAATACCAGAATGCTTTCCGAGAGCCCCAATCGATGGGGCAGCACCCCCCCGGCGAGCGCGGCCATCACCGCGAAGCGGCGGATACCGGGCGTGCTCTTGCGGGTGGCGACAACGGCCACCCGCGGATTTATGCATTGTGCCGCCTGCACCAGTTGTCGCGCATGGGTCGCGATGCCACAGGCGTATTCCAGCACGTTTTGCGCCACTTTCCAGGCGGAATGGGCGGCCTGCGCCGAACCTTGCGCCGCGAGCAGAATCGTACCCGCCACGGCCGATGCACCGGACGGCTTGCTTTCGGTGACGACGAGGCCGCAGGATGTCAATATCTGCCCGGCGAGTTCAGTGCCGGCGATGGTGATTGCCTGACGGCATTCAAAGCGGATGACCGATGCCCGATCACCAATGCCGAGCATCCGGGTGGTGAGGTCCAGGAAGGGTTGATCTTCCTGTATGAGCGCGGCGATTTCCTGTGGAGAGAAAAACATGGTTATTCCTTACGGGAAGAGTCCGATAAGGGATAGCAGTATACTTTGATCGGCGGGTACGGACTAGCCAGCACCATGCCCCGGCGCGTCCGGCCAAGCGTCGTACGCCTTCCTGCCGCAAAAGATAGGGTGGAACCATCAGGGTGTATCCACGATGCCGGCCATTCTTCCCGTTGGAATAGACACGGCACTTTCTTCGTGTTTTTATCAGCGCATATATGTGTCTTGGGGCTTCATAACGCCGATCCGCCATCGAAACGATTTTTATTCCGTATTCTGACCACTGGCGGGCTCCCCGGAGCGTCCTTGGCTGACACGGGGTCAACCGCTTCCAGGAGCAGCCCCTTCGGCCATGGCGGGCTTGCAGTGGCCCATAAGAGGTGAATCGTGCTATCCGCTGAATATCCCACGCCTTCCATCGATCTTCTCGCCAGTTACCACGAGTGCCTGGTGGCAGAGGTCGAAAGATTCATGGTGGTTTTTTACCAGAGGCAGGAGGCTATTCCCGAACGCGCCCAGGTGCTGGGCCGGCTTTCCCCGGAGCAGTACCAGCATTTACGCGCGGCGCAGGCGCGCCATTTGCGTCTGCTTCTGGATCCGGAGCGGGAGACCTCCTGGCGCGAGGACGCCCATCGGGCCGGCCGGATCCACTATCGCCACGGTGTGTTGCCGTCCTGGGTGGCCGATAGCTACACGCTGTATTGGCGGCACTTGCTGGAGCAGGTGGAACGGCCCGAAATTGCCGCGAGGGATCGGCATCCTTTGCGCGCTTTGCTGGTGGGGCGTCTGTTGCAAGATCTGGCCTGGCAGCTCGAAGGCTATGCCGAGGGCTCCAGTGGCGTCCGGGATCTGCTCTTGAACCTGGACCATATATTGGTCGGCGCGGACTCCGAAGCGATGATGGTTCCACGGATCATGGACTTTCTCACTCGGGAGGGCGGCATAGACGGCGCCTGGCTCGGGTATCCGGACAGCGATGGAAAAATAGTCGTTACGGCGACGGCCGGGGCCGGTATGGCCGAATATCTGGCGACCATCACGATCCGTGTGGACGATACGCCCCAAGGCCAGGGCCCTGCCGGACGCGCCTGGCGAACGGAGCGGGTGCAAGTCACCTCGGACTGGATCGGTGATCCTTCCATGCGGCCTTGGCAGAAGCAGGCCCGGCCTTTTGACTGGAATTCCAACGCCGCCATTCCCTTGATGGACTCTGGCGGACGGAAACGGAGCATTCTCGCGCTGTTGAGCCGGAAGCGGGGTTTTTTCGGTCACCCCGATCAGCAGGCGATTCTCGCGCATCTGACCGCGGTCTTGGGACTCGCCTTGGAACGGCTGCATCTGATCGCGGAAGAGACCAGCCACAGGGAGGCCCTGGAACGGCTCAACGCCCTGTATCAGGCCCTCATGGCGGAGGGAGACATCCTTTTGCGCGCGCGGAGCGAGCGCGATCTCCTCAGGGAAACCTGTCGGCGTCTCGCCGTCAGTCATCTCTTCAACGCCGCTTGGGTAGGCCACCCGAACGGGGAAGGAGTCATGGAGCACCTCGTGACGGCAGGGCGGGGGGCCCAAACCATCGGCTCCATCCCGCTGACTGTGGCGGATACGCCGGAGGGGCAGAGTCTTGCCGCTCGGGCCTGGCGCAGCGAACGCCTGCATTATAGCAATGACTATCTTGCGGATCCCTCCCTGGCCCTGTTTCACGATCAATTTCGGCGGTGCCGTTGGCGCGCTTCCGCGGCCATTCCAGTCCTGCGACAGGGGCGGATCTGGGGGGTCCTCGTCGTCATCGCTGGTCGCGCTGGGATTTTTGATGAAGCGATCCTCGGACTTCTGGCGCGAATCACCCGGCTCATCAGCCATGGCCTCAACGAAATCGATCTCCGGGCGCGTCTCGACGCCGAGCATGGCCGACAGGCCTGGCTTGCCTACCACGATCTTTTGACCGGGCTGCCCAATCGTGCCGCCCTGTCCCTGCGCATGGCGGAGGCCATGGCCCGTACGCTCCGCCATGAGCGGATACTGGCCGTAGGCATGTTGGATCTTGATGATTTCAAACCCATCAATGATCTATACGGTCATGCCGCCGGCGACGTTCTGCTGACCACACTCGCCGGTCGTCTCCAAAAGGCCTTGCGGCAGACCGACTTCGCGGCCCGTCTCGGTGGCGACGAACTGGTCCTTGTTTTCGAAGACCTGAGAAGCATGGATGAGTTGGAGTCGGTCCTCGCCCGGGTCCAGGAGGCCATCGAGACACCCTTTATTCTCTCTGGCGGGGACAGCGTGACCGTGCGCGGGAGTCTGGGGCTGACCTTCTATCCTTTCGACGACAGTGATTCCGATTTGCTGCTGCGCCATGCGGACCAGGCCCTCTATGCCATCAAGGCGGCGAAGAGGGACCGGCAACGCTTCTGGACTTATTATCACGCCGATACGGACGGGGGCGAAACCGTTCTTCGGCAAGGCATAAGCACCCTATTTACCGCGGGAGGCCTGCGCATCCACTACCAACCCATCGTCGATCTCGAAAGCGGCCGGGTGCTGGGCGTGGAGGCGTTGGCACGCTTGACGGGTCATTCCGGCGAAATCCTCGTGCCCGCCCGTTTTCTGTCTTTCCTTTCCGTGGAAGAACGCCGGGTCCTCACCCAGGCGGTCCTCACTCAAGCCCTTCAGGATGTGGCCATTTGGGAGAAAGCGGGGTTTCCGCTCACGGTATCCATCAATACGGAGCCGGAACTGCTCACGCATGATGCCTGTTTGCACTGCCTGACGGAAACCCTCGGACCGAGCGGGATCGATCCCGTTCGCGTCACTCTGGAGATACTGGAGTATGGGGACTTTTTATCCATCGCTAACGCCCAGCAAAGGCTCCGGGAAATAAAGGCGACCGGCGTGCGTCTCGCCCTCGACGATGTGGGTAGCGCCTACTCCTCCCTGCTGCGGCTCAAGGATCTGCCGATCGACATGATCAAGCTTGACCAGAGTTTTGTCCGGGAGTTGGCGCAGCGGCCGGACAATCTGCATTTTGTGCATAGCCTTCTGGGCCTTGCCCAGGGTTTGGCGGTGGATTTTTTGGCCGAGGGCGCGGAGACGCCGGAAATTCTGGATGCCTTGACGGCCCTCGGCGTATCCCAGGCGCAAGGATACGCCATCGCGCGCCCCATGCCTGCCACGGCGATGCTGCCCTGGCTCCGGGCGTACACCCCGACACCGTATCACGGGCCGCAATCGCTGCTCGGTCTCTACGCCTGCCATTTACGCTTCAGCGACGCCATGAAGACGCTTTTGATGCAGGTCCCGATGCTTCCCGAATCTATGCTTTCAGAGCTTGCCGCCACTAGTCCTGTAGCCAGCCATGTCTCCAGTCTGGGGTTTGGATCGACCCCCATGGCCCAAGCCTATCTTCGTTATCAGGAGGCGATGACCACGATTCCTCTCGATATGACCCGGATCAACCAGGCGTCGATGCGGTTTCTGGCGTGTATCGGGGAGAGCCTTCAGGGAGAGTGCTCCGACGTCGATCGACTCAGCCCGGAATAGACTCCGCCAGCCACCAGGCCCCACCGCCCCAGGTGCTTACCCAAAGCACGGCACCGACGGCGCTCCAGATGGCATAGGCACGGAAACCCATCTCGGCGCTGCCGGCGATATACCCCTGCAGTTGCCGCAAAGGAACGATAAAACGGCCGATGGCCACGACTGGCGCGCCAAAGCGCTGGAAGAAATTGTGGACCCGACTGATCTTCTCCGGCGTGATCCACACGTATTTTCCGAAACGGATGAGACCCGCGTGGCCGTAACGCACGCCCAGTCCGTATGCCAGATAACCACCAAGGATGGCGGCCAGCATGGCCAGGGGTAGGACGATGGCGATAGAAAACACCCCCTTGGCGGCGAGAAATCCGGCGGTCACTACCACGGATTCTCCCGGTGCGAAGACAACGCCCAGATTCTCGGCAAAGAGGATACCGACCAGCCCCCATAAACCATAGGTCTGGAGTAGGGGGGTGGCGAGATGGATGAGATGGGCCAGAGTGGCGAGAAACCAGGTCATGTGAAAAATCGTCGATCTGAAAGGGGGTATGAATTGTAGCGCCTAGCTCCTGGTGAACCAAGCGGATCGTCGTTCGTCGGAAACCGGCGCCTTCTCTAGCAGGCTTGGATCGCAGGGACATGGGCATCACATCCATATGCCGTGGAAGACCGTTTATACCCTAATTGACTGCACCGGCGGCACAAAAAGGACCTGTCGTTTTCCAATGGCAGGTCAATTGGGGGCACGAAATGAGTGCTATGCTTCAAGCTTCATCCGTCGTCGCACACGCAGGACGGTGCATCCCCTCGGATCTTGTGGACCGAGGACGGCGGTGGGGTGGGGCTTATAATTTCAACATTCATATCGTAATATATTTTTAGTAGAACTTGCCGCACTTTGCAAACATTTTTTCTGACGCGGCTTCGTTGCGCGTCCGTTTCCGGTTTCGCCAATGGGTCTGTTGACCATGAGCGCTGAATGTCCTACATTTCACCCCGTTCATGCCGGGTGGATCCTTCAACGTCTTTCCAAGAGCATTGAAAGGGCATCCCATGTTCGAGGGGGTCGTGACCGGCAAGGGACGACCCGTGGCGCGCAGATCTCTTCGAAACACCATCCTGAATGAGGTCACGGAATAATTGCGCTGAAGCGTACAGCGGACGGTTCTGTCCGCTGTACGATCGCTTTGATTGGGCCCTGGGTAGTCTCTGATCGAAAAGCCGTCAAAGTGCCACATTTGATGCGGGTCTGAGCATATTCTTAAGGGGATATCCATGCTGCGCTGGCTTACGCAAACTTCATCCGGTTTCGTTCTCGCCCTTGTGGTTGGGATCGTTCTGCTGGCGGTGCTGTATCTGTTGCCGGTGATTCTGGCTTATAGTCTGGGATCCGCGCATACGAAGGGTATTTTGATCCTGGACCTCGCACTGGGGTGGACCGTATTGGGATGGTTGATAGCCCTCATTTGGGCAATTATCAGCGGAAACGGCGGAAGCTTTGATGAGTTGACGGAGAATGATTTGTCAAGCGGCCAACAGCACAACGAAAGAAAGGAACCCACGTTATGAATGGACTGGTATCTGCAGAGGCGCATACGTCTGGCCAGCGGGAGAGGTTGGCCATATTCACCGTTGGCCCGGCGGCTTCGGGAAAAAGCAGTTGGGCCAAATCCGTCGCCTCTCGCTATGCCGGATTGCGTATCGCCATCATCGAACGGGACGCCATTCGGGTGGCCTTGCATGTGGCAGAGGCGGGTATGCCTTTTTCGTGGTCCAGCTGGAATCACGCCCTCGAAGGCCAGGTCCAGTGGCTCTGGGAACAGGCCGTGCGGAAAGCCTTGCAGGAGCATGATGCGATCATTCTGGCCGATACGCATCTGGACTTGACACATCTGAACAAAGAGGTTGCATGGCTGCGGTGCATGGGTGTTGTGGACATGGCGATCCAGTATTTCCCGGCATTGCCATTGGTGGAACTTATCCGCCGCGATCAGAGCAGGCCGCACGCTGTAGGCGCGGCGGTACTCCGGGAGCACATCCAAAAATTACAGGCTGAAGAGCGGTATTGGGCCGCATTGGCTGGCGCCGCTGCTGCCACGACGGAGGATCCGCTTGCCGATTGCGCGGGTAACGCGATTACTCCGTCCGCAGCCGGCACCCCGCCCGGTGAGCAGCCTGCCGAAGCCCTTCCGAAGAAGAGGTAGGGACGGACGAAACCCGCAACAGCGTCACCTGGCGGTCATTCACACCGCCAACGCTGATAGAGTTCACGGTTCCTGAGCCGCTGCAGCGTGTGACGTGGAGTTTTGGCGGATTTTAACCCTGCAAGCTGAATGGTGCCCAGGGCCGTCCGCTATGGGCGCGCAGCTTGTGCCGCACGCCCAGTCCTCAAAAATATGCGGCTGGACGCAATCCTTGGAGGGTGCATCACCCATGCCGCACCGCCAACCCGATTCCCAGAACTCCGATGCCCACGAATATCCTCGCACCCACCACCGGGTATTCAGAATAATTCCGGAGGCGAGGACCATAATCCCCGGCCAGAATCCAAGCCCCATTCCCGTATAGATGGCGGTCAAGAAAAGCTGAAAAAGGCGCACCCTGGATAGACGCCGAGGGGCTCGACCCCCTTTTCGTCGGCGCGTTGACCGCTTCAGCGAACAGGAATAAAGTCTGAGCCAAGTATTTACGGTTAACGCCCAGGTGTGCAATGTCCCAACCCGCAGCAAAAACCCAAGCACTGATTGATGCACTCAATGAGTTCGCTATGTCGGGAACGCAGCCGCCGGAGTTTCAGGGCGCGCAACTGCGGCGTGACATCGAAGCTATAAAAAAACAGCATGTTGCGGATGGCCTGATGCTGGAAGGGATTTATGCGTTTCTGCAACACAACAAAGCGGAAAGCCTGAGCAAGTTTCGCGGTGCCCGCGCCCTCAGCCAGGACCTTTACGTACAAGAAAACTGCGCTGTCACACTCAAACGACTTGGGGAAACCGAACAGGCGGTCCAGATGTTGGCGAACCTCGCACATATGAATCCGTCTGGGCGCATGCGATACAGCTTGTCTCTCCTTACAGCCGGGGCCTATAGAATGGCAGTTGAGATGTATCGCGGCATTCCCAATCGTGCCCCATCCCGGATGGACAACCTTCTGCCTGTTTTATGGGCCTTTGATACGCGGGATGAGGACACTATTGCCCGAATCCAATGTGCAATACAGTGGGTATGGGACCAGAACTCCTACGCGCTTACCACGCAAGTGGCAGCTTGGGATAACGAGGGAATCCTGCATGAATTGATACTGCCGGGCAATATAGAGGACAGCCGCCTTGATGCGTTAGAGTGGGGGGTGGAACGTGCGGTAAAAACGCGATTGTCCATCCCAGAGATGGGCAGTCTTTCCATCAGTTGCAGACGGTATACAACCACTTTACAGCAAGTCGCCTAAGCCCATGCCGGTTAATGCGGAAGATTTTCTGCTCTTCGCTGGGCAACTGAATCTCGAAAGCGAACAGGCTCGAAGAACCGCAGTATCCCGCGCCTACTATGCCCTATATCACGCAGCACTAAACCTAAAGGATACACTGGCCTTGCAGCCCCCACCCAATATGGACCGGTTGGGCATGCATAAACGTCTGACACAAACTTTCCGGACCTCAGACGAACAGGGGCTGCGGGATATGGGAGACGACCTGGAAAAAGCGCGTACGAGCGGATTACGATTTAGATGACACCATCGGGTTGCCGGAATGCCAGAAAGATTTGCGCTTTTGCCGACGCGTTTATAAAAGCATGAAGTCGAATCTCCTAAATCTCTAGAGTTTCAAAGACAAGTAGGGAACCCCAATTGGTCATTGGGAAGCGTGAGTCAAGGCGTAGCGAATATCATCAAGGGGCCAACAGAAATAGTGTCCGCCGAAATAAATACATGTTGAGCCTCTCTAGTTTCACCCTTGCCGGTATCCATTTCATCACTACCTGGGAGATATCAATGATAAGAATCAGCATCTTGTACCCGAACAATAAAGATTCACGATTTGACATTTCCTACTACGTTGAAACCCATATGCCTATGTCCATCAAACTTCTGAATGCTCATCCGGGCTTCAAGGGGGTATCTGTTGAGCATGGGCTCGGTGGCGCGGTTCCTGGGTCAGAGCCCACATACATTGCAATGTGCCATTTCCTCTTTAATTCTGTCGAAGACTTCCTGGCTGCTTTCCTGCCGAACGCGGCAGTGCTTCAAGGTGACATGCCAAACTACACAGACATAGAGCCTGTCATTCAATTCAATGAAGTGCTCATCTCTCGGTAGCCCTTCGTTGAGCATATCGCGGCCCAACCTGTCGTTCGAGCGGACCTCGCGCATAAAGCCGCGCGAGTCCGCCCACCTTGTACGATTACGCATCGAAAAGGAGTTGGGAAATGGTAACGATTACCGCAATGAAAATAGGTCTGTTTTCCGCGACTCTGTTTGTTCTTCTCATTGTTACCGTTTTTTTTTGGTTATCATCTCGACCGACGACAGAGAAGGCGGCACGCCGGCGCCCAGGGCGACAACGATAATGGCGGGGGCAGCCACGTCGGTGGAACCGTATTTACCCTGATTGGGCTGCTTTTGGGATTTACGCTTTCCGCTGCCGCCACAGGCTTCCAGCAGCGGCAGGTCCTGATTGCTCAAGAAGCCAACGCCATTGGCACCGCCTATCTGCGCCTGGACCTGTTGCCCAAGCCTGACCAAGCGCCGTTGCGATCCTTATTCCGGGAGTATTTACAGGCACGGCTGGATACCTACAAGGTCCCCGTGGGGTCCCCAGCCGAGCATACGGCTTATCTGCGGAGTCTCAAACTGCAGGCCGCTCTTTGGCAACAGGGCACTACCGCCGCCCTTACCACGAATAACGCGGCCATCATCAGTCTGACGGCATCGGCGCTCAATGCGACATTCGACATCACCACAACGCGACTGGTCGCCGCGCGTACCCACCCGCCTCTGATCCTATTTATCCTGTTATTCGGCGTGGCGCTGATGGCCGCCCTGCTTGCGGGCTACGGCATGGCTTCCAGCCCCAGGATATCCTGGCTGCAGACTATTCTCTTTGCCGCGGCGCTCTCCATCACCCTGTTCACCATCATGGATATGGAATATCCCCGACTGGGTTTTGTTCGTGTGGATTTGGCGGATAGGGTCCTCATGGATGGTCTGCAGGGGATGCGGCATTGAGCGGGTCCCCTTTCTGACCATGTTCGGCCGCCAGGAACTCAACGACAAATCCGATGATTTCGCGCCTGATGGGCGTCGGGGAGGCACTGGACCAGGCGGTACTCCTTGATGCCGAAGGCAAGGAACTCACACGAATGGTGCTGTTCGAGGGCACTCCGGTACCGGAACCCGTGGACGGGGGAACCGTGAAAGTCCGTCCCGTCTCCAGGGTATTCCGCACGACGGACTTCGGTTATCGCACCGTCACCGTGGAAAGGCTCCTGCGGCTGCGATTCCAGATGACTCCGGAACGTCTGCAGGAATATGAAGGGAAACTGCGGGAGAAACTGGACGGGAATGGGCGTGGACTAAAACGGGTCCGCAGCGTGGAGGCCCAGGGACGGCCCTCCGTGAGGTGGATGGGTTGCTGGATGACGCGAAAGCCCTGTTCCAGGCGTTGGGGGCGTTCCAGACGACAACTGGAACACTCTGTGGCCGCGCATCGAGGGGATTCTGGAAGCCCGAGGCAGTCGCTATACCCCCGGCAAGCCGCAAGGCGTTCCGGGACGCGTTCACGGAATCCTGCCCGGATGCGGTACCCGTGGAAAGCGGCAAGCGTAACGGCCCGAAGTATGAGCCGGATTCCGGGCTGCGGGACACGGAGAACGTGCCCCTGGGCGAGGACGTGTACGCGTACTTCAAGCGGGAAGTCCTGCCCCATGTCCCGGATGCGTGGATTGACGAAAGTAAGCGGGATGCGAAGGACGGCAAGGTGGGCGTAGTCGGGTATGAGATACCCTTTAACCGGCATTTCTACGTGTTCGAGCCGCCCCGGCCGCTGGCAGAAATTGATGCGGATTTGAAGGCGTGTACCGGGCGGATACTCAAGATGCTGGGGGAGATGTCAGCATAAACGATGAGGGCAACTTGCCGCAACCCAGCAAAATGGTAAGCTGGTTTCATGGATGGCGTTGGCTAGTACCCACGAGCAAGGAGGCATCATGAAAACCACCCTGGACTTACCGGACGAACTCATTCGCGAGGCGAAATTGCGGGCCGTCCTGCAAGGGCGCACGCTGCGTGATTTGGTGGCCGAGTACCTGCGACAGGGGATGGGAATGGCGGCGCCGAAACTGCCTGCGTCCCCACCACGGGGTTCCGTGGTGGAGCTGGATGAGAGCGGTTTACCGTTCATCCGCGGACATGCCGACGCACCGGCGCTCCATATGAGCCTTGCTGAGTTGATTGCACTGGAACAAGCCGCTCAAGCTGAGGAGGACGCGCGTCGTGCCGGGTTCCCTGTTTGATACCAGTGTGTGGCTGGCGGTGGTATTCACCCGGCATCCTTTCCACGAAAGCGCCCGGAAAGCGCTGCAGGAGGCGACGGCATCCCACCCTGCCGTATTTTGTCGCGCAACTCATCATTCCATCGGACCTGCGCGAAAAGCCTCGCAGGACTGTTAGCTCCATTCGTTGGGCAGCTCAGTAGTAACCCTCGCGAGGAAAAGGCGATGCCCCCTACACGCATGACAAGAAGTCAATTTCACCACGACGACCTGACGCTGTCATACCTTGATACAGGTGGGGAGGGCCAGACACTGATTGCCCTCCACGCGCTTTGGATGGAAGGCGCCACCTACACCCGGCTTGCAGCTGCACTATCGCCCGAGTGGCGCGTCATCGCCATGGACCAACGCGGACACGGTTATTCTGACCACGCGCTGAGTTATACCCGCAAAGACTATATAGGCGATGTGGCCGCGCTGGTCGAGCACCTTGAGGTAGACAAAGCCGTCCTACTGGGTAACTCGCTCGGCGGCGTAAACGCCTACCAGTTCGCTGCGTGGTATCCCGAGCGTGTAAAGGCAGTCGTCATTGAAGACATTGGCGCCGCTCCGGATGCTGACGCTTCGTTTGTGTTAGCCTGGGAGGGTATCTTTCCAAGCCGTGAAGCGCTCGAAGAACGCATCGGGCAACGGCTGGCGCCATACCTCCTGGATTCCTTCCGCGCTACCACAAACGGCTGGCGGCTTGCGTTCGAACCTCGCGAGATGCTTGAATCACAGCTTCAACTCAATGGTGACCACTGGGCCGACTGGCTCGCGACTAAATGCCCGGCTCTCTTGGTCCGGGGTAAGGAGAGCCGGATTACGACGCAAGATCACTGCGGGCAAATGGCGGCGCGACGGCCCAATACTCGTCTCGTTACGCTTGACGGGGGGCACGTAGTCCATCAGGACAATCCAAGTGGCTTTGCGGACATTGTGCGGGAGTTCTTGCATGTCCTTTGAGTTCATTCGCTGGTTCACTCATTGTGCGGGGCTCTCGCCCAACATTTCCATCGAGAGGGACGCCCAGAAAGCGGCGCACCCCTTACGCTAAGGCAGGCAGGCAACCTATGGGATTTACGTTGGATAAAGTTGTACCGTGGGGACGTTCGTATGACGAATACGTCAGTATGTTCGGCCTCTCTGAGGATGATTTAACGCTTCGCATTCTCGGCTGTGGAGATGGCCCTGCCGCATTCAATTCTTTGTTGACAAAATGCGGTGGAAGCATCGTCTCAGTAGACCCTATCTATGCTTTTGACGCTGCGCAAATCAGAACTCGCGTCGCCGAAGCATACGACATCGTGATGACCCAGACGCGCAAGAACCAGGGCGACTACGTTTGGGAAACCATTCCATCGGTTGAACAACTGGGGAGTATTCGCATGTCCGCGATGGAAAATTTCCTCGCCGACTTCGATGCAGGAAAACAGGAAGGGCGATACATCGCAGGCGAGTTGCCGTCATTGCCTTTCGAGAACGGGCAATACGACATCGCCCTATCGTCCCACTTCCTGTTCTTGTATAGCGCCCACTTGTCCGCAGAGTTCCATCTTCACGCTCTCCAGGAAATGTTACGTGTATCTCGCGAAGTGAGAGTGTTCCCTCTGCTTACGCTTGACGGAACTCCATCACCTTACCTCCATTTTGTGAGCGAACACTTTGAAAAAAATGGTTTCGGCGTAGAGATTAAGCGCGTACCCTACGAGTTTCAGCGAGGCGGCAATGAAATACTGGTCATAAAGCCTGCTTAATACTATGGTCGAGAGGTACACGCCAAAAACGGCGCGCCCCTTATCTTTACGGAGTTAACGAGAAATATGCACTGGTTATATCTGGCAATAGCAATCGTGTCCGAGGTTGTTGCAACTTCCGCACTCAAGGCAGCAAATGGCTTTACCCGTTGGGGACCATCGCTTCTTGTTGTGGCCGGATATACGTCAGCGTTCTACTTTCTTTCGCTTGCGCTACGCACCATCCAGCTTGGTGTGGCCTACGCTATCTGGTCTGGTGTCGGTGTTGCCTTGATTATACTGGTTGGTTGGGTTGTTTACCGTCAGCCTCTTAATGTGGCATCCCTCATCGGTATCGCGCTCATTGTCGCTGGCGTGATAGTGCTCCACATTTTTTCCAAAACAGCGGCACACTAAGCGGCGTACTTAGATGGGTGGGCACCAGGAAATGCGACCATGATTGGAAAACTATTGCGGCACATTCGCGCGGGGACCAAGCGGTTGGCGATAAATAATGGCTGCCTGAATAATGTACCGGACTCCCTGACTATTTCCAGCATGGCTTTTCAAGAAAATGGTTGGCTTCCAGAGAAATATACCCAGTTTGGAGAAAACATATCCCCGCCCCTGGAGTGGCATAACCTGCCCGTTGGGGCAAAGAGTATTGTGGTCATTATCGAAGACTCTGACGTGCCGTTACCCATGCCATTCGTACATGGCATCGCATACAATATCGCAGACGTGACAAAGCACAGTGCTGGTCTGCAGGAAGGCGACATTCCAACGATGCCTGTCACCATGGAAAATGGGTCGCAGCATGGCCTGAGTGTGGGTAGAAATACTTTGGGAAAGCCCGCCTACATTGGGCCGGGTCCAATTGCAGGGCATGGTCCGCACCACTATTACTTCCAGGTGTTTGCTTTGGATAAGCTCCTGCCAAGATTTCCTGGGCCACCCAAGCATAAAGAAATGATAAAGGCCATGACGGGGCATGTCTTAGCGAAAGGCTGTCTGGTGGGAGTGTATGAGAAATAGGAAATAACCTTGCCATTAAACCTGACTCTCCCACAATGGCTATCTCTAGCCGCACTGTTGATTGTTCAGTTCCTTGCGGCATTTTATCTTCAAGGTATGGCGATACTGGCGCCCGCATTTGCGGCAGCCTACCATTTAGACGCGTTGCAAGTCAGCACGTTGATCTCTGTTAAGGCATTCGGAAGCGTCCTGGGTGGTTTGGCCATGGGGGCGAGTCTTGATCGGATCAATGGCCGCCATCTTCCCTGGATTGGCTTATTATCGGCATTACTGTTATTGGGTTTCGCGAAGAAGTGGATCGTTGGCTACCCCGTTCTGCTAGGGTCCATGCTGATATTGGGTATGGTGTTACCGGTTTTTTCGATCCTGGGCCTTTATGCCATCACACACGACTATCCGGCCCATCAAGTAGGGAAACTATTGGGGATTCGCCAAAGTGTCATTCCCTTGGGGGGCATCGTAGCGGGTACCGTGTTTCCGTTACTGATCGTTGCGGGATTGTTTCCTGTTCTGGGCGGAATGGGTGTATTGATTTGTGGAATGACGCTGCTTTTACTGATTGCGGTACGGCGAGCGCCTTCAACTTCTTCAGTGAACCTCTCAAAGGAGGCTACATTCCATGCTTCCTTGCGGATATTGTGGCCTGTTGGCTTGGTCGCCTTCCTTCTGGGGGCCGGACAGTTTTCTGTCCTGGTTTTTGGCCTCTTTTATCTGCACACGCTCGCCGTTCACGCAGCTTGGATCGGTGGTGTCCTGTTTGGACTGTTCCTGGCCGGCGGATTTTTAGCCCGGATTGTAGCGGGGTTTCTGGTCGACGGTATTGTATCGCTGAAGTACGTTTTTTCCACCATTTTGATGATCGGCGCACTGACGATGATAATTTGGGGCTGTTTTCCCGATCATCCTGTGGTACGGGACATACTCTGTTTTTCTTTTATTCTTGGGATCGGAATAGTTGGTTATAACGCATTACCCTTTCAATGGGCAGCGAGTCTTGTCGGTCATCATCAGAAAGGACGGGCTATGGGTATCATGAGCGCCGTAACCGGTCTGTCAATCGCGCTTTGGATGCCCGTGTTCGGCATGATTGTGGAAATCTGGGGGTATCGGGCCATGTGGTATGTCCTGGCGATTCTCTATGTAGCGGCACTGGTGGTGGTACTGCGGTATGCGGGCATGAGTGCCAGTGGCACGGTCACCGCGCAGCCTACTGTGGATTAACCGAAGTGCGCCTTTTCACCGGATCAATCACCCCTGTCAACTTTGACAGGTAGAAGGCCCCATAGTTAGATAGTAACCTCTAAAAAGAAAATGGGTTCCATAACCCATATTCCGAGATTGAATAGGAGTTGCATATGAAACCCGCAAAATTCGACACCCAGCCGTCGCCGCATTTCCTGATGGAAAGCGCCACCGTAGATTATACGCATGCCGATATCCGCAAGTTGGCGTCCGCGCTGTCTTCCGACGATCCAACGGCAACCGCCAGGCATTGCTTCGAATGGTACGCGATCACATCGAACACAGCATGGATTTCCACCGGGAAGAAGTGACCTGCGCAGCGTCGGATGTGTTGCAGCAAGGCACTGGCCTATGCACCGCGAAAAGTCATCTGCTCGTGGCCTTATGGCGCGCCAACCAAATCCCTGCGGGATTCTGTTATCAACGACTAACGCTGGATGGCCCCAATCCGCCCTACTGCACACACGGCTTTACCGCGGTCTGGCTGGATGACCAGGGCTGGTACCGTTGTGATGCGCGTGGCAACAGCAAGCCCGGGATCCACTGCGAATTTACGCCCGGACAAGAAAACCTGGCCTTTCCGACTATTTATAACGGCGAGCAGACCTATCCGGAGGTTTGGGCAGAGCCTTGGTCAGACTTGCTCGCCGCCATGGGGAAGCTGCAAAACATATCGCAGTATCGGAGCCATCCTATTGACGCCTGTCCGCCCGCTGCGGATTTGTGCATAAGTGAGTCTGCAGCGCCGAACATGGAATGACAGGAGGCCGAACTTGTATTGTCCTGAGCCATTTGCAGAAAACCGCCCGGAAATCCTGCGGGCACTGATTCAGCGTTATCCCCTCGCGACACTGGTCAGTATGGGTGGTAACGGGCTGGAGGCGAATCCTATTCCCTTGTACCTCGTACCTGGTGAAGGACCGCAACCGGTGCTGCAGGGACATGTGGCACGCGCCAATCCCCTGTGGCGAGAGGCGCCCCCGGACGACGAGGTGCTGGTCATCTTTCAGGGGCCGCAACACTACATCAGCCCCTCGTGGTACGCGACCAAGGTGGAAACCGGCAAGGTGGTGCCTACGTGGAACTATGCCGTCGTCCATGCTTACGGGCCGTTGCAGGTCAGAGACGATCCCGATTGGGTACGGCAACAGATGGTCGCCTTGACCGCGCAGCAGGAGAGTGGCTTTACCCTGCCCTGGCAGGTGGATGATGCGCCCCAGGACTTTACGGAGCGGCTCATCCGGCAGGTGGTGGGCATAGAAATTCCTGTCTCCCGCTGGATGGGCAAGTGGAAGGTCAGCCAGAACCAGCCGCTTTGCAACCGTGACAGCGTCGTCGCGCACCTGGAGCAGCAAAAACAGCCTGACTCCGGGGCCATGGCCGAATACGTTCTGACCAGCCTGAAAGACGACAAAAAGGACCATTCCGAATGACGATTACCGTGGGTCTTCTGGTGTTCCCGGGTATTCAACTGCTGGATCTGGCGGGCCCTTATGAGATTTTTTTGGCACTGCACGAGGGATGATTGCGGAGCGTGGACCATTGCTACCCGAGATGGTGATTCGATTGTTAGCGAAGGATGAACTGGCTATGATCTTACCGCTGGTACAGGAGCTCAATCCTGGCGTGCTATCGGATGTGCTCGCGCAAAGACTTCAGGATATGACCGCGCAAGGATATCAATGCGCTGCCGCTTTTGTGGATGATTGCTGTATCGGTGTGGCGGGCATCTGGCTGGGAGTGCGTTTCTGGTGTGGACGCTATCTGGACGTCGACAACGTGATCGTCGACTCGCGGTATCGCGGTGCCGGTATCGGTCAACAGCTCATGGATTGGGTAGAGCGCTACGCGCACCAGGAGGGCTGCGAAATCATGGTGTTGGATGCTTACGTCACCAACCATCCGGCGCACAGGTTCTATCAGCGCAACAGTTACCAGATCGTCGGCTATCACTTCGTCAAATCGTTGCGGTCCACCCGCTGATCCACGAACCCGACATCCGGGGGTTGCGGTAGCATGATTACCGGCATACGCCTCGCGTGCCTCGATGGCAAGCAAGCCAATGCGGTAGGATGTTGATAGAATCGTGCCATTTATTTAACCAGTAACGATGATGCCTTGCTAGATCGGCTTGCAGTAGGAGGTGGAGAGATTTCACAGCCCGAGCACAGGCTTCACTGTCCGGCAGCACGGTGTTGCAGAGGAGAACACCTTGCCTGTCTTGTATCAACCGGCTGTACTAGGCGCGCCCTCCAAGGGGATCAGTGTGCTGTGTATCGGTTGGCCCGATTTCATGCCGTCCGCGCGAACTGCCACGGCGAGTCGCGTTGAGCTGTTATTGGACGAGGTGGATGATGAAGCTTTTTTGTCACTGAACAGCACTGAGAACGGAGGCGATAACACGTGACCACGGAAACGAACGGTTTTGAAAAAGTTGATTTTGCAAATGCGACAAAAATAGTGCGTCCGACTTTAGGTGACGAAGCACCCATCGCGCTATTCAGGTTGGTGCGCCTGATTCTTTTGGAGGATATGTTCGGTGTTGGCGCAACGGCGGCGGCATACCTGTCAGGAAAACATCTTGGACATAGCCTTGGATTAAAAGATCTGGGTCAGTTTGTAGAGTTATGCGAACAGCTTAAAATAGGGGTCATAAAGCCTGGTGAAAATGACAAGGGGCAATTACATATTGATGTTTACGAATGTGTCACCTGTTCTGGGATGAAGCCTGTCGGGCGCGCTCTATGTTCTTTCGAGGGTGGGCTGATTGCCGGTGTGGCCGAGGGCATATTCAAAAATAAGGTGAATGTCCGGGAGGTTACCTGCATAGGTGGGCTTGGACACGAATCATGTGGGTTTGATGTAATCGTTCAGTGACAAGGGGTTACCGCGCATTGCACAGCGTAAAGCGGGGATTGGGAAAACGCTGCCGAGGCGCCATGATGCAAAAGATCTGGCTACGATCCGGTAGGTCAGCATGTATCGTCACCTGACCCGGTGGCGTCTGCGCTGGTACGCCAGCGCTACAGGCCGCGTGCTGATGCGGCATTGGCAGGTATTCGTGCTGGCGGGCGCGTTGGTTCCCGGCGGGATGCCGGTCGGCAAGTTGTTAATGGGCCTGAGCTATCCCCTGTTGGCCGCACTGCACGGTGGCCACGATGTGGCATGGCACTGGTGGCGCCTCGTGGCCATCCAGGGGCTTGCGCTGGCCTGGGTCATGGTGCAGCGCCGCCACATCGACGGTGGCGCGTTCATGGTCTATGCGCGGTCCCTGCCTCTCTCGGTCAATCAGCGGCGCCGGGTCGATCTGTCGGTACTCCTCCCCGCCAACAGCCTCTTGCTGGTCCCCGTTGTGGCGCTGGTCGTCGTCGCGCCAACTGGTTTGCTCGGGGCAACGTCGACCCCGTTCCTGGTGGCCACCGTATGCGTGATGACTGGATTGGTGCTGCTGGCCGAACTCGCCGCGCTGGAGCGACAGCTTGCCGCACTCTTCACTTTCGGGTTGGCTGATGCCCTGCTGAGTTGGAGCCTGAGCCGCCCGGTCGATCCGGCAAGCTGGCTTGCTCTGGGTGGCGCTGTGCTGGTCGGCGCGTCGTTTCTCGTCTTGCGGCATCCCCTCCAGGCCAGTCTCCAAACGTGGATCCGCCGTCGAGTGACTCAATCGCCTCTCGGTGAACGGCGACTTTTCTTCTTCTTGTCTCCAGCCTGGCGTATCCAGGCGCAAGTGCTTTGGGTGCGGCATCCAGGAGGCACAGTGTTGCGCACGGCGAGCGTTCTCGCCCTGGCCTTGGTGGCAGACTGGCTGATGCGGAAGTTCGCGTTCGACGCTCGCGCCCTGCCCACAGCCATTCTCGGCATGGCGGCCATCGCGCTGATCACCAGTGGCCTGTATCGTATCCTGCAGTCCGCACATCGACCGGTGCAGCCCTATCTCCATGCGCTCCCCCTGCCGAAGAGATTCTGGGCCCTGCAGGATACGGCTTTTGTCGCCGCTTTCGGTGCCTTACCCTTGGCCGTTTTGCTGGCCCCGATGTTGATCCAACTCAACGCATCTGTCGACACGACATTCGCACTCGCCTTGGCCTACTTCACCCTATTGGCCTTGTTGCGTTTGCCCCTGGTGCATGGGGGACGACAAGCGGTCTTGCTAGGGGTCATTCTGGCCGGTACATGGTCGGGCGCGGCGATGGCCGTGGTGCGATAGGAGTAAGACGATGTTGCGATTCGAGAGGATCACCAAGTCCTTTGGCTGGCGCCGGATTTTCCAGGGTATCCGTGGCGAACTGGCTCCAGGCGTTTATGCCCTGCAGGGGCCGAACGGCAGCGGCAAGTCCACGCTGCTGGGCATCCTGTCGGGGGCCATTGCGGCTGACGCGGGTGAGGTCTGGATAAATGGCGTCAGCCTCCAGACGGCACCGTTGCCTGCGCGTCAAGGGTTGTCCTACGCGCCTGATGAAAGCCCTATCTATCCTTTCATGACGGGGTGTGATCTGCTGGATTTTGTCGCCATGGCCAAGAAGACCAGGGTCGGGTCGGATATTCTGGAATTGGTCGCCCAATTCGGACTGGACCCGCACCTGCAGACCCGTTTCAGTGCCATGTCGCTGGGTACGCAGAAAAAATTCATGCTCAGCGCGGCCTGGATCGGCGACCCGCAGGTGATGCTGCTGGATGAGCCGAGCAATGGATTGGACAATCATGCCCGAGAAATCTTAGCCCAGCGCATCAGGTTACGTGGTCTGGAGGGGTTAGCGCTGTTTGCGAGCCATGACGCTACGTTCGTGGAAGCTTGCGGGGCCAATATCTTGCGGATGGAGCACCTGAAATCCCCCGAGCATTGCAATCATTGCAATGCTCGGGAAACGATTCAAATATGTTATTGAGGCATCAAGGTTCAAAACATCCGAAATCGCGGTTCGTTCACCCGATCGTTTTAAGGCCATGCTTGAGATGCGCCGTGAATGGGCGCAATCAGAAGGCCTGAATCCGGATGCTATCGCAAAGATGTACAGCGATCTGGTGAACCACTTTATCGAGGAGGAAATGAAACAATGGGAGATTCATCAACGAACGATATAGCAATTTGCTGCAGTGGCATGGACTTGACGGTCTACGGGCTGAGTACAGCAGTGTGGGGGGGCAGAGAGGTTGCTTCCTGTCCCGGTGAGGGCGCTTGAGCGCATGCCGTTGACGCATCGCCCCGTTGACGAGAAAGACATTCAAATCATTTGCGGTTTTCCGCAAAGTGAAGACGAACTATTCTTCTTGTTCCCAAAGGCGGAATTCCCGTTGTCCGCTTCGCAGTTGCGGGATGCCATAGCGCAGCGTTCGGATTCAACGGTAGTCGAGCTTGGTGGTGAAGTCGTTGCCTTTGCCAATTTCTATCACTGGGAGTCTGGCGGCCGTTGCTCCATCGGCAATGTCATCGTTTCCCCGGCGGCCCGTGGGCGCGGGGTGGGCCGCTATCTCATCGAACAGATGATTGCCCTTGCTTTTTCAAAGCACCAGGCTTCTGAAGTGACGGTGTCCTGTTTCAACCAAAATGTTGCCGGTTTGCTACTTTATTCGCAACTAGGATTTCAACCTTATGCCGTCGAAGAGCGGCAGGACAGGAAAGGAAATCGGATTGCGCTTATTCACCTGCGGCTGCCGAGAAATACGACCTGACTTTGCGGATTTTCTGAGCGGATAAAATGATGAGGAAAATAATTATAGGATGATTATAGAACAAAAAGAATATAGCGAGGCACTTCTGGAGCAAGTGAACCACCTATTAGGGCAACTCTCTAGTTCGGCAAGCCCATTAACTGCAAAAGATTTGCGATCCATTCTTGAATCTGACGCGAGTCGCCTTTTGATAGCAAAAAATGCCGGAGTGGTCGTTGGCATGCTGACATTGATGATTTTCAGAATTCCTACCGGTTTGAGGGGTTTGATTGAGGATATCGTCGTTTGTGAATCGGTCAGGAGAAAAGGTATCGGCGCCCTGCTTATTCAATCCGCCATTAATATTGCGGAGGCAGAGGGGGCAAGAACGCTCGATTTGACATCCAGACCGGAGCGTCATGCAGCCAATCAACTCTATGAGAAGCTGGGTTTTTCAAAAAGAGACTCTAACGTATATCGGATGTGTTTACGCATTTGAATGGGATTGATATTTCGTGGTCGTTGATCAGCATCACGCGGGCGGAAAGCGAGGCAGGATCTCCCAGCCACCCCGAAACCTGACAACGCCGGAACCGCATGGGCATTGCAGTTCGTATGCCTATCATCATCAGTGGGTTGTGTGTGCTTAGGGCGCACCATTAAATGCATGGATTTACGGGGGCGATTGATGGATATTTGTCAGGTGCCGTTCAATCAGCTGATTGGATTAGAACCAGAGGACCCTGCGAGCGGTTTGCTGATTAGCCTTCCCGAGAGTCCGCGCTATCAGAATCACTTGGGAACGGTCCATGGGAGCGCACTTCTCGCGGTGGCAGAAGCAGGCTCCGGGGTTTTTCTCCTGCGGCACTTCGGTCAGTGGCAAGGTTTTGTCCCTGTAGTACGAAAGCTGGAGGCAAAATTTCGCAGGCCGGCATCTGGACGGATATCTTCGCGATGTTCCATCCCCCGCGAGGTGGCAGACCGATGGTCTTCAGAACTCATGGCGCGTGGACGCGTATCTGCATCAATACCGATAGAAGTGATTGATTCAAAAAGCGTCGTAGTGGTCTCCGCTGCAGTTGAGTGGTTTATAACGAGAACATCATAAAAACGGCGCACTAACGCTCAGTTGCGGAACATTCCTGCGTAATCGGCCGACTGCGGCTTGATAGCACAAAATGTACGTCGTACAATAATGTTCATCGTTTATTGTATGGGTGCGCCATGTTGCCACGGACTGTCGTTGTTGCTGCCATTCAGCCGGATTGTTCCTCGTCCTCTGTTGAGGCAAATCTCAATGCACTTGCGGCACAGGTGGCCCAGGCGGCTGACCAGGGGGCTGAGATCGTCCTTTTACCTGAGCAGTTTTCGGAAGCATTCCGCTTGGATCACTCCGCATGGTTGTCCGCCAGTGCTCAAGGTGGGCGCGTTGAGGAGTGGCTGCAATCGTCGGCGAGCCGTCATGGCATTTACCTCGGGGGCAGTTATCTTGAAGCACGGGGACAGGACTTTTACAACACATTTGCCTTGGCCTCGCCCACAGGGGTAATCGCCGGGCGGGTGGGTAAAGACCATCCCTGCTCTTTGGAAGCCTACGTCTTCAGTGGCCAACCTGGACCTCAAGTCATCGAAACTGACATAGGACGTATTGGTGTCGCAATCTGCTACGACAACAGTCTGCGCTGCGTGATTGACCGGCTTCTTGCGGGGGATCCCGATATTTTGCTCATGCCCATGTCTGCGCCAACACCGCCAAAAAGTCTGTTTTACTCAGAGCGCAGAATTGCCTCCTATCACGCGTCCTTCCGAAACGGCGCGATCCAGGCTGCCCAAAGTTGGGGTATTCCTGCGATCATGGCCAATAAAGCCGGGGTATGGGAAACCCCGCTGCCCGGCTTGCTGCCCGCAGTACACTCCAGATACCCCGGTTTTAGTCATATTGCTGACAACGATGGAGCGGAACTCGCCCGTCTGGGCGATAAAGTGGGGCTGATTGTGGCTACTGTCCATATGGATCCGTCAAAAAAACATTTCACGTTGCCGCCGGAAGTAGACCGCTATCGGCCGTGGATAGCACCGGTACCTCTCGACTGGCGAAGTTTTGCTATTTTTGAGTGGGTTCGGTCATCGCGCCTATCGGCGCAGCAGGGAACGCGCTGCGCTAGCCAGTCGCACGGTAGCCAATGATCACGCGGGAAGAATGAATCCATGAGCCACTTGGAATCGTCTGCTCCGGGCCGCAGGGAGCGCAAGCGGCAACAGACCCTCGATCATCTGGCAAATACCGCCTGGACGCTTTTTGAAGCGCTAGGATTTGATGCGGTCACCATGGAACGCATTGCCGAGGACGCGGATGTGGCCAAAGGCACGCTTTACAAACATTTCCCCGTCAAGGAAGCGCTCTTGCGTCACCGTTTTCACAGGGAATTGGCGGATGCACTACCTGCGGTTTTTCAGGAAATAGCCGGACTACCCACTGTCGAAACCCAGTTGCATGCATTTCTGGCGCGTAATGCTGAATGGTCCGAACAACATCGCGCCTACCTGCTTCCTTATGTCCGGTTCCGCTTGAGCGAGGCCCACGTCAAGGCAGTTGAACAGCGCAGTGGGCTCGACCAGGTCTTTTCCCACCTCATCCGCCAGGGGCAAGCTAACGGGGAATTTAGAATGGATTACGCCCCGGAGTTGCTGGCCAACTACCTCCAGTTCCTTTATCTGGCAGTACTTTTGAGATGGCTGCTGGACGAAGGGGATTCCTTGGCGGTCGAGTTTGAGCGGATGCTCAACGTGTTTCTCCAGGGGCTGAAGAAACCAGAATGACTGTCGACGTGAGGCTACTCGACTGGACAGACGCCCTGCAAGCCCAGAGTGTGGTAGGCGGAAAGGCATATCAACTGGCCCAGTTGCACCAATACGGTTTGCCGGTGCCGGCCGGTATGATCGTTCCCGCCGAATGGAGCCAGCGTTGGCTGTCAGCCAACGCGCTTCAGAATACGGTGGCCGACGCCGTAAGCGCAGCATTGGCTGGCAACCCGCGGCACTTACACGAACTGGCTGAAAGACTGGAATATGCCGCCATCCCGGAAGTCCTGAGCGCTGCCATTCAGGAAGCCTTGACTGCTCGCGATTGGCTTGAGGTCCCGTTAGTGGTTCGCTCTTCGGCGCTGGATGAAGACTCACGACATGCCTCCTTTGCGGGAATCTACCATTCGAGTCTCAATGTGCGCGGCGCAGAAGCATTGGAAAAGGCCATCCGGAAAGTCTGGACATCCCTATGGACACCTACAGCGGTCACTTATCGGCAACATATGGATATCTCTGGTCATACCGGCGATGCGCCCGCCATGGCGGTGCTTATCATGCCGCTATTACCCGCTACGGCTTCCGGCATTGCCTTCACCTGTGACCCGATCGATGGCCGTGATGATCGCTTGATTATCCATGCGCAATGGGGGCTGGGTGAGTCTCTGGTGAGCGGGCAGGCCGCCGGGGATGAATACCTATTCGCCGAAGACCCATTAGACGACCATTTATGGCCGCTTGCCCGGAATCTGGGCAGAAAAAGCCAAAAAACAGTCCCGTTGGCAACGGGTGGCACGGAATTCCGTGCCACAGGTTCCGACGAAGCCGCAGCTTTTGTGCTGACACCCGCACAGGCCATAGTGCTTGCCAACCTGTTACGGGATGCTGCCCTGGCGCTCGATTTCACCATGCCGTGCTACGATTTGGAATGGGTGTGGGATGGCCAGAGTTTTTGGTTGACGCAGGCCCGACCCGTGACCGCACGGGCGCGTCTTACCTACCTGACCCTGCAGGAACAACCGACCTACTGGTCTCGGGGTAATACTTGCGAGGTGGTACCCGACCCCCTTTCGCCGGTGGACTGGAGCAATTCCCGCAAGCTGGTCAACGCCCTGCTTGAGCAGGGTTATGCGATGGCCGGCTACCCACTGTTAGAAGGGGTTCAGCGCGCAGGATTATTCTATGGCCGGTTGTATCTTGAACTATCTCTTATTCAATGGGAGGCATACGACGCATTAGGGGTATCGCCAACGGCCATGAATACCCTGGTTGGCGGCCATCAGCCCGAAATTGCGTTGGCGCCCCCGTTACTCAGTGACCGATTATCCAGACTGGCCCGCATCGTACGTTACCTGACGCTGGCTCCAGGTCGCCGTCGGCGGGCCGATAAGGCCGTTGGCGAAGCCATGCTCCAAGCGAAACGTTGGCGGCAACAAGCACTTCCACGAGATGGCAATGGTCTGAAGGCGGTGTTGATCCGCCGGTTGCGAACGGTGCGCGGGGCATCGGATATTTTTTTTCTACAAGGGTCCAGCGGCGGCAGCCTGACTTTCCTGGTGCAGCAACTGGAGAAACACTTTTCTGGGGAGGGGTATGCCCTTGCCACCGCCCTATTGGCTGGAGGGGTGCCGAGTGTCACCGCCCGTCAGGGCTACGAACTCATGGCGCTCGCACGGCTTGCCCGGACCGACCCCCAAGTGGGTCCGTTCCCCGAGTCTGCTGTGACCAGCGGCGACTGGTTCGCTACCATACCGCCAGATAACGACTTCCGCCGGGCCTTTACCGAATTTCTCGAACATTATGGCCATCGTGGTTTGTACGAAACTTACCTGCGTAACCCCCGCTGGCGGGAGGAGCCCGACTATCTTTTGGCATCTTTAGATCAGTTGGCCAGCATCGATGAATCGACCCTGCGGGAAAGGCAGCAATCCGCCGTATCTAAAGCCATGCGGCGCATTGGTGCAACCGTTCCGTTCTGGTGGCGACCTATTATTGCGGCGCTGACCCGTGCAGCCCGCAAAGAGTGCAACCAGCGGGAATCTGCCCGTAGCGCGGTAATTGCCTATCTGGAGCCGATTCGGCAAGTGCTGCTTGCCGCTGGGGCGCATTTGGTTGCGGCGGATAGCTTGACTGGGACTGACGATATTTTTCAGTTGACCATGCCCGAAATATTTCAGGCGTTAGCAGGTAAGATACCACCTGCCGGTCTCCGTGCGCGTGTTCTCGCACGTACCGAGATGTTCCAGTCTTGGCTACGGGAAACGCCGCCCGATGTGATCGTCGAGGATAAATACCATCAGATTCAGCACGGACAGGGTCCGGAATCCATGGGGACAGAACTCAAGGGAGAACACTTCCAAGGGGTGCCTACCGGCACTGGAAGCATCAGGGGCAAAGCACGTTTGCTTCGTCATCCCAATGAGGGACACAAACTGCTTCCCGGTGAAATTCTAGTGGCCCCATCCACGGACCCCGGGTGGACACCGCTATTCCTCAAAGCTGGTGGACTGGTAGTGGAAACAGGCGGATATCTGTCTCATGGTGCCATTGTCGCGCGAGAGTTTGGTATCCCTGCGGTAATGAATCTCCCAGGAGTCTTTCTAAAGCTTAATGACGAGGACTTGTTGGAAGTGGATGGCCAGAAGGGCACCGTAATTTGCCTGGAACGTGGAGACACACATTAAAAACGTCACATATAGTTCTTGGCGGGGGACAGTGACGGCATCGCATATGAATCTTACAGGTCAATAAGGGGCTGAAATGGGAATAGAAGGCATCCTCGAAAAAGGTTTTGTTACCACCAGTATTGATACAGTAGTCAACTGGAGCCGCACCGGCTCGCTCTGGCCCATGACTTTTGGGCTCGCCTGTTGCACAGTCGAAATGATGCATGCCGGTGCTGCGCATGGAGCTTAATATAGTGATACGAAAAGCAAATAGGATGGACACAAAAAAGATATGGGATGTTCGCATTGCAGCAATCCGCGCACAGTGCAATAGATTCTATGAGAGAGAAGTTATAGAAGCATGGACGGATGACCTTAAGGGCGATATTTCAGATCAGTTTATGGCCTGGGTTGAATCTTCATTCTATGTGGCTATGGATGATGTTGCGATAGTTGGCAGCGGCGCCATAAACATAGAGTCTGGACAAATCGATGGTGTATTTATCCATCCCGATTACATGGGCCACGGAATTGGGAGAAGAATGATGGCGCATCTTGAGGGGTTAGCGCTTTCGACGGAACTCACCGAGTTCTTTCTTGATTCAACGCTTAATGCAGTCCCATTCTACCGAAAGTGCGGATTCAATGGGGAAGCCGTTAGTACCTATCCGTCGCCTAGAGGCTTTGCCATCGATTGCGTACGCATGACCAAGAGCATTGGTCGCAACCAATGTTAGGTGAGAAAAAAGTACGTGGCCGATAGTAGAAATAACATTCCGGTTCTGTTTTTTATGGGAGGGTGGGAGTGTTCGATAGCGTTATTTCATGCTGTCTCCGTAACGACCCGGCGAAAGAGCACTACCGCAGCCCTTCATTTCGACAGACATAATAATGCTGCCATGCTGACGTTCCACTGACCACTCATCATGGAGTAGGCATGGACAAATCAGAGGCACCATCAACCGTTATTCGATAACCCATCGCCCGATAACCGCGCTGACGTTTATCCCACATCCGCAATAGTGCCGGGTGCCCGGTATCAATGAAGTCAAGGATGCGCAGATGGGTCTTGGTGGTATGCTCCCGGTGCAGCCGGCCGGCGTATTGCTGCAACGTGCCTTTCCACGACACCGGCATTGCCAGGGCCAGCGTATCCATTGGCGATACTTTCCCGCCCAAAGCGGCACGAATGGCGTCGAGATGTTCGCTACGCTCAGTTAACACAAGCATTTTGCGGCCTTGGACGATGGCATTTTTGATCGCAGTCGCAATGGCACCCGTCCGGGCCTCCGATGACACGATCAGGAGCCCCGCGTTGGAGAATGGGTTTTGAGCCAGTCGCGCAAGGCGGCATTCATGCGTGTCTGCCAGCCGGGGCCGGAGGCGCGAAACATTTCCAACACGTCGCGATCAAAACGGATCGTCGTGGATTCCTTGAGCGCTCCCACGGGTCGACCCCGCTTCTTGCGGCTGGCATCGATGCCAGCCTGCATCTCTTCCCGCGAAAGCGGGCGGTCATCCTCGTCCGTTCCATCCCAGGCGAAGTCGCCGGTGGCACGGAGCCGTGCCAAATCAGTCTGTGAAGTCGTTTTCAAGCCACTCATGGTACATCCCCCGTTCTTCCGCGCCGGCTTTCCGAAAGCTGATGATGCGAGACCCTTCGCCGCGCTCGGCATGCGCCTGCGAAAGCACGGCGAGCACCTCAAACACATAGGCAAAGGACTGAAGCCGCATTTCGTCATTCCGTACCACCGGCACGTCGAGACGATAGCGGGACTCCAGCACCCAATCCGCATCGCGAAAATCCAGCCCATGCTTCTCCAGATTAGATTGGCGTTTCCGCTCATCCCAGCGTATGCGTCTTATCATCATACTTATTGTAGTAACATAAAAAGTAGAGATCAATGGCGGCGACGGACTTTTTACGCCGACATGGTCTCCTTGGTTGCGGGAAGGAATGCCATTGTTAGGCTCGGCTCAGAGGGAGGTACTGACTGATTGCGGTCATTGGTCAACCCTTGATCATGTAGCGCTCGACGATCGGACTTGTAGGTGACGTGCGCGACATTTTTGTATTATGATCTTTGTATCGTTTTAAGGTCGGCTTGAAACAGGGTTAGCTGTTCCGCGCGCTCCGGGAGCCTACAGGAGCGAGGGCGGATGTACTACATGGAATAAAACTCATCGGAATGGTAGTTAACGTTTCGTCTCATGACGGCCTCTTCCTGGGCGCCGAAAATGTGTTAATGGCATGCATTCCGTCGTTTCCTGGATCGGCGCCATGGGACAGAATGACGCAAAATTTCCCATCATAAACCTAGGGGACTTATAATGGATGGCTACCGGTTGTTCTCAGTTTATTGGAGCATATGGACAGTTCTATTTAGCTTATAACATAAGTAGCGAGGCCACAACATTGCGCCCTTTGGAAATTGTGCTTGATATTGAAACGCGTACATATGACATTGACTTTGCTGGCGTGGTTAGCAACATTGTTTATGTTCGGTGGCTCGAAGATCTGCGGCTGGAAATGCTGCGCTGTTTCCTGCCGTTGCCTGACTTGGTCAGACAAGACTTGGCTCCCGCCATCATTTCTACAACCATTAATTACAAATACCCAACGCGTCTTTTTGATCGGGTCCGAGGAGCGATGTGGTTGACCAATCTCGGACGGGCTCGGTGGGAGGTAACCGCGCAGTTCACGCACAAAATAGGAGGCATGGTGCTAGCGGAAGCAGTACAGACGGGATTGCTGTTGAACGTGACTACCGGACGACCAAGCCCGGTTCCTAATTCTCTACGCACGCTATACGAGGGGTCTCTTCAGGGTTGCGGCGTTGCCAAGCGGCAACCCTGAAGAGACCCCTCGTATGTCACCAGAAGAGCTTGAGCGCTACCTTCATGCACAAATCCCGTTGTCGAAGGCAATGGAAGTCTCCGTTCTTGAGGTGCAGCCGCAGTCGATCATGTTGAGCGCGCCACTGGCACCGAACATCAATCACCGCGATACTGTGTTTGGCGGAAGCGCCTCTGCCGTTGCAATCTTGGCTGCCTGGTCGCTTTTGCACATTCACCTGATCGGCGAAGGCATTGCGAGCCGGTTGGTCATCCAAAGGAACACAATGTCTTATGCACTTCCAATCGATGGAACATTCACCGCTGTGGCAGCAATGCCGAGCGCTGAAGAGTGGGCGCGGTTTCTTCGAATGTTCAAGCGCAGAGGTAAGGCACGAATCACAGTTGCCTCCGAGATGCATTTCGCGGGCCAAGTCGCGGGGCGATTTGAGGGCACTTTTGCAGTTCTGGGTACTACCGACGTTTAGTTATGCTGGACCGCCTTTGGTTTCATGAGGCCCGGCGGATTTAATAGCCCAAGCGTAAGATACGCTTGCGGGTACAATAAGGACTGATTTCGCCCGATAGATACCGGAGTGACAGATCAAACAGTTAATTCGTCCGCCGAAATACTTATAGGGCATGGGCGCGTCACGTTTGCGGTTTGAGGCGGCGTAAAGGCACTGATTATCCACCAAGCTTTCCATCACGCAGGAAACTTGCCAAGCCCCGCAAGAAAAATTACTGATTCAAAGTTTTCATGCCCGTTTCACCATAACGCCCGCCCGAGGCAACGCCGAAGGGAAATAAGGCTTCGATTTCGGTCAGCAAAACGGGCGCAAGCGGAATGTGAACCGCCGCGACGTTTTCCTCTAAATACGCCCGTCGCTTAGTGCCAGGGATGGGCACGATGTCGTCGCCTTGAGCTAAAACCCATGACAGTGCCAGTTGGCCAGGCGAGCAGTTCAACTTCATGGAGAAGGCTTTTATTTTATCGACTAGCAGCAGATTTTTAGCGAAATTTTCACCCTGAAAGCGCGGGGAGTTGCGGCGGTAATCATCGGGCGCAAATTGTTCTGGCGTTTTAATTGCACCGGTCAGAAAACCACGCCCAAGCGGACTGTAGGGCACAAAACCAATGCCGAGTTTGCGGCAGGTGGCCAGCACATCGAGCTCAGGATCACGCGACCACAATGAATACTCGCTTTGCACAGCTGTAATCGGATAAATGCGGTGTGCCCGTTCGATGGTGTGCGCCGATGGCTCGGAGAGGCCGATATAACGCACTTTGCCGGCGCTGACTAAATCGGCGAGCGCGCCCATCGTGTCTTCGATGGGGGTTAGTGGGTCGATGCGATGTTGGTAATACAGATCAATGGCTTCCACGCCTAACCGCCGTAAGCTGCCTTCAATCGAGGCTTGAATATATTCTGGCCGACCATTCACTCCGCGAGTGTGGGGATCGGTATCGTCACGAATAATGCCAAACTTGGTGGCCAGAAAAACTTGATCGCGCTTACCTTTAATCGCCTTGCCGATTAACTCTTCGTTGGTATATGGGCCGTACATATCGGCGGTGTCGAGCAGCGAGATGCCCAAATCCAGCGCACGGTGAATTGTGGCAACGGATTCGGCATCATCGCGATTTGCGTAAAAATCGCTCATGCCCATGCAGCCTAGGCCGATGGCCGAAACGCGAGGGCCGTTAGCGCCGAGTTGGCGGGTGGGGAGGGGTTGGGTGTTCAGCGGTGCGGTCATCGGAATACTCCTCTCTTGTTGCCGTTGTTGCGTTTAATTGCCGTTCCATCTCGGTATACATGGCGAGCTTGCCGTGCAAAATAGCGATGGTTTGCTGCATGTTGATGAGCGTCGCCTCAAGTGTACGGGTGTGCTGCGCCAGCATTGCTTTGCGTTCTGACACACTCTCGATGCTATTCCCAAGCCTTCGCAGTTCGGCATAACGCAGCATCTGAGCTATGGGAAGCCCTGTGGTGCGCAACTTGAGTAAAAACTCAAGCCACTGCATATCTTCGGCGTGATACAGCCGATGCCGATTAGCCTGACGCGGCACAGGGCCGATCAACCCAATGCGCTCGTAATAACGCAGGGTATGAACAGTGAGGCCGCAGGCTTTGGCTGCTTGTTGAATCGTCAGAGAAGTGATCATGGCAGGAGCATAAAACTTAGAGTGTGCTCAAAGTCAAGCTGCTTCGAGCAGGACCGCGTCGGTTTTATTGCTGGCTTCAGTTTTGCCATAGCATTTAACTCGGGCAAAGTCTGGGTGCTACGATTCGCTGTAATGCCCGATGCGTCGCTATAGTGCTCCGCCCAAGCTACCGGATAGTTGCATAACAGGGCCATTGGGAATTGCTCAGAATCGGCATGTGGAGCCCGTAGGAGCAGTAATCGAACCCCAGTTGCTGCGCTAGAACGCTCATGCTGTCGAGGACCTGCGATTCGCTTTTCTCCTTGGTAAAGAAGGCAAGTTGGTGAACAGTACCCTTGCCGGTGGTGCCAGATGGTTCGTTATCACCCCCTGTCAGTATTGGCAGGTAGACAACACCACAGCGAAGCATAGTACCATAAGACTCAGTCCGCCTACCCAACCACAATTGGATGTTACATGTTGCCAGCGTCTTTCCGTGACAGGATTCTGTGTTAATGAACGAGCTATGGAGCGACTGTATTCGCAGTCTTGCGCCTTATACACCGGGCGAGCAACCGTCGATTGCCGGCTTGATCAAGCTGAACACGAATGAAAATCCATATCCTCCGTCGCCAGCTGTCTTGAGCGCCTTACAGAGGGTGGCTAATGCGGACTTGCGCCTCTATCCAGATCCTGAAGGCTGTGCGCTAAAACAGGCGATAGCCGAAATGTATGGCCTGCGCCAAGCCAATATTTTCCTTGGAAATGGCTCAGACGAGGTTTTGGCGCATGCATTTCACGCGCTGTTGAAGCACGAGCGGCCCATTCTTTTCCCTGACGTCACCTATGGCTTTTACCCAGTCTACTGCGCTCTTTATGGGATTGAATTCGAAAACATCCCATTGGATGACGAATTTCAGGTCCATATAATGGATTATATTCGCCCGAATGGCGGTATTGTATTGGCCAATCCAAACGCTCCGACAGGAATCGCACTGAGTCGCTCGCAGCTCCGGGTCTTGCTGGAGAAATGCCCGACATCGGTGGTGGTTATTGATGAGGCCTACGTGGACTTTGGGGCGGAGAGCGCCGTCTCTCTGGTGAATGATTTTCCAAATTTGTTAGTGATTCAAACCGTTTCAAAGTCACGAGCGCTTGCCGGGCTCCGGGTTGGATTTGCTATCGGAAATACTGATCTTATAGACGCATTGAATATCGTGAAAGACTGTTTCAATTCTTATCCATTAGATCGGTTCGCCCTCGCAGGGGCTGAAGCCGCAATCTGTGATCTCTCCTATTTCGAAACGACATGTCAGCAAGTCGTAGACAGTCGGGAATGGCTCACGATACAGCTTATGGGCTTGGGTTTCAGCGTGTTACCATCCAAGGCAAATTTTCTTTTCGTGATGCACAAGTTGCAACCTGCTCAGGAGATACAACATCGGTTGCGGCAACGCAACATTCTGGTCCGATACTTCCCAGAACCCAGAATTTCCGATTTCCTACGAATCTCCATAGGGACTGCGAAGCAATGCGAAACGCTGGTACATGCCCTTCGGGAAATCATTGTTTAGATACATCAGAGGTTGACGATAAATATGCAATGGTTATATCTGGCAATAGCAATCGTATCCGAGGTTGTTGCAACTTCTGCGCTCAAGGCGGCAAATGGCTTTACCCGCTGGGAACCAGCGCTTCTGATTATTGACTGTGATTAGATTAAGTAGTTAATATCAAATATCGGGATGGGATATGACATTGGAAATGGCCATCGCCACTTTTTGACGAAACATTGCCGATTAAGTGTGATAGGGGTGCATATGAGCGAATATCCTCCGCCTGTAGCGGACTTTCTCATGGACACGGAAGTCGTTGATTTCCACCATCCGCAAATTCAGAGCCTGGCGGCCTCCTTGTCCGGTCGTACGCCCTTGCTAACGGCCAAAAACTGCTTTGATTGGGTGCGTGATCATATCGAACACAGTATTGACTTCCATCGTGAGGAAGTTGCTTGTAAGGCGTCCGATGTGCTGCGTATCGGCACCGGCTTATGCACTGCAAAGAGCCACCTCTTGGTAGCCTTGTGGCGTGCCCACCAGATTCCATCGGGGTTCTGCTATCAGCGACTGATCTTCGGGGGTGATCACGCTTCGTACTGCACCCATGGTTTCGAGGCGGTCTGGCTGGAGGGCCTCGGCTGGTATCGTTGCGACGCGCGTGGCAACACGAAACCGGGTATTCACTGTGAGTTCACCCCCGGGCAAGAAAACCTCGCCTATCCGATTATCCGTGAGGGCGAACGACTCTTCCCCGACATTTGGGCGTTGCCTTGGCCGGAGTTGGTCACCGCCCTGGAGAGTCTGCCAGACATATCGCAGTATCTGCGCGATCCCATTGACGTCCACCCGCCCGCCGCCAGCGGGTGGGTGGACGCGCCCGCGACACCACCAAACACCGCGTAGCCTGAAAAATGTACTATATGGCCATAAACGTACATTGCGACGCGATCAGGGCGCAATGTACCAGATGTGCCTGCACACAAACGTGCCGTGTACGCATTTTGCGGGAGGAATATCTTGAAACGATGCCGTGCGGAGTTTCCGCGGCTTCAGGCTTGCGGCCTCGGGCCGCAAGCCTGAAGGGGGCCGCGGATGGATGCCGCCACGGATGACCCCGCTATCCCGGCGCCGGCGCGGTCAACCCCCGCGGAATACCGGAAGCTCTGGTCAATCGGCGCGGTGTTTGCGCTGCTGGCGGGATTCGTCATGCTGCTGGCCATCTACCGGTCCCAGCATCTGTACCACACCCTCTCAGAGGACATCCAATTGCGCGCGAAGATGGCTGCACAGATTGCGGCCCAGCAAATCTCTGCCGATCTGAACACCCGTTTTGCCGACCTCTTTTACATCAGCAACGCACTTCTGCCCTTGAATACGGGCACGCATCTGCCTGCCGTGGAGACCCTGGAGCAAGTACAAATCATCCGAGCGCTACATCCGGGTGTCGTCGCCATCCAGATTCTCAATGCCCGCGGGAATCACCTCCTCTGGTCCACGACCACGAAATCCACTCGCCCCAAGGCGGCGCCAGCGGATTTTACGCCTCTACCCGGTCATCCCCACCGGAGGATCGGGCCGCCATACCTGGATTCCGGGACACACGCCTGGATGGTTCCTTTGGTGTATGTGGCGCCCGGCGACCAAGGAGGCCACACGTTTTCGGTCAGAAGTCTGGTGGATTTGGCGAGTCTCGAACCTCTGACCATTCCCTCGACCTTTCCCTTGCGTGTGCTCGGAGTGCATGATGCCCCCCTGTTCACCGTCAGACGGGGACATTTCATCCCCCTGACTGGCCCCCTGCGGGTCGTTGCCGCAAAAGACCAGGTGCGCGTGGCGGTGCCCGGATATCCCTGGATGGTGGAGGCACACTGGTCATCGGCCCTGGTGGAGCGGGTATGGTGGCACAAAGAAAAGACCCATTTACCCCTGGCGATCGGTTTCATTTTAGGCATCCTGATATTCGGCGCGAGCATTTTACGCATGCTGGTGCGGGAGATGCATCTGCACGATCAGCAGCATATTTTAACCACGCAGGCCACGCACGACTTCCTGACCGATCTGCCTAACCGCGAGGGTTTGCGACGGATTTTCGATCAAGCGCTGGCGCGCTCCGACCGCCAGGAGCGCCTCCTGGCCGTGGGGTTTCTCGATATCGACGACTTCAAGCCGATCAATGACACCTATGGGCACGCTGTCGGTGACGATCTGCTGAAAGAAGTGGCGCATCGATTGCAAGACGCGGTGCGCCGGACGGATACCGTGGCGCGCCTGGGTGGTGACGAGTTCGTGCTGCTGCTGGAAGGCCTGCGCGACATGGATGCACTGGATCAGATCCTGTCCCGTCTCCAGGCCGTGCTTGCGCGGCCCTTCAATATCAAGGGGGACACAGTCAGCATCCGGGCGAGTCTGGGGCTGACTCTCTACCCTTTCGATGAGGGGGATGCTGACTTGCTTCTACGGCATGCGGATCAGGCCATGTATGCGGCTAAGGCGTGCGCTGGCCGGGCGGGTGAAAGCTGGGTCCAATTCTATCACCCGGATCTTTGTAGCATCAGCATGGGCGATGAAGTATTGCGCCAGGATTTCCTGCAGGCCCTGTCAACTGGGGCGGTGACGTTGTGCTACCAGCCCTTGGTGGCCTTGGCGACGGATCGAGTGGTGGGCCTCGAGGCCTTGACCCGCTGGCGCCGGGAGGACCGGGAGATCTCTCCCGGTCAATTCCTTTCCGCCCTGGGGGTGCGGGAACGTCAGGCACTGGGGCGCTTCGTGCTGCAGACGGGACTGCGGCAACTCGCACAGTGGCGGGGCATGGGTCTGGATCTTTTTCTCGGCATCAATGTGACCCCGGAAGAACTCGGCCAACCCGGATTTGTGGATACCGTGTTGAGCATGTTGACCCATTATCCGGGGATACCTCCGGAATCCCTGGTGCTGGAGGTGATGGAGATCGGGGAGATCCTCGAACAGGTTGTCGCTTTGGAGCATCTCCAGCGGTTGCGTAGCGCGGGCATCAAAATCGCCTTGGATGACGTGGGAGGTGCCTATGCTTCCCTCTTGCGGCTCAAAAATCTGCCCATCGACGAGATCAAGATCGATCAGGGGTTCATCCGCGAGCTGTCGAACAACCCTCAGGATCTGGTCTTCGTGGAAAGTCTGGTCAATCTGGGTTTGGGCATGGACGTCATCATTACCGTGGAAGGAGTCGAGACCGAAGCCCATATCGCACTCTTGCGCGAAATGGCGGTTCACTATCTTCAGGGTTATGCCATCTCCAGGCCGCTGGAAGCGGACATGGTGGCGGATTTCGTGCAGACCTTTGTTCTCGGCGCCGGGGATGCGGACACGCCGCTACTGGCCCTGTACCAGCATTTGGGATGGGTGCATACGGCGGAAGAGTCCGCGACAAGTCATGGCTTTTACGAGCATGCGGGACTGGCGGCCTGCCCGGTCACGACCTGGTTGCGCACCCATGCGTCGGACTTGCCCGAGGTGGAGACCCTGCTGGCCGAGCATGAAGTGGTGCATGCCCTGGGGCAGGAAATCCTCCAGATGCGGCAAAGCGGGACGCGCGAGGAACTCCATCGGCTGCTCGGTCAGTTGCATGGGCATAGCCACCGCTTTCAGGAAGGGCTGGGGAGGGCGGTGAAGACCATGCGGGCCAGCGCAGGGGCCACGGCCCTGTCTCCGGATTCGGATCCACAACACCCGGAGTGAAAGATGAAACAGACGTTAACGTTGGATTCAGGCCGGGTGGTTTCCTATGCGGCGATCAGTGACTCGAACGGGGGCCTGCCGGTGTTGTTCTTTCACGGTACCCCCGGTTCCCGCCGGCAACTGGAGTTGTTGCCCGCGGCCCTGCGGGATGGCCTGCGCTGGATTGCCTTTGACCGGCCGGGTTACGGAGCGTCGGATCGGCAGCCGGAATTGACCCTGGCCGAAGTGGCGGCGATGGGCGAAGTCTTGGTAAGTCGTCTGGGGCTTGACGCCTTTCATGTGCTGGGTTTCTCCGGTGGCGGCCCTTACGCGCTGGCCTGCGCCCACGCCATGCCGGAGCGGGTGCGCTGCGCACACCTGGTAAGCGGTTTGGGGCCGTTAGATATCCCGGAAATATGGTCTGCTTTGCGTCGGCAGGATCATGTCCTCTTTACCCTGATACGCAGGGCGCCGTGGCTCTTCAGGGTGTTGTTGCGCCTGAGCATGGGTGGTGTGCGCCAGGAGCCGGAACGTTTCGTGGCGCGGCTGGCGGCAAAGATGAGCGCCGGTGACCGGTCCCTGCTGGCGGCACCGGACGTTCTGGCGAAGCTGTGCGTCGATTTGCAGGAGGCGTTGCGGCAAGGGACAGGGGGGATGGCCGATGATCTCGCGATACTCAACCATCCTTGGCCCTTTCGCCTGGAGGATATCCGGGTGCCGGTGCATGTCTGGCAGGGCGCCCAGGATCAGGTGATCAACCCGCAGATCGGTTTGGCGATGGCTGCACACCTGCCGGCATCGCGATATCATCCGCTGGCGTCGGGTACCCATCTGATTTTGCTGACTCATGCCGCGGAGATCCGGAGGGGGATACGGGATGCGTCCGCTTTGACCGGTGTGTAGGCCCCGGTATTTCGGCCGGAGCCCCTTGCAAAGACATAACATACCGACTAGTCTGTATGTGCAATCCCGCGCATGAACGCCTATTGGAGAAATTTATGACTATCTTGCAAATCATTACGCCGGAGGTTTCCTCCGGCAGGACCGCCGAGTTGTATCAGGAAATTGAAGGGGCTTTTGGACGGGTTCCCGCCGTCGTGCAAATTTACGGATCGAGCCCGGAGATTCTCGCCCAACAGTGGGAGGGCATCCAATACTACCGTCATCACCCCCGCCTCGGCGCGGCGTTGCTCGCCACTATCCGCATGTTGATTTCTCAGGCCAATCAATGCGATTACTGCGTGGGCTTCAATGAGGCCATGCTGATCAACCATCTTGGTCAAAGCCCCGAAGCGGTGGCGGCCACCAAGCGCGATCCCGAGGCGGCGCCCTTGAGCGACCGGGACAAGGCGATGCTCCTGTTGGTGCTCAAGGCGGTGCAGACACCATCGCTGTTGACGCGGGAAGATGTGGAGGTGGTGCTTGCCCACGGTTGGACGGAGAGTGATGTCCTGGACGCGGTGGTGCACGGAGCCCGCAATCAGATGGCGGATGTCGTCATCAATGCGTTCAAGGTTGAACGTGATTTTTGAGCGTCCGGGACCTCGCTGAGGTAGCCACGGCGGCTTCGCTTGATTCGTCGCCGTGGCGCAGTCTGTGGAAAGGGTTAGAGCCAAAGTCCATCGTGTTTGACGGGAAGCCGCCTGAATCATCGATTTCTCCCGGCTGGCGGTCACCCCCGTAACCGTTCCAGCAAGTCCACCGCCAGCGCCGCACCCGCCATGTCGATCTCCAGATCGCGGCTGAGGCGGCGGCTGAGGCGGGCGCGGTAGAGATCGAGGCTGCGGAAACGCCAGTGCTGCGGGCCGCTGCCTTCGGGGTGGATGACGCCGTAGCGCACCAGTTGCATGGCTTCGCCTTCACCGCAGTGGAGCAAGGTGCAAAAGTGCGGGAAATCGAAGCAGAAGGCGCCCTCTTCCAGCAGTTCCGCTTCGATGACGGTGGTCAGTGGTGAAACCATGGGGCATTCTCCTCTCTCTTCTGGTCAGCGGCGGGGATGGAAGTCGGATATCTCCGCCAGTTGGTTCCACAGGGCTTTTTCCGGCGCGCTGATTTTCTGGGGGATGACGATCTGGATGACCGCGTACAGGTTTCCGGGGGCCTTGCCGCCGGAGCCCGGCAGTCCTTTCTGACTGAGCCGCAGTTTTTGTCCGCTGGTGCTGCCTGCCGGAATCTTCATGCGCACCTCGCCATCCAGGGTGGGCACTTCGACGCTGGCGCCCAGCACCGCTTCCCAGGGCGTGATGTGCAGGTCGTGATACAGATCGCCGCCCTCTACCCGAAACTTGGGATGCGGCTGGAATTGGATGTGCAGGTACAGGTCGCCATTGGCCCCTCCCCCCATGCCCGGCGCACCCTGCCCGGCCATACGCAGCCGCTGCCCTTCGCGGATGCCTTTGGGAATTTTGACGGTCAGGCGCCGCGCCTCCCGGCGCATGCGCCCATCGGGACCTATGGTGGGCACTTCCAGGCTGATCTCGCGCTGGGCGCCGTGGGCGGCGTCCTCCAGGCTGACGCGGATGCTGGCCTCGCTGTCCTCACCCTGACTGTGGAATCCACCTCCTCCACCGCCACGAAAGCCGCCGCCCTGTTGCTGACGGAATATGGACTCGAAAAAGTCGCTGAACCCCCTGCCAAAATCCGGTCCGGCCCCGCCAAAGCCCCCTCCGCCCGCTGGCTGCCCCCAGCCGGGCGGTGGCCGGAATTCCTGTCCGGCGCGCCAGTTGCTGCCCAACTGGTCATAGGCGGCGCGTTTCTCTGGATCTTTGAGCACTTCATAGGCTTCCTGGAGATCCTTGAAACGGTCTTCCGCATCCTTTTCCTTGCTCACGTCAGGGTGATATTTGCGCGCCATTTTGCGATAAGACGCCTTGATCGTGTCGGCATCGGCGTTGCGTTCGATCCCCAGAATTTTGTAGTAGTCCTTGTATTCCAATTCGTCCTCCCTAATCATTGGTTATAGCAGACAGCGGCCCGGCTGCAAGTCTGCTTTCACAGTGCGGTCATTATGCCGTATTTTCAAGCAAGGAGTTGCCGTGTCTGAATGGTCTGTTCTCAATCCCCGCCAGATGGAGGCGGTAACCCTGCCGCCGGGTCCGGCGCTGGTGCTGGCGGGGGCAGGTTCCGGTAAAACGCGCGTGCTGACTAGCCGCATTGCGCATTTGCTGGAGGGGGGGGCACATCCCGGTGAGATTCTGGCGGTGACTTTCACCAACAAGGCGGCGCGTGCCATGCGCGAACGCCTGGATGGTATGGTCGCCATGAGTTTGCGGGCCTTGTGGATGGGAACCTTTCACGGCATCGCCCACCGCCTGCTGCGCGTGCAGCACGCGGCGCTGGGTTTGCCCGCGGACTTTCAGGTCCTGGACGCGGACGATAGCCAGCGCCTGGTGCGGCGGATCATGCGTGAAGCGCAGATGGATGAGAAGCAGTGGCCGCCGCGGGCCGTGGCCGGACGTATCGGCCGCTGGAAAGACGAAGGCTGGGGGCCGGAGCGGGTGCAGCAATATGAAGGTCCGGCAGCGGCGCCCTTCATTCCCATCTACAGCGCCTATGAAGCGGCCAAAAAGCGCTCCGGGTTGGTGGACTTCGGCGATCTGTTGCTCTATGCCCTGCGTCTCTGGGAATCGCCGGAAATCCTCGATCATTATCAGCGCCGTTTCCAGCACATTCTGGTGGACGAGTTCCAGGACACCAATACGGTGCAATATGCCTGGCTGAAGGGGCTGGCGCGGCATGGGCAGATCTTCGTGGTCGGCGATGATGACCAGTCCATCTATGCCTGGCGCGGCGCGCGGGTGGAGAATCTGCTGCGCTTCGGTGAGGACTTTGCCGGGACCAGGGTGGTGCGGCTGGAGCAAAACTACCGTTCGACCGCACCCATCCTGCAAGCCGCCAATGCGGTCATCGCTCACAACTCCGATCGTCTCGGCAAAACCCTGTGGACGGCGGAGCCGGGCGGTGAGGCGATTCAACTCTATACCGCCTACAACGAGGTGGATGAGGCGCGCTATGTGGTGGGACGCATTCAGCAATGGCTGGGTGCCGGCGGCCGCCGCTCCGAGTGCGCCATCCTTTACCGATCCAACGCCCAGTCGCGGGCTTTTGAAGAAGCGTTGGTGCGCGAAGGCATGCCCTATCGGGTCTATGGTGGCCTGCGTTTCTTCGAGCGCGCGGAGATCAAGGATACGCTGGCCTACCTGCGCCTCACCGCCAATCGCCATGACGATGCCTCCTTTGAGCGGGTGGTGAATGTGCCTGCGCGCGGCATCGGCGCGGTCAGTGCCGAACGCCTGCGGAACCTGGCGCGCGCGCGCGGCCTTTCGCTCTGGCAGGCGGCGGGGGAGCTGAATCAACCGAAAATCAACACCTTCCTCGATCTGGTGGAGGATTTGGCGGCGCGGACGGCAGAGGCGGATCTCGGCGAGCGGGTGGAAACGGTGCTGACCCATACCGGCTTGCGCGAATGGCACGGCCGCGAGGGCGATCGTGCCGAGGGTCGTCTGGAGAATCTGGACGAGTTGATCAATGCCGCGCGCAACTATGCCCAGGATTGGTCCGCCGACCCCCATCTGGGGGACCTGGCGCCGCAACCCGGGAACATGCTCTCGGAGTTTCTGACCCATGCCGCGCTGGAGGCGGGGGACGGCGCCGGGGATGCCTGGGAGGATGGTGTGCAGTTGATGAGTCTGCACAGCGCCAAGGGGTTGGAATTTCCGCTGGTGTTTCTGGTGGGTCTGGAAGAGGGGCTGTTCCCCCACCAGCGTTCTCTGGAAGACCCCCAAGGTTTGGCCGAGGAGCGACGCCTTTGCTACGTCGGCATGACCCGCGCCATGCGTTTGCTGGTCGTCAGCCATGCGGAAAGTCGTCGCCTCCATGGTAGTGAAAGAATGACCCTGCCCTCCCGTTTTTTGCGGGAGGTTCCTCGGGAGATCCTGCAGGAGCTGCGGCCGCGCGCGCGGATCAGCCGCCCCGCCATGCCGCTGCGCGCGCCGGCACTGGAGACGCCCTTTCCGCTGGGTTCACGCCTCCAACACCCGGTCTTTGGCGAGGGGGTGGTGCTGGATTATGCGGCGGGTGGCCGCCAGGGCCGGATTCAGGTGCAGTTTGGCTCGGGAAGCAAGTGGCTGGCGCTGGGGGTGGTGGCTTTGGAGCGTTTGCCCTGAGCGGTTGTTGAGAAGTGCGGGTGGGATCATGACACAGGAGCGGGGTGTGATGAAAACGGGATTACGGGGATTTTTGTGCTTGCTGTTCCTGCTGTTCGCTCCGGCGGTCTGGGCGACGGTGAATATCAATACGGCCGATGCCGCGGCACTGGATGCGTTGCCGGGCATCGGCCCGGCCAAGGCGCAGGCGGTGCTGAAGTACCGGCAGGCGCATGGGCCTTTCAAGAGCGTGGATGATCTCGCCCGTGTCCACGGCATCGGCCCCAAGGTGCTGGAGCGCTTGCGCCCGGTGGTAAGCCTCAGCGGCGACTCGGTATTACCGCGAACATCCGCGCGACGGGCTGGCCATTCCCGTGCCGCGGTGCCCATGGGCGAGGAGCGCGTCGTTCGACGGAAAAGTCACGGGTATATTCTGGAAAGCGCGCCACAGAACAACGGCTTCTCGCTGAAATAGTCCTCGGTGGCTAAAGCATTTCCCGACGCCGGAGGAGAATCCGCCGGTATTCCTCCGGATCTTTGCACTGGGTGATGGCGCCGGGGCGACGAAAGTGCAAGGCGTCCAGGCGCAGGAGCCAGAAGCGGAGGGCGGCGGCGCGCAGCAGCGGAAACCACAGATCTTCCTCGCCCGCCTGTAAGGGACGGGCGGCCACGTAGGCATGCCATAACCCGCGGACCAAGGTGTGGTCGAAACGGCCATCGGCCACCGAACACCAGGAGTTGGCCACCACCGCCAGATCGTAGAGCCAGGCATCATCCCCGGCGTAGTAAAAGTCGATGGCGCCGGAAATCCGGCCGTTTTCGAACAGGACATTGTCGGGAAAGAGGTCGGCATGGACGACCCCGCCGGGGAGCGGGGTCCTGCGCACGGTTCGCTGATATGCCAGTTCTTCGGCAATGATCGTGTTGTCTTCCGGGCTCAAGTGTGGCACCAGATGTCTGGCCGTCTCCTGCCACCAGTCGAAACCCGCAGGGTTGGGGTGCCGTTCGGGAAAATTCTCGCCGGCCAGATGCATCCGCGCCAGCAACTCCCCAAGGGCGCTGATTTCGGTAGCGGACGGCGCCCGTCCTTCAATGGAGTCGCCACTCAGGCGCTGGACGATGGCGGCAGGTTTGTCGCAAAGGGTGCCGAGGCTGTTTCCTGCCACGGTATGCATGGGGCGCGGGCAAGGAATGCCACGCAGACTGAGCCATTCGGTGAGGGCGAGGAAATAGGGGATCTTGCTACGCGGCAGGCGTTCGAAAAGGGTCAATACGAAACGGCCCTTGTCGGTATCCAGGAAATAGTTGCTGTTTTCTACGCCGGCAGGAATGCCGGTCAGCGCACGGGCGTCGCCAAGCTCATAATCCCTGAGAAATTGTGCGAGTTCGCGGTCGCTGACATTAGTGTAAACGGACATGATAACGACGTTTTCGCTCAGGGGTGGGGCTTAGGAAGGAAGGCAGACTACCAGCGGAAAATAACCCAATGGGGCACGCTGAGGTGTTCGGCCGCCGTCTGTGGGACCTCGGTGAAGCGCCCGGTGCCTCCCTTGTCCACCAGATAATAGGGCGGAAAGGGTTTGGGAGGGATGACCTTAACCATGTACACCTTGCCGTCGACCTTGTACTCTTCGATGTGCGAACCCTTCGGGGCCTTAATCTGGGCCTTGGGGCCGGTTTTGGCCTCAGGGGCCAAGGTAGGCAGGTGTAGTTTCTGGAGGCTGTCCGCGGCCAGGGCGGAAACGCCGGTGCCCAGCGCGAAACAACTACCGGCAACGAGGGCGAAGATACGTGTGGAGATACGTGTGGACATATGATAACTCTCCCTGGGGCCCCTAAAGGTTGAGAAGGGCCTCTGTCTCAGCGGCGGACGGTGCAAAACCGCGTTTCTCATAGTGATTAAAAATGGCCGACACCACTTCGTCGGTGTCATCGATTAGGGTGATGAGATCCAGGTCTTCCGGATGGATGGTCCCCGCCGCAAGCAGGGAGTCCCGCCACCAGTCGATCAGCCCTTTCCAAAAACCCGATTCCACCAGGATGATGGGCATTTTGCGGGTCTTGCCGGTCTGGACCAGCGTCAGGCATTCCGCCAGTTCGTCCAGTGTTCCGAAACCGCCCGGCATCACCACGTAGGCGGCCGCGTATTTCATGAACATGACCTTGCGGGAGTAGAAGTGTTCGAAGGAAAGGGAGATATCCTGATAAGGGTTGGCGTGCTGTTCATGGGGTAATTCGATGTTGAGCCCGATGCTGTAGCCCGTGCCACGAAAAGCGCCCTTGTTGGCGGCCTCCATGACCCCCGGGCCACCGCCGCTGATCACGGAAAAACCGGCGTTGGAGAGTTTTTCGGCGATTTCCTGGGCCTTTTGGTACCAGGGATGCCCGACGTCCAGCCGGGCCGATCCGAAAATGCTGACGCAAGGTTCAACGGAGGCGAGTTTTTCATAACCGCGCACGAACTCGGCCATGATCTGAAAAATCTTCCAGGCCTCACGGGTGAGTCTCCCCTCGCCACCGTCGCGTAGTCTTTCTTCCTCAAGATGTGCCCGCATCCGTTATTCCCGTGCCAATAACCCCAATTTTCCGTATTATGGCGGAAATTCGCCGAGAAGTCCCAGACCATGTCCCAAGACCCCCGTATTCTTGTCGATGCTTCCAGTTTTCTCTACCGCGCCTTTCATGCATTGCCCGACCTGCGCGCGCCCGACAACTTGCCTACGGGAGCTATTTATGGTGTTGCCAACATGCTTCGCCGTCTGCAGAAGGAGCATCCCAGTGACGAAATCATCGTGGTCTTCGATGCTCCCGGTGGCACTTTCCGCGATCAGATCTATGCGGAATACAAGGCGCAACGGCCACCCATGCCGGAGGAGTTGCGGGTGCAGGTTCCCCTGCTCCACGCATGGATCACGGCGATGGGGTTACCGCTGATCATTGCGCCGGGGGTGGAGGCGGACGACGTCATCGGTACCCTCGCACGACAGGCGCCAGCCGATCAGTCGGTACTCATCATCACCGGTGACAAGGACATGACGCAACTGGTGAACGCGCGGGTGCTGCTGATCGACACCATGAAGGGGGTTTCAACGGACATGAGCGAGGTCGAGGCCCGTTTCGGTGTCGCCCCGGAGCGCATCGCGGACTTTCTCGCCCTCACTGGAGATAAGGCGGACAATATCCCCGGCGTGCCTGGGGTCGGGGCGAAAACAGCCGCCAAGTGGCTAGCGCAATATGGCGATCTGACGGGCATTCTGGCGCATGCCGACGAGATTGGCGGCAAGGTTGGCGAGGCGTTGCGCGCGGCGATGGATTTTTTGCCGCGGAGCCGCGCGCTGGCGACCATCCGTTGCGATGTCATGTTGCCCGATGCCGACTATCGGCGGCGCCCGGCCGATGCGACAACATTGCGTCGACTGGCGCAGCGGCTGGGTTTCCATGCCTGGCTCAAGGATCTGCCTGCCGTCGATACGGATACCGCGCCGCCGCCTGCGGGTGGCGCGATAGACCGCGGCGGTTACCGCGCTATTACCACGGTGCCGGCGCTGGAAGCCCTGTTGGCGGATTTGAAACGGGCGACGCTGGTCGCCTTGGATACGGAAACCACCGATCTCGACCCGCTGCGCGCCGAACTGGTGGGCATATCCTGCGCCTGGCAGGCGGAAGGAAATCATCAGGCGATATACATTCCCCTGGGGCATCGCGACGACAGTCCGCAACTGGATCGAGACATCGTGCTCGCTGTTTTGCGCCCTTGGCTGGAAGACCCGCGGGCCGCGAAGATCGCTCAAAATGCCAAATTCGACTGGCGGGTGTTCTGGGCGCAGGGCATTCAGCCCATGGGTCTGCTGCGCGATACCCTGTTGGAAAGCTATGTGCTGGATAGCAGCCGCAACGGCCACGATCTCGACAGCCTCGCCGAGCGTTATCTGCAGCATCAGAATATCCGCTATGAAGAGGTCGCCGGCAAGGGCAAGTCGGCCCGCAGCTTTGCCGATGTGCCGGTGGCGGAGGCGTTGCCCTACGCGGCGGAAGATGCCGATGTCTGCTTGCGGCTGGATGCGCACTTGTGGCCGCGATGCGCTGCTGAAGCTGGTTTGCGACGGGTGCTGACGGAGATCGAGATGCCGCTGGTGCTGGTGCTGGCACGGATGGAGACGGCTGGCGTCAAGGTCGATCGCGGTCAGCTTGAAACCCTCAGCGCGGAACTGGCGACGGAGATGGCAAACGCTGAACAGAAGGCCTTCAACGCGGCTGGACAGACCTTCAACTTGAACTCACCCAAGCAGATTCAGGAGATTCTTTTCGACAAGATGCGTTTGCCGGTGCTGAAGACGACACCCGGCGGTCAGCCTTCGACCAGCGAGGGGGTTCTCGCCCAGTTGGCTGTGCATGCCCCTCTGCCGCGCTGGATTCTCGATTATCGGAGCATGGCCAAGCTCAAAAACACTTATGCCGATGCCTTGCCGCAGATGATCCATCCCGGCACCGGCCGGGTCCATACGCATTTCCAGCAGGCGGTGGCGGCGACCGGACGGCTGGCGTCCAGCGACCCGAATCTGCAGAACATCCCGGTGCGCAGCGAGCAGGGGCGGCGTATTCGTCAGGCCTTTGTCGCCGAGCCGGGATACTGGTTGGTCAGTGCCGACTATTCGCAGATTGAACTCCGCATCATGGCCCATCTTTCGAGGGATGCGCGTTTGTTGCAGGCCTTTGCCGAGGGGCAGGACATCCACGCGGCGACCGCCGCCGAAGTGTTCAACCTGGCGCCGGAAGCGGTGGACGGTGCCGCTCGCCGCGCGGCCAAGGCCATCAATTTCGGCTTGATTTATGGGCAGACCCCCTACGGACTATCCCAGCAACTGGGCATCGATCAGGCCGCCGCGCGGCGATATATGGACCGCTATTTTGAGCGCTACCCCGGCGTTCTCGCTTACATGGAGCGGACCCGCGCCCTGGCCAAAACACAAGGGTATGTGGAAACCCTTTTTGGTCGCCGTCTCTATGTGCCGGAAATTCGTTCCAGTAACCCGGCGCGTCGTAATTATGCCGAGCGCGCCGCCATCAACGCGCCCATGCAGGGCACGGCGGCGGATTTGATCAAGAGGGCGATGATCGCCGTCGATGCGTGGTTGCAGGAGGCCCCGGAACGGGGCCGGATGATTCTGCAGGTCCACGACGAATTGATTCTGGAAGTGCCGGAAGCGGGGTTGGAAGCCGCCCAATCGGCGTTACGGGAACACATGGAGGGAGTGGCGGAACTGGCTGTGCCCTTGCTGGTGGGCTTGGGTGTCGGCAAAAACTGGGATGAGGCCCACGGTTGAGATCAACCTTTCTGCTCGCCGGTTTCCGTACCGGCGCTGCTAAAACGGAACATTTTCATCACCGCATCGCTGTCCAGTTGTTCGCCGTTGAGGGCCATGGCCAGTAGCTCTCCACCCAAGACCTGGGGGGCGATGATCATATCTGGTTGTACCCGGCGGACGCGACCCAGGTTTTTGCTGTCATTGACGGCGGCCACGGTCTTCGCTTGTCCTTCCATTTCCTTGACGGCCAGCACCACAAAAGCGTTCTCGGAGTCATCGGCACGCAGGGCGAGCACGGCCACGGCTTGTTCGGCCCCGGCGCTACGGAGCACGTCCGTATCGCTGGAGTCACCGATAATCAGTTCTTCCGGCGGATAGATCAGGTCGTCGGGCTGGTGCCCCATGATGACCACCACCGGCAGGTTACGGCCCTTGAGTTCGCGATAGCTGTTGCGCGCCAGCGGGGTGTCGCCCGCGATAATGTAATGGTCTTTTCGGATCATGCGTCTTTTCTCTCCTTGTAAGGCCGATTGCAGGCGATTATTGACGGCCGGGACAACGATGGCAGAGAGGGAGGTGGCGAACACCGTTATTCCCAGGATGATCAAAGATACCACGAAGAGCCGCGACTCGTCGGTCACGGGCAGGATGTCGCCATAACCTACGGTAGACATGGTCACCACCGAAAAGTAAAGCGCCGATGAGAAGCTGTGGATAGCGGGTTTGAAGGCGTCGCCAAGAATGTATGCGCCGAACACGCCGTAACTCATCACCATGATGGCGCCGACCAGCGCAAACAGCGTGCCCGTCGCCAGACTGCTGCGGTCGAATCGTTCACGGAATACCCATAAAAAAAAGACCAGCGCCGCATTGTAGTAAAGCAGCACGGAAATCTGATGTGGGTGGCGATAAATCCCGAAGACGAGAATGGCCGACGCCATGATCAGGACGATGGCCCAGGCAAAGCGTGAGCGAAAGAGCAAGCCCAGGGACATGATCAGGATGACGACTCCGGCGGCCCCCTGGGGAACGCCGCGGAAGGCGTCGAGCACGAAGCTGTGCGAAACATCCGCCAGTCTGCCCACATAGCTCAAGCCAAGGAGGTGCTCCAGCGCCGGGAGCAGGTTGAATAGCCCGAGAAAGCCCACGGCGGCGGCGATGGGAAACTGTGGATACCAGTCCGCAAGGTGCAGGATGCTCGCCCAGCGTTGCTTGCGGCTCCGCCAGCGGACACGCCAGTCTGGCTGCAACACATGCCAGGGACGGCGCTCGCTGAACTTTTTAGGCACGCCCCACTCCAACTCCGCAGATGGCCCGTGGGTTGTCTGGATCCGGTCCCTCCCTCCCTGGCCGGGTCATGGGTCCTCCCTTCCCTTTGAGGACTCGTTATTGACCCCGGCAGGTGCCGGGGTTTCTTTTTCGGCCGCCGGTTCCAGCCAATTGGCCACACGGTGATGCAATTCATCGAGACCGAGCCCCGACTGCGCGGAAAAGAGCTGCATGGCCATCCCTTGCAATTCGGGAATCCGGCGCAGGCGGGTCATTTCCCGGATCGCGGCGCCACGGCTTAATTTGTCCGCCTTGTTCAATAGGATATGCACCGGTCGTCCACAGCCTGCCGCGAAGGCCATGAGATCTGCATCATGGGGACCATAGGGGTGGCGGATATCCATCACCAGGATCAATCCACGCAGGCTGCCGCGTTGCCGCAGATATTGTTCCAGCAGCGGACCCCAGGAGCGGCGCAGCGCCTCCGGCACTTTGGCATAACCGTAGCCGGGCAGGTCCACCAGACGTTGTCCGGGATCCAGATCAAAGACATTGATGGCCTGAGTGCGGCCGGGCGTGCGGCTCACCCGCGCCAGCGTCCGCCGCTCGGTGAGCGTGTTGATGGTGGACGACTTGCCCACATTGGAGCGACCGGCGATGGCTACCTCGGCGCCGTCATCGGCGGGTAGTTGTCCCGCCTGGGTCACGCTGAGGCGATAGGCCGCCCGCCGCAGCGGCGCAAAACGAAACGTGTTGGGAATGGTATGGTCCATGCGTAAAGCATAGTCGCCGCCCGCCCTGTCTGGCAATGTGGGCACCGGGGTATGTCACGGGTCGAGGATGCGTCATCCCGCTTTTTGCGGGTGGGCCGGTGGTGATTTTTCAAGCGCATGATTATATAATGCCTTTTCTGTCGCCGCTGAATCGCGGTGACCCCCGCCGCGCGGGGGGCGGCGGGGGTCATCGAACGGCTCGGCACGAGGGTGATCCACTGGGGTTGTGTGGCGTGGACATTAGGTATATTTATTCTGCTTTCATACGGAATATAAAAGGGGTGGGAAGATGGCTAACACGCGCGTTGAAGACTGGATGGAAATACCCCCGGCACCGCACTGGTGGGCGCAATGGGGGTTGCGGGACTGGATATGGGTGGGTGGTCTCAGCGCGGCGGCGGCGGTTATCCTCGCGCGCTACGGGGCGACTTTTGGTTACTGGCAGTATGTCGTGCTGGCTTGCTGGTATGGCGCGCTTTTGGTCGCCGGATTGGCATGGCGGCCCATCCAGGGGGCCACGGTGGCCGTGGTTGTGCCGTCCCTGTTCGCCGTATGGCTCTACAGCATCGGTCAGACCACAGACAGCAATCTGCTGCTGCGTGATGTCTTGCAAGGCTATGCGGCGGTCCTGTGGATGTCAGGATTGCTGTTGACGGCGACAGCCGCTTACCTGCTCTATCTGTTTACCCGCAGTGAGCGTCTGGGGCGTTGGGCGGCCGGTCTGACCTGGGCGGGTGTGATCATGGGATTCATCGGGCTCGGCGTCCGTTGGCGCGAGACCTATATCGGACATCCTGATTGGGGACATATCCCCGTGAGCAATCTTTGGGAAGTTTTCGTCTTGTTCTGCGCGTCGACGTCGCTGTTCTACCTCTACTACGAAAAACGCAATGCGGTGCGTGCCCTGGGGTCCTTCGTCATGCCCCTGGTGGCGGTGGGAGTGGGATTCCTGTTGTGGCTGACCTTCGCCCAGCACATGGATCAGATTGAGCCGCTGATCCCGGCGCTGCAGAGCTTCTGGATGAAATTGCACGTGCCGATGATGTTTGTCGGTTACGCCAACTTTACCATCGCCAGCCTGATCGGTCTGGCCTATCTGCTCACTGAACGCTCACGGCGGCGTGGTGGCCAGATACTGTCCAGAGGGATGCCCAGTGGGGAGATCATGGATGATGTGATGTATAAAGCCATCGCTTTGGGCTTTTTGTTTTTTACGGTGGCGACGATTCTGGGCGCGGTCTGGGCGGCCAGGGCCTGGGGCGGTTTCTGGTCCTGGGACCCCAAGGAAACCTGGGCGCTCATCGTTTGGTTGAACTATGCCGGTTTTCTCCATGCCCGCGCGACCAAGGGTTGGCGGGGGAGCACCATGGCCTGGTGGGCTTTCGCTTCCCTTTTCGTGGTTTCCTTTTGCTTCATCGGCGTGAATATGTTCTTGTCTGGGCTGCATTCCTACGGGAAGCTGTAAGCGGGCATGAGGGCGGGGGTGAGGAAAGCGCTTCTCATCACCCGCTGACGTGTCGGCATATGCCCTCCCTCTCATGGCGGGGCGCGCGGATCTCCCCGTGAAAATCAGGAGGTTAGCGCACTTTCTTCTCGATGCCCCTAAAAAACCGCTGAAAGAAATACAGATATGCCCCTTGCAGCGCCCCCGCAATGAGGAAGGGGGTGACCAGCATTTCCCACTGAAAAAAAGCCGCGGCGATCGTTGGGCCAATGGCGCGCGGTGCCTGAATGGACAGGCTGTTGATGGTCGCCGCCAAGCCCCGCCGGTCTTTGTCTACCAGACCGAGGAAAAGCGCCTGGCGAGAACCGATATTTCCCTGATTCAACGCCGCACGGATGATAAAAATCAGCATCGCCAGCCAGAAAAACGGTGAGAACGGTAGAGCCAGTAACAACGCCAGACCCAACAAGCGCATCCGCAAGACCGTCCCGACCAGACCAAATCGTCGGGTGAGGCGCAGACCGATCAGCGACATGAAGGCGGCACTGGCGAAGGCGATCGCCATGGTGCCACCGATGGCTGCCGGTCCTACACCGAAACGCAGGTGAAACCAGTACGCCATGAGTGGTCCCACCATGCCGATTCCCAGGCCATTCAGCGTATTGATACTGCCAAAGGTGAGCATGAGCCGCCACAGTGGTTGTTTGGTTTTCGCAGTGGCCGCCTCCACGAGCGTACTTTTCTCTTCGGTCGCGCGCTCGGCGGGCAGTGCTTCGGCGGCGCGCAAAAACAGCAGACAGACCACAGAGCCGATCAGCACGATCAGGAAGAGTGGCCGATAAGCCGCTGCCCCCGGCAACATTCCCTCGAAGACACTGGGTAAGGCCGCCAGCAAAGCACCCGCCGCCATCCCGGAGAGTCCGATGCTGGTATTGAAGTGAAAGATGGGCGCCCATTGGGGCTCGACGACACTCCGCGAGATCCAGGACTGTTCCGCCGGCGCGAAGGGGCCGGCGCCGCCGTTCGCACCGCGGCCAAAAGCGCCCAGGATGGCCGCGCCGCCCAACCAGATCGATTGCGTCGTGCTCAACGCGATGGACGCCGCCACCAGTTGAACCCCCTCGTAGCCTAGTAGAAAGCCTTTGGCACCGAAGTGATCGCTCAAGGGACCCACCAGCAGGGTCGCTAAAGCGCCGACCAGCAGGCTAACCGAGTACAAAACGCCAATATTCAGCGCTGACCAGTGCAGGGCATGCAGATAGAGCGCGAAATCCGCTACCAGCGCTCCCTGCCCTACGCTGCGGGCGGCGCGCGCTCCCATCAGCAGCCGGGCATTACGGGGCACCCCCTTCAACAAGGGGTTCACCGCTCAGGCGGGGACAGGATCAATCCGCTGGTCGCGTCGGGTTATGCGATTGCGCTCATCCACATACACCAGTTGCGGCCGAAAACCGGCAACCTTCTCTTCCGCCACCTGCGCGTAGGCCGCAATGATGAGGATGTCCCCCAAGGCCACCCGGCGCGCCGCCGCGCCATTGACGGAGATGGTCCCCGACCCGGCGGGCGCGCTGATGGCATAGGTGCTGAAACGGTCCCCATTATTCACATCGTAAATGTGTACTTGTTCGTAAGGATGGATGCCCGCCGCAGCCAGCAGATCGCTGTCAATCGCGCAGGAGCCCTCATATTCCAGTTCGACGGCGGTAACCCGCACCCGATGCAGTTTGCCCTTCAACAAGGTCAACAAAATCATCGTGGACCCTCATCCCAATGATAGCGATTCGCCAGCCGGTTTACCCCCCAGGCGACAAACGCCAGGAGAACAGGTCTCCCCACCCCAATCACCATTTCTCCTCGGAGGTTTAACATGACGCCATGCTCCCAATGCAACGCAATCTGCGCAGTTTACTACCAGCATGGCCTGCGGGGGAATCTTCGTGGATGTCAGGGCTCTATACTTCACCGAACACAAAATATATCGGGATGGCGGAATATGCCGGAAAACACCTGCAACGGACTGCGTAGCGACGAGGCGCGGCAACGGCTTGCCCAATATGGCCCCAATGCCGTCACCGAAGAAAAACCCAAAAGCTGGCTGCTCTTTCTCCACAAGTTCTGGGCACCGGTACCCTGGATGCTGGAAGGCACCCTGATTCTGGAAGCCATATTGGGTAAATGGCCAGAAGCGATCATCATCACTTTGCTCCTCATGTTTAACGGGGTGCTCGGTTTCAGCCAGGAGCGCAAGGCGCAGAGTGCGCTGGAGCTGCTGAAAGAGCGGCTGCGGATTCAGGCCCGCGCCTGTCGCGACGGACAATGGCAAAGCCTCTCGGCCTCTGACCTGGTACCAGGTGATCTGGTTCATGTGCGGGTCGGCGATATGGTCCCTGCCGATCTGCATCTCAGCGATGGCAGCATACTGGTAGACCAATCGGCCCTGACGGGAGAATCCATGCCTGTGGAATGCACCACGGGCGACACCCTCTATTCCGCCTCCATCGTGCGTCGCGGTGAAGCCTCGGGGGAGGTCACGGCGACCGGTGCCAGGAGTTATTTCGGTAAAACCGCTGAGTTAGTGCGCGGCGCCGGCGTCAAAAGTCACTTGGAAGAACTGGTGCTCTCCATTGTCCGCTATCTGGTAATGATGGACGTCATTCTCGTCGCCGCGATCCTGATTTACGCCGCCGCCAGCCACATCCCTCTTGCGGAGATATTGCCTTTTGCGCTCATCCTGCTGGTCGCTTCGGTACCGGTGGCGCTGCCCGCCACTTTCACCCTGGCCACCGCCATCGCCTCTCTGCATCTGGTGCACCGGGGTGTGCTGGTCACCCGTCTGGCCGCTGTGGAAGAAGCCGCCGCCATGAGTGATCTCTGTAGTGACAAAACCGGCACCCTCACCCAGAACCGTCTCAGCCTCAGTCAGACAAAGGGTTGGCCCGGCGTGGAAGAGGCGGAACTCCTGAAGATGGCCGCCATAGCCAGTGACAGCGCCACTCAGGATCCCATTGATCTCGCCATCCTCCAGAAGTCGGCAACCCAGATCGCCAATCTGCCTGATCGCCAGCAATTTGTGCCCTTTGATCCGGCTACCAAGCGTTCGGAGGGGATTTTCATGCAGGACGGCGCACCATGGCGCGCACTCAAAGGTGCACCCCAGATCATCGCCAAACTCTGCAGCAATACGGACTGGGAACAAGCGACAACGGATCTCGCCGCCAGTGGCGCACGGGTGCTCGCCGTGGCGGCCGGCCCGGATGGTCAACCGCGCTTTCTCGGTCTGCTCGCACTCGCGGACCCCATCCGCCCGGATGCTGCCGAAGTCGTCCAGCATTTGCAGGAACTTGGCGTGCGGGTACGCATGGTCACCGGCGACAGCCTGCAGACGGCAAAAAATGTTGCGACATCGCTGGCCATCACGGGCAGCGTTTGTGACCGCAATGCCCTGGCTGAGGACTGTGGCGTGTATGCCGGGGTTTTCCCCGCCGATAAGTTTCATCTGGTGCAAGGTTTGCAGAAAAAGGGCCGGATCGTCGGCATGACCGGTGATGGCGTCAACGATGCCCCTGCGCTTAAACAAGCCGAGATGGGCGTGGCCGTGGAAAGTGCCACCGATGTTGCCAAGGCAGCGGCCAGCCTTGTGCTTACCACGCCCGGTCTGCAGGGGGTGCTCGATGCTGTGGTCACCGGTCGGCGCGTCTATCAGCGCATGCTCACCTATACCCTCAACAAAATCATCAAGGTCTTTCAGGTCGCCCTGTTCCTCAGCTTGGGCTTCCTGATGTGCCGCAGCTTTGTGGTCACACCGCTACTGGTTCTTTTGCTGCTCTTCGCCAATGATTTCGTGACCATGTCGCTGGCGGAGGACAATGTGCGTCCCTCGCCCAAACCGGACCGCTGGGATATTCGTACTCTGGTCCTCTCCTCATTAGTGGTGGCTTGCGCCTGGCTGATTTATATCTTCGCCGTGTATGGCGTGGGCCGGTCTCTGGGACTGCCGTTGGCGTCCGTGCAGACCCTGGATTTCCTTGGGCTGGTATTTTCCGGGCTCGCTAATGTCTTTTTGGTGCGGGAGCGCGGCCATCTCTGGGGATCAATCCCTGGTCGCTTCCTGCTCTGGGCAAGTCTGGCGGACGTATTGGTAGTAAGCGGTCTGGCCGTTATGGGCTGGCTGATGGCGCCATTACCGATAGTGGTTATCGTCGGCCTGCTCCTGGCGACGGTGTTCTACACCTTCATTCTCGATCAGATCAAGGTACCTTTGTTGCGGAGATTAACCAGTGCGTAATTGAGATGGGGCGCGAATGTCCGGGTGGTGGCGAAGACCATTCAGCCGGGGCGCTGCCAATGCTAATATGCTGCCTCATCACAAAACACTGGCTCAGCTATGACAATGAAATATCAGGACGCACTCGAACAAATCGCGCTCGGCACCGTCGACATGCTGCCCGAGGGCGAAATGTTACCGCGCCTCGCCGCCGCACAGAGCGACCACAGACCCCTGCGGATCAAGCTGGGCATGGACCCTACCGCCCCGGATCTGCACCTGGGGCATACGGTGCTGCTCCATAAGGCGCGCCAGTTTCAGGATCTCGGTCATCACCTACTTTTCGTGATTGGCGACTTTACCGCGATGATCGGTGACCCCACCGGCAAGAACGCCACGCGCAAGGCGCTCAGCCGCGAGGCGGTGATGGCCAATGCCGCGACTTATCAGCGTCAGGTGTTCAAAATACTCGATCCGGAGCGTACCGAGGTGATGTTTAACTCCGCGTGGCTGGGTGTCCTGCGTCCGGACGAGCTGATCCAGATCGCCGCGCATTACACGGTGGCGCGCATGTTGGAGCGCGATGATTTCAGCAAGCGCTACGCCGCCAATCAGCCCATCGCCATTCACGAGTTTCTGTATCCCTTGCTGCAAGGTTACGATTCCGTCGTGATCAGGGCCGACGTGGAACTGGGTGGTACCGACCAGCGGTTCAATCTGCTGGTGGGCCGCGAATTACAACGCGAGTATGGCCAGAAACCCCAGTTGGTGCTCACCATGCCCATTCTCGAAGGTCTGGATGGTGTACAAAAAATGTCCAAATCCCTGGACAATTTCATCGCCGTCGAAGACCCCCCAGCGGAAATGTTCGGCAAAATCATGTCGATCTCGGACACCTTGATGTGGCGTTACTACGCGCTGCTTTCCCGGGTAGGCGTGGCGGAGCAGGCGCGCTTGCGGGCGGAGGTGTCCAGTGGCGCGTGCAACCCGCGCGATATCAAACTGGACCTGGCGGGCGAGTTGGTGTGCCGTTTTCACGACGCCGCCGCTGCGCAGCAAGCCCATGCGGCCTTTCTCGCCCGCTTTCAACGCCACGAGATCCCGGACGACCTGCCTTTGCGGTCACTCTGCATGCAGAAAGAACCGCGCCTCAGCCAGGTCCTGGTTCAGGCGCAACTGGCGACCAGTACCAGCGAAGCCATGCGCAAGATCCATGAGGGCGCGGTGCGCGTGAATGGCGAACGGGTGGCCGATCCCGCCATCACCCTGGCCTTGGGCGCGGAGTATCTTTTGCAGTTGGGGAAGCGGCATTTTGCGCGGGTCTTGCTCAGCCAGGCCGGCTCCCAAACCGCTTGATGCCGGCGCGGGCGAGAGCTCCGGCCGGGTTGGTACGATCACAGGCCGGGTGTGCGCTGCTGTTGACACCCCTCGATGCCTGCGTATAATGCGCCCTCACGACGCGGCACCGAGCCGCACCGGGCCGCGATCCGGATGTTCTTTTCCAGTCGAGTGGAGATGTGTGGGGTTTAGGCTTTGGGGTATTGATTGGTGCTTAGGTGCTGATGGGTGCTCTGATGGAAATGGTTTTAGAAGGATTGAACGAGAGAGTTTGATCCTGGCTCAGATTGAACGCTGGCGGCATGCCTAACACATGCAAGTCGAA
>NZ_WNJL01000030.1:0-47500 GCF_010378095.1 Acidithiobacillus ferrianus | reverse complement strand
GTCACCGCCAGACGCCTATACCCATCGACCCCGTCTCCACCAACGAGACGGGGTTGTTTTTTTATGGGCGTTTGCGTACCATGCGCAAAAAAGTGGGCCCAGTGCCCACTTTTTGTTTCTCCCAGCACACAATAGGGTAAACGTGGAAACACGATTATACACAGGCATTGCACAGCAGGTCGGCGCCATGGGCTGCGCCCTGGTGGATGCGCGTATGGTGCGCGTGGGCCGTGCGGTGACTTTGCAGGTCTTCATAGAGAAAGAAGAAACCGGCGGAGTCAACATTGATGATTGCGCGGCCGTGAGTCGTCAACTCAGCCTGTGGCTGGATGTGGAAAACCCCATCAACGCGGCGTATCGTCTGGAAGTCTCCAGCCCTGGTTTAGACCGGCCACTGAAAAGGCTGGAGGATTTTGAACGATTCAAGGGATCTCAGGTGGAAATCCATTTGCACGCTTTGCTGCAAGGGCGGCGACACTGGCGGGGTGAATTGCTCGGCGTGGTGAAGCAGAGGGTGGTTTGGGTGAATTCAGAAGGACGCTGGGAGGTTGCGCTGGAGGAGATCCAGAAGGCGAAACTGGTGCCTCAATGGTGAGCAGGCGGAACATGCGGAGAGGAGTAGGTCAATGAGTCGTGAGCTTCTTTATCTGGCGGATGCCGTCGCCCATGAGAAGGATGTGGACCGGGAAGTGATTTTCCAGGCCCTGGAGGCCTCTTTGGTTTCCGCCTCCAAGAAAAAATATGGGCAGGATTGGCATATCGCGGTGAGCGTCGATCGCAAGACGGGCGACTATGTGACCCGCCGTCTGTGGGAAGTCGTGGCGGACGATAGTACCGAGTTTGATGCAGACCAACAGATATCCCTGAGCGACGCGCGCCGGACGCGCCCCGATGTGGCCTTGGGCGACTACATTGAAGAGGTGCTGCCGCCCGTGGAATTCGGAAGGATCGCGGCGCAAACCGCCAAACAGGTGATTGTCCAAAAGGTGCGGGATGCCGAACGCGATCGCATCGTCTCGGACTTTGCGCTGCGTAAGGGGGATATTATCAGCGGGCTCGTGAAGCGTCTGGAAAAAGGGAATGCCATCGTGGATATGGGCCGTGCCGAGGCGGTGCTTCCCAAAGAGGAGATGATGCCGCGCGAAGCCATCCGCCCGGGTGACCGGGTTAAGGCGTATCTCCAGGACGTGCGGCGGGTGCAGAGGGGGCCGCAACTCTTTTTGTCGCGTACCAGCCCGGAGTTGCTGATTAAACTCTTTGCTCAAGAAGTTCCGGAGATCAGTAATGGAATGATCGAAATCATGGGCGCCGCCCGTGACCCGGGGTTGCGGGCCAAGCTGGCGGTACGCTCTCACGATCCGCGAGTGGATCCCGTAGGGGCCTGCGTCGGGTTGCGCGGTAATCGGGTGCAGACGGTGATTAACGAATTGAAGGGTGAGCGGATCGATATTGTGATCTGGGCGGCCGATCCACCCAGTTATGTGATCAACGCGCTCTCTCCGGCAGAGGTTTCCAGCATCGTGGTGGATGAGAATACCCACAGCATGGATGTGGTGGTCGGGCCCGAGCACCTGTCGCAGGCGATCGGCAGGGGCGGGCAAAATGTGCGCCTGGCGACCCAACTCACGGGGTGGACGATCAATATCCTTACCGAGGAAGAGGCCCAGACCAAACGCGACGAGGAGGAGTCGGTGTTCCTCCATCATTTCATCCAAGAGTTGGGTATTGACGAGGACCTGGCCAATCTGCTGGTGAGTGAGGGCTTCACCTCTATCGAAGAAGTGGCTTATGTGCCGGTCGCTGAGATGATGGAGATCGAGGGGCTCGACGAAGAGCTTGTCGGTGAATTGCGGCGCCGTGCGCGCGATGTTTTATTGAACAAAGCAATCGCTCAGGAAGAACAGGTGGCATTGAGTGAACCCGCTGAAGACCTGCTGTCTCTGACTGGCATGGACAGGGGATTGGCACACTTGCTGGCCAGCAAGGGCATTGCGACTTCCGAAGACTTGGCGGAACTGGCCGCGAGCGAATTGTGCGAGATGGTCGGTATGGATGAAGAGCGCGCCAAGGCGCTTATTCTGGAGGCGCGTGCGCCCTGGTTTGCTTGATTACAGGCCCTGTCCCCGGGACGCGTGTCGGCGGGGTGGTGGTTTTGGAGAATGAGGATCATGACGGTAACTGTCGCCAACTTTGCTGCGGAATTGGGTGTATCGAATGCTCGTTTGTTAGAGCAGTTGAAGGCTGCGGGCATTCCCAAGCATACGGCCGAGGATGTAGTCACTGAGGAGGATAAACATCGTCTTCTTGCATCGCTGCGCAGCGCGCACGGAGAGGAGGGTGGGGAGCTACGCCGCATTACGCTGAACCGCACCAGCACGACGGAGATTAAACAATCCGTGGGGGCGGGGAAATCACGTACCGTGCAGGTGGAGGTGCGCCGCAAGCGCACTTACGTCAAAAGGGAGGCATTGCTCGAGGACGTGGCGGAAGCCGCGCTCCTGGAATCCTCCCCCGCGCGGGAGCCCGTTCAGCAGACCGCTGCGGAACCGGCACAGGCACAGGGATTAGAAACGACCGCAGCAGCGGTGACCACGGATACCGAGGTACGGACGCCGCCTAGAGCGACGTTCGGTGAGCCCCATGGCCCTGCTGCTGCGCCCGACGTGGCGGCGGAGACGGAAACCGTCGTTCAAGAACCCGTGATTACCAAGACGCCGCCGTCTTCGGAACCGGTGGCGCGTGCGCCATCCCGTACTCCTGACCGTCCTGTGCTGGATCGCTCACGTGCTCCGACAGTCGGCGCGGATCGTCCTCGACTGGCAGCGTCGCCCGTCGGAAGAGCCCCTTCCGCGGCGCCCGCCAAAGGTAAAAAAGCGGGTCCCGGAGGCGATGAGCGGGATGCCTGGCGTGGTGGCGCAGCTCGGCGCGGGGGGCGACGCGGTGAAGAGGGCAGCGGTACCGATGCTCTGGCGCGGCGCCGCAAATCCGGAGACAAACGAAATCGCGGCAGGAGCACCCCGGCGACTCCCAGCGAATGGGCGGTGGCACCGGTAATCCGCGAGGTGGCCGTCCCCGAGACGATTACGATCGGTGATCTGGCCAACCGGATGGCGATCAAGGCGAGTGATGTGATCAAGGCCATGATGAAGATGGGCGTAATGGCCACCATCAATCAAATCATCGACCAGGAAACCGCCGCGATTGTGGTGGAAGAACTGGGGCACAAAGTGAAAATGGTGGGGATCACCAGTCCCGAAGCCCTGCTGATAGACGGTGAACAGGTGGAAGTCCCGATCATGGGCAGGCGCCCACCTGTGGTGACGGTGATGGGTCATGTGGATCATGGCAAGACCTCTCTGCTGGATCGGATTCGCTCTGCGCAGGTGGCGAGCGGTGAGGCCGGGGGGATTACCCAGCACATCGGCGCTTACCATGTGGAAACCCCCAAAGGGATGGTGACCTTCTTGGATACGCCGGGGCACGAGGCGTTTACGGCCATGCGCGCCCGCGGTGCGCAGGCAACGGATATCGTCGTGCTGGTCGTGGCGGCGGATGACGGGGTGATGCCACAGACGATCGAGGCGGTGCATCACGCCAAGGCCGCCAAGGTGCCCATCGTCGTGGCGGTCAACAAGATCGACAAGCCGTCGGTGGACCCCGAGCGCATTCGCCAAGAACTCGCGGGACACGAGGTGGTGCCTGAGGAGTGGGGTGGGGATACGCAATTTGTGAACGTCTCCGCGAAGGCGGGGCTGCATATCGATGATTTGCTCGATGCGATCTTGTTGCAGGCGGAAATGCTGGATCTGGACGTGCAGATCAATGGCCCGGCGAAAGGGGTGGTTATCGAGTCGCGACTGGATCGCGGGCGCGGTGTTGTGGCGACCGTGCTGGTGCGTCAGGGCACCCTGCATACCGGAGACATGTTGCTCGCCGGTGCCCAATTTGGGCGGGTACGCGCCTTGGTGGACGATACCGGCAAGTCGACCCAGGACGTGGGGCCTGGATTGCCCGCGGAAGTGCTGGGCCTGGGGGATGTTCCCCAGGCCGGCGATGAGGTGGTGGTAGTCGCCGATGAGCGCAAGGCCCGCGAAGTGGCCCTGTTCCGTCAGGGTAAATTCCGCGATGTGCGTCTGGCCAAAAACCAGAAGGCGACGTTGGAGAGTCTCTTCGAGGCCGCTGCCGATGGGCAGTTGCAGCAGTTGAACTTGCTGGTCAAGGCAGACGTGCAGGGCTCGGCCGAGGCTTTGGTGACGACACTGGAAGGTTTGTCGACCTCCGAGGTGCGGGTGAACGTGATTCACTCGGGGGTCGGTGGCATCAGTGAATCGGATGTCAACCTGGCCGCTGCCTCCCAGGCGGTAATCATCGGCTTCAATGTGCGTGCCGAGGCACCGGCGCGGCGCCTGATTGAACATAGTGGCGTGGATGTCCGTTATCACAGTGTGATTTATGATGCGGTGGATGAGGTGAAGGCGGCCATGAGTGGCATGCTCGCGCCGGAAATTCGTGAACGGATACTGGGCCATGCGCAGGTGCGCGATATCTTCCGGGTCCCCAAGATAGGCACGATTGCGGGTTGTATGGTCACTGACGGTATTCTGCGACGTAATGCCAAGGTACGGGTCATCCGCCAGGATGTCGTCATTCATACGGGCGAAATGATCTCGCTGCGCCGCTTCAAGGAAGATGCGCGGGAGGTACGGGAAGGCTTTGAATGCGGTGTGGGCATCCGCAACTTCAATGATTTGAAGAACGGCGATGTGATCGAGACCTTCGAAACCACTGAAGTGGCGCGGACGGTCTAGGAGACAGTGGTGCAGAGTGCTCATCGCACGTATCCAAGGGGTGCCAGGGTAGCGCATCTGTTGCGGGAGGAAATTGCGGCGGTATTGCCGCGCTTGCATGGGTTGACCGCTGAGGTGGCCTTGTTGCCCCCCAGCATCACGCTGGTGGATTTGCCGACGGATATGCGCTCGGCCGTGGTCTATTTTTCGTTGATGGATGGGCCCGGGCGGGCGGGCGCGGTACGTCAGGTGTTGCAGGATCATGCCGGACAAATTCGTCAGTTGTTGGGTAAACGGCTGGCCCTGCGGCGGATCCCGCCGTTGCGTTTTGTCTATGACGCGCGCTTTGACCGGGGTGCGGAGATGGCCGAATTGTTGGCGCGCTTGCCGCCGCCTCCCGAGGAAACGTCGTGAGTTGTCGGGATGGATTGTTGTTGCTTGACAAGCCTGCGGGTTTGACCTCTAACGCGGTCCTGCAACGCGCCAAGCGCCTGTTGTCCAGTAAAAAGGCCGGACATACGGGCAGCCTCGATCCCATTGCCACCGGACTGCTGATTTTGCTTTTCGGTGAGGCCACCAAAGTCTCGGACTATATTCTCAATGCGGACAAGTCTTATCGGGTTACCCTGCGTCTGGGACAGATCACGGCGACGGGGGATAGCGAAGGCGAGGTGCTGGAAGATCGGTCCGTCGCGGTCAGCGAAGCGCAAGTGCGTGTGGTATTGCCACGGTTTCTCGGTGAGATCGCGCAGATACCGCCCATGTACTCGGCGATCAAGCAGGGGGGTAGGCCGCTTTACGAACTGGCGCGCAAAGGCCTGGAGGTGGAGCGGGCGGCACGGCGGATACGCATCGATGCGCTTGAACTGATTTCGTTGGAAAACGACCGGTTGCTACTGGATGTGCGCTGTTCCAAGGGCACGTATATCCGCAGCCTGGCGGTGGACATTGGCGCGGCGCTGGGATGTGGTGCGCATGTCGAGGGGCTGCGGCGCACTTCCACTGGTCCCTTCGATGTTGCGCAAGCGTTGACCCTGGAAACGCTTGCCGATGCGCTTGAGCGTGGAGAGTGTCCGCTTAAAGCCATGGATCTGGCTTTGGGATATTTACCGTCGGTGACGCTGACGGAGCATACCGCCTATTATCTGCGTCAGGGGCAGGGGGTTGTGGTTGCGCACGCGCCTTCCTTCGGGCGTATCCGCCTCTATGGGCCGGGGGAGCAATTTCTTGGCTTGGGAGAGGTCATGGACGATGGAAGGGTGGCGCCTCGCCGTCTCATGAGAGTAGACTAGGGGGCCGTTGTTTTTTTTAGAATTTCCGAGGAGAAGGAATTTATGTCATTGTCTCGTGATACCAAAGCAGAAGTTGTCCAGGGTTATGCCACGCATGCGGGGGATACCGGTTCCCCCGAGGTGCAGGTCGCCCTGCTGACCACGCGTATTGAAGGGTTGGCCGATCATTTCAAAGTCAACAAGCATGACCACCATTCCCGCCAGGGCCTTTTGAAAATGGTCGGTCAGCGCCGCAAGTTGCTGGACTATTTGAAGAAACGGGATGTGAATCGCTATCGTACGCTGATTGAACGTCTGGGTCTGCGTAAGTAAGGAGAAGGTCTTGACCATTATTCGGAAAGAGGTGGATTTTGGTGGTCGCCGCCTGCAACTGGAAACGGGCCGTATGGCACGCCAGGCGGACGGTGCGGTACTGGTTTCTAGCGGGGATACCGTCGTTCTGGTGACGGCGGTGGGTCGCCGGGAGGTGAAGCCGGGCCAGGATTTCTTTCCGTTGACGGTGAACTATCAGGAAAAAACCTATGCGGCAGGCAAAATCCCCGGTGGCTTTTTCAAGCGTGAAGGGCGGCCTGCGGAAAAAGAAACACTGACTTCACGCCTGATCGATCGTCCCATCCGGCCGCTTTTTCCCAAGGGCTTCATGAATGAAGTGCAGGTGATCGCTACGGTGCTGTCGGTGGACCGGGATAATGATCCCGATATTCTGGCGCTGGTTGGCGCCTCGGCGGCCCTGATGGTTTCCGGCATTCCGTTCAACGGTCCGATTGGTGCGGCCAGGGTGGGCTATATCAACGGGCAATATGTGCTGAACCCCAGCTATTCGCAGTTGAACGCTTCACAATTGGATCTCGTGGTGGCGGGGACTCGACAGGCGGTGCTCATGGTGGAGTCCGAGGCGCAGCAGTTGTCCGAAGAGATCATGCTGGAAGCGGTGATGTTCGGTCATGCGCAGTTCCAGCCGGTGATCGCGACGATCGAGTCCTTGGCGCGGGAGGCCGGAAAGCCGCGCTGGGAATGGGTGGCACCGCTGGCTGAGGAGACGCTGGGCATGCAGGTGCGCGAGAAAGCCACGCCGCTCTTGCAGGAAGCCTATGCGCTGACGGAGAAGCAGGCACGCAGCAAGCGTCTGGAAGAAGTGCGGCAGTCGGTGGTGATGAGTTGTGCCGCGGAGGATGCGCAGTGCGGCGACCTGGTCCGCGGCCTGTTGAAAAAAATTGAAACCCGCATCGTGCGCGGACGTATTTTGGATGGCGCGCCACGCATTGATGGTCGGGACAGCAAGACGGTGCGTCCCATCACCATTGAAGCGGGCGTGCTGCCGCGAACCCACGGTTCGGCGCTCTTCACCCGAGGGGAAACCCAGGCCCTGGTGGTGGCGACCTTGGGTACCAAGGGCGATGAACAGATTATCGATGCCCTGCAAGGGGAGAGTCGTGACCGCTTCATGCTGCACTATAACTTTCCGCCTTTCTCTACTGGCGAGACGGGTATGGTGGGCTCCCCCAAGCGCCGGGAAATAGGCCACGGGCGCCTGGCGAAGCGGGCAATGGTGGCGGTTTTGCCTGATAACGGCGAATTTCCGTACAGTGTGCGGGTGGTTTCCGAAGTGCTGGAGTCCAATGGCTCTTCCAGCATGGCGACGATTTGTGGTGCCTCCTTGGCGCTGATGGATGCCGGGGTGCCGCTCAAGGCGCCGGTGGCGGGTGTGGCCATGGGTCTCATCAAGGAAGGGGACCGTTTTGCCGTGCTCACCGATATCCTGGGTGACGAAGACCATCTGGGCGATATGGATTTCAAGGTGGCGGGCACGGAGCACGGGGTGACTGCCTTGCAAATGGATATCAAGATCGACGGGATTACCCGGGAAATCATGGCGCGGGCACTCGAACAGGCGCTGGTGGGGCGGTTGCATATTCTCGGACTGATGAACGGTGTGCTGTCCGCGGGGCGCGGCGAATTGTCCGACTATGCGCCGCGTATCATCACGATCCACATCAATCCGGATCGCATCCGCGACGTCATCGGCCCGGGCGGCAAGATCATCCGCGCGTTGACTGAGGAGACCGGGGCAACCATCGATATTCAAGACAACGGTACGGTGACGATCGCTTCTGTGGATGGTGAAGCGGGCGCAGCCGCGCGGCGGCGTATCGAGCTGCTGACGGCGGATGTGCAGGTCGATACCATTTACGATGGGAAAGTGGCCAAGATCATGGATTTTGGCGCTTTTGTGACGATTCTGCCGGGACGGGATGGTCTGCTGCACATTTCCCAGATCAGCAGCGAGCGGGTCAATGATGTCCACGACCACCTCAAGGAAGGGCAAACGGTGCGTGTCAAAGTCCTGGAAGTGGATCGCCAGGGCAAGATCAAATTGAGCATGAAGGATATCCCGCAATAAGCGGTCCGCCGACATCCTTACCAGCGGTGCTGAGCCATTCTGGTAGCAGGGCTGGACCATACCCGCGTCCACCCCTGCGTCGTGGTGCTCTTCAGCCGTGACGCACGCTCCCGAATCACCGCCATGCTGCACCACGCTGGATAACGGTGTGACGGTGATCAGTGAGCGCCTGCCCGGACGTCGCAGCGTGGCGCTGTCTTTGACCGTCGGCAATGGCAGCCGGGATCAGACCCCAGGCGAAAACGGCTTTGCCCATTTGCTGGAGCACATGCTCTTCAAAGGCAGTACGACGCGCGATGGCGATACCCTCAATGCGGCCATGGAATTGCTGGGTGGCACCATCAATGCGTTTACGGACCGCGAAAGCACGGTGCTTCACGGGACCGTGCTGGCGGAGGATGCCGCCGAAGCGTTTGCGCTGCTGACCGAGCTACTGATGAAGCCCCGTTTTGACCACGCCGATCTCCGCCTCGAAAAGCGGGTGGTCGCGCAAGAGGCAGCCATGGCCGCCGAGGATGTGGAGGATTGGGCGCAGGAGCGCGCCCTTGCGGAGATCTGGGGGGATCACCCCCTGGCCTGGCCGGTATTGGGGGATGCGCATTGTATCCGGACCGCGAATCGGCAGCGGCTGCAAGCCTATCATCAGCGGATACTCGCCGAATCGCCTCTTGTCGTCACCGCTGTCGGGGAAGTGGAACATGCGGCGCTCTGTGCCTGGGGAGAGGCGGCCTTCCAGAGAGCGCGCCATGGCGCCCGTGTCGCAGGGCCAATTCCGCGCTTCCATGGTGGGCGGAAACGCTTACGCCGCGCCCAAGCACAACAGGCGCATCTCATCTGGATGGCACCGGGATGCCGCGTCGCCGCGGAGGACCATCTGGCCTATGTAGTGGCCAATGCCATACTGGGTGGGGGCACGGCGTCTTATCTGTTCCGCGAACTGCGCGAAAAAAGAGGGTTGGCCTATCAGGTCTTCTCCCATCTCGAGGCCCTCCGCGATTGCGGAGAGTGGACGCTCTATGCGGCCACACCGGGCGCGCAGGAAACGCAGGCGACAGAGGCCATGGCGGAAGTCCTGGCGATGTTGCTGGAGCGTGGTCCTACGGAGGAAGATATGGCTTGGGCGAAGCGTAGTTTGCGGATCCAGCTTCTGTTGGGACAGGAGGATGCGGAAATTCGCATGAACCGCCTGACGCGGCAATGGCTGTATCTGGGGCGCCTGGTACCGGTGGAGGAATCCCTCCAGACCCTTGCCGCTGTGGACGCCGATACCGTGCTGCGGATTTTGCGTGCGGCCTGGACCGAGCACTTTGAATGGGTGTGCCTGCCAGCGCGGCCTCGACTCAGGAAAAATGATCCTTCCAGCGACGCAGCGTGCTGAAGACGCGGACGGGGTCGCCGCCGGTATTCGGATCGAAGGCGTTGGCACTGTGGATCAAGGCGGGCTCATGGCAGCGCAGAAAGGGGTTGCTGGCGCGCTCCAGGGCCATGGTGGAGGGTAAGGTGGGTGTGTTGCGCGCGCGTTGTTCGATGGCCTCTTTTTGGCGCTGCGCTATGACCGGATTCTCCGGATCGACCTGTGCCGCAAAACGCAGGTTACTGAGCGTGTATTCGTGGGCGCAGTAGACGAGGGTATCCTCCGGCAATGCGGCGAACTGTTGCAGACTGCGAAACATCTGTGCTGCCGTGCCCTCAAAGAGGCGCCCGCAACCGGCGGCGAAGAGGGTGTCTCCGCAGAAAAGCGCGTCTCTCCAGACATAAGCGAGATGATCGCGGGTATGGCCGGGCACTTCCAGAACCGCGAGTGACTCCGTATCCAGCGGCAGGTGGCCCGCGCTGACCGCGTGAGTGAGTTGCGGGATGCGTTGGTTGGCGCCGTAGACCGGTAGGCGAAAATGTTGCGCCAGTGCCGCCACGCCACCGGTGTGATCCGCATGATGGTGCGTGCAGAGAATGGCGCTGGGACGGATGTGGTGTTCAGCGCACCAGGTAAAGACGGGCTCCGCGCAACCAGGGTCGATGATCCATGCCCCTGCGGGCGTTTCTGCGACGTAGATGTAGTTATCCGTGAAGGCGGAAATAAAATGAATGGGCATTTTTGCATCTCGCTACGGGCAGGGTACCATAGGTCTATTATGGCATTGAATAGGGGTACTGGACGCTCGTGTTTTCCTTTTTTGCCGCGGCGAGGTCACTGCGCTGATATATGCAGAGTCTGAAATATCGCAGCCAGCCGCGGGCGCGTCGTGCCGCCATCTGGTGGGAAGGGAGCAGCGGTCGCCTTTTACTGGACCGTGCCCGGGATATTCTGCCGCGCTGGATAGAACGCCTGCAGCCGGAGACTATTCTGCAACTCGGGCCACCCGTTTTCTGGGGACTGCCGCCCGGCCATGAGCACATCTGGGTGCTGCTCAACGATGGCTTTGCCTTGCCTTCCGATGAGTATCTGCAAGCCTATGGCGCCTGTGAGGCGATGCCCTTTGCGGCCATGCGCTTCGATCTGGTTATCGTCCCTTTCTGCCTTACCCGGATAGCCCATCCACAGGCGGTGTTGGAGGAGTGCTGGCGGGTGCTGCGTCCCGAGGGACATGTGCTGATTATGGATTTCAATCCGGGGGGCAGCCTGAGTATGGTCCGCCGCTGGCACCTCTGGCGCCGCGATCGCGCCTGGCCGTGGCGGCGTCCCTTTTTGCCCCTGGGGCGACTGCGTACCCTGCTGGAAGCGCAGGATTTCGTGCTGCGCGAGGGACGCTACTTTCAGTATTCCGTGCCCGGTCTAAAGCGCAATGCGCCATGGATGGAATTGATGGGTGACCGCTGGTGGCCGGCAGGGGCCAACGCCTATCTGTTGCTGGCGCAGCGGCGTGACCCCGAGCGCCCGCTGGTTGGCGCGCTGCGGCCGCTCAAGCGGCGTTCCGGACGCCAAAAAGTCCGTTCCGAAGCGCCGGTGGCTTATGATGGCCCCGATTCTGCCGAGAACCCTGCGTCATGTCCGAAAAAATCGTAGACTTATTCACCGATGGGGGTTGCCGCGGCAATCCGGGTGTGGGGGCTTGGGGTGCGTGTCTGCGGTCGGCCGGACGGGAGAAGGTCTTGTGGGGCTTCGTTCCGGAAACGACGAACAACCGGATGGAATTGACCGCGGCCTTGCGTGGCCTGGAGGCGCTCAAGCGTCCCAGCATCGTGCGGGTGGTCAGTGATTCCCGTTATCTGCGCGATGGCATGGCCCGATGGCTGGCGGGCTGGCAGCGCCGGGGTTGGCGAACCGCGGGGGGGGACGCGGTCAAAAATCGGGATATCTGGGAAGCGCTGGCGGCCGTGGCGGCCCGTCACGAGATTCAGTGGGAGTGGGTGAGAGGGCATTCGGGGCATGTCGAGAATGAACGGGTAGACGCGTTGCTGAATCTGGTCATGGATCGGTATGCGGCGGGCGGGCAGGCGCAGGAGGGCGAAGGATGGCTGTGAGGCAGGTGGTGCTGGATACGGAAACCACGGGTATTGACTGGAAGCAGGGGCACCGGGTGATCGAAATCGGCGCGGTGGAACTGATCGACCGGCGGGTGACGGGGGTGCATTACCAGCAATACCTGAATCCGCAGCGCAGCAGTGATGCCGAGGCGTTGCGGGTGCATGGGCTGACGGATGCGTTTTTGCAGGATAAGCCAAGTTTCGCGGAAGTCGCGGACGCCTTTCTGGAATTCCTGGGCGATGCGGAACTCATCATTCACAATGCGCCGTTTGACCTGGGTTTTTTGAATGATGAACTACAGAAAGTGGGAAGATCACCGCTGCCGCAAGCGGTGCTGGATACCCTGGTGGACGCGCGTCGGCGCCATCCGGGCCAGAAAAATGACCTGAACAGCCTGTGCCGCCGCTATGGCGTGGATAATGGCGGGCGCGAACTGCACGGCGCTTTGCTGGACTGTCAGATACTCGCGGAAGTCTACCTGGCCATGACCGGGGGACAGGTGGATATGATGGGTCTTCTAAGCCCCGTAGAGTCACCGCCAGTGGTCTCCTCGGCAGCCCGGAGGCTCTCCGGCGCCACCATCAGTGGTGGCGCCGAACCACGGCCCGACGACCCGGGGTCCCGGCGGCACGAGACCGCATTGCGCGTGATTCGTGCCAACGACGGGGAATGTGCCGCGCATCAGCAGTATCTGCGCCACATGGGACCAGCTGCTTTATGGCAGGATGAGTGATTCCTGGGCCCGCCTTTCTGCCTGGCGGTGTGATATCGCTCAAGCCGGATGCTCGACGAAATCCGCGCTCTTTTCGATGAGTTCGATGCGGTAGCCGTCAGGATCTTCAACGAAGGCGATGACCGTGCTGCCATGTTTCATGGGACCGGCCTCGCGCACGACCTTGCCGCCCCGTTGGCGGATGGTGTCGCAGGCCGCTGCCGCGTTTTCGACTTCCAGGGCGATATGCCCAAAGCCCTCGCCGAGCGCGTAATGATCCACTCCCCAGTTGTAGGTCAACTCGATTACGGCACCGGCGCTTTCCTCCTGATAACCGACGAAGGCCAGGGTGAATTTGCCCTCGGGATACTCTTTGCGCCGCAGCAGACGCATCCCGAGTATTTCGGTATAAAAGGCAATGGCGCGGTCCAGATCCCCGACGCGCAGCATGGTGTGCAAGAGACGCATGATTTCCTCCTCATGTTGAGCGTAGTCCCGTCCGCGCATGCCCTCCTCTCGGCGGGTGACCCTGCGCGGACGCTGAAAAATCAGCCCTGCAGGCGTTTTTCAATGCGCAGGCGTAGCGCATTGAGCTTGATGAAGCCTTCGGCGTCCTTCTGGTTATAGGCACCGGCATCATCCTCAAAGGTGGCGATACGGGAATCGAAGAGACTTTCCGGCGATCGGCGTCCTACCACTGAGCAGTTGCCCTTGTAGAGTTTGAGGCGCACCACGCCGCTGACCAGCCGCTGAGTCTGATCAATGAGTGTTTGCAGGGCGCGGCGTTCCGGGCTCCACCAGAAGCCGTTGTAGATGATGCTGGCATAGCGGGGCATGAGTTCATCCTTGAGATGGGCGACTTCCCGATCCAGGGTGATGGACTCGATGGCGCGATGCGCCTTGAGCAGAATGGTGCCGCCGGGCGTTTCGTAACAACCCCGGGATTTCATGCCGACGTAGCGGTTTTCGACGATATCCAGGCGCCCGACGCCATGTTCGCCTCCGATCGTGTTGAGGTGCGCCAGCAACTGCGCGGGATTGAGGGACTCGCCGTCGATGGCAATCGGATCGCCATGGGCAAAAGTGATCTCCAGGTAACGGGGCTGGTCCGGGGCCCGCTCCGGCGCCGTGGTCCAGCGCCACATGCTGCTTTCCGCTTCCACCCAGGGATCTTCGAGAAGTCCCCCCTCATAGGAGATATGCAGCAGGTTGGCATCCATGGAGTAGGGGGACTTCTGGCCGTGGCGTTCCACCGGAATGCCGTGCTGTTCGGCATAAGCGAGGAGCTTTTCGCGGGAGTTGAGATCCCATTCCCGCCAGGGGGCAATCACCCGAATATCCGGGTTGAGGGCATAGGCCCCCAGTTCAAAACGCACTTGGTCATTGCCTTTGCCGGTGGCCCCATGGGCGACGGCATCGGCGCCGACGTCGGCGGCGATCTCTACCATGCGCTTGGCAATGAGTGGCCGGGCGATGGAAGTGCCGAGCAGGTACGTTCCCTCGTAAATCGCGTTGGCGCGGAATATGGGAAAAACGTAATCACGGACAAATTCCTGGCGCAGATCGTCAATGAAGATTTCCTTGGCACCAAGTTGTTCGGCCTTGGTGCGCGCGGGTGCCAGTTCTTCACCTTGGCCGATGTCGGCGGTGAAGGTGACCACATCGCACTGGTATTGATCCTGCAGCCACTTGAGGATGACCGAGGTATCCAGACCACCGGAATAAGCGAGAACGACTTTCTTGACCATGCATCAATCTCCTTGCAATGCGGCGACGGGGCCGATGCCGAATAAAAATTCCATCAGGGCTTTCTGGGCGTGCAGGCGGTTTTCCGCCTCTTCCCAGACGACGGATTGGGGGCCATCGATGACTTCGGCGCTCACCTCCTCACCACGATGGGCGGGAAGGCAGTGCATGAACAGGGCGTCTGGCGCGGCGCTGGCGATGAGATCGGCATTGACCTGGAAGGGGCCGAGAATCGCCTTGCGCGCGGCGGTTTCTTTTTCCTGCCCCATACTGGTCCAGACGTCGGTCACGATCAGGTGGACGCCGCGTACCGCGGCGCTCGCCGTGTGCTGGACTGTGACGTGGTTATCACCGGTTCGCAGCATTTCGGCGGTGGGCGCGTAACCCGCGGGGCTGCCGATGCGCAATTGAAAGTCGAAAATCCGTGCGGCTTCCATCCAGGAATGGGCCATGTTGTTGGCGCCATCGCCGATATAGGCCACGGTCTTGCCGCGCAGGTCACCCCAGTGCTCCGTCGCGGTCATCAGGTCGGCCAGGAGCTGGCAGGGGTGGTGATCGTCGGAGAGACCGTTGATCACCGGTACTCGCGAAGCGGCGGCGAAACGGACGAGATTGTCATGGCCGAAGGTGCGGATCATCACCATATCCACCATGCGGGAGATCACCTTGGCGGTGTCCTCGATGCTCTCGCCGCGCCCCAGTTGGGTATCGCGTGGTGAGAGGAAAAGGGCGTGGCCGCCCAGTTGCGCCATGCCGGTCTCAAAGGACACGCGGGTGCGGGTGGAGGATTTCTCAAAGATCATCGCCAGCGTCCGGCCTGCGCAAGGGGCGTAGCGTTCGCCCGCATGCTGGATTTGCTTCAGGGCGATGGCGCGTTGCAGGAGCGCGCGCAGTTCCACCGGACTGAAGTCGGAGAGCCGCAGAAAATGACGGACGCTCATGTGCCGGACTCCAGAAGCTTGGCCAGGCCAGCAACGAGCAGGTCGATTTCCGCTTCCCGCAGAATCAGCGGTGGCAACAGACGGATCACCCGTTCGGCAGTGACGTTGATGAGCAGACCGGCCTCCAGGGCGCGTTCCACCAGGCGTTCGGGTTTATGGGCCAGTTCGATACCCACCATCAGACCCATGCCGCGTACCTCCAGCACCTCGGGGTGCCCACCAAGACGCTCCTGCAGGCGCTGCCGGAGCAGAACCCCCATGTGTTCCGCATGGGCAGGGATGGCCTCTTGCCGCATGGTGTCGAGCACCGCCTGGGCGGCGGCGCAGACCAGAGGTCCACCGCCGAAGGTGGTGCCGTGTTTGCCCGGTCCGAAGAGCGCGGCGGTCGGCTGGCGGGCCAGCATGGCGCCGATGGGCACCCCGTTGCCCAGTCCCTTGGCGAGGCTGAGGACATCGGGCCGTAGACCGGGAATCCGCTGGTAGGCGAAGAAAGTCCCGGTACGGCCAATCCCGGTCTGCACCTCGTCCAGCATCAGGAGCAGCCCGTGCGCATCGCAAATCTCCCGCAACCCCATGAGGAACCCTTCAGGCGCTGGATGCACGCCGCCCTCCCCTTGGACCGGTTCCACCAGAATGGCGCAAATGCCGGGATTGGCCTGCACCAGCGCCCGTACCGTGTGGAGATCGCCATAGGGCGCACGCACAAAGCCTGCCACCAAGGGACTGAAACCTTCCTGAATGCGCGGATTGCCGGTGGCCGTCAGTGTCGCCAGCGTCCGGCCGTGAAAGGCGTGGGTAAAGACCAGAATCTGCGGTTCGGCAATGTTTTTGCCATGGCCGTGGAGATGGGCGATCTTGATGGCCGCCTCATTGGCCTCAGCGCCACTGTTGCAGAAAAAGGCGGCGTCCATGCCACTGATTTCGCAGAGGGTGTCGGATAACCGTTCCTGCGCCGGAATATGATAGAGGTTGGAGGTGTGCAGCAGTTGTCCGGCCTGCGTTTGCAACGCGCGGGTCACCGCCGGATGACTATGCCCCAGACCACAGACGGCGACTCCCGCCAGCGCGTCCAGATAACGCCGCCCCTCGGTATCATAGAGCCAGACGCCTTCACCGCGCGTGAAGGCGACGGGCAGGCGGGTGTAGGTGGACATGAGTGCCATCAGACCCGAACCTCCCCATCCAGGGCGAAGGCGGCGTGCAGGGCGCGCACGGCCAGCTCCAGATATTTTTCTTCAATGACTACCGAAATCTTGATCTCGGAAGTGGAAATCATCTGAATGTTGATGTTTTCCCGCCCGAGGGTCTCAAACATGGTGGCGGCAATGCCCGCATGGGAACGCATACCGACCCCGACCACGGAAACCTTGACGATATGGGTATCGCCGCGCACCTCCTCGGCACCCAGTGCCCGCGCCACCTCTTGGAGGATGTCGCGGGCCCGGGCGAAGTCGTTGCGTTCCACCGTGAAGGTGAAGTCGGTTTTGCCGGCCTCGGAAACATTCTGGAGGATGACGTCCACATTGATGCTGGCCGCAGAGATCGGACCCAGGATGGCGGAAGCGATGCCCGGGTGGTCGGGTACACCGATCACGGTGACTTTGGCTTCATTGCGGGAGAAGGCGATGCCGGAGACGCGGGGAGCTTCCACAGAATTTTCCTCATTGGTAACCAAGGTGCCGGGGCCATCCTGGAAGGAGGACAAGACCCGCACGGGGACATTGTATTTCATGGCGAATTCGACGGAACGGGTTTGCAGCACCTTGGCGCCGAGGCTGGCCATCTCCAGCATTTCTTCGAAGGTGATGCGGTCCAGGCGGCGCGCCCGGGATTCCACCCGCGGATCGGTGGTGTAAATGCCGTCCACGTCGGTGAAGATGTCGCACTCTTCGGCGCGCAGGGCCGCCGCCAGGGCCACGGCGGTGGTATCGGAGCCGCCGCGCCCCAGGGTCGTGATGTTACCGTGGGGATCGACTCCTTGAAAGCCCGCGACGACCACAATCTTGCCGGCATCCAGTGCCGCCCGGATCTTACGATCGTCAATATGCTCGATACGCGCCCGATTATGCGTCGAATCGGTGGCGATGGCGACCTGTCCTCCGGTGAACGAAATGGCGGGTTGCCCGAGATTCTCCACGGCGATGCTCAGCAACGCGATGGCGACCTGCTCGCCCGTGCTGAGCAGGGTATCCAGTTCCCGTCCGGTCGGGGCCTCTGCCAGGGTGCGCGCCAGTTGCAGGAGACGGTCGGTTTCGCCCGACATCGCGGAGACGACCACCACGACCTGATGACCAGCGCGATGCTTGGCCGTCACCCGTTCCGCCACCGCCCGGATGCGTTCGACGCTACCGACGGAGGTGCCGCCGAATTTTTGTATGATAAGTGCCATTTTTCAGTGGTTTTGTGGAAAAATTAAGGGGTGATGATAAATCGTTGCGGCAGGGTCTGTACAGGATGGCTTGTGTCGCCGCGAAGCGCATGGTGATCCGCGGGGGCGCCCGCAAAGGTGCAAGAGTCCGGTGTACCCCCGGCTGCGGGGGTCGCGGTCGCGGGTTTTTACTATAATCTTCTCTGGAAGTCACCCAGATCAGAGCGGGGAGCCGTGCCGGTGCAGTCGGCACAGGGGACGGGGCCGCCCGTGACAAGGAGCAAAAAATGACCGATACCGTGGCACCGAAGTACTACGCGGGTCCAGCCGGTGGCTGGGGATCGCTCAAGGGGATCAGCCGTGTTCTCGCGCGGGAACTGGCCACTCCGGGGATCGCCGAGACGCTGATGCGGCAGAACAAGGCCAAGGGCTACATGTGTAGCGCCTGCGCCTGGGGCAAGCCGGTTCGTCCCCATGTCTTCGAGTTTTGCGAAAACGGCGCGAAGTCGACCATCTGGGATCTGACACACGATCGCTGCACGCCCGAGTTCTTCGCCAAACACACGGTCACGGAGTTGCTGCAGTGGCGGGATTATGATCTGGAGATGCAGGGACGCCTCACGGCGCCCCTGCGCTACGATCCGATCAGCGACAGGTATGTTGCGTGCGACTGGGAGGACGCGTTCGCGGGCATTGCTGCGGAACTGAAGGCCCTTGATCCCAAATCGGTGGTTTTTTACGCCTCTGGGAAGGCCTCTCTGGAAACCTCCTACCTGTACGCCCTGTGCGCGCGTTTGTACGGAAGTAACAATCTGCCGGACAGTTCCAACATGTGTCACGAAACCACCTCGGTGAGCCTGAAAAAAGTGATCGGAACGCCGGTGGGTACCTGTCTGCTGGAAGATTTCGCGCGCTGCGACGCCATCTTTTACTTCGGGCAGAATCCCGCCACCAACAGCGGGCGTTTTCTACACCCGCTGCAGGAGGCCGTAAAACGCGGATGTAAGATCATCGTCTTCAACCCGGTGCGCGAAAAGGGGTTGATGGAGTTCGTCAATCCGCAGAACCCGATGGAGATGCTGACCGGGCACGGTACGGACTTGGCGCATATGTACCTGCAGGTCAAACCCGGCGGGGACATCGCCGCGCTCATGGGGCTCTGTAAACATGTACTGACGGTGGATGAGGCGCGCCGTCGGGCCGGCGCGCCGGGTGTGCTCGACGACGACTTCATCGCCGAGCACACCCGCGGATTCGATGCGTTCGCAACAGCGGCCCGGGCGGCCGATTGGCGGGAGATCGAAACCATCTCGGGACTGCGGCGTACGGATCTGGAGGCAGCGGCCCATGTCTACATGGCGGCCGAGCGGGTGATTGGTGTGTACGGCATGGGCCTGACTCAGCACGTTCACGGCTCCCAATGCATTGCCATGCTGATAAACCTGTTGCTGATGCGCGGCAATATCGGTAGGCCGGGTACGGGCATCTCGCCCGTACGCGGGCATTCCAACGTCCAAGGTCAGCGCACGGTCGGTATTTCAGAGAAGCCCGAGCTGGTACCGCTGGACTGGCTGGCGCAACGCTTTGATTTTGAACCGCCGCGGGACAAAGGGCTGAATACCGTGGAGGCCTGTGAGGGTATCCGCGACGGATCGGTGCGCGGTTTCATCAGTCTGGGCGGCAATTTCGTCCGCGCGATCCCGGAACAGGGTGCCATGGAGGAAGCCTGGCAGAAACAAGCGATCACGGTGTACATCGCCACGAAACTCAATCGCAGCCATCTGGTGCATGGGCGCGCTTCCTGGCTGCTTCCTTGTTTGGCGCGCTCCGAGGAAGATCTACAGGAAGGCGGTCCGCAAGCCGTGACGATTGAAGACAGTTTTAGTCACATCCATGGCTCCATCGGCACACGCAAACCGGCCAGTACACATCTGCGCTCCGAATCGGCCATTGTGGCGGGTATCGCCAAAGCGCTCCTGCCGCCGCACCCCAGGTGGCGTTGGGACGAATGGATCGCCGACTACGCCCGTGTCCGCGATCTGATCGAGGAGACTTATCCGGATCAATTCCGCAGTTTCAACCAGCGCATGTTTGACGCCGGTGGATTTTATCGTGGCAACCACGCGCGCGAACGGATTTGGGAAACCGACAGCGGCAAGGCGGAGTTTACTTGCCCCAGCGTCATGTCCGCCTTGGGCGTGGGGACCGCGCCAGGTCGTTATCATCTGATTACCATGCGTTCAAACGACCAATTCAATACCACCATCTACGGGTTCAGCGACCGCCTGCGCGGACTGGAGGGCTCGCGCATGATCCTGCTGATCGGCCCGAACGACATGGCTCGGGAAGGACTGTGCGCAGGGGACGTCGTAAGCTTGGTGAGTGATGCTGGCGATGACGTGCATCGTCAGGTGTCGGGATTGATGGTGACGCCTTTCGATCTCCCTGCCGGTTGCCTTGGCGGCTACTACCCGGAGATGAACCCGTTGATTCCGTTGTGGTACCATGACGAAGCCTCCAAGACCCCCGCGTCGAAGAGTGTGCCCGTCCGTATCCAGCGTAAGCCCATCTGAATCCGAGCGTCCCTGGTAGCAACCGGGGGCGCTGGCGAAGCATCCGCTGGCCGGGCCGGCGCGTCAGCAGGCTCTGGTCTACACTGGAGAGAGGGATCGCCCACAACGGTGGAATCGGGTCAGGAGGATCGGCATGGCAACGGATTTATGGGCACTCAGGAAGCGGGTGGGACAAAGTATCTGGCTGGACAATTTGTCGCGCACCCTCATTCATGACGACATTCTGCGGCGTTACATCGACGAAGACGGAATCAGTGGAGTGACGTCCAACCCCAGTATCTTTCAAAAGGCCATTCACTCCAGCCCCTATTATCAGGATGATCTGCGCCGCTCCGCGGAACCTGCGGAGCGGCTGTATGAGCGCCTGGTGGTGGAAGATCTGCGCATGGCTTGTGATTTGCTGCACCCGGTGCATCGGGAGACGGACGGTGACGACGGCTGGGTGAGTTGGGAGGAATCGCCGCGCTTGGCGCAGGATGAAGCCGCTACGGTGGCTGAGGCGCAGCGGCTGCGCGGACTGGTGCAGCGGGACAATCTCCTGATCAAGGTGCCCGCCACGCCCGCCGGCGTGCGTGCCCTGTCCACGCTGATCGCTCAGGGGATATCGATCAACGTGACCTTGATGTTTGGATTGGCGCATGTTCGTGCGGTGTATGCGGCCTACCAGAAGGGTTTGACGCAATGGGTGGCGGGTGGTGGCGATCCGCGCCGGGTCAAAGCGGTGGCCAGTCTCTTCCTGTCGCGGGTGGATACACTGGTGGATAAGAAGCTGGAGATGATCGGTTCCCCAGAGGCTTTGGCTTTGCGTGGCAAAGCGGCGGTGGCACTGGCGAAGTCGGCCTACGCCATTTATCGGGAAACGTTTCATGGCGAGCACTTCGCCGCGCTGCGCGCTGCGGGGGGGCGGCCCCAGTATCTGCTCTGGGCAAGTACCAGTACCAAAAACGCGGCCTACCCTGATTTGCTCTATGTCGAGCCGTTGATGGGACCAGAGACCATCAATACCTTGCCGGACGAAACCCTGAGCAAGCTTCGTGACCATGGCACCTTGGCGGCGCGGGTCGAAGAGGATATGACGGGCGCGCGGCGGATCATGGAGCAACTGGCCCATTTGGGTATCGACATGGACGGAGATGTGGCGGAGCAGTTGCAGATGGAAGGACTGGCCGCCTTTGCGCGGAGTTTCGAGGAGATGCTTGCCGAGGTGGAGCGCGCAACGATGTGATCAGCGTGCCGTCATTGGCTTTGGTGCGTCCTCAAAACCCGACGGTGTTGAAGCCGGCATCCACGTAGGTGATCTCGCCGGTGATGCCGGAAGCGAGGTCGGAGCAGAGGAAGGCCGCGGTGTTGCCGACCTCTTCCTGCGTCACGTTGCGGCGCAATGGCGCATGTTCCGCGTAATGATCCAGAATCTTGCGAAATTCGCTGATGCCACTGGCCGCCAGGGTGCGGATAGGGCCGGCGGAGATGGCGTTGACGCGGATGCCGTCCGGCCCGAGTGCGTAGGCCAGGTAGCGAATACTGGCCTCAAGGCTGGCCTTGGCGAGCCCCATCACATTGTAGTTGGACATGGCCCGTTCGGCACCGAGGTAGCTGAGGGTCAGCAGGGCCCCCTGCCGACCCTGCATGAGCGGGTGCATGGCCTTGGCCATGGCGGTGAAACTATAGGAAGACACCTCGTGCGCGATGCGGAAACCCTCGCGGGTGGTGACGTCCAGATAATTGCCGCTCAGTTCTTCCTTGGGAGCAAAAGCGGCGCCATGAATGCCGATGTCGACACCCCCCCAGAGAGACTGGATTTTATGGGTGACTTTAACGAGGTGGTCTGAGTTCATCAGATCCAGTTCCAAGGGTTCCGGTGCGCCGAGTTGGCCCGCCAACTCCTCCACACGGCTTTTGGTGCGCTCACCTTGATAGGTGAGCAGTACCTCCGTGCCTTGGCGGTGCATGGCTTGCGCGATGCCCCAGCAGATGGAGCGGTCATTGGCCACGCCGACCACCAGCGCCTTTTTACCTTCCATAAAACCCATTGCGAGAACCCCTTACGTTAGAATCAGCGCGTGTAAATGGTGAGACGTGCGCCCGGTTGAATACGGCTGGCCGATGCCAGGCGATTCCACTGCATCAGTGAGTGGGGCTGGACATGGAATTGCTGGGCAATCTGCCAGAGCGTGTCGCCCTGACGCACTACATAAGTCGTCGTTCGTCCCTGGGTGGCCGCGCGTTCCTGCCGGTGATTGATAGCGGCAACTACTGTGTGTGCCGGGATATCCAGTACCTGTCCGGGATGGAGAACGGTGTGCCTGGTGAGATGATTGGCGCGAGCCAGCGCGGAGACGCCAATACCCGCGCGTCGGGCGATTTGCCACAGGCTTTCGCCAGGTCGGACGGTAAGCCGCTGATGGCCGCGCGCCGCCGTATAGACCGGCGTAGCCCCGCCACCACGCACCATAAGCCGTTCACCGATCTGCAGGTCACGCGCGGAGCGCAGGTTGTTCCAGCGCATGAGGTCGCGGACGCTGACACCGGCCCGGCGCGCCAATTGCGAGAGGGTGTCGCCGGGCCGGACGGTCAGTCGGCTGCCACGCTGGGCATAGACCGCATTACCCAGTCCGCCGGCGCTACGGATCACCAAGCGCTGCCCGACGCGCAGGTCGCGGGCGGAGCGGATGTGATTCCAGCGCTTGAGTTTGGAAGTGCTGACCCCGACCCGTTGCGCCAGGCTCCAGAGCGTTTCACCCGAGTGTAGCGTCACGTGGCTGAACTGCATTTGCCGCGGCGCGGCGACGGGTTGTGCGGCCGCTTCCTGTGGCATGGTCAAAAGCGCTGTTTTCAGCGTTTCAGCCTTATTCTTGGGAACCACCAGTTGGTAATCGGCGGGGGCGACGCCGTAGCTCAGGCCGGCATTGAGGTGTCGCAGTTCGCTGACCGGCATGTTCATGAGGTTTGCGGCCACATTGAGGGCCACAGATTTCGGGGTGGTCACCACCGCGATATGTGCCGCGTTGGGAATGGAGGGTAGGGAAATATGGTACGCCTTGGCGTTTTTGATGACCTGCGCCAGTGCGAGCAACTCGGCAACATAGTTTTCCGTTTGCTCCGGGAGGTTGAGATCCCAGAAATCCGTGGGCCTGCCGGCCGCGACATTTTGCTGGATGGCCGCGGAGACACTGCCTTGCCCGGCATTGTAGGCGGCGATGGCGAGGAGCCAGTTGCCCCCGAAGTAGTTGTAGAGGTAAGACAGATAATCGAGGGCTGCGTTCGTGGAGGCGGTGAGACTCAGGCGGGGATCACCGTAGCGGGTATTCTGCAGCCCGAAATTGCGTGCGGTACCTGGTACGAATTGCCAAAGACCCGCAGCGGCCGCCGGAGAATAGGCCCTGGGATTATAACCGCTTTCGATGGCCGGTAACAGGGCCAATTCCATGGGCAGGCCGCGCTGCGCAACGGCGGTCACCACGTAGTAGAGGAAAGGACGGGAGTTGTCGAGGATCTGCTCCAACTTGCCCTGGTGCTGCAAGAACCAGGTGCGCCACTTGTTGACTTCCACCCGCGAAACGTCGCTGAGGCGTAGGCCATCATCGATGTGCGCCCAGACGTTGTCTGGTTCCGTTGGATCGCCAAACGCGCCTGACGCTTCAAATTGCTGCAGGGTGGCCGACAGACCACTGGATCTTCCCCCTTGGCCGGTAGCGGGTACGCCATCTGGCATGCCCGTAGTCTGGCCTATGGTGTTGACCGTGCCAGGTATGTCCTGAAGACCACTTTGTTGCAGCCCTATGGCCTGACTATCCGCCCAGGCCATAGGAATGCCCCCTAGCGCCACCAGGGTGGCGATAGCGATAAATCGCTTTTTCATGCTGCTCCTTCCTGGCGGTTCGATCCGCAATGGGCGTCCCGCAGATGTAACCCCGCATAATAAGGACGCCATTATAAACATGGTGTTGGCATGGTGCTTGCTATCCTCACCCGGATGATAGGCAAAAGGAATGCCCTGAGTCAAACGCTGTTTACCGGTCGGTGCGGGGCGGGATTCGCGGCGAAAGCTGGCGGCGCGCAGGATACCAGCGGGCCGAAGAGACTGTTACTATCCCACTTTTGACTGCTTCAGGTTGCGCACCATGTCCGTTCGTACCCGTTTCGCCCCCAGTCCCACCGGTTATCTGCATATTGGCGGGGTGCGCACCGCCCTTTACGCCTGGCTGCACGCGCGCCAGCAGGGGGGGGGCTTCGTGCTGCGCATCGAGGATACCGATGTGGAGCGTTCGACCCCGGAGGCGACGACCGCCATTCTGGAGGGAATGGCCTGGTTGGGATTGGACTGGGACGAAGGCCCGTTCTATCAGATGCGGCGCATGGACCGCTACCGGGAGGTACTGGCGCAGATGCTGGCGACGGGGACGGCCTACCATTGCTATTGCAGTCGTGAAGAAGTCGATGCCATGCGTGAGGACCAGCGGCGGCGCGGTGAAAAGCCGCGATATGACGGACGCTGCCGGCAGCGCACGGCACCCCGTGAAGGAATCTCGCCGGTCATCCGTTTTCGGAGTCCGGACTGTGGCGAAACGGTGGTGGAAGACCTCATTCATGGAACCGTACGCTTTCAGAACAGCGAGTTGGATGACTTGATCATCGCGCGCTCCGACGGGACGCCGACCTACAACTTCTGCGTGGTGGTGGATGACTGGGATATGGCGATCACCCATGTGATCCGCGGCGACGATCATCTCAATAATACGCCGCGGCAAATGCAGATTCTGCAGGCGCTCGGCGCCCGGGTGCCCGTTTATGCCCATGTGCCGATGATTCTCGGGCCGGACAAGCAGAAGCTGTCCAAGCGCCACGGGGCGGTGAGCGTGCTGGAATACCGCGAACAGGGCTTTCTGCCCGACGCGCTGCTCAATTTTCTGGCGCGGCTGGGCTGGTCCCATGGCGATCAGGAAATCTTTACCCGCGAGGACATGGTGGAACTTTTCCGCATCGAGGCGGTGAACAAGGCGGCATCGGCCTTCAACCCGGAGAAGCTGCTGTGGATCAACGCCCAGCATATGCAGCGGCTGATGCCGGAGGGGCTGGCGCAGCATCTGCTGCCTTACCTCAACGCCGTTGGCGTAACCGAGTCCTTGGTGGCGGCCGGACCGGCCCTCCCGGAGGTGGTGGCGCTGTTGCAGGAGCGGTCCAAGACCTTGGTGGAGATGGCGGCGGCGGCGGAGATGTTTTATGTGGCGCCGGGGGCTGGTGCGCCCAAAGATGTGGAGAAACATCTGCACGGACAGGGCGCCTTGCTGGCGGCCGTGATCCAGGCGCTGACGGCTTTGCCGAACTGGGAGGCGGCGGCGATTCACAGCGTGATACAGGAACTCGCGGTGACCCATGCCGACGGCAAGATGGGCAAGGTCGCGCAACCCCTGCGGGTGGCGGTGGCCGGGCGGGCGGTGTCGCCGCCTATCGATGCGACCTTGGCTTTATTGGGGAAGGAAGAAACATTGGCGCGTTTGCGGCGGGCCATCACCTGGATCTGACCGCTGCGCGCGCCACCTAGCGTTCCACTTCGGGCAATTCCCGATGGTCGGCGCGTTGTCGCCAGTACTCTGCCTGCCGCGCGGACTTGGACTGGCCGAGGAGTCCGTGGGTATAGATGTCGGCCAGGCTGCGCATGGCCATCCGGTTGCCTTGTGCCGCCGATGCCCTGAACCAGTGCAAGGCCAATGCATCATTTTGCGGCAACCCCCAGGCGCCGGTTTCGTAGCGTAGGGCGAGTTGATACTGGGCGACGCTGTCACCCGACCGGGCCCGCGCCTGGAGTTCGGGACCGCCTTGCCGGAACCCCTGCAAGGCATCTTCGCCCAGTTCGACGAAGATGCTCAGCAAACGGATGGCTTCGTTGTCTCCCTGGGCGGCCGCGCGGGCCAGCCAGTCCTTGCCTTCCAGAGTATCTTTAGGGACGCCATAGCCGCCCTGGTACATTTTACCCAAGAGGCGCTGCGCCGGGGCGTATCCCGCCTCCGCGGCGCGACGCAACCAGTGTTTGGCCGCTTCCGGATCGGTTTTGACGCCGATGCCGCTCAGGTAGGCTTCGGCGAGGCGATAGGCGGCTTGCGCCTGTCCTTGCGCCGCTCCCTTTCGCCAATATTGCACGGCCAGGTCGGGATTCTTTGGCAGACCCGCGATGCCGTCGGCATACCAGTTGCCCAGCAGGTACTGGGCGTAGGGTTGTCCATCGTCGGCGGCATGCTGCATCCATTGACGGGCCTTGACCGGGTTGGGGGAGACGCCACGTCCCTCGAAGTAGATCAGGGCGAGGAGCAGTTCCGCGCCCTGATTGCCGTGACGGGCGGCATTCTGAATGGCGCTGATTTCGCTGGGACTCTCGGCAACCGCCACGGTGGGAGCCGTGCAGATGCCCAGAAGCAGCAGCATGGCACCCAGGTGGACATGCGCGGGGCGTTTCATGAGGCGGTTGTGGAGAGTGGCATGGGTAACGCCTTGCACTCATCGAATACCCGCTGCGTGCAGCGGGCGCAGGTTTCGGCATCCAGAAGCGGGAAAAGGTGGCGGATCGCCTCCTTTCGATGGGCAAAAATATGGTCTGACCCCAGGGCGCGGATAAACCCGCCACGCTCCATGACCTCGTACATGGCGGGTTTGATGCCATAGATATAGAGGTCGCCACCCTGTTTGCGCCGACGCTTGGCCTCCTGCGCCAGGGACTCTCCACCGGCAATGTCGATGAAGTTGATGCTCCGTGCGTTGAGGAGCAGTATTTTTTGCTCTGGGTATTGTTGCTCGAGTTCGGCCAGGCGTTGTTCCACATGGTGAACGGCGCCGAAAAACAGAGAACCGTCGATACGCACTACCTGTACCTGTGGGCAGTACGGGAGTTGCGCGCTGGCCGACAACGGATGGGGGGAGGTTCCGGGGTCGGGGATTACGGCAACGACATTGGGGCGTGAGGTTCGCATCAGATAAAAGATCAGCGAGAGTATGATACCGACGTAGATCGCGAACTCCAACTCGACAAACAGGGTCGAGAAAAAGGTCACCAGCAATATGGCGGTCTCGCGTTTGCTGGCCTTGAAGATGGCCCTGATGTGGTGTAGGTCGACCAGCCCATAGGCCACCAAAAAGAGGATGGCCGCCATCGAGGCGATGGGCAGGTAGCCCATGAGGGGAGCCACCAGCAGGAGAATGATGCCCAACGCGATAGAGGCGAAAACGGCGGCCAGCGGAGTACGGGCGCCCACCTCGAAATTCAGGCCGGAACGGTTGAAAGATCCACTGGATGCATAAGCGGAAAAAAAGCTGCCGAAGATATTGGAGAGCCCTTGGCCGATAAATTCTTGATTGCCATCGATGCGCTGTTCGGCGCGTACCGCGATGGCGCGGGCGATGGAGACAGCCTCGGTGAGACCGAGCATCGCCACGGCGAGGGCGCTGGGGGCAAGCTGACCCAGGACCTTGGGATCGAAGTCCGGTAGAGACAGGGGCGGTAACCGACCAGGCAGGGCGCCGAGCAGGCGAATCCCGGTGCGTGCGTCGCCCAGATAGTGGTTGAGTGCCAAGGCCATCAGGCTGCCGGCCAGCATGGCGGCGATCATATATGGAAAGCGAGGGGCGAATCGTTTGACGACCATTCCGGTGAGGAGCGTGACCAGGGCCACGCCCAGGACGTAAAAATTGATTTCCCCGATTCGGTGGAAAAAGCCGAGCATGGTCTGGCCAAAAGAGGCACCATGCGGAAGATTGAGGCCGAAGAAATTCTTGATCTGGCTGCTGGCGATGAGGAGGGCCGCCCCCGCGGTGAAACCAATCACCACGGTATGGGAGATAAAGTTGACCAGAGTGCCCAGCCGCGCGATGCCCATGGCAAGCTGGAAGAGCCCCGTCAACAAAGTGAGGGTGAGCGCGAGTTCGATGTAATACGGTGTTCCCGGTTCAGCCATGAGGCTCAGCGCGCCGAACATGACGATAGAGATGGCGGTGGTGGGTCCGGAGACCAGGTGCCAGGACGAACCGAAAAGGGCGGCAATGATGGCGGGTACCATGGCGGTATACAGGCCGTATTCCGGGGGCAACCCGGCGATGGTGGCAAAGGCGACCCCCTGGGGGAGCACGATGATGGCGCCGGTAACGCCCGCGACCAGGTCGACGCGCAGAGATTCCTTGCCGACTCGTGGCATCCAGCGCAGAAAAGGAAGCAGTCGATAAAGCCACAGGGGATCGACCGCGGGGGTACGAAACATGAAGACTCCTTGAATACCCGCAGCGGGCGCAGGGCGGACGCCTTACGGATGTGCCACGGGCAGGGTGGGGTTCCCGTGGGGGCCGCTGTCGTCTGTTCCCGTGTTTTTCAAATGGTTTTTGTGAATACGCATGATATAACGGCGTTGCCGGAATTGTCATCCGCCGAACCGGTATCCGGCGCGGCGGGGTTTTTGCTGTTTAGGGTCTGCTGATACTTGGCGCGGGGCGGTGCTTTTGCGATGATGGAGAGGCCCGTTGTTCCCGACCGATTTCCGCAGATCAGGAGAGCAGTTCATGGCTATGAATGTCACCCAGAAGATTATTGCCGCCCATTTGGTCAGTGGCACGCTGGAAGCGGGGCGCTCTATTGCTATCCATATCGACCAGACCCTGACCCAGGACGCCACGGGGACCATGGCCTATCTGCAATTCGAGGCCCTCGGCCTGCCGCGTGTGCGCACGGAGCTGTCGGTGTCCTATGTGGACCACAACATGCTCCAGTCCGGCTTCGAAAACGCCGACGATCACCGTTTTCTGCAGAGCTTTGCCGCGAAATATGGCGTGCATTTTTCCCGCCCCGGCAATGGCATCTGCCATCAGGTGCATCTGGAGCGCTTTTCCCGGCCGGGCGGTACCCTGCTGGGTTCCGATTCCCACACGCCGACTTCCGGCGGAGCGGGCATGCTGGCCATTGGTGCGGGTGGTCTCGACATTGCCCTGGCCATGGGCGGGTTGCCTTTCAACCTCAATATGCCGCAGGTGGTTGGGGTCAAGCTGACCGGCCGCTTGCAGCCTTTCGTCAGTGCCAAGGACATTATCCTCGAAGTGCTGCGCCACAAGACGGTGAAAGGCGGCGTCGGCAAAGTCTTTGAGTATTTCGGGCCGGGCGTCGCCCACCTCAGTGTGCCGGAGCGGGCGACCATCACCAACATGGGTGCCGAATTGGGCGCCACCACCAGTGTCTTCCCCAGTGATGCCGTGACCCGCCGTTATCTGGCGGCGCAGGGGCGCGACGCCTCCTGGTCGGAGTGGGTGGCGGATGCGGATGCCGGCTATGACGAGGTGCTGGAAATCGATCTCGACCAGTTGGAGCCCCTCATCGCCTGTCCGCACAGCCCCGACAACGTCCGGAAAGTGCGCGAGGTGGCGGGAACGCCCGTGGCGCAGGTGGCCATCGGATCGTGCACCAACTCGTCCTATACGGATTTGATGACCGTGGCGAGCATGCTCAAGGGCAAGGTCGTCGCTGACGGCGTCAGCCTGGGGGTGTCGCCCGGTTCCCGTCAGGTCATGGAAATGGTGACCAGGGATGGCGGCCTGCTGGACTTCATCGGGGCCGGTTCGCGCATTCTGGAATCGGCCTGCGGGCCTTGTATCGGCATGGGCTTCGCACCGCCTACGGAAGGCGTCTCGGTGCGTTCCTTCAACCGCAATTTCTATGGACGTTCCGGTACTAAAAATGCGGCGGTGTATCTGGCGAGCCCGGAAACCTGTGCCGCCTGTGCCCTGACCGGGGTGATCACCGATCCCCGCGATCTGGGGCTGGCGCCTATTCACGTGCCGGTGCCGGAGCACTTTCTGGTCGATGACCGGATGGTGCTCGCCCCCGCCGCCGAAGGCAGCCCGGTGGACATCATCCGTGGCCCCAACATCGCCAAACTCCCCGCCGGCCAGGCCGCTCCGGCAAACCTGCAGGGCGAGGTGCTGATTCGTCTGGAAGATGACATCACCACCGACCACATCATGCCGGCCGGAGCCAAGGTGCTGCCGCTACGCTCCAATCTGCCCGCCATTTCGGAGTTTGTCTTTCATATTGTGGATGAGACCTTCCCGACCCGGGCCAAGGCGGCCGGGGGTGGTTTTATCGTGGCGGGCCACAATTACGGGCAAGGTTCCAGCCGTGAACATGCGGCACTGGCGCCCCGCTATCTCGGCGTGCGTGCGGTGCTGGCCAAGTCTTTTGCGCGCATTCACCTGGCTAATCTCATCAACTTTGGCATCTTGCCCCTGACTTTCGTGGACGCGGCGGATTATGCCAGGGTGCAGGCGGGGGATCAGCTCAGTCTGGATATCCGGGGGCTGGCGCTGGGCCAGGCGCTGACGCTGCGCGATGAAACCCAAGGGTTGGATATTCCGGTCATGCCGCAGTTGGCGAGCGCCCGTGATCTGGAGTTGATTCTGAAGGGGGGCGCCTTGTCCTGGGCCAGCGAACAACTGGAGAAAGTATCGTGACCATGGCGCATATTCAGGTTCCGGCTCAGGGGAAGCCCATCACCCAGGTGGATGGGGTGCTGCGGGTGCCCGATCAGCCCATTATTCCCTTCATCGAGGGGGATGGGATCGGTGGTGATGTCACGCCGGCCATGCGTGCGGTGGTGGATGCCGCAGTGCAGGCCGCTTATGGCGGCCAGCGGCGGATTGCCTGGATGGAGCTTTTTGCCGGGCGGAAGGCGGTGGCGCTCTACGGTGAGGGGCAGTATCTTCCCGAAGAAACCATGGCCGCTATCCGTGCGTATAAGGTCGCCATCAAGGGGCCGTTGGAAACCCCGGTGGGTGGCGGAATCCGCAGCCTCAATGTGGCACTGCGCCAGGATCTGGACCTCTACGTCTGCTTGCGGCCGGTACGTTATTTTGCGGGTACGCCCAGCCCCATGTGCCATCCGGAAAATGTCGATATGGTCATCTTCCGGGAAAACGCCGAGGACATTTACGCGGGTATCGAGTGGCCGGCGGGCAGTCCGGAAGCGGAAAAAATCATCCGCTTTTTGCAGGACGAGATGGGGGTCAGCAAAATCCGCTTCCCGGCCAGTTCGGCCATCGGCATCAAGCCGGTGTCGGTGGAGGGCTCGGAGCGTCTGGTGCGCCGCGCCATCCAGTATGCGCTGGAGCATGGCAAGCCTTCGGTGAGTCTGGTGCATAAGGGCAATATCATGAAGTTCACCGAGGGCGGCTTCCGCGACTGGGGCTACGCCTTGGCCGAACGGGAGTTCGCCGGACGGGTCTTCACCTGGCGGCAGAAGGCGGCCATTGTCCGGGCAGAGGGTAAGGTGGCGGCCCAGAAGGTGGAACAGCAGGCCATCGCCGATGGCAAACTGATGATCAAGGACGTGATCGCCGACAACTTCCTGCAGCAGATTTTGCTGCGGCCGGAGGATTATTCGGTGGTGGCCACGCTCAATCTCAACGGCGATTACATTTCCGACGCGCTGGCGGCGGAAGTGGGGGGCATCGGTATGGCACCGGGCGCGAACCTGTCGGACACCCATGCGATTTTTGAGGCCACCCACGGCACGGCACCGGATATCGCCGGTCGGGGTAAAGCCAATCCTAGTTCACTGATCTTGTCGGCGGTGATGATGCTGGAACATCTGGGCTGGGGCGAGGCGGCGCAGCGTATCGGCATGGCCATGAACGCGGCCATTGCCAGCGGCGAAGTGACCGGCGATCTGGCGGCGTTGCGCGGTGACGTGCCGGCCTTGAGCACGACGGAGTTTGGCGCGGCGCTGGTGCGTCGCCTGTGAGGAAGTTTCATGAATCTGCATGAATATCAGGCCAAACGTTTGCTGGCCGAAGAGGGGGTGCCGGTGCCCCATGCCATTCCTGCCTTCTCGGTGCGGGAGGCGGTGAATCAGGCCCGTGAACTGGGGGGGGGCGCCTGGGTCGTCAAAGCACAGATCCACGCTGGTGGGCGCGGTAAGTCTGGTGGCGTGCGGGTGGTGGATAGCATTGCCCAAGTGGAAAAGGCCGCGCAGGAATTGTTGGGCAAGCCGCTGGTCACGGCACAGACCGGTCCCCAGGGTCAGCATGTGGCGGCTCTGCTCATCGAGGAGCCCAGCCGCATTGCCCGCGAGCTCTATCTGGCCCTGATGGTGGATCGTGGGCAGGCGCGGATCACCTTCCTCGCGGCTCAGGAAGGCGGTATGGATATCGAGGCGCTGGCGGCCTCTCGGCCGGAGTCCCTGTATCGGGTGGTGGTCGAGCCCAGCACCGGTTTTCTGCCTTTTCAGGCGCGCCAGCTCGGTTTCCGGTTCGGGCTGGATGCCGGTCAGGTGCAGCAGTTCACGCGCATCATGCAGGGCATGTACCGTCTGGCGCAGCGACTGGATGCCTTGATGGTGGAGATCAACCCCCTCGCCATCACGACGGAAGGCAAACTGCTGGCCCTGGATGCCAAGGTGGTGATGGACGATAACGCGCTCTACCGTCATCCCGAGTCGGACGAGCTCTTCGATTCCACTCAGCAGGATGGGCGGGAAATCACCGCGCGGCAGTTTGGACTGAATTATATCTCTCTGGAGGGCAACATCGGCTGTATGGTCAACGGGGCCGGACTGGCCATGGCGACCATGGACCTCATCCAGCTGCACGGCGGTGAGCCCGCCAATTTCCTCGATGTGGGCGGGGGCGCGGCCGCGGATAAGGTCACCCAGGCCTTCAAACTCATTCTCTCGGATAGCCGGGTGAAGGCGATACTGGTCAACATCTTCGGTGGCATCACCCGCTGTGACCTGCTGGCGGAGGGCATCATCCAGGCAGCGGCGGAGGTGGGTCTTCATCTGCCGGTGGTGGTGCGTCTGGAAGGTACCAAAAAGGAAGAGGGCATGGCCTTGCTGCGCGGCAGCGGCCTCTCTCTGATTACCGCCGATGGTCTTGCCGATGCGGCCATGAAGGCTGTGGCGGCGGCGCAAGGCTGACGTGTCCATCAACCTATTCTGGTTGCAACGCCTGTGGCCGGTGCTGCGTAATTCCGGTCCGCTGATTTCGCGTCTCGCCGATGTTTACGTGAAACGTGGTGCGGATCAGAAAAGTGCCGAGGTGATGGCCGAGATGGCAGTGTTGCTCGACCAGATTCTCGACGAACGGCTCAAGTCCGTGGCGCAGGCCGACGATTTGGAGGCATTGCGCCAGGATTTGACGGCCTTGCGTACAGCGGTCGCCAGAATCAGTCCAGTACCCCGGCGCAATCCCTATGTGCTTCTCCTGCTCCTGGGAGAGGCGGTAATCGGTGTTCTTCTTCTCGTGATTCTGGTGCAACTATGAGTATATTGCTGTCCCGTGACACTCGGGTGATTTGCCAGGGCTTTACCGGCAAGCAAGGGACTTTCCACTCGCAACAGGCGATCGCCTACGGGACCCGCATGGTGGGTGGAGTGACACCCGGCAAGGGCGGCGGCCGTCATCTCGATTTGCCCGTGTTTGACACAGTGGCCGACGCTGTACGGGACACCGGCGCCGAAGCCAGCGTGATCTACGTACCCTCACCTTTTGCCGCCGATGCCATCATCGAGGCGGCCGCCGCGGGCATCCAGCTCATCGTTTGCATCACCGAGGGCATTCCGGTGCATGACATGTTGATGGTGAAGCATTATCTGGCGGAAGCGCCGGCGCGACTCATCGGTCCCAATTGCCCGGGAATCATCACGCCAGGGCAGTCCAAGATCGGGATCATGCCCGGTGCCATCCATCAACCCGGACGGGTGGGCATCGTCTCCCGTTCCGGTACGCTCACCTATGAAGCCGTGGAGCAGACCACGCGTCTGGGTCTGGGGCAGAGTACCTGCGTGGGTATCGGCGGCGATCCCCTGGTTGGTATGAACTTCAACGAGGCCTTGCAACTTTTTGAGGCGGACCCGCAGACCGAGGTGATTGTCATGGTGGGCGAGATCGGCGGACGCATGGAGGAAGACGCCGCGGCTTTTATTCAAGAGCAGGTTCGCAAGCCGGTAGTGGCCTTCATTGCGGGTTCCACGGCGCCCAAGGGTAAGCGCATGGGCCACGCGGGGGCCATTATCGACGGCGGCGCGGGAACGGCGGCGGCCAAATACGCGGTGCTGGAAGCGGCGGGTGTGCATTGTGTGCACTCTCCCGCCGAACTGGGTATCCGTGCCGCCGAGGTGATGGGATACTGATGCGTATCGCGCTGGCGCAGATCAACTGCCGGGTCGGCGATGTGGCAGGCAACGCCCAGCGTCTGCTGGCCGCTGCCGCAGAGGCGCAGGCGGCGGGGGCCGACTTGTTGGTGACACCGGAACTAGCGCTCAGTGGTTACCCTCCTGAGGATCTGCTCTTGCGTGCGGATTTCTTGCAAGACTGCGACACCGCTCTGCGGCAACTCGCGACGGAAACACCGTTGCCCATGCTGGTGGGACATCCGCAGCGTGAACAGGAACGTCTCTACAACAGCGCCAGCTTGTTGCGCGGGAGACGGATCGAGCGGGTGTATCATAAGCATTGCCTGCCGAACTATGCGGTGTTCGACGAGGTGCGCTATTTTACGCCGGGGGCGCAGTCGCTGGTGTTTGCCTGCGCCGGGCTCCAGTGCGGCGTGGCCATTTGCGAGGATGTCTGGTGCGGGCCGGGAGTAGTGCAGGTGGCTCAGACGCAAGGTGCCGAATTGATGCTGGTGCTCAATGCCTCTCCCTATCACCTGAACAAGCAGCGCGCTCGTGAAGATCAGGTGGGCGCCCTGGCCGCCCGGTGTCATCTGCCCATCGTCTATGTGAACCTGGTGGGCGGGCAGGATGAGCTGGTTTTCGATGGTCAGTCCTTCGCGGTGGACCGGCACGGGTTGCTCGCACTGCGCGCAGCCTGCTGTGAGGAGGGGCTGATGCTGCTGGATGTCGACAAGGATCGTGCCGGCATCCGTATACGATCTGCAGACCCCCTGAGACCGTTGCTGGATGAAGCCGCCGAAGTTTACGATGTGCTTCGCTTGGGCGTACGCGATTATGTGGAAAAAAATGGTTTTCCTGGCGCGGTGCTGGGTCTGTCCGGCGGTGTGGACTCGGCGCTGACTTTGGCGGTGGCGGTGGATGCGCTCGGTCCGGAACGAGTGCATGCCTTGATCATGCCCTCCCGCTACACGGCGGAGATGAGCATTGTGGACGCTGTGGCTGAGGCGCGGAGTCTGGGGGTGCGTACCGATCTTGTGTCCATCGAGGGAGCGTTCAATACGTATCTGGAGACATTGGCACCGCTTTTCGCCGGGCGCGCGGCCGATACCACGGAAGAGAATTTGCAGGCGCGTATTCGCGCCGCATTGCTCATGGCCTATTCCAATAAATTCGGTCACCTGTTGCTGACCACGGGCAACAAGAGCGAGATCGCCGTCGGTTACGCGACCCTGTATGGGGACATGGCCGGAGGTTTCGCGGTGATCAAGGACTGCCCGAAGACGCTGGTCTATCGCCTCGCCCGTTACCGCAATAGCTTGGGTCCGGTGATCCCGGAGCGGGTGTTGACCCGACCGCCCTCGGCGGAGTTGGCAGCGGACCAGCGTGACCAGGACAGCCTGCCCCCATACGATGTGCTGGATGCGATCATAACCGCTTACGTCGAGGACGATCGCAGCGCGTCGGAACTCGTCGCCGCCGGCTTTGCGGCGGAAACGGTGGTTCGGGTGTTGCGGCTCATCGATCGCGCCGAATACAAGCGCCGACAGGCCGCGCCGGGGGTGCGCATCAGCGCCCGCGCATTCGGCAAGGATCGGCGCTATCCTATCACCAATGGCTACCATTCTTGGGAAGCTGCGTTGCATACACGAGGAGCATGACCATGAAAAAGATCGAGGCGATCATCAAGCCGTTCAAACTGGACGATGTGCGCGAGGCCCTTCAGGAGTTGGGGTTGGCGGGTATGACGGTCACCGAAGTCAAGGGTTTTGGCCGTCAAAAGGGGCATACGGAGCTGTATCGCGGCGCCGAGTATGTGGTGGACTTCCTGCCGAAGCTCAAATTGGAGGTGGTGGTCGGGGACGACATGGCCGACCATGCGGTTCAGGTGATCGAACAGGCGGCGCGTACTGGTAAGATCGGTGATGGCAAGATTTTCGTCAGCGCCGTGGAACGGGTCATTCGCATCCGCACTGGGGAAGAGGGCGAAGAAGCGGTCTGAATGAAAGAGGGGTGGGGCCGCAAGGGCTTGGGACGGCCCCTTATGATTTGGCTCCGCTACCGAGGTCGGAAAGATATTTACTCTTGGGGTAGTTGTAAGCGAGGATCGCCGTCGTGGTCCGGGCCAGTTTTTGCAGGTTGAGATGCCGGTAAGAACGGGCCAGGTAGTAGAGTGCCTCCTCCCGCGCCGAACTCAGTTGGTAACGGGTGATGACCGTGCTGCAGCGATTCGCCGCGGCCACGTAGGCGTGGCGCATATAGTAGAACTTGCAGATTTCCAGATTGCGCTTTCCGAGAATGTGGATGATTTTGGCCATGCGCAAACGGGCGTCCGTGGCGTAGGCACTATTCGGCCAGCGTGTTGCCACGGTGTTCAGGGTGGCTAACGCCTCTTCGGCGGGCTTCGGGTTCCACTCGGCACCCTGGACGGCCTGATAATAAGCGATGCCCTTCAGGTACCAGGCATAATCCACATGGGGATTGGCGGGATGCAGCTTGATGAAACGCTCAGCGGCGGCCACGGCGGCTTCCGAGTCACCGCGCCGATAGTAGCTGTAGGCCGTATCGAGCTGCGCCTGCTCGGCGTAGGGACCATAGGGATAGCGTGTCTCCAGGGTTTCATACAGTTTGATGGCGGCACTGTAGTCGCCGCGTTCCATGGCCCGTTGGGCGGGCTGAAACAGCATCTCGGCGGATTCATGCCGGCCGGCGGAAGCCTCTGGTTTGTTCGGGCCGCCGGCACAACCGGCGATCAGGGTGGTGCAACACAGGGTAATCAGTATGCGTTTGCTCATGAAGGACAATAGTCTATAGTGGCGTGCCATGATCGACGATAGTACGGGTATTCCCATGATTTTGCCAGAGGAGAGGGCGGGCGAGCGTCTGGACACGGTGTTGACCCAGTTGTTGTCTGAAACCAGCCGCAGCCGCATTCAGACCTGGTTGCGGGATGGCCGTATTCTGGTGGATGGCGTGGCCGGGCGTCCGAGTGCGCGGGTGCGCGGTGGTGAACGAGTGGAAATCGACTGGCCGGAGGCGGAGGCCGGGGTCTGGCAGGCGGAAAATCTTTCCCTGCACATTCTGCACGAGGATGCCGACCTGCTCGTCCTCCACAAGCCAGCCGGTCAGTTGACTCATCCCGGTGCCGGTCATCCGGGCGGCACCTTGGTCAATGGTGTGCTCGCCCATGTGCCCGGTAACGCCTATCTGCCCCGCGGCGGTATTGTGCATCGCCTGGACAAGGATACTACCGGCCTGCTGGTGGTGGCGAAAACGGAGAGGGCACGACAGTCCCTCATCGATCAGCTCGGGGACCATACCCTGCACCGTGAATATCTCGCCTTGGTGATGGGCGCGGTGACCGGTGGCGGGCGGGTGGATGCGCCTATTGGCCGCCATGCCCAGGATCGCCTGCGGATGGCGGTGCGGGAAGAGGGCCGGCCGGCGCAGACGGATTATCGGCTGGTGGAGCGTTTTCCCCGTCACAGCTACCTGCGACTGCGTCTGGCGACGGGGCGTACTCACCAGATTCGCGTCCATATGACGCATATCGGCCACCCGCTGGTGGGAGACCCGGTGTACGCCGGACGGATGATGGTTCCCCAGGGCCTGAATGATGAGGCACTGGTGCGATGGCGTCTGTTCCGGCGGCAGGCCCTGCACGCTTGGAGACTACGCCTGTACCATCCGGAAAGCGGTGAACGGATGGCTTGGGAAAGCCCGCTGCCTGAAGATATGGCCGAATTGCTGGTGTTGCTGCGGCGCGCGCGTGATGGCGGCTGATCCCTGTCACTGGACGCCGGATTGGCCCTTGCCCCGTGGCGTTCGCAGCGCCATCACCCGGCGTAACGGCGGCGTCAGTCAGGGCGCCTATGCTTCTTTCAATCTCAGTGATTACGTGGGCGATGCGCCGGAGGCGGTGGCGCAAAACCGGCGGCACCTGCGCGAGATATTGGCCCTGCCGGAAGAGCCTTGCTGGTTGCGGCAGAGCCACGGCGCGGAGGTGATACATCTGAAGTCCCGCCCCGTCAGCCCGCCAGAGGCGGATGCCGCGGTGACCGCCACGCCGGGCGTAGTGCTGGCGGTGCTTACCGCTGATTGTCTGCCAGTGCTGGCTTGCAGCCGGGATGGTCGCTATGTGGGCGCCTTCCATGCGGGTTGGCGGGGTTTGCTGGCAGGTATCCTAGAGCGGGGCGTGGCTGCTTTGCCGATAGCACCGGAGGAACTTCTGATATACTTGGGGCCGGCTATCGGGCCGGAGCATTTCGAGGTGGGGCCGGAACTGCGCGCGGCGTTCGTGGCGGAAGACGCGGCCGCGACAGAGGCCTTCCACCCCGGCAAGGCGGATCGTTGGCTGGCGGACGTGTATATGCTGGCACGGCAGCGCTTGCGGCGGATCGGCGTTCGATCTGTTTTTGGTGGTACCCTGTGTACGGTGGCGGATCCCATGCAGTACTTTTCTTATCGGCGCGATGGCGTTACCGGGCGTATGGCCTCTCTGATCTGGAAGGAGGACGTGTAGCATGGCAGTTTTGCAATATGCGGAATCAATGCAGCGGATCACCGATATGGAGCGGGTTGCCGCCATCCTCGCCCCTCTGGGGGTTGGCGTGCGAGAGATCCCGGTGATGGCGGCGGGTGCGGCGGCGCTGTTGGCCCAGGCGCAATTGGACGCGGACGCACAAGCGGCACTGCTGGCGGCCCTGGATGATGTCTTTCAGCGTTTGCAGCGAGAAAAGGGCTATCAGGAGCGGGATCTGGTCGTGCTGTATCCCGGACATCCGCAGTTGCCGGAACTCGATGCCCGTTTCCGCCGGATACATACCCATGAGGATGAAGAGGTGCGCTATATTGTGGACGGAGAGGGAGTTTTTGGCTTCGTTCTGGAAGACGGTGCACAGGTCGAGTTGACCGTGCAGGCGGGGGATTATATCCACATCCCGGCGGACGTGGAGCACTGGTTCCGCCTGAATGACGCGCAGCGGATCAAAGCAGTGCGCTACTTCAGTGCGCGCGGTGGCTGGACGCCGCATTATACGAATCGCGCCCTTCAACATTTCCCCGGCTCATGACGGCTTTCATTGAGGTCGATTACCAGTTTCCCGCCGGGGTAGACGCCCGGCGGCAGGCACAGGCCATTGCCATCGGCCAGACTGCAGGGAGCTGGGATGCACGCTTTCAGCACCGGGAGGCGCAATTGCGCGGCCATCTGGGGGAGGTGATCGCCATGGCCGAACTGGCGGCTGGGCGGCATCAGGCCACGGTGCGCTTCCCCGCCGCCAATGTGGATGGTCGTCTCGGCAGCCTGCTGACGATGATTTTCGGCAAATACTCTCTGGCGGGTCCCGCCAAGGTGACGGCGATTCGTCTGCCGGAGCGCTTCGGACAGGCGCCGCGCTTCGGGCTGGATGGCATCCGCGCACGACTGGGGGTGCAGGAACGGCCCTTGGTTATGGCCATTTTCAAGCCGGCGCTGGGGCTGACGGCGGCGGACCATGCCGCGATTCTGGCGGAGGTTGCCGCTGCCGGGCTGGATATCATCAAAGATGACGAAATCCTCCCGAACCTGCCGATGGCTGCGGCCCTGGCGCGTTGGGAAGCCTGCGCGCCGGTGATCGCGGCACGGCGTGACCAGACAGGCCGTGATCTGCTTTATGCGGTGAATCTCTCTGGGGATGCGCAGCAAGTGCAAGATCTGGCTCGACAACTGGTGGCCGCCGGGGCCAATGCGCTGCTTCTCAACGTGCTGGCTTACGGTTTTCCGCTACTGGAGGCGCTGGCCGCCGATCCCGACATCGATGTGCCGATCTTCGCGCACCCCGCTTTGGCGGGTGCCTGGTGTGGCGCGCCGGATTACGGCTTTTCCTATGGGGTGTTGTTGGGCACGTTGATGGCCTGTGGCGGCGCGGATGCGGTGCTCTATCCGGCCCATTACGGCAGCCTGCCCTTCGCCGCGGCGGACGAATGGGCCATCGTCGCCGCGCTGCGGGCGCGGAGCGTGGCGCCGGTGCCTTCGGCGGGCGTGCATCCCGGCATGGTGGGGCGCATCCTCGATGACTATGGAACCGAGGTCATCCTCAATGCGGGAACCGGGATCATGGACCATCCCCAGAGCCCCGCGAGCGGGGTGCTGGCTTTCCACGAAGCCATCGCGCGCTGGCAGCATGCGGCGCCGCGCGCTCTGGAAGATTTGCCCGCCGGACCCCTGAGGGCGGCGGTGGAAAAATGGGGGCCGGGCTGATGCAAAGAGCCATTTTTTGCGATTTCGACGGCACCATCACCGAGGCTGAAGTCTTTGTGGCCCTGATGCGCCATTTTGCGCCGGAGGCCGCCGCCCGGGTGCTGCCGGAGATCTACGCGCAACGTCTGACCTTGCGCGATGGTCTGCCGCAGGTGCTCGGCACCATCCCCTCGCGATGCTGGCCGGATCTGGAGGCGTTTGTACGGGACACGGTGTTGCGTCCAGGGTTGGCCGGATTATTGGCTCAGGCCAAAAAAGCCGATACCCCTTTCATTGTCGTGACTGGCGGCTTCACGCGCATGGCGGAGATCGTCCTCGCGCCTTACCGTCAGGAAATTTACGCCATCCATGGTCTGGAGGCGGACACCACCGGTGCATGCCTGCGGGTGTTCTCACCCTGGCAGGATGACCATGAACTGGTGGCCAAGGCCGCGGTGGTCGCGCACTATCATCCCGAGGATGCCGTCTGCATCGGGGACTCCATCACCGATTTGCGAGTAGCCCGGCAATGTCCCCTGGTCTGCGCGCGGGATCGTCTCGCGGAATATTTGCGGGCGGAGGGGAGGGACTTCGTGCACTTCGATGATTTCACGGAGGTGAGCGCAGCCCTTGCGCAACGCGGCTGGTGGCGGGAGCCCGCCCATGCACGATGACCCGCGCACGCACCTCGCCGCGGCGGCTCGCGATTTTTATGCGCGCGGCTGGATGTTGGGCACCGCGGGCAACCTGTCGGCGCGCCGCGACACGGACGCTTTCTGGATTACCGCCAGCGGCCGCCCCAAGGATCGGTTGGATGCCGGGGATTTTGTCCTGGTGGATCGCTGCGGTCAGGTGGTGCAAGCCCCGCCGGGACGTAGACCCTCTGCCGAAGTCGCCCTCCACGAGGTGGTCTACCGGCATGTGGCGGACGCCCGGGTCATTTTCCATGTCCACTCGGTCGAGGCCAATCTCTGCGGGCACTTCGCGCAACAGGGCCGGCTGCGCCTGCCGGCACTGGAAATGCTCAAGGGTCTGGGGGTGCCTGATGCCGAGCCACGGGTGGATCTGCCGGTCTTCGCCAATCATGTGAACGTCGCCCGGATTGCCGAAGAGATGGATGCAGCTTTTACGTCGGCACAGCCCCGCATTCCCGGGGTGCTGATCCACCATCACGGGGTGACCGCCTGGGGTTCGGATTTTCTGGCGGCCAGGCACCATCTCGAATTGCTGGAATACTGTTTTCGTTATCTCGTACAGGCGAAAGCCCTCGCCATAGGAGTCTAGGATGAGTCAAGCCCTTCTCACGGTCATCGGCGAAGACCGCCCCGGTATTGTCGCCGCCGTCACCCAAGCCTTGTATACGGCGAACTGCTCCATCGGAGATGCTTCCATGATGCGCCTCGGCGGGTATTTCACCATTATGCAGATCATTGAATATCCCTATGACCTGGGTTCTGTGGAGATGGCGCTGGACCCGGCTATCAAGCATCTGAATCTGCGGGTACATTTGGACCCCATCTCCAGCGTGGCGCCGGTGGCCGATCTGCCCAATACCCGGGTTACGGTCTATGGCGCCGATCATCCCGGCATCGTTGCCAGCGTAACGGGTGCTTTGGCCAGCATCGGCTTCAATGTCATCGACTTGGAAAGCGAGAGTTCGGGCAGCGCCGAACGGCCCTTGTATGTCATGGTGATTCAGGGCCATGCCCCGGAAGGGGTGGAGAGCGTGCGCAAGACGTTGGCACCGCTACGAGAGACGGAAGACATAGAAATCGGTGTGCATCCTATTGAGGCGGCGGTGTTCTGATGGTCATGCTGTCCATTCTGACGTATCCGGACTCCCGGTTGCATCGCGTGGCTGAGCCCGTCAGCCTCTTTGATGAGGAATTGCGCCATTTCGTCGATGATCTGACCGAAACAATGTCCGCCGGCCCCGGTGGTGTGGGCATCGCCGCGCCGCAGGTGGACCGCCTCCAGCGTATCGTTCTTGTCGATGTGCGCCCCAAACTGGGGGATGATTGTCATGGACTGATGGTACTGATCAATCCCGAGTTGGTGGCCTGGGAGGGCATGGCAGTGGGCCGGGAAGGTTGCATGTCGGTCCCGGACTTCACCGGTAATGTCATTCGCGCTGAACGCATACAGGTGCAGGCACAAGATGCACAAGGGCGGGAGCGAAGCTACGAATGCGAGGGCTTTGAGGCGCGAGCCATTCAGCATGAAATAGACCACCTGGACGGTTTCCTTTTTTTGGACCGACTGGTCTCGCGCAAGACGGACTTGTTTCGGCGGAAGCACTACCGGAAATAAATCCCCCGCGCGTGTCCGGTGTCGTCCGGATCATCCGCGCACATGCCCAAGCGTACGTTTTCAAGCGCCGGGACTTTATGGTATGCCCTGCGCGGAATCCCGCGCCAGCAACATGATTCGAAGTCTCCACGGAAGCCGTGATTCCACCGGACCGCGTCGCGCCCGATTTTAGTGCGATGCACTCCAATGGTGCACCCGCATAGTGCATTTTAACCGTGAGCATTTCTGCAGTAGTGATATCACAATGATTTCTATGATATTTACGATGCGGCCCGCTTGGCATTGATATTGCTACCTGTTCCTACAGGTATCACCAAGGAGCGGCACGATGGCATCCATAAAACACACCTGCACGACAATCACCTCGATGCATCCATTGTATTTGCAACTGAAAGAGCAAATACGGTCCAGCATCCTGGACGGAACGTATCCCCCACATTCTCAGATGCCCTCGGAAAGTGACATGGTCAAGTCTTTTAACGTGAGTAGAACCACGGTGAGACAGGCACTGAGAGATCTGCAGTCAGATGGTTTGATCGTTAAAGTTCCGGGTAAGGGTTCTTTTGTTTCCAGACCAAAAGCCACACAAGAATTAATCTCTCTGCAAGGCTTCGGCGAAGCCATGATCGCAAAGGGACATGAAACGTTTTCGACGTTTCTTGGCGCAAGGGAGACCATCGAGAACAGCACGGTGAGATCAAAATTAAAATGCGAAGGCACGGATATTATGGAAATTAGAAGGTTGCGTTATTTGAATAGAGAACCGATATCCGTGGACATTACCTATGTGCCATGCAGTATTGGCAGACGACTGGTTTTGGAGGATCTCGCGACGCAGGATATCTTTGTCATCCTGGAAAATAAATATGGCCTTCAGCTTGGTCGTGCAGAGATTCAGCTGGAGTCAATACTATCGGACGAGGCGCTCTCCCGGCTTCTAAAAATAGAGGTGGGGTCTCCGATCCTCAGGATGGAGCGACTCACTTATACAGCGGAAGATGCGCCCATTGATTATGAGCATATTTATTATCGTGGTGACGCATTGAAATATATGATTAACCTGAGACGTAATTGAGGGCGGACGAATGGGTATGGAATATTCTGAAAGAGAAGTTGACATTCTCGTGGTGGGCGGAGGCACTGCCGGACCCATGGCTGCGATTAGAGCCAAGGAAACTAATCCACGGCTAAACGTAATGCTCATCGAGAAGGCAAATGTAAAGCGGAGCGGGGCAATCTCCATGGGCATGGATGGCTTGAACAACGCCGTGATTCCAGGGCATGCCACACCTGAGCAGTATGTACGGGAAATAACTATTGCCAATGATGGAATTGTAAATCAGCAAGCCATATTGGCCTACGCCAGTAATAGTTTCCAGATGATTCAAAGGTTGGACAAATGGGGGGTAAAGTTCGAGAAAGACGAGACGGGCGAGTTCGCGGTAAAAAAGGTGCATCATCTCGGAAACTACGTGCTGCCCATGCCCGAAGGCCATAATGTAAAGAAGATATTATATAGGCTGCTCAAAAAAAACAGGGTGGATGTCACGAATAGGTATAAAGTAACGCGCGTGGCCGTCGGGAAAAACCATCGCGTTTCAGGTGTCATGGCGGTGGATACAAGAACGGCGGAGATTGTATTCATTAAAGCCAAATCGGTAATAATCTGTACCGGCGCGGCCGGGCGGCTTGGTCTCCCATCTTCCGGTTACTTGTTCGGCACATACGAGAATCCTACGAACGCCGGCGATGGATACGCCATGGCGTATCATGCCGGTGCGGAGCTCTCCGGCATAGAGTGTTTTCAAATAAACCCACTGATCAAGGATTACAATGGTCCTGCCTGTGCCTATGTAACCGGACCACTGGGTGGTTACACGGCCAATGCGCATGGGGAGCGGTTTATTGAGTGTGATTACTGGAGTGGTCAGATGATGCTGGAGTTCTTCAGGGAGCTTGAAGGTGGCAACGGACCCGTTTTTCTTAAAGTAAACCATTTGGCTGAAGAGACTATTTCCACAATAGAAAATATTCTGCATACCAATGAGCGTCCCAGTCGGGGTCGCTTCCATAAAGGCAGAGGTACTAACTACCGTGACGATATGATTGAAATGCACATTTCTGAAATTGGATTGTGCAGTGGACATAGCGCTTCTGGCATATGGGTGAATGAGCGTGCGGAAACGACCATTCCGGGACTCTATGCCGCTGGGGATGTTGCCTGTGTGCCGCATAATTATATGTTGGGCGCCTTCGTATATGGTGAGATTGCAGGGTTGGAAGCGGTAAAGTATTGTGAGGACATGCGTGGCGAAGAAACGGACAAAGAGTTTATGGTACGCGAGAGTGAGCGCATTCTGCGGCCATTAAAACGGAAAAGCGGTATTACACCCTACCAAGCCGAGTATAAAATTAGACGCTTGGTAAACGATTACCTTCAACCTCCAAAAGTCACCAGGAAAATGGAGCTTGGACTGCGCCGTTTCTCAGAGGTTCGTGATGATTTAGAGGGGCTCTGGGCAGATGGCCCGCATAATCTACTGCGCGCCATGGAAGTACACGATATTCTTGATTGTGCCGAGATGGCAGCGGTTTCATCTCTCTACCGAACCGAAAGTCGATGGGGTCTATATCACTATCGGGTGGATTATCCAGAGAAAGATGACGATTGGCTTTGTCATGTACAGCTATATAAGGACGGAGAGGGGCGGATGGTGTGCAAGAAAATTCCTGTTGAACCTTATATATTCGAACCAGACGCAGGTGAAATTCAGGCATATGAACGGCTCAGAATTGTTACCAAGGACATGGTATAAGTTACCGTAGAGGATATTACAATGGCTACAGCATCAATGTCTGTCAAGGTTCCTGTATCTGTCGATGCCGACAAGTGCATTGCATCAAAAGGGTGCACCGTATGTGTGGATGTATGTCCGCTTGATGTGCTCGTGATCGATATGAACAATGGTGTCGCACTCATGCAATATGATGAATGTTGGTATTGCACCCCGTGTGAGGTGGATTGCCCGACTCATGCCTTAACCGTGGATATTCCGTATCTGGTTAAGTGAATGAAAATGACATTGAAGGAGATATTTAATGCCACGAGATCAAGAAAACTACAATCCTGATCCGGATGTGAGACGCTTGGCTATAATGCACGCCATAGAGTTGGAGAGAGAGACCGCCTTACGCGTGATTCTCGATGGATTCAATGATACGGAAGGCACTGTTCGCGAAGAGGCGGCTAGAGCGATCGCGGATATTCCGGGGGACCACATGTTGGTGCCCCTGCTCAAGTTGCTTGAAGACGATGATGAAAAAGTCCGTATGACCGCCGCGGAAACCTTGTCGGAGTGCAACGTAAAGGAGTTGAGCAACATATATGAGGCATGGATCACCAATGCGGGTGACTTCGTGAGATCCTCCGTGTTGCGGGCTCTCAGGCCTTTGCGGATCCCTGGGGTGGGCCCCCATGCGTTACAGGGGTTGAATGATGTATCGCAGCCGGTACGTCTGGAAAGCGTCGGTGTCCTCGGCTACTTGCAAGACCCCGCATATGCCCACGATCTATCTAAAGTGGCGGTAAATGATGAGAGTCCGGAGGTGAGGCGGGTTGCCGTCGGGGCGATTAGCTACGTGCTGACGCCGGAGACTTTGGCGGCCGCCCTTCAGGGCTTGCATGACCATGTGTGGCCAGTGCGGGCGGAAGCCGCCGGAACCGTGGCGAAATTCGGCGCCGACGAGGCATGTGGCGAAGTGGTCATGGCTATGTCCACAGAAACGCAGTGGCAAGTGATTGCGAAGCTGCTGGTGGCGATCGGCAAAATCAAGTGTCATGACGCAGTATCCGAAGTGGCCGAAATGTTAACACATCCGGTGAGCAATGTGCGCAAGGAAGCCGCCATGTGCCTTGGAGAAATCGGAAATCCTGTGGCTATCGCCAGTCTGCGTGCCGCCCTTTTGGATAGGGATCCGGACGTGAAGAAGATCGCGGCGTGGGCTATCGCAAAGCTACAGGCAATATAGGAGCATTTATAATGACGTTTGTGGTTACGGATAATTGTATCAATTGCAAATATACGGATTGTGTCGAGGTATGTCCTGTGGATTGCTTTCATGAAGGCCCCAATTTTCTCGTCATAGATCCAATGGAGTGTATCGATTGTACGCTCTGTGAGCCGGAATGTCCCGCAGGGGCTATTTATAAAGACAGTGATGTACCGTATGAATTTCACGAATTCATTGAGCTGAATGCACAGTTATCCGCCCGGTGGCCGGTGATCACCGAGCGGAGTATTACCGCTGCGGATGCGGACCAATGGGATGGTGTGACGCATAAAATAGATCATCTCATTGTTTTTGAGCCATAAGCCGGCTTGGAATGGATCATGAGATCTCCCATGCATGAATTCTCTTGTTCAGGACTTATTTCCGACGAGGGTCTTGGTCGGTTGGATGAAGCGTTTCTTTGCGGGCTGGCGGAGGGGGACCGATCTCTGGCGGAGGGGTTGCGCGCCTACCGGTCTGGTGGTGAGGGTTTTGAGGG
>NZ_WNJL01000003.1 GCF_010378095.1 Acidithiobacillus ferrianus | reverse complement strand
TGGCGGAGGCATTGGAGCGACCCGAAAACGAGGAAGAACGACCAGAGGTCAGTAGCCCAGAAATCGAACGCCCCGATATTGATTACCCCAGTGGCAATATTGACGACTGAAGGTGAATGAAGGAGATCGCGTGTCGAATGGGGATCTTTTCGGCATGACTTGCTGGTCACCCGATAACCCATGATGGCATACTGTCTGCGGCGCAAGGTATCTTGGCGGGGCGCACCGGTACCGTATCCTGACACAGAGCATGGGATTTATGTTTTTGAAGATCGCTAACGGCCTGGGCGGATGGGTGCTTGCGGTGTATGGCGTAGGCATGGCGCTGCCGTTGTGGTTCCTGACGGGTTGTGCCAGTTATCACACGTTACCCCTGAACGACCGCCTGCCCGGCATGGCGCAGGTCGCGCAGAAAATTGCCACGGCCCTGCATCGGGAGCCCCCCGTCTCTTCTACCCGAGCGGTGAATCTGCATGCCCCCCTGTCTGGCGAGACGCTCGGCGAGCTCGCCGTGTTGCTCAATCCGGACCTGCGGGCGATGCGGGCACAGATTGGTGTCGCGCAGGCGCAGGTTTTCGCCGCCGGTCTGCTGCCTGACCCGCGACTCGCCCTCAGCGCCGATCTGCCCAGCGATGTCGTCTCAGGTTACTACAACGCCTACAGCATCGGTTTGAGTTGGAGTCTCGCCAGTCTCTTCACCCGCTCCGCCAACCTGCACATCGCACAGGCACAGGCGCGTGCGGTCCACTATCAGGTGGCCTGGCAGGAATGGCTGATTGCCAATCAGACCAGGATTCTTGCGCGCCGACTCTATTATTTGCGGCAGCAGGAAACCGTGGCAAAAACCGCCGCCAGCACCACGGACCGGTTCTACCTGGTTTCGGCGGAAAACCTGCGACGGGGAGACGCCACCATTACCACCACCACCCTGCGCCAGATTGCCTGGCTGGACAGCCGAGATCGTCAACTCGCACTGCGGCGACAGGTGACCAAAGTGCGGTATGATCTCAATAAATCCATGGGGTTACCGCCGCAGATGCGGGTTCCCCTCCGGGCGCCGCATCTGCTGTCGGAGGTTCCGGACACGGCGCATCTGGTAGCGCTGGCTGACAGCCATCGTCTCGACCTGCTCGCTCTGCGCGCGGGCTACACCGCGCAGGAAGCGCGGGTGCGCCGCGCCATTCTCGGTCAATATCCGGGCTTTACCATCGGTATTTCCAGGGCGGCTGACACCTCGAACATCCAAACCATCGGGCCTAGTCTCAGTCTCGATATCCCGCTCTGGAATCGGAATCGCGGCGTGATCGCTGAATCCGAGGCCACCCGCGCACAACTGCGCGCCGCCTATACGGCCCGCCTGTTTCAGACGCGCGCCGAAATCAGCGCCCTGGTGGCCGATTTGCACCGATTACGTCAGGAGATCAGGCCGTTGGAGCAACAGGTGCCGCAATTGCAGCGTGCCGAGCGGCAACTGCGCGGGGCGGCGGCGGAGCACAACGTAACTTTGATCGATTATGAGACGGTACGCAGTCAGGCCCTTGCCAAGAACCTGCAGTTGCTGGCTCTGAAGCAGGCGGATGCCGAACAACAGGCGGCCCTGGAAATGGCGGTGGGCCTGCCCTGGCAACAATGGGCAACACGGCGGTGATGCGACAGATACCGGGGTGGCTATGGGGATGCCTATGCCTAGGATGGGGTCTGGGGATGCTGACACCACCCCCCGCAGCGGCGACGGTATCGGCCTTGGTCCAGTTGACTCCCGCGCGCGTGATGCCTTTGGCGGAACGTCTGCGAGCCTATGGTACCGTAGAGTTCGCGCCAGAGGGTGGACGGACCCTATCGCTGGAAGCCGAGAGTTTGATCAGTCAGGTGCTGGTGGCCAGCGGGCAGCGGGTGCGTCAGGGGGAGGTACTCTTACGGGTGGCGCCCTCCATCAGTGATCGGCTGCAGTTGCAGCAGGCGCAAATCGCCGTGCGTTTCGCCCTCGTGGACCAGCAGCGTCTGGAATCTCTGCGCGCCCGGCAACTGGCGACCAATGCCGAGGTGCAGGTCGCCCGGCAGACTCTCGCCAAGGCGCAAGCTACCCTTCACGACCTGCGGGTGCGCCTGAGGACTCTGCAAGCCGGGGTGGTACGTGCGCCTATCAACGGCGTTGTCGAGACGGTATCCGTCCACCAGGGTGATCTGATCGCCGCCGGACAGCCCTTGCTGCACCTCAGCACCGGCAATGCCTTGCGTATTGTGCTGGGTGTCGAACCGGAAGATTTACCCCGTGTCAAGGTAGGCGACAGCGTGCGGATCCGTCCCGTTTACGGCACCCGGTCTCCGTTGTCTGGCACGATTCAGCAGATTTATTGGCAGGTCGATCCTAAAACGCGTCTCGCCCAGGTGGTCGTTCCCATGGCCGCGGCCCCCGGTCTGCTCCCCGGGGCCATGGTGCGCGCGGAGATCGTCCTGGGACGCCAGAAAGCCTTGGCCATTCCCGATAGCGCCGTTCTGCGGCAGGGGGATCGCGCCTATTGTTTTGTGGACGTTCACGGTAAAGCGCAGCGGCGCTGGATTGAAACCGGCTGGCGCGAAGGGGGCTGGATTGCGGTCAGGGAGGGGCTTCAGGCGGGAGAGGAGGTCGTTAGTCTAGGCAACTATGAATTGCAGGAGGGCATGGCCCTGCGTGTGGCAGGGAAGTCCTGATGGGTGACTGGTTGCAACGGCACCGCCGCTCCCTGTTGTTCATGCTGGTGGTGCTGGTGCTGGCCGGGTTGATGGCGGCGTTGAAAATGCCCGTTGCCTTGTTCCCCAATATCACCTTTCCGCGCATCGTGGTTTCCGCGGATTCGGGCAATATGCCCATCTCGCAGACGCAGATTGCCGTCACCCAGCCATTGGAACAGGCTCTGCGCGCGGTACCGGGTGTCGAGCGCATTCGCGCCACGACAGCGCGCGGCGCGGCGGAGATCTCCGTGCAGTTTGCCTGGGGTACCAACATGACTTCAGCCTTGCTGCAGGCGGAGTCAGCCGTCAACCGCGTACTTCCGGTTTTGCCACCCGGCACCCGCTTCAATGCCCGCCGTATGGATCCGACGGTTTTCCCCATTCTCGGCCTTTCCCTGACTTCGAATCGCCTCGATCCGGTAGCCTTGCGGCATTACGCGTACTACGATTTGCGTCCCCTGCTGCTGGCGGTTCATGGCGTAGGGCAGGTGAATATTCAAGGTGGTGCGCAGGCGGAATACCAGGTGATCGTCGACCCCATGCGTCTGCAAAGCTATGGTCTCAGCCTCACCGAGGTGGAACATGCCCTCGCCAATAGTAATATCATCACTGCGGTGGGGCGCCTCCAGCGTCACTACCGCCTCTATCAGATTCTCAGTGATAGCCCCCTGAAAAATGCCCAGGACATTGGCCACACGATCCTCAAAACAGGTGCCGACGGTGTGGTCGATCTCCGTGATGTGGCGCAAATCCGTTCCGGCGTCGTCCCCCAGTGGACGACCGTGACCGCCAACGGCAAGCCTGCGGTGCTGGTCAATATCAAACAGCAGTTGGGAGGGAACACGGTGGCCATTGATCACGCTATCCGTGCCTTGTTGCGTCAGAATGCCCGCAATATCCCAACCGGGGTAAAGATCAGCATATGGTATGACCAGAGTCGGTTGATCACCGCGGCGGCGTCCAGTGTCCGCGACGCCATTTTTATCGGCGCCGGCTTGGCGGCATTGGTGCTTCTCGTTTTTCTCCGTAATCTGCGATTGACGCTCATCGTCGCTGTCGTTCTGCCCAGTGTGCTGCTGGCCAGTGTGCTGATCCTCCATGTGCTCCACCAGAGTTTTAACATCATGACCCTGGGCGGCATGGCGGCGGCCGTGGGGCTGGTGGTGGACGACGCCGTGGTCATGCTCGAACATATTATGCGGCGCATCAGCGAACATCCTGGGGAACGCGTCCCCGTGCTGCATTCTGCACTGGAAATGAGCCGGCCCCTGGCGGGGTCATCGGCGGCCACCGTCGTGATTTTCGCACCACTGGCCTTCCTGTCAGGGGTGACCGGGGCCTTTTTTCAGGCGCTGGCGCTCTCCATTGCCGCGGCGCTGGTGATCTCCTTTCTGGTGGCTTATCTGGCGGTGCCGATTCTGGCGGACGTCCTGCTCACCCGCCGGGATGCCGAAAGGGTCGAGCGGCAGGGCCATTTTTTGGGCTGGGTCAGTCTGCACTATGGTCGGATCCTGGAGAGGCTTTTACGGCGTCCCATATTGCTGCTCCCTGTTTTATTGGTTTTCCTGGCTTTCGGGGGTTGGTCCTATACCCAGGTGGGCAGCGGTTTCATGCCCGCCATGGATGAAGGCGGTTTTGTGCTCGATTACAAGGCGGCCCCAGGCACCTCGCTCGCCGAAACCGACCGTTTGCTGGACCAGGTGCAGCAGATTCTCGCCAAAACACCGGAAGTGGCGAGTTATTCCCGACGGACGGGGTTGCAACTGGGTGGCGGTATCACCGAGGCCAATACCGGGGATTTCTTCATTCGCTTGAAATCCCACCGCCGGCGCAATATCTGGCAGGTGATGCACAGTGTTCGCGATGAGATCGATAGCCGGGTACCCGGCCTGCGTGTGGAAACCGGACAGTTGATGGAGGATCTGATCGGTGACCTGACCGCCGTGCCGCAGCCTATCGAAGTCAAGGTATTCGGCGCAGATCCGCGGACGCTGGAAAAAGTCGCCGGACAGGTGGCGCAACGGATTGGGACGGTCCCGGGTGTGGTGGAGGTTTTTGACGGGGTGACCATTGCCGGGGATGCGGTGGATATCCATGTGGATCCGGTGAAGGCGGCGCTGGCGGGGATGACACCGGGCCAGGTGACCGCTCAGTTACAAAGCCTGATGGAGGGCCGGGTGGTCAGCTTCATCCCTCAAGGGCAAGAGCGGGTTGGGGTGCGGGTCCGCGCGCCCCACGAGCTTTGGAACGAAATCCGGCGTCTGCGGCAATTGCCCATCATTGCGCCGGACGGCCACTATCTGGCATTGGGACAAGTCGCTCGGATACGGGTCAAAGCCGGGCAGGCCGAGTTGCATACCGAGAATCTGAAACCCATGGTGGCCGTTACGGCGCGTATCGAGGGACGGGCCATGGGTACGGTCATGGGTGAGGTTGAGGCCCGACTGGCCCGTCTATCGCTGCCGCATGGGGTATATCTGCAGTACGGCGGTCTCTATCGGGAACAACAGCAGGCCATGCATGACTTGGCATTGGTACTGCTGGCCGCCATTCTGCTGGTAGCCGTCCTGCTGCTCTTCCTCTATGAGCGTTTTACCATTGTGCTCAGCATCCTTGCGACGGCATTGCTGGCGCTGGGCAGCGTCTTTGTGGGTCTTTGGCTGACGGGCACCGAGCGTAATATCACCGCCATGATCGGTATGACCATGATCGTCGGTATCGTCACGGAAACCGCTATCTTCTTTTTCGCGGAGGCGCGGACCAGCGACACCGTGGAACTGGTCCGGGCGGGGCGGGCGCGTCTGCGGCCTATCCTGATTACCGCTATCATCGCTATTCTTGCCCTCCTGCCGCTCGCGTTGGGCCTCGGTGCCGGGGCCCAGATGCAAGCTCCCCTTGCCATCGCCATTATTTCCGGACTGCTGGCGGAGTTGCCGCTGGTTCTGATCGTGATGCCGGGTATCTATACCGTTCTGGAGGGTTTTAGCCGTCGTATGGCGCGTGCGGCGGATAGGGCATAGTTTTTCGTGCGCATGACGTACGGACCTCCTATGCCGGTGATGGGGGCGCCGGCAGGCGTCACAGTTCGATGCCTTCTTGATCCATGGCGGAAAAATAGTCCGTTACCTGACTATCGGGAACCGTTACCTTCAAGGCCCAGACCATGCAAATACTCGCCAGCACGGCCACTGCCGCCATCGACCAGTAGAAAGGGATGCCGCCGGTTCCTCCCAGCACTTTGGGTCCAAACCAGGAGAGCACCCAGAGTCCGCCGAAGTAGGGAAATATCCAGGTGATGTGTCGAAACCCCAAAATCTGGCCATCGCTGTTGCCACGTATCCTATGCTGGATGCCATAGAGGGTGAGCACGCCAAACAAGGTTCCAAAGATATAAGAAAGCGCCTGAAAGCCTCCCCAGTAAGCGACCAGGGAAGAGAGGATGAAGGCGATGGGCGCAATGACGTGGGCACCCCACAAGCGGAACGGACGTTCCATATCCGGGACGGAATGACGCAACTGCAGCAGAACGATAGGCCCGATGCCATAGGTGATGACGGAAATGGTGGTGATGAAACCCACCAGTTTTTGCCAGGAAGGAAAGGGCAGAAAATACAGACACCCGATAACGTAGGCGACAATGATGCCGACCCAGGGAACGCCGCCTTCGGTGATCTTGGTGAAGGCGCGGGGCCCGGCCCCCACTTCGCCGTTGGCGACCACTGCGCGTGCCGCCGAGGTGGCATAGACGAGCGCCGTGCCCCCCGGTGAGAGCAAGGCATCGATATAAATCAGTACCGCCAGCCAGCTGATGCCAATCAGGGAGGCTATAGCGGCAAATGGCCCGAAGATTCCGGTGAAACTCAACTTGGCCCAGCCTTGGGTCAATTCTGACGGGGGCATGCTGACCAGAAAGGCCCATTGCAATCCGACATAGATGATCGCGCCGATCAGGATAGAGCCGATGACCGCCATGGGGATATGCTTGCCGGGCTCACGACTTTCTCCGCCCAGTTCGATGGCTTGCCGAAAGCCCAGATAGCTGAAGACGATGCCGGAAGAAGCCACCGCCGCGAACATGCCATGCACATTCTCATGCCAGTGCACGATGTGGAGATTCTCCGGGTGGTAGGAAAAGGCTACCAGTAGCACGATCGTCAGAATGGGTATGGCTAACTTCCACCAGCCCAACCCGGTAAAAACCTTCGCTACGCGCCGGATGCCGAGGAAGTTGAGCAGAAACATCACACCCAATAAAGCGATGGCGGCAAGTATCCCTGGCCCGCTGAGCAGGCCGGTATTGCTTATCAGAAGCCCGGGGATGTAGTTGTTGGCGTAGGTGAGTACCGCGACCACCTCTACCGGGGCAATGGCGATGTAAAACATGAACAGGAGCCAAGCCCAGATTTTACCGAGCAGGTTGCCGTGGACGACGTTCGCGATGTGGGTAGCCGCGCCGGCGCGGGGAAATAGCGGCCCCACTTCAGCGTAAGTCAGACCCAGAAACAGAATGGTGACCGCTCCGATCAGCCATGAATAGATACTGAGGGGGCCCGCGACCCGCGCGGCATTGAGCGGACCGAAGAGCCAACCAGAACCAATAATGCCGCCCAGACTGGCAAAAATAAGCCCCGAAAACCCCACTTCTCTTTTCAACTGGTTGACCATGATGAAGTTCCCTCGTTTTTGGCGCTGCTTCAGCGTCAGCAGTAGCGTTGCCTTTTTAGAAACGCATTAGCGAAAAAATAGCACTTTAACGATATGTTGAAACTGGCATGATGGTCGGGGTGCCAGAGCCGATCGATGTTCGCGAACCCGCGTCTCCTACCCGAGGGGGCAAGGAAGCGAAGGGTTCCGACGGATATGGCCCATATGCACCGGTTTGGTGCATATGACGATGGTATGCACCAAAGTGGTTGGTCAGGATCTTTTCAAGATTATATAACCGATTGTATGAAAAAAGAAAACCATGTTTACCCGAGCTGGTACGATTATCGCTACGATGAAGCAATGCTGTTTTTTTGATCACGCTGAGCAGGAGTCTATTGGATGATTTCGTTGGGCTATCTCATACACCTCGCCAATTATTCGGATGGTGTTTTGTACTTGTTGATGCTTCTTTTGGTCATTGAATTGGCCGTGATCTTCGATCGGAGCTGGTATCTGCGTAACGCTATTCGCAAAGGCAAAAAGATTCTATGGGGAATATCCGCCCGTGGCAAGTTGCGGCGTCCCGATCTGGAAGAACTGGTTGTCTTGGCGAAAGGATTGCCGGAAGAGTCCTTGCTGGGCGTGGCCCTCCGGCATTTCAATTTGATTCATCATTACGGCAGCGCCCGTGGAGAAGCGTTTGCGAACCGCTTGGACGAAGCCATCTTCCTGACCATGCCGACGCTGGACAAGCGCCTTTGGGTTCTGGATACCATAGTGACCCTGGCACCCCTTCTCGGTCTGTTCGGGACCATTCTCGGCATGTTCCATGCCTTTTCCGTTCTTGCGGCTCCGGGTCACAACCCTACCGCAGTCACGGGTGGTGTGGCCGATGCACTGATTGCCACCGCTTCCGGGCTTTTCATCGCGATGATCGGATTGCTGAGTTTCAATGCGTTCAATAACGCTATAGAGAAGACCATTTTTCAGCTCGAATCCCTGAAGCTGGTGCTCATGAACCGTTTGGACGGCGCGCCGGTGGTGTTGGATGAGACGGCTGCGGTCAATCCCCCGCCCGTTCCCGTAACCGTCAAGGTCACCGCATAATGTCACGGTAAGGAGGACCATATGCTACCCCAACGCCGCTCCCGTAAAAAAGGACGTGTCGAAATTATTCCGATGATCGACGTGATGCTATTTTTGCTCGTCTTTTTCATCATGATTACTTTGCAAATGATCACGGATAAGGGGTTAAAGCTTGATTTGCCCACATCCAGCGCAACCAAAGTGTTGCCACATCCGCATTTCGTGATCAACCTGGTGAAGGATGGTGGTGTCGTGGTGAAGGGTAAAAAAATGAGTTTAGAGCAATTACAGAATTTCCTGGCGGGGGACGGCGATAGCAAACGGACGCAAGTGACGATCGCGGCCGATAAAATGGTTCCCTTCAAGGATTTCGTGCAGGTGATGGGCGCGTGTCAAAAAGCCGGAGTGACCAGCATTGGTATTGCGGCGAAGCCGACGTGAACGCCGTAAGGATATTAACGAGAAAAAATATAGGGAATAAACATGGTGTATCTGGCGCATGTTGCCATACTCGAAAACAGGATCCATTCACATGACTACCACGATGTTCATGACGGTGAATAATTCACCTGTCCCTGAGCCGAATGACCGCCATTTCAAGTATGCCCTCGCCGGTGCCGTGGCGGTTGAAGCCTTGTTGGTGCTGGGTTTGATATGGTTTGGACAAAGTACTCCCCCGGTAAAACCGGTGAAACCAAAGCAGCACGTGATGGCGGTGCAGATGGTTACCCTGCCGCAGCCGCCCTCGAAGGCCATCCCCAAGCCGGTTCCACCCAAGCCGGTTCCACCCAAGCCGGTTCCACCCAAGCCGGTTCCACCCAAGCCGGTTCCACCCAAGCCGGTGATGCATCGAATGACACCGCCTCCGCCGCGTCCCCACCCGCAGGTGGAGAGGCCACCAAAGCCGGCGCCAACGCCACCCGCAAGGACGGTCACGCCGCCAACGCCGGCGCCAACGGTACCGGCACCTAAGCCGGTGGTGACGCCACCACCGGCACCCCCGCCGATGTCGGCTCAGCAAACGGCGTCATTGATGGGGCGCTATGTCGGATTGTTGCGGCCGATGATTCAGCAGAACCTGCGTGTTCCGGCCGAGTTGAAGGCGATGGGACTGAGTGGCAAGGCGACCGTGGAATTCGAGATTTCTCCTTCGGGTCGATTGCTCTGGGAGAAAATCATCAAAGCGAGTCCCCTGGGCGCGGTAAATCGTGCGGCGCTTGCCGCGGTTAAAGCGGGGGGCTTCCCGCCCTTTCTGAAAAAGATGCCCAAACAAAATACGGTTTTTCAAATTGATGTCGAAGTGAGCGCGGGATCAAATTAGTGTGGTACGGGTCATTCATGGTGTGTTTCAGGGTGATAGCTCTAAGGGAGAAAGATGATGGGTGACCGGCATTCGATCAGTGCCACGACAGAAGTGGAACGCACCAGTTCGGCGCCCCATGTCGCCCTGATTTGGCTAGCTGCGACCATGACCGCTTCCAGTTTGCCGGTCGGAGTCCTCATCGCTCAGTGGTTTCCCTTGGCACCGTTTTTATGGGTCGTACTGCTGGCTTCCGCGCTGTTCGCCACCGTGGGTATCCTCAGTATCCCGGGCTTTGTGTATGGGATTCCGACGATGGCCGTGTCTGCGCGCGTTTTTGGAAAGTCGGTCAATAAATTGATTTCCCTAAGTAACTGGTTGTCTCAATTGGGTTGGCAGGCTGTGGTATTGGTGCTGGTGGTCTACATTCTCCGCAGTGTTTTTGACAATTATGGAGTGGTGCCCACGAACGGCAGTATTTATTATGCATTGGCATTGGCCATTCTGGGCAATTTTGTAGTGCCCATTATCGGATATAAGGCCATCGTGGCCGCGCAGACGGTAGGGGCACTGTTTCTGGCGCTGTTTGCGCTAGCGATACTGATGCACCTGCATGGCGGGCAGGCGCTTTCGCTGGCTCCCGCTGTCGGTCATGTTGACGGGCTCCAAGCCTTGGGTGGGATTTCACTGGCCCTCATGGGCGGCGCGTTCTCATGGACGATGTTTGCCTCTGATTACTCCCGGTATGTGCGCCGTGACACGCCTCTCGGCAAGATGGCGTTGTGGCCCAGCCTGGGAGGATTTCTGGGTGGAGGACTCATCCTTGCGCTGGCGATTACGCTTTACGTCCGTGGCGGCATTCAGGTGGGCGCATCCGGCATTACCATCACTGCCACCGGATTAGGCACCCCGGTACTTTATCTGGGTTTTTGTCTGTTCGCCATATTAGGTTTGTTGGCCTCTAATTTTTTGAATTCCTACAGTTCCGCTTTTAGTCTGGCGGTGGTGGTGGGCCAGGATCTGGATCGCAAGAAGTTTACGATTCTGGACGCCCTGTTGGCAACGCTGCTGGGCCTCTACATGCTTTTTGTGGCTCCTTCTTTTTGGGATTCGTTTCAAACCTTTTTGGATTTGCTGATTGTCGTGGCTGCCCCCTGGACCGGGGCAATGATCATTTATGTTTTGTGGGATGTGGTTCCGGAAGCGCGTGGAGGACCCGGCAGACTGCATAGCACGCCTGCGAATGCCGGGATCCTGGCGTTAGGAATCATTGTCACCGTGTTGTTCTCGAATAATCCGATTTGGGAGGGATATGGGGCGCGATTATTGCACGGTACAGATATATCGCCATTAATTGGCGTGTCTACGACCATCGTTATGTCGCTACTGTACAAGCTGTTGTTTTCGCCTAATGTTGCCGTCGGCGAAGTCCGAGACCAGCGTCTCGGTGGGTAACGGATATGCGAAAGATATTCAGGGCATCGATACTCAACCCGATAGATGTGAATACCTGGAGATTTTATCGGGACGGAGCGCTGTGGGTGGACCATGGCGTCATTATGGGTCTCGATGATTTTTGCGTGATCGCTGGCCAGATGGGTGCCAATCCAGACATCGAACATCTAGACGGCGTGATCGTTCCGGGCTTCGTGGATGTGCATTTGCATTGGGTACAGCACCGTGTCAGCGGACAATTTTCCGGAGATCTCCTGACCTGGCTGCAGGAGCACATCTGGCCTGAAGAGGCGTGTTATGCGGATACGGATCTGGCTCGCGTGGCGGCGGTCCGATTCTATGCCGATCTGCTGCGCGCGGGGACGGTGATGGGCATGAGTTATTCCAGTCCGCATGCCGAGGCTACCCAGATTGCGTTGGCGTCCATGCGGGGTGATTGGGTGGTTGGCAATGTCCTCATGGCGGTCCACGCGCCGCACACATTGACCGATCATAGTCTGCATGATCCCGGGGCGTTACGCGCCTTCCTGCAGCGGACGGATATGGCACATTATGCGCTGACCCCCCGCTTTGCACCGAACTTGACCGCAAAATCGCTGAAGATGCTGGGCCGGGTGGCGGCGGAGCATCCCTGTCTAATCCAGACGCACCTCGCGGAATCTCTGACGGAACTGCGATGGGTCAAAGAACTGTTTCCGGACGCCGCGCATTATACCGAAGTCTATGATCGCGCGGGTCTTCTGACACCCAGGACGATATTGGGGCACTGCGTTGAAATGCGTGACGAGGAATGGCGCTGCGTCCGGGCGCGTGGCGCGTGGGTCGCGCACTGCCCCACCAGTAATGAGGCGTTGGGTAATCGGCGCATGCCACTGGAGCAATTGCGTGCCCATCATATTCCCTTTGCCTTGGCGAGCGACATAGGCGGGGGCCCCAGTCACAGCATGCTGCATGTCATGCAACGGTTTTTGGGGGTGCATCGGGATGCCGGTGTTCCCGTTACGCCGCAAGAGGCCTTGTATCGTTCTACCAAGGCGGGTGCCGAGTGCATGGGCAGAGGGGCTTCTGGTGGCGAGTTGACGGTAGGAAAGCGGGCCGACTTTGTGCTCTTGCCGCAAAAATCGGCCGCGGATTCTGTGGAGGCCTGGTTTGAGGCTTGCCTGAGCGGCGCGCCGGCCGATTTGGAACACCGCCCGCTGGGCACTTGGTTAAGCGGCGAACGCGCCGCGTAGGAAAAACACGCCACATGCGACCACAACACAGGAAGAGCCTTTTTATGGAAAGCATGACGAACACGGCAGCGACGCTCCCCGATTTTGTGCAATCTCTTCCCAAGGTCGAGTTGCACCTGCACATCGAGGGCACTCTGGAACCGGAAATGTTGCTTACCCTCGCCCGTCGTAACGGCGTGCACATTCCGTATCGGACGATAGATGCCGCGCGAGCGGCGTATCAGTTCGCCGACTTGCAAAGTTTTCTGCAGGTCTATTATCTGGGTGGTTCGGTATTACGGAAAGAGCGGGACTTTTATGAGTTGACTCAGGCCTATTTGGCGCGCTGTAAAGTCCAGCGGATCCGGCATGCGGAGCTGTTTTTCGACCCGCAGACGCACCTCGCCAATGGCGTGGCTTTGGAGGCGGTGATCGGTGGCATCCATGCGGCATTGCGGGATGCCGAGCGTGACTGGGATATTTCCAGTGCACTGATTCTCTGTTTTGAGCGGGATCGCGATCCAGAACCCGCAGTGGCGCTGTTGGAGCGTGCGTGTCGCTTGGGGGGCATCGTGGGCATCGGCCTCGATTCCGCGGAGTTGGGCCATCCGCCAGGGCGGTTTCAGGAGGTGTTTGCGGTGGCTGGGTCCCTGGGTCTGCATCGCGTTGCCCACGCCGGGGAAGAGGGTCCGCCCGCCTATATTTGGCAAGCGCTGGATGTGCTTGGCGTAGAACGCATAGATCATGGGGTGCGTTGTTTGGAGGACCCGGTACTGGTGCATCGCCTGGTGGATGACCGTGTTCCCCTGACGGTCTGTCCATTCTCCAATGTCGCCCTCAAGGTATTTGACCAATTATCCACACACAATCTGGCCCGGTTATTGAAAGCCGGTCTGTGGGTGACCATCAATTCGGATGATCCGGCGTACTTTGGCGGATATCTGAATGAAAACATGATCGATACCCTTTCCTGTCTGAATTTGACCGCGAGAGACGCGCTGATTCTGGAGCGTAACGCCGTTACGGCCGCGTTTTGCAGTGATCAGCGAAAACAGTCCCTGCTCAAGGAGTTGGACGAGTACGGCGCTTCACCACAGAACGGACTATGAAAAAACCAGGGAGAATGCTCGTGAAGAAACATATGGTGCGGGGAAATATGGCGTTATGCGCTGCCGTGGGACTTTCGTTCATCGCGCCGCTGGCGCACGCGCACGTTCTCCCGGTGGCCCCAAAGATGCGTCCAAAAGTCATCATATTGACGGCATTTCCCCCCGAGTGGCACGCGTGGACGGAGCAAAAGTCGTTCGATCATCGGGTGGCGCATGTGCCTGGCCTCATGACGCCCCTGATTTGCGACAGTCAGGGCGTCTGTGTCACCGAAACCGGGGAAGGAGAAATCAATGCCGCGGTAACCGTTGCGAGTTTGGTGAAGGATGTTGCTCTGGACGTGCGGAAAACCATTTTCATCCGGAGCGGGATTGCGGGCGGTGTGCAGGCCGAATCCTCTGCATTGGGCAGCGTATACATCAATAGCTGGGTAATATCCTGGGCTTTCGGGCATCACTATTTGAATGACCGGAAGCAATTGGCGTGGTTGCCTCCGGGCTGTGCGGACTATGCGGCTCCGGGCCATTGCGGGGCGTACACCCGTAATCTCTACGAGAACCTGGCCTATAAAATCAATCCGGCCCTCTTGAGCATGGCGGTCAAGGCCTCGGCCAACGTACAACTGGAAGACTCACCGGAAGCCAGAAAGCTGGATAAACTCTTCGGTGTCTCCACGTCGCCGAAGGTGATGGTGGGTGCCACGATCACCGGCGATGATTTCTGGATCGGTAAAGAGGAGCAGACCATTGCCGAACGGATCGTGCGCCTCTATACCCATGGCGAGGCGCAATATACCAATACGGCCATGGAGGACCTCGGGGACGTGGCCGCACTCTCTCGATTCGGTCTGGCGGATCATTATCTGTCCATACGGGGGATCTCCGATGTGGATCTCCCGCCCCCCGGGAAGACCGAAGAGGAAATCTGGAAAACGGGCGACTTGTACGCTGGCGCGCTCGCCGAGCGGAATGCGGTGATCGTCACCAAGGCCGTCATCGCCCACCTTTTGCGGGCCCCGGCGTGAGCGCTCGCATCATCCAGACATCCGGTGGCGAAGTTCCGCTTCGGGAACCAGGGGTGTCGCCATGTCTTTGACCGGCGCGCCTGCGCAACGTGATCAGCGCGCGGATAGTCCAGCCCGCGTCGATGGCTTTGCCAAAATAACGGGATCGGCGCTCTATGTGGATGATCTGCCCTGCGCGGGAGGGCTTTTCGGGGCCACGGTACGCACCGCAATGGCCGGTGGAATCCTGCAGGAAGTGATCTTCGATCCCGCCATGGACTGGTCGGATTTTGTCATCGTCACCGCGAAAGATATCCCGGGGGTCAACGCGGTAAAACTCCTGGAAAATGATCAGATCGTCCTGGTGGAGCGTACGTTCCGTCACGCCGGGGAAGCTGTGGTGTTGCTGGCCCACGCGGACCGCGAAGTGCTCGGGATGGCGCTGAAGCGGGTTTCCTTGGTGGAACAGCTGAATCCGGACCCGATCTTTGACATAGACGAGGCCCTGCAAGCCGAGCGGGAGATGATTCCCGGAAATCTGTACGCGGATTATCTGTTGAACCGCGGTGATCTTGCGGAGGGCGAACGTCGCGCCGAAGTGGTCATCGAGGCGTGTCTGCGCACGCCTGCTCAGGAACAGCTCTATATTGAGCCGCAAGGCATGTTGGCGCGTGTGCAGGCGAATGGTGATATTCTGGTAGAAGGTTCCCTGCAATGCCCCTATTACGTGCTGGATGCCTTGGTGCAGTGCCTGGGGATGGATAAGAATCGCCTGCGGGTAGTGCAAAGTACCACGGGTGGGGCCTTTGGCGGCAAAGAGGATTATCCTTCGATGATTGCCTGCCATGCCGCCCTGCTGGCGCTCAAGGCGGGCGGTCGTCCGGTAAAACTTATCTATACACGGGGCGAGGATTTGCGGGTGACCCCGAAGCGCCACCCTTCCCGCACCCTGATCCGTTTGGGGGCCAACAAGGCCGGAACACTACAGTTTATCGACATGGATTTCGCCATCGATGGTGGCGCTTATCGCACGTTGAGTCCGGTGGTGCTCTCACGGGGGGTCATCCATGCCCCTGGGCCCTATAAGTGCCCCAATATCCGGGTCAGGGGGCGTGCGGTCGCGACCAACCACCCCCCTTTTGGGGCCTTTCGCGGATTTGGTGCACCGCAAAGCATTTTTGCCATGGAAGTCGCCATGGATCGTTTGGCGAAAAAACTGGGCATGGACCCCGCCGAGCTACGCAGAAAGAATCTGCTGCGGAGCAGTGATGTGCACGCGACCGGAGAGGTGGTGGGGGCCGATTGCTTCGCGCATGCAACGCTCGATGTGGCGCTGGAGCGAACGCATTATCACCAGCGGCTGGCGGAGTACAAGGCCTGGAACGCCGCCGGACACCCGACCCGTAAGGGAATCGGGCTGGCGACTTTCGCGCATGGTGCCGGGTTCACCGGTAATGGCGAACTGCATTTGGCCTCCCGGGTTTCCCTCCAGGTCCTTGCCCATGGCCATGTCGAGATTCTTTGCTCCAACACGGAAATGGGGCAGGGCGCGGCGACCACGCTGGTGCAAATCGCTGCCGAAGCGCTGGGCCTGCCCATGGACAGCGTGTATTTGGCGCAGACGGATACCTCCAGAGTGCCCAATTCCGGGCCGACGGTAGCTTCCCGTACCTGCATGGTGGTCGGTGACCTCATCCAGAAGGCCGCGGAGCGGTTGTTGCGGCGGCTGCGGGAAGCGGCGGATTTACCCGCGTCCTATGATGCACAGGACTTTGCGGCGGCCTGTGGTCGTCTTCACGCCGCCAAGGGTGATGCACTGGTGACCGCGCACTACCACCCTCCAGCGGGTATGCTCTGGGATGAGCAGACTTTTTGGGGACGGGCTTACGCAAGTTATGCCTGGGCGACTTACATTGCCGAAGTGGAAGTGGATGTGTTGACTCTGGAAACGCGCGTGCTCGATTTCACCGCGGTCCAGGAAATCGGCAAGGCGGTGCATCCGGTGATCGTGCGGGGTCAGATTGAAGGCGGCGTGGCTCAGGGCCTGGGTTTCGCGCTCTATGAGGCGGTGCTCTGGAATGCACGCGGGGTGATGGCCAACGATCGCCTGACCAACTACATCATTCCGACCAGCGCGGATTTGGGAGATATCCATGTGGTGTTGCTGGAAGGCGGACTAGGGGCGGGCCCCAAAGGGGCGAAGGGCGTGGGCGAATTGCCCATGGATGGCCCCGCCCCGGCTGTCGTCAATGCCATTCAACAAGCATTGGATATCGATATCTGCCAGATTCCGGTCCTGCCTGAATATCTGCTGGAACGCTGCGCGGCCAAACCACCCGCGCAAGAGATACCGACTGTGCGCCGGGAGTATTGACCATGCCGACAACGATGCGTATCAACGGTAAGGTATTTCAGAGCCACTCAGCGCCGACAGCCCGTTTACTGGATGTATTGCGTAATGACTGCCATCTCAAGGGGACGAAGGAAGGGTGTGGCGAAGGAGAATGCGGCGCCTGCGCGGTACTGGTGAATGGCAAGCTGGTGAACAGTTGTCTGGTGCCTCTCGGGCAAATGGAGCGGGCGGAAATTACCACGGTGGAGGGTCTTCCCGAAGATAGTGCCCTGGCACGGGCCTTTGTTCGGTGCGGCGCTACCCAGTGCGGGATTTGTACGCCGGGTATGATGCTCGCGGCGACCGCCCTGTTGGCGGAACATGCCCACCCGACCCTGGAGGAGATTCGCTGGGGCCTGAGCGGTAATCTCTGTCGTTGTACCGGGTATGGCCGCATTTATGCGGCCATTGCCCAGGCTGCCGGAGGGCCTGCTGATGTCTGAGTGGACGAGGCCCCGGCATTTGCCGGAAGCCCTGGAGATATTGGCGGCAGCCCCCGGCCGATATCGGGTGATTTCAGGCGGGACCGATCTTATGGTGGAACGTCATCTCGCCCCGGAGCGGCGCCCGGACGCCTGGCTGGATATCAGCGGACTGTGGGAGCTGCAGGGGCTGCAGATTACGGAAGAGGGTCTCCGGATTGGCGCCGCCACTTCCCTGGAAGCGATTCGCCGGCATGCGGAAGTGGCCGCCCACTGGCCGATGCTGGCCGCTTCGGCGGCGGTGACCGGGGCGCCGCCCATCCAAAACCGGGCCACGCTGGGTGGCAACCTCTGCAACGCCTCCCCGGCCGCGGACAACGCGCCGGTGTTGCTGGCGTATGGGGCGCGTCTGGAAATCGTGCACCATCACGGCACGCGATGGTTGCCTTATGCGGATTTTCATCAAGGCTACCGCAAGACGGCCTTGCAGGCCGGAGAACTGCTCGGCGCTGTTTGGATCCCTTATCCCCCCCCACGCAGCCGCGGCTATTTTCGGAAGGTCGGGACACGGGCGGCGCAGGCGATCGCGAAAGTGAGTATCGCGGCGCTCATCGAGGCAGAGCGCGAGGGGATGATTCAGTGCGCGCGCTTCGGCATGGCGAGCGTGGCGGCGGTCCCGTGCGCCTTGCCGTCCGTGAGCCAATATCTGGCGGGACGCGCTGTCCGCGACATTGCGGAGGCACCCGTTCGGCGGGGGGTGAGGCAGGATATCGCACCGGTCAAGGATATCCGCTCGACGGCGGCCTATCGTTTGGAGATAGCCTCCCGGCTGGTGTTGGAGGCCATTGACCCGCGCGCTGCGCGAAAGAAGGAGGATGGAGTATGAAGGCCTATGCGAATCAGTCGGATACGGTTTATGTGGAAGTGCCTTTATGGGAGGCCACCCCGGAGAACCTCGCGGAATATGGAGTGATGATCGGTGAGGCGGTGCATCGACCGGGACTTTCGATTCCCTTTTACCAGGGGAGTGTCGAGGAAGGACAAAATCTCGACTTTGTCTATACCGGTCGCGCGGTGGTACGCACGGCGCGAATATCGCACCGCAGTCCCGAGGTGATTTGGCTGGAGCGGCACCTCCATATGACGCAGATTTTTGTCGGTCTGGGTAGTGTGCCTTTTGCCATGGTGCTGGGTAAGCCGAACCAGGACAGCGGAGAAAATCTTCCCCGTCTGGAAGAGGTGCGCGCTTTTCGCATTCCGGCGGGCCAGGGAGTGATGATCCATGCCGGCACCTGGCATGATTTCCCGATGTCTATCGGCGATCCGGTGACCGTCATGACCATGAATTCCGATGAGGTGGTAACCGCCCTGGCCAATGCCCGGTCGGCCGATGAAATGGATGACGGTGACGTGTACAAGATCGACATTCGCCGCCGCACCGGCCGGGTGCTCCGGGTCCCTTTTTAATCCCGCGGAGTGAACGCCATGCGCACCACGCTCCACCGGTTTTTTACTACGGACCCCGCCGATGTCTCCGGTTTGTCGCGGGCGATTGCCGAGGGAACGGTAAATCCCATGGATATTGTCGCGATTATCGGGAAAACCGAGGGCAACGGGGGGGGGAACGATTTCACCCGGGTTCTGGCGACCATGGCGTTGAGCCAGATGCTGGCCGCATATCTGGATTGCCGTCCGGAGGTGGTGGAAGATCGCATCGTCTTGTCCCTCTCCGGTGGCAGTGAGGGGGTTACGGCTCCGCACATACTGGTTTTCACGGTATCGGGTCGGGCGGTGGAGCAGCCATACCCGGTGAAAAGACTGGCCGTCGCCACCGGCCATACCCGATCCTTCCATGCGCAGGAAGTAGGACGGATGGCGATGGTGCGGGAAACGGCACGCGCGGTTACCGGGCTCATGCACGCGTTGCGCATAGCGTCCGAAGATGTGCATCTGGTGCAGGTCAAAGGGGCGATACCGGCGCCTGCGATAGCCGGTGATGCGGACGCCGGGCAACTGCGCTGTGACATGGCCTGGTCGCGCGGTGCATCCGCCTTGGGCGTGGCGCTCGCATTGGGGGAGGTGGCCGAATCTCGATTGTCCGATGCCGCGATCAATCAGGACTGGTCTCTATACTCCAGCCGGGCCAGCGTTTCCGCCAAGCCCTTATTGCGGCGTTCCGAAATCGTGCTATTCGCCAATTCCTGCCATTGGGAGGGTGATCTGGTTATTGCCCACGGGGTGATGCGAGACATCATCGATGTTCCGGCGATCCATGTTGTACTGAATCAGTTGGGACTGCAGCCCATCCATGGGCAGTTGATGCCCGCCGACGCGGAGAGGGTGCTGGCGGTCTTCGCCAAATCCGATGCCGATCCGCGAGGCAGCATTCGCCATCGCCGCCATACCATGTGGACAGACGCGGATATTTCCGATATGCGTTACTCCCGCTGCGTAGTTTCGGCCCTGCTGGCCGGAATCACCGGTGAGACCGGGGTCTATGTCTCGACGCGTGCGGAGCATCAGGGCCCTCAAGGGGGCGGGCCGGTAGCCGTGATCGGCTACGCGTCATGAAGGCCCTCGCCAACCGCCAGCGGCCAGGGCGTCCAGTACGGGAAGCCATCGTGACCCGCGTGCGGGGGTCCGCGCCCACGGCGGTCGGTGCTGGCATGTGTCTGTTGGAAGATGGCTCCCTGTTGGGCACGGTGGGTGGCGGACACATGGAATATCGGATCTGTCAGGCCCTGCGCGTGCCACGATCCGATGCGTCCTCGGTATCCCTGAGTTTTACGCTGGGCACGGCGGATGATCAGTGCTGCGGTGGACAGGTGGAAATCAGTGTGCTGGAGGTTCCCCGGTTTTTTTCGGAATTGTATCGGGCCGGTGCCTCCCGGGCTTATCAGCGGGATGCGGCGGGCCGATTGCGGTTGGCGGCCGGGATCACCAGCCGGGGACGACAAATCGGCGCTCCCGAAGCCCTGGCCGCTCTTTTGCGCGCCGCCGCGCCCGAGTGGGATGCTGATGGGTGCTGCTTTGCGCTCCCCACGCCTCACCGTCCGGCTTTGTGGATCTTCGGTGCCGGTCATGTGGGGCGGGCGATCGCGGCGATGGCCCGCGCGCTGGATTTTGAGTTGTCCGTATTCGATCGGCGCCCCGAGTGGGCCGATCCCGCCGCCTTCCCGCCGGAGGCCGTCCTGGTGGACGCATGGACCTGGGCCGATTTGCGGACTCCGGCAACCGATGCCATGGTACTGATCGTGACCCACAGCCACGCCATGGACTATGCGTTGCTGGAGCATTTCATCGAGAAACCGCTGGCTTATCTGGGGGTGATTGCCAGCCGGTCCAAGGCGGCGCGTTTTGGTCATGCCCTGTCCCGCGCCGGATACGATATTCCGGACCATTTGCATATGCCCATGGGTTTACCCGGATTGGGTAAAAAACCGCCGGAGATCGCCATCAGCGTGTTGGCGGAGTTACTGCAGTTACGGCCACAAAAAGCGGGTCGCTCACAGAAGGAGAAACGGGATGAATTCATCCAAAACGGATGCTGACACATCCGTGGATACCTATATGGACTATCTCTTCGATGTTTTGGGGCTTGATATCCGCGAAGAATGGCGCGCCGACGTGAAGCGTTATTTCATGCTGAGCGCAGGGATGGCCAAGGTGTTGGAGGCGCATCCGCTGGAGATGACGGAAGCATTGGCCCCGGTATTCCGCCCATGAAAACCGGGGGCGACGTATTTCCGCGGGCGGCGGAAATCGCGCAGCGAGTCCGTCGCGGTGAGTGGCGCGCAGCGGAGGTGTTGCAGGACACGCTCCATCATATTCAGGCCAATGATGGCGAGATCAACGCCTTCACACGCATCACGGCGGCGCGCGCCTTGCGGGAGGCCGAGGCGGTCGACCGGAAGGTGGCCTGTGGCGAGGACCCCGGACCTCTGGCCGGCGTGCCCTTTGCCGTCAAGAATCTCTTTGATCTCCAAGGCGAGATTACCCTCGCGGGGTCCAAGATCAATCGGGGGGATGCGCCCGCCGCAGCCGATGCCACCGCCGTCCGGCGCCTGACGGCGGCGGGCGCCATCCTGGTGGGCGCTCTGAATATGGGGGAATACGCCTATGATTTTACGGGTGAGAATATTCACTATGGCGCATCCCGCAATCCTCACGACCTCTCGCGGATGACCGGTGGTTCCAGTGGCGGCAGCGGCGCGGCCGTGGCTGGCGGTATGGTGCCTATCGCCCTGGGTTCAGATACCAATGGTTCTATTCGGGTGCCATCCTCCCTTTGCGGTATTTTTGGACTGAAGCCGACCTATGGCCGCCTGTCCCGGGCCGGGACCTTTCCCTTCTGCCCCAGCCTCGATCATATCGGCCCTCTGGCACGCGATGTGACGGACATCGCGCTGGCTTATGATGCCATGCAGGGGGCGGATGCCGCGGACCCCGTTTGCACGGATAGGCCCAGCGAACCGGTCAGTGGACAGCTGGCGGACGATATCGCTGGTTTGAACATCGCCATTGCCGGCGGCTATTTCGCGCAGCAGATGACACCGGCGGCGGCGCAGGCGCTGGCGCGGGTGGCGGCGGCGCTGAACGTGACGGATCACGTGGACATTCCCGGAACCGCGCAGGCGCGTGCCGCCGCCTATCTCATGACGAATGCGGAAAGCAGCAATCTGCACCTGGACCGTCTGCGCCATCGTGCGGCCGACTACGATCCCGATGTCAGGGATCGTATGCTGGCCGGTATGCTGTTGCCCGCTTCCTGGAATATCCAGGCCCAGCGTTTTCGCCATTGGTACAGGGCGGAGGTATTAAAGATTTTCGCCCGCTACGACCTGCTGCTGGCACCAGCCACACCCATGTCGGCGCCCGTCATCGGCCAGCGGTACATGGCGCTGGACGGCGAGCAGATGATGGTGCGTCCCCATTTGGGGCTATACACCCAACCGTTTTCCTTTATCGGTCTCCCGGTGGTGGTGGTGCCCGTGATCAGTGCGGGAGCGATGCCCATCGGGGTCCAGATCATTGCCGCGCCCTGGCAGGAGGCGCATGCGCTCAAAGTGGCCAGACAGCTTGAGCTACAAGGATTTACCAGTCCAATCCCCCCTATCTAAGAGGAAAGTCCTTATGGAAGACGTCGAAATCAATGCGCCAGAAGTCCTGAAAGAAGTGCGGGCCGCTTTTTTCCGCTATGAAAAAGCATTGGTTGAAAACGATGTTCGTGTATTGGACGAGTTGTTTTGGAAGAGCGCATACACCTTGCGTTACGGCGTGGCGGAGAATCTCTACGGTTATGCAGCCATTGCCGAGTTTCGGGCATCCCGTCCGGTCCCGGCATTGAATCGGGAGTTGGTCAACACGACCATCACCACTTATGGACGAAGTTTCGCGACCGCCAACACGGAGTTCCGGCGGGACCAGGTGCATGGTCGGCAGAGCCAGACCTGGCTCCGTACCACGGAAGGCTGGCGGGTCGTCGCGGCGCATGTGAGCCTGATGCCAAAAGGGACTTGAGCGACGGCATGGATGCGGCCCTCCTTCTGGCAGGCGGCCGGTCCCGGCGCTCCGGGCGAGGGCACAAAGCGTGCCGGCGTTTGCCCGGGGAGGGCCGGAGCTGGATCGATCGACAGGTGGAATGCTTGCGGCGGGCGGGTTTTGCGCCGGTGTATCTGCTGACGGGGTATCGACCCAGGCGGGTTTTGAATTGCCTGCACCAGCGTGTGGTCAGGCGACACAATTTCAAGAGAAGGCATGGACCCTTTTCGACGCTGCAGGTTGGCCTGCATAATCTATCCGGGGCCGCGCTGGTCGTACCGGTAGATACGATTTTACCGCCAGTGCCCTGGCTCAGGCGATTGCGACGTATCGTTCATGCCCGGGATATTCTGGCGGCCAGCCCGATAGATCGTTGGGATGGCGGCGGGCATCCGGTGATGGTGTCGCGGCGTTGGGCGCAGTCACTCCACGCCGTGTCTGTGGAGGCGGCCGATGCAAGGTTGGATCGGCAGTTGGACCACTTGCCGGCGACGGCGCATGTCCGCTTGCCGTGGAATCATTTTTTGCGTTATCCCCGGCTGAATACCGGCCGGGAATGGCGGTCGGCGCGCCGTAGGCTGAGGCGGAAGCCATGAACGGGTTTTTATCAGGAGGCTCTCGGTGGACGTGACTCAAATCTCTCTGGTGGCCAGTTCGAAGGGCGGCGCCGTGAGTGCCCCTCACGCCCTGGCCGCCGAGGCCGGAGCCGCTGTTTTGCGTAGCGGCGGTAATGCCATAGAAGCGGGCATTGCGGTGGCATCGGTCCTCTCCGTGGTCTACCCCCACATGAACGGGTTGGGCGGTGACGCGTTCTGGCTGATATCGGATGGTGATGCACGTAACGTACGTGGACTGGCCGCTGCCGGTCCGGCAGGACGACATTATTCAGCGGCACTGTTTCGTGAGCGGGGGCTGCGTGAGATTCCGTTTCGTGGCGGCTTGTCCGCCTTGACGGTGTCGGGCGCAGTGGGAGGATGGGGGGCGGCGTTCAACTTCTCACGGAATAACTGGCAAGGCCGCAAGTCCTGGTCCGACTTGCTGAACAGCGCGTATTGCCATGCCGCCGCCGGTTTTCCGCTCAGTCCTAACCAGAGCCGTACCCTCGCCAGATTCGGTGAGGTGCTTCGTCTCCAGCCGGGCTTCGCGGCGCAATACCTGCCGGGGGGAGAAGTTCCGCCAGTGGGGCGATTATGGACTCAGCGGGCGCTGGCGCAAACCTTGGGACACTTGGCGGAGAACGGCGCGGAGGCTTTCTATCACGGCCCGCTGGCCCGGCAAATGGCGAAGGGGCTCAAAGCGGCCGGCAGTTTGCTGACGGAAGCCGATCTGCAGACTTTCCGGCCCCGTTGGGTGGAACCGTTGCGGACCAGCTTCGGTGTGGGAGAGGTCATCAACCTGCCACCGCCCACGCAAGGGGTGGCCTCGCTGATGATCCTCGCCCTGCTCCATCGTCGTGGACTGGGCAGTGGGGATCATCTGGGTGCCGAGTTGATTCACCACACGGTGGAAATCACCAAACTGGCCTTTAAATACCGGGACCGGCTGGTGGCCGATCCCGACTTTGGCGATGTGGACGTTGCCCCTCTGCTGACCCCCGCTTTTCTGGATGACTGTATCAAAGGGATGAATTTCCGCACGGCGGCTCCGCCGCCACCGATGGGTCTTGCCAAAGGGGATACCGTCTGGTTTGGCGTGGTGGACGGGCGGGGGCGTATGGTGAGTGTGATTCAGAGCCTCTACCATGAGTTTGGCACCGGCGTGGTGGCAGGGGATACCGGGGTGCTGTGGAACAACCGCGGTTGCGCTTTTTCTCTGGCGCCGGGACACATCAATGTGCTGGAGCCCGGAAAGCGTCCCTTTCATACCCTGAACCCCGCGCTCTATGCCGAGCAGGAGCGAGTGCAACTCGCTTACGGCAGTATGGGAGGGGATGGCCAGCCCCAAACTCAGGCGGCACTGCTCATGCGCGCCAAGTATTACGGACTTTCCCTCGCCGAATCGGTATCCAGCCCGCGCTGGCTGTACGGGCGGACCTGGGGAGAAGCCTCGGCGGGTCTGCGTGTGGAGCGGCGATATCCGGAAACGGTCTTTCAGGATCTGGGCCGATGGGGGCATCAGGTGTCGTGGGTGCCGCGTTACAGTGATTTCATGGGTCACGCGGGCATGGTGGCGCGTGATTCCGCAGGGGAGTTCGCGGGCGCGGCCGATCCCCGTAGTGACGGGGGCGTGGCGGTGCCATGAGGTGTGCCCGCTATTCCTCCGTGAGATCCATATGGTTGAGCTCTTCCGCGATGCAATTGGAAAAACGGGCGGCAGAGACCGAAATCCCGCGGTTTTTGAGTTGGGCGCACACCAGCGGTACGGGGCGTATGTCCACGGCGGAAATCGGCCGGTAAACGATATGTTCGTTGGGATGGTCTTGGGGTCTTCCCGTGGCGATGACAAAGCCGATATTTTGGGTTCCGGGTAGCAGGCCGCGCATCACCTCATAGGAGTTGGTCTCGGCGGCGATGTGCGTTTCCGAGCGTCGACCATGTAGTGCGGACTCCAGCATCTCGCGCGAGGTAAGCCCTGGCGCGGGTAATACCAACGGATACTGGATGCAGTCACTCAAGCGGAGCGCGCCCTGATTGGCGAGGGGGTGTGCATGGGCCATGGTCGCCATCAGAGGCTGTTCGGATACGGCGAGATCGATGACGTCCGGATGTCTGGGTGGCGCCACGATAACCACCAAATCTGCTTCAAACGCCAGTAGCGCACGAATCGCATCACCGTGCTTCGCCACGGTCACGGAGAAGGACACCCCCGGATACCGCGCTCTGAATAGGTTGATCACCCTTGGGATGAAATCGGTGGCCAGAGCGGGACTGACCGCGAGGGCGACATGCCCGCGGCGTAATCCGTTGAGGCTATCTATTTCCGATCGCAAGCGCTGCATGTCGGAAAGGTGCCGACGCACATAGCCCAGGAACACTTCTCCTGCGGCGGAGAGACGCATCCCGCGCGGATGCCGTTCAAAAATGCTGGTGCCGAGTTCCTCTTCCAGGTCCTGAACGCGACGATCCAGAGCCGACGCGGTGATGTGCAGTTTTTCGGCCGCACGGCGAACCGAGCCCTCCCGCACGATCGTATCGATATAAGTAAACAGGCGCAGATGCTTCATGATCGGGTCTTGACCGTTGTGTTTTATGTAACGCGCGCACAAGAAAATAACACTTTAATCACGCGTTGTATATGACCACTATAACGGCATGCGCCATAGGCCGAGTTTGGAAAGCCGTCGTCAGTAGAACGATCGGAATGCCCTTTTTTGGGGCGGGAAATGCCATCTCGCACTACAACGGTGCAATTGCTGTGAAGGAATTCGCGGCCTGGGCAAGAACATGGTTGCGTCATTCTGGCACGTATGCTGCTTGTTGACATCTTGCATAAGTATTAGGAGCATGTAATGCACAAAGTCCATAAACACTTTCTGAGGCAGAGCTTGCTGGTCGCAACAGGGTTGTTGGGCAGCGTGCCGCTGCCAACGTACGCGAGTGCGGCCACCACTACACCGCCACCGGCTAAAAAAGTGTACAAGATAAAATCGGTGTCCAAAGCTTTGCTGCGCACGGTGGAAAAGTCGGCGCTTACCCACGTCAGGCCCGTATATGGTGCTGAAACGGCGCTGATCCCCAAAAAATTCCTGGAAGGCCAGGAGTCTACGCAAAATGCCTCCACCATTCTGAGTTTCGTGCCTGGCGTCAATGCGACCAGTACGAACCCGATAGGTGTGAAGACGCATATTTCCGTGCGCGGTTTTTCGCAGACGCAAGTAGGATACACCTTTGATAATCTGCCGATTGCGGATCTGTTCAATGGCGGTTTGTCCGGAGGAAATAACAACTATGCGGATCTGACGAATCTCATCCCCGTCACATTGGGTGAAACCTCGGGTATCCGGGTGACTTACGGTACCCCGGCTCCGGATATCAACGCCATTGGGGCTATTGGCGGAAACATTGATTACCTGCCGAAGATTCCCTCGGCGAAACCGTACGCGTCCGTGTTTGCCGGTTATGGTTCTTTTGATACGCGCAGCTATGGAACGGAGATCAATACGGGCGCAACGCCTGGTTATGGCAACCTCTTGCTGAGATTCTCCTCGCGCCAAACCGCGGGCTACCTGAATCACAGTCCGGACCGGGAGTATTCCTATTACGCGGCCTATGATTTACCGCAAATTTCTCCGACGTCGAAATGGTCTGTCATATTTTTGCTGAATAAAAATCAGGGCGCCACCGCCGCGCGGATGCCGATTGCGCTGTTGCAGCAATATGGACCCTATTACCAGTGGCCGCGGTCTTTTACCTATGCAAATAGCACAGCGGAGCACATGATGACCATTCTGCAAAATAAAACGCTCATATCTTCCCATGCCGTGTTTGGCTTCAAGGGATTTTACGCATATACCAACTCGCAACGATTGGAATATGTGAACCCTGCCGTTAATACGCCTTACAACAGCTTTGTCACCTTTTATCTGAATCCGGCGCAAACCGTCTGCCAATATTCGGGCAACGACTTTTCGGGTAATCCTTCCGCAGCATGTCAGGCGCAAACCATCAACGGCGATAACTACCATAGTTATAGTTACACCACAAGTACGTTCGGCTTCAACCCTTCTGTCGAATGGCTCAACCGCTATGTGGACTTGAAGGCCGGAGGACTGGGCGCGGTTTCTTTGTACCACTCGCGGAATTATGTGTACGGAAGTCCAAATGTCCCCGAAGTGGCTGGCTACAATGACCTCTGGGACGAGCACGCCTGGCGTCTCTATGGCAAACTCTATGCGCAAGCCAAAATCAAGCCGACCCGTTCCTTGGCCATCACCCCCGGTTTGAAATACGAGACGGTAAGCACGCATATCAATGACGTGCCGGGGTACTACTACACCGTGGGTGCGAGCAGTGGCCGCTCCTACAGTGAGGTGAGTCCCTACGTGGGCATCCAATATAAGCCGATGAGGGCGGTAACCCTGTATGCCAACTACGCCGTCGGGTACAAGTATCCGAACATCACCGCGTTCTATGCGGCTGACAGCAACGCCACATCGACGTCACCTTCGACGCCGGTGACAATAAAACCAGAGTGGGTCAATACCTATCAGATTGGGGCGGCTTACAAGCGGGGCGATATTGACGCGAGCATCTCGTTTTATCGTGCAGATTTTGGGAATACCTTCAGTTCCTACTACGATGCGACGACCGGGCTGACTTACGAATACAACATTGGTTCTTCCGCGTATCAGGGTATTAATATTGCGACGGCTTACGCGCTGGATAATTTTGTATCGCTTTATGGAAATTATTCAGTGCAGGAGGCGCATTACACCGCAAACTCGGCAAGCGCCTATGGCGTTGCCACCAGCGTCGGCGAACCGCGGGCCAATACCCCGACCTACCTGGCGGGTATGGGGATAGAAGGGCATTACATGGGCACACGCGCCCGATTGTACGGCAATCTGGTCGGTCCGCAATATATCGAGGCCAGTACGGGTGCGCCGACCGCTTTCAGCATGCCCGCCTACGCGACGATGAACTTCAATCTTGCGCATACCTTTCAGATATACCGTTACGGAATAAAAAACGTGACGCTCAGCCTGAGCGGGGTGAATCTCTTGAATTCCGAAGCCTCGGTGCTGGAAAAGCAGTTCCCCTATATGAATAATCAGCCCGGCAACTATCTCGTAGCGGAGCCGATGATGCCGCGCGCGTTTTTTGGTACGGTGAAAATGGTGTTTTAGGGGTGTTTGAGCGTAACGATATTCAAAAGCTGGGGGGTGCGTTCGCGCTGACTATTTCGCATATCTCATCGCCCGTATTGACAAAACGATGTGGGAGCTGGCTGTCGAAGTAGTATCCATCACCGGGAGCAAGGCTTTGTACCTTATCCCCAATGGTCAGTTGGATCGTGCCCCGGACGACGATGCCACCTTCTTCACCGTTATGGCGCAGCATGGCTTCACCGGTGTCTGCGCCCGGTTCATAATATTCGTGCATGATCTGGATGGCTCTGCCTTTGGATCGGCGCCCTAAAAGCTTCATGATGATTTTGGGATCCATGGCGATGTCGGGCAGTTCATCATCACGGAAAAAAACTTCATCGGAAGGTACCAAGTCCAAGGTAAAGAACTCGGCGATGGACATGGGGATACCATCCAGAATCTTTTTAAGAGAACTGATAGAAGGGCTGACCCGGTTTTGTTCGATCAGGGATATGGCGCCGTTGGTGACCCCCGCGCGCCGGGCCAACTCACGCTGGGTCAAGCCATAAATTTTGCGGACCAGCAGGAGGCGCTGGCCTATATCGTCGCTATTGCTCATGAGTATACATCCAGGGGATAAGAATATTTGCCTTGTCGGATAGCGGGAGAAGTGACGCATCGGCACGCCCCTTTCCGAGGGAAGGGGTATTGCTCTGCATCCAATGATTCTGGGGTGGCGTAGCCTTCATTTCAGCAGCCGCAGCACGTTGCGGAGCGTGTCGACGATTTCATCGATTTCATCGGCCTGGATAATCAGAGGGGGAGACAAGGCGATGGTGTCCCCTGTTGTGCGAATCAGCAGACCTTTTTCGAAGGCGCTGTGCAAGGCGGCCCTCCCGCGCGCCCCGGCAGCGTCGGGACGGCTTGCCATCTCGATAGCGCCCATCATGCCGATGTTGCGGATGTCGATGACATGGGGGAGACCGCGCAGGCTATGGAGGGCTTCCTCAAAAAGGCTTCCTTGTTGCGCGGCAGGCCACCGACACTGAGCCCGCCGAAACCGACGCCGTGATAAGCCTTCTCGCGGCCAATGAAGAGTGTGCGCTTTGGTTCGCCCCGGTTGAAGTGGCAGGCGCGCGCAATTTTTAAGGCCGTATCCGCGGATTCCGAGCCGGAGTTGGTGAAGAACACATGACTCAGCGTGGGCGGCATCCATTGGATCAGGCGTTTCGCTAAAGAGAACACCAGGGGATGCCCCATCTCGAAAGTGGGTGCGAAATCCATTTCCGCGGCTTGTCGGGCAATGGTCGCGCTGATTTCCGGGCGGCAGTGTCCGGCATTGACGCACCAGAGGCCGGCGGTGCCGTCTAGCACGGGACGTCCGTCAGGAGTCCAGTAATGCATGCCCTGAGCCCGGTTCAGGAGCCTGGGCTGTTGCAGGAAGGCGCGATTTGCCGTGAAGGGTAACCAGCAGGCCGGATCAACGAGCGGCGCGGTGTTCGTCAGTTCGTCCATGATCTATCCATTGATGTAGTGGGGCTGCTAAGGATGTTGATGATATTAAGCAAAATTTATGCCTCAATAGAGGGGATGCCAGCGTTTATTCAATGCGCACGTCGGACAAGTGTGCATCGTTTATTATAATGTTCCGCACCATGTTGGTGCAATGCGGGGCGGGCCCGCTTTTCGTTGGTGCAAACACGGCGCCCCGTTGATGAAAAAAATATTCACGTTATGCCTATGGCTTTTTGCCGGAGGCGGACCCGGCAAGGCCACATGTAACATTAAAGCATTTAAAACAGAATCATAGGCACGATTTATTGATCGCTCTGTGAGTTTTTCAGCCTTGGCATGCGCATTGCATGATTATTTTAGAAAGCTATGGGCAATTTTTAAACCAGGATATCGTCTTCGCCTCTCAGGAAGGTCAGCCATGGGTCAAATCGTTCCTACCGCCCTCATTCAAGCCGCGCAAACGGCGGGGGCCGAATCGCTGTCACCGGCACAAATCAAGGAAGAAATGATCGCACGCCACCTGCAACACATCGAGGCGGCGGCGGCGCGGGGGGCACGGATCTTATGTATGCAAGAATTGTTTTATGGACCGTATTTTTGCCCAAGTCAGGATATTCGCTGGTATGGTTTGACCGAGGAAGTCCCCCATGGTCCGACGATCCGCCTGATGCAGGAGCTTGCCAAGAAGCACCAGATGGTGATCGTCGTACCGGTATATGAGCGGGAAATGGCTGGAGTTTATTACAACACGGCGGCGGTGATCGATGCGGATGGCCGCTATCTCGGTAAATATCGCAAGACCCACATCCCCCAGGTGCAGGGGTTTTGGGAGAAATTCTTTTTTCGGCCCGGGAATCTCGGGTATCCGGTTTTCCAGACGGCTTACGCCAAAATCGGTGTGTACATCTGTTATGACCGCCATTTCCCGGAGGGTGCGCGGGCTTTGGGCCTGCATGGGGCGGAAATCGTGCTGAATCCTTCGGCGACGGTGGCCGGCTTGTCCGAATACCTCTGGACGCTGGAGCAACCGGCCCATGCCGCCGCCAATGGGTATTTCGTGGGCGCGATCAATCGCATCGGTACGGAAGCGCCGTGGAATATCGGCGAATTTTACGGGCAGAGCTATTTCGCCAATCCGCGCGGACAGATTATCGCCAAGGCGAGTCGCGACCAGGAAGAGGTGCTGGTCAGTGACCTGGATCTCGGGCAGATTGCGGAAGTGCGGGACCTCTGGCAATTTTATCGGGATCGGCGGCCGGATATGTACGGCGATCTCTGTCGGCCATAAGTCGGAGGGAGCGATGTCTTTATCCACCGTCATACTTGGCCCGGAGTTGCTGGAGGCGCGGTTCCGTCCGCTGGAGGAGGCGCTTCCGGCGAGTGAAGCACTGACGGAGGCGGAGCGTTGTTACTACTGTCATGCTGCCCCTTGCGTGGCCGCTTGCCCGACGGATATCGACATCCCCGGCTTTATCCGGGCGATTGCCGTGGGGCAGCCCGCACGGGCGGCGGAGCGTATCCTCCAGGCGAATCCGCTGGGAGGAGCCTGCGCGCGGGTCTGTCCCGTGGAAACCCTTTGCGAGCAGTTCTGCGTGCGCCAGGGCGAGGAGGGGGGGCCGGTGCGCATTGGGCTGTTGCAGCGTCTATCTATGGCGCAGGCGTCGCCTGACCTCTTTCCCGCGGCCACGACAGTGGTGCGCGCGCAAAAAATCGCGGTAGTGGGCGCGGGTCCAGCCGGGCTTACCGGCGCCCATTTGCTGGCTCGCGAGGGTTTCGCGGTGGATCTCTTCGAGGCGCAAGCGCAGGCCGGCGGCCTCAATGAAAGTGGCATTGCTGCCTACAAGATGCTGGATGACGCGGCGCAGCGCGAAGTCGCGCACCTGTTGGCCGGGGACCGCATCCGAGTGCGTTGCGGTATGGCTTTGGGCCGGGATATCACCCTCGCGCAATTGCGCAGCGACTATGACGCCGTTTTTCTGGCCCTCGGATTACAGGGGCAGCACCGCCTTCGGATTCCTGGTGAAGATCTTGCCGGGGTATTCCCCGCGGTGCCTTTCATCGCCTGGATGCGCCGGGGTGAACCTGTGCCGGTCGGACAAAAAGTGGTGGTTGTTGGCGGGGGGATGACCGCCATGGATATCGCGGTGCAAATTCGCTTGTTGGGGGCCGAGGAGGTGCATCTGTGCTATCGCCGTGGTCCCGAGGCGATGGGCGCCAGCGCCAGGGAGCAGCGACTGGCCCGGGATCAGGGGGTCCGCATTCATCATTACCGGCGTCCATTGCGGATTGAAGGAGAGGGCGGTGACTGTGTGGCGATCTGGCTGCAGCCCACCGTATTGCAGGGGGGGCGCTGCGTCGATCAGGGGCAACCCCTGCGTTGGGCGGTAGATCAGGTATTTACGGCGATTGGCCAGTGTTTCAACCCGGAAGTCTGGGGTGAGGACGGCGCGTCCCCGCGGCTGGACGCGCACGGAAGAATTGCCGTGGATGAAAGTTTTCGTACCAGCCTGCCGGGTGTTTGGGCGGGCGGTGATTGCGTGGGGCGCAGCGCGGATCTCACCGTGCACGCCGTCGCTGACGCCAAACGCGCGGTGCGATCCATACGCGCTGCGCTGCGTGAAGACGCGACCATGCTAGCCGGGGATCGGCGTCATGACACCTGATTTAAGCGCCGAGTTTGCCGGTATCCGCTCGCCCAACCCCTTCTGGCTGGCCTCGGCGCCGCCCACGGACCGCGCGGTGAATGTGCAGCGGGCTTTCACGGCGGGGTGGGGCGGGGTGGTGTGGAAGACGCTGGGCGTCGATCCGCCGGTGGTGAACGTCAGTGGTCCTCGCTATGGTTTTTGGCAGGGCGATAATCGCCGGGTGCAGGGTTTCAGCAATATCGAACTGATCAGCGATCGTCCCATCCGGATCAATCTGCGGGAGATTGCGGAGATCAAGGCGCAGTGGCCGGATCGGGCGGTGGTGGTGTCGGTGATGTTCCCGCTGGAGGCGTCGGTATGGGCGGAATGGCTGCCGCGCATCGAGGCCACGGGCGCCGACGGGATTGAGCTCAATCTGGGTTGTCCCCATGGGATGTCGGAGCGCGGCATGGGCTCCGCCATGGGGCAGGCGCCCGAACTGGTCGAGAGGGTAACGCGCCTGGCCAAGGCGCACACGCGCCTGCCAGTGATCGTCAAGCTGACGCCCAACGTGACCGATATCACCTGGAGCGCAGCGGCGGCGCGGGCGGGTGGCGCCGATGCGGTATCGCTGATCAATACCATCAACTCTATCGTCAGCGTCGATCTGGAGCGGATGGCCCCCATGCCGACCGTGGATGGCAAAGGGACCCATGGCGGCTACTGCGGGCCGGCGGTCAAACCCATCGCCCTGAACATGGTGGCGGAAATCGCTCGGCACCCCAGCCTTGCCGGCCTTCCCATCTCGGGCATCGGGGGCGTCGGTACCTGGCGCGACGCTGCCGAGTTCATGGCCTTGGGTGCAACCAATATTCAGGTGTGTACGGCGGCGATGCTCTATGGGTTTCGCATCGTCGAGGACTTGGTGGGCGGTCTGCGGAGCTGGATGACCGGGCAGGGTCATACCCGCCTGGAAGATGTTATCGGGCGGGCGGTCCCCAACGTCCGCGACTGGAGCCAGCTCAATCTCAATTTTGTCACGAAAGCTCAAATTGACGCCCATCGCTGCATTGGTTGCGGGCGCTGCTATATCGCCTGTGAGGATACTTCCCATCAGGCCATCGGGCGCGTCGCGGATACCGGACGTTACCAGGTGCGCGCCGAAGACTGTGTCGGCTGTAATCTTTGTGTTGCGGTCTGCCCGGTCAGCGATTGCATCAGCATGGAAACCCTGGACAGCGGTGTCGATCCGCGGACGGGTGTTCCCATCACCACGCAGCCCATGAACTGGGCGCAACACCCCAACAATCCGGTGGCACCGTGCCCGAGTGGCGAACGCCAGGGAGACTAGCCGATGTCACTGCTGATCAGAAACGGGACCGTGGTCAACGCCGACCGGAGTTTTGCCGCCGATGTGTATTGCGAGGCGGGAAAGATCGTCGCCGTCGAACCGGGGCTTGGTGCGCCGCAAGGCGCGGAGATCGTCGATGCCAGCGGCTGCCTAGTCCTGCCCGGCGGCATCGATCCCCACACCCACATGCAACTGCCCTTCATGGGCACGGTCGCCAGCGAGGATTTTTTCAGTGGCACGGCGGCGGCACTGGCGGGCGGCACCACCATGATCATCGATTTCGTCATTCCCAATCCCGGCGAGCGTCTCCTGGATGCCTACCATAAGTGGCGCGCGTGGGCGGAGAAGAGTTGCGCCGACTATTCCTTCCATGTCGCGATCACCTGGTGGGACGAATCGGTGTATGAAGACATGGGTACGCTGGTGCGCGACTGGGGGGTCAACAGCTTCAAGCATTTCATGGCTTATAAAGGGGCCATCATGGCCGACGATGGCGTGCTCACCCAGAGTTTCCCGCGCGCGCTGGCCCTGGGTGCGCTGCCGACGGTGCATGCCGAAAATGGCGAACTGGTCGACTATCTGCAAAAACTCTTGCTGAAAAAAGGCATCATCGGTCCGGAGGGGCACCCCCAATCGCGCCCCCCCAAAGTCGAAGGAGAGGCCGCGCAACGGGTTATTCAAATTGCGGGTATTCTCGGCGTACCTATCTATTTGGTCCACAATTCGGCCATCGAGTCCGTGGATGCCATCGCGCGCGCACGCCGTCAGGGGCAGCGGGTCTTCGGCGAATGCCTGACCCAGCATTTACTGATTGACGAATCGGTGTATTACGACAAGGACTGGAAGCGCGCCGCGGCACACGTCATGAGCCCGCCTTTCCGCCCGCGTCCGCATCAGGAAGCCCTGTGGGAGGCACTGAGCGGCGGTATTTTGCAGACCACCGCGACCGATCACTGTTGTTTCTGCGGGGACCAGAAGGCCATGGGTCAGGAGAATTTTGCGCGGATTCCCAACGGCACTGCCGGTGTCGAGGACCGGATGGCGGTGCTCTGGCACCATGGCGTGAATATGGGGCGCCTGACGGCCAACGATTTTGTGGCACTGACTTCCAGCAACACCGCCCGGATTTTTAATGTTTATCCGCGCAAGGGGGTGATTCAGGCGGACGGCGATGCGGATATCGTCGTCTGGGACCCGCAGTTGCGCCGGACGATCGCCGCGGAAACCCAGCATCAGCAGGTCGATTTCAACGTGTTTGAGGGTATGGAAGTCAGCGGTGGCCCCGTATACACCATCAGTCAGGGAAAAGTGGTGTTTGCGCACGGTCGCCTGCAGGTGGAGCCCGGCACGGGTCGTTATGTTTCGCGTCCGGCTTTTGCCCCCTTCATGCGTGCCCAGCAACAGCACAATGACCGCCATCCGGCCCGGGTCGTGAACCGTGGTCGGCCGGATCATTGAAATGACCGCGTCGCGCGATACCCGGCAGACCGCTTGGTCGGCAATTGACGTCCCGGAAGGGGCAGCGCTGACCAGCCTGAAGGCGGAGGTGGCAGGTTCTCCTCTCTACAATCCGGATCTCGCCCCCGTGGGTGCCGCGGAGCGGACCTGGAACACCTGGAATATCACGGCGCTCTGGATCAGCATGTCCGCCGTTCTTACTACCTATACCCTGGCGTCCGGATTGATGATGGCGGGGATGACCTGGTGGCAGGCATTGTGCACCGTAACGCTTGGCAACCTGCTGGTGCTGATGCCCATGTTGCTCAATGCTTATGTGGGTGTGCGCTATGGCATTCCTTTCCCGGTTTTTGTCCGCGCATCGTTCGGAACCACGGGTGCCAAGGCAGCGGCCATGGCGCGCGGTCTGGTGGGTTGTGGCTGGTTCGGTATTCAGACCTGGCTGGGCGGACTGGCGCTGTCAGCGCTCATGACTCATTTCTGGAGTTCGTGGGCGCAGATCCGTGGCCATCAGTTGATCGCCTTTGGCCTGTTCTGGATGCTGCAAATGGCCATCGTCCTGCGGGGAATGCGCGCGATTAAGCGCTTTGAAACTATGGCCGCGCCGGTACTGATCGTACTGCTTTTACTGCTCTTCCTCTGGGCGCTGATCGCCGGACAGGGTTTTACGGCGGTGTTACGTCACTCGGATCTACTGGCAAAACCCTCTACGCACACCTTCTGGGAAATATTCTGGCCCGGTCTCGCCGCCAATGTAGGCTATTGGGCGACCCTGAGTCTGAATATCCCGGATTTCACCCGCTTCGCCCGCTCGCAGAAGGCACAGATACTGGGGCAGTCCATCGGTTTGCCGCTGGGGATGATGGGCACCAGTTTCATCGGTATTTTTGTGACGGCCGCGGCCATGGGTATTTTTCATAAACCCCTGTGGAATCCCATCACGCTGATCACGGCCATCAGTCAGAACGGCTGGATTCTGGTGATCGCCATGGGAACCATTTTACTGGCGCAAACCAGTATCAACATGGGTGCCAATGTGGTGTCTCCCGCCAATGATTTCTCCAATCTGGCACCCCGGGCGATCAGTTTTCGGGCGGGCGGTATCATCACCGGGGTGATGGGGATATTGATGTGCCCCTGGCTGCTCATGGCGAATGCCTCCGCCTATATTTTCACTTGGCTCGCGGGCTACGGTAGTCTGCTCGGCGCTATCGCCGGGATCATGCTCACCGACTACTGGTGGGTGCGCCGGCGTCAGTTGTCGTTGCGCGATCTTTATCTCCGGGATGGCATTTATCCACGTTGGAACGGTTGGGCTTTCGTCGCCATGGCCATCGCCATTCTGCCTATCCTGCCGGGTTTCGTGGCGGCGGCGCAGGCCCCCGGTGGAATCGTCGCGCACCCCGGATTTTTCGATCGACTCTATGTCTACGGCTGGTTCTGGACCTTTTCAGTGGCTGGTTTCAGTTACGCGGGGCTCCAGTATTTTCTGGGTAATGCCGGTATTCGCAGCGGCCAGTCGGAACCAAGACCCGAGGGCGTGACACATGACTGAAGCGGCGCATTCGGAGACCCCTCATGTGGAAACCTTGGGGGTGGCGCCAGTCCCCGGCGTGGACCGTACCATGCGTCCCGGCATGTTATTTCTGATCTGGGCGTTGGCCTCGGCTTCGGCAACGACACCGGTGATTGGTTTACTGCTCCATGGTATCGGACTGTGGAATTTCATCCTGATCGTATTGCTCGCCACCGGTATCGGGCTGATCCCGGCGATGCTGCTATCGCATATGGGCCGTCAGACCCCCATCATCTCCATGGTGATGGCGCGGCGTACTTTCGGTATCGGGGGCGCCACCCTGCTGGCTATTTTGTATACCGTCCTCGGTGCCGGATGGTTCGGTCTGAATACGGACGTCGGCGGGAATATTCTCGGCACCTTGTTTCCGGGCTTCGGCATACTCTGGTATATCGTTTTGGGCGTACTGCAAATGGTCCTGGTATTTTTTGGCATGGAGATGCTGGAAAAGTTTTATCAGTACACGGCCCTGCTTTTTCTGCTCTGCTATGCCGTGCTGGCCTATTATCTGTTTACCCGACATCCCTTTGTGTTTCCGGTAGCGACTCAACGTGTGGATTGGGGCCAGGATATCGATTGGGTGCTGAGTTTCAGTCTGTTGGCCTGGGCCTATGATTTCCCCACGGTCACCCGTTTTTGTGTTCCGTGGACGGCACAGGAAAAACCTTCAGACCGGGCGCTTTACCTACTTTCCCCCGCCATAGGCGTGATGTCCGCGGTACTTTTCATGGGCCTCTTGGGTCTGGTATCGCTGCGGATGACGGGGGACTGGAATATCGCCTTGCTCGGTAAAAACCTTCCATTCTGGGGAGAAGTCTCCGCCATCGGGGTGATTCTCGCCATCGCCCATACCAACGCCATGAACTTGTATCCAGCGGTGACCAAGCTGCTTGCCGTCATCAGTGTCGCCGGTAAACCACCTCGATTCATGCAGCCTGCCATCGTCATTCTGCTCGGTGTTTTCGCCACGCTGCTGGCAATTGCAGGGATTCTGAATCTTATCGAGGGGTTTCTTTCCATGCTGGGGTCTTTGCTTTTTCCCTTCAGCTTCATTCTGGTGGTCGACTGGTTTCACGGCAAGCGCTATGACGATGCCATTTCCCTATTTTATCAACGAGCCCATACCTGGAGAGATTATTTTCTGTGGCCAGCACCCTGGGCACTCGGCGCGTTGATCTTCGGGATTGTACTGGCGCAGCTGGGCGTTCTAATCCCCCCGGCACTCATCCATATATTGCCCTGGCAGGTGTGCTCCGCCCTGATGACCGCGGTGATTTATTACAGTGGCCTCCGCGTTATGGAACAACGTGTGCAACGGAGAAAGATGGCATGAACACCCCCCTGATAGCGTCAGAGATTTCTGAGGCGGTTCTCGCCCAATTGCGCAAGGCGGCGGAAGAGATGCTGCAACGTGCCTACGCGCCTTACTCCCATTTTCCGGTGGGTGCGGCGCTGCTGACCGGGTCCGGGCGTATTTTTCAGGGCTGCAATATTGAAAATGCGGCATACCCTTCCGGACTTTGTGCCGAAGCGGTGGCGATTGGCCAGATGATCGCCACCCTCGGCTCGAGGCCTATTCGGGCGGCCTATATTGCTTGCAAGGGACACTCCCCGGCCTGGCCTTGCGGTAGCTGTCGTCAGCGGCTCAACGAATTTGCGTCGCCTACGATGTGGGTCTATACGGCGACGCTGGCGGGCAGTCCGCAGCGCATGGCCTTCAGCGATCTGTTGCCCAATAGTTTCGGAGCGATGAATCTGCAGAAAGGAGGCTGCCAATGAGTCTCCCTATCGCCCAATGCACCGATCCGCTGGATCTCGCCCGACGGACGGATCTCTTGATCTCAGGGGGTAGGGCATGACGGGCGTGGTCGGGGATATGGAGGCGGTGCAGTATCACATCGGGCTATCCCGGGCGATGCTGTGTGGGGCCCGTTATGTCTTTTTGCCAGGCGACCCTGACCGGGTGGGGCCTATCGCAAGTTTCTTGGACCGATCCATGGAGCTCGTCCAGCATCGCGAATATCGCTCCGCCCTGGGCTACGTGGGCAATATCCCCGTTCTGGTGATGTCCACCGGAATTGGCGCTCCCTCCACGGGTATCGCCATCGAAGAACTGGCCCGCCTGGGCGTCACCTATTTCCTGCGTCTGGGAACCACGGGCGCCATTCAGCCCCACATCGCCCTGGGCGACCTCATCATCAGCGAAGGAGCGGTGCGTCTAGAAGGTACGTCCGGTCATTATGCGCCGGTGGAGTTTCCGGCGGTGGCCTCCCTGCCTTTGACTCAGAAAGTGGTGGAAGCGGCTTTGCATCATCACTTTTCGTATCAGACCGGGATTTGCTGTTCCTCCGACAGTTTCTGGCCGGGGCAGGAACGCTATGACTCTTTCTCAGGTTACGTTCAGCGGCGCTTCCAGGGCAGTCTGGAGGAGTGGCAGCATTTGGGCGTGTTGAATTTCGAGATGGAGACTTCGGCCCTCTTTACCATCGCCCGTACCTTCGGGTTGCATGCGGCTTCGCTGTGCGGGGTCATCGCCGTGCGGACACAGGGCGAGTCCGTGCGGGAAGGCGTTTACGCGCAGGTGAAGGAGCGCCTCGCGCGGGTGGCGCGCGAGACCGTCAGACGTCATGCCGCATGGGCGGGAGCGCGATGCGGGTGAAGGAGACCGTGCTGATGCAAGGTCGAATGCCGGAAAACCGTGCTTGAACCAAGGATGCATGGGCTCCTGTGATTTTTCCGCTGCTGTCGCGGAGTAATCATCATGATTCCACGCCGAATCTGAGCGTTGCGTTTTATGACACGTTCTCACAAAAAAATAGCACTTTAAAACTACGCAGCTTATCGCGATCATGATCGCACCCTTGAATTTTGCGTGGAGAATCGGCATGGGTGCGGGACTGGATGGGAGCTTTCCGGTGAAGCGAAAAAAAGAAGTGGAATTCATGAGATTCTGGCGACGTGCCGCGCATATCATCTCTGCGGTTTGTTTCCTGTTTTTTTCTGTGGGCGGCGCGCAGGCCGGTCCACAAAAACCCGGAAGGGGCAATAATGCTTACCTCGGGTTGCTCATTCCCGTTGGACCCGCGCATTACGCAGTGATCATGAAGGAGTTCAAAAAGAATAGATCCGTACAGATAGGCCATTTCAAGTATCAGATCGGGCATATTTACGGTATCCCTGTGGTGATTTGCGTTCAGCCATTTGGTGGAGAGTATACGCGCGCGATTACTGCCCAAGTCATGGTGGATCACTTTAAGATAAAAGCGCTGTTGTACCCGGGGACATCGGGCGCCCATCTTCCGCCGGGAAAGATGCATGTAGGAGATGTTATCATAGGAACGAAACAGGTGAACTTTACCGATTTTTATATGTCACCAACAGGTAAAATAACGCCGGACGAATTTTCTGGAAAGTCAAGTCTTCAGGATTATCAGTATTTTTATCTAAATAAGAAGCTAGAAAAATATACGGCCTGTGCGGCGCAACAGGTGGTTGACAGAGAAAAGTTGCCATCCTGGATTAATGGCAAATTCAAAACAGCGAATCCAACAATATATTATTATGGAATACAGGGCACCTCTACGATGTGGCTTGCCGATAAATCATTTATCAAGAAGACCGATGACGTTTTTCATGAGGTGGATGAGGATGGTGACTGGTTTTCTGCCACGGTCGCAAAACTGGAAGGCATCCCTTTCATCGAGGTGAGTACCATATCCGATAGTGTATTTGAATTCAGCGGAAACGGGGTCCCGCCGCGGGATGGGCATCGGCAGAGTGCGGCGCAAATTACTCAAGACATCAGTGACAAAATAATGCTTAGGGTGATTGAATTATATGGCGGCGATCTTCTAAACAGAAAGTATGTCTATCCATCGCGAAATCCATATCCAGTTCAATTTTATGAAACACCAACTGATCCTCGCGGATTGACCGATAACTGCCGGGCGAAGCCGCGCACCTCCGTGGCGACGGGTGTGCGCTCCGGAAACGCCGGGTGATTATTATTACAAGAATAATGTGCATGGTCCTGGTGCGGGAATACAGGGTGGCGCTATGAGGTGATTTGTTGCAGATCAAAGAGAACAGAGCATCACATGGCTTGTGCGGATGACATGTATCTTGCGGATATTTTGTTGCGTTACCAACTATCGAGGGAGAAACTGAGATGAAAACCAGACAGAGTAATAAAATCCTTGTCACCAAACGAATGAGCGTCGCCGTCTCCACGATGGCACCGGCAATGCTGTATGCGGCGGTAGTCGCAGCGGCCAGCGTATCTGTTACCACACTCTCTTATGCCGATGATGACGGTGTCGTCGCCTCTACCGAAAGTCGAAGCCCTTCCGGGACGGTGACAAAGGTCGGCTCCGTGAAAAAAATCGCGCCTCCGGAAAAAGCGGTGACCTCGGTAAGTAAGAAAACCGTGACCCATGCGTCACCGGCGCAGAACTTTCAGTCCGTATTGAAGCACGTGCCTGGAATGAACGTCATTTCCCAAGGACCGGGGAACCTGTCCGCTACGAATAACGAGTTCACCTACCAAGGCTTCACGAGCGCGCAGATGGCGTCGAACTTTGATGGGGTGCCCATTATCAATACGTTTCGCGGTGGTGCCGGCGGTACGGGTGATGATCGTGCCTATACGCCACTGACGATGGGTCAGATCTCGACGGTGAAGGTGTACAGTGGCGCCAATCAACCCTCGCAGAATGGGATAAACTCGCTCGGTGGCACGATTTCTTACGAGCCCGCATTGCCCACATCCAAGTATTATCTGGATGTCGACGCCTCTGGCGGAAAGTATGGCTATCGTGGCGGCAACTACACAACGGGTATTGCGGTGAATAGTGGGGCGCTGCCAGGAACGGGCACCGAAATGCTGTTCAAATACTCCTACACGCATGCTCCCAGTTTTATGAACAACATCTTCGCCAAAATAAATTCTTATTATTTTGCGTTGCTTCAGCCATATAATAACGGGTTGTCTCAATTGAAACTGGTTGCCGTGTATAACAATGAGGCGGCGCGTCAGCCGTCTCTGGTGCCGCTGACTTTGATTGCCCAGAACGGACGTTCTTACCAGCCGCCGCTGGGTGTGGCGTCCAGTAGCACGAATACCCACGCGCTGAACGTGATCTTGTCGTGGAAAAGCATATTGAATGATTACATGCTCGCCAAGACGAAAGTCTTTATCCAGCAACAGGCGGCGAACAGAACGTCATTCACCAACGCGGCGTACTATAACCCCGCTTACTATGGATACGCCACCTATGAGGGCTATCCGGTGGGGACCAACCTCGAGCCCTGGACAGCATACCCGTCGGTGAACAACAGCTATGATCCGGTGGCCCTGTTTGGCTCGGGAGCGGCGGGCACGCAGTTCCACAACTATATCGATGACATTCAAAGTGTGGGTTTCTTGCCATCGATGACGTTCTTTGCGCCGCACAACACCATCGAACTGGGCGCGATGGTGGATTACAGTCAGGATCACAGCGCTGAATACTGGTACGGCAGCAGTCCGGTACCGAATGTCGACGGGTATAACAATGCCTGGGACGAGTATGATACGCGTAACTACAACTATGTCTATCTCCAGGATAATATCGATTTGTTGGATGGTGCCCTTCACATATATCCCGGAGTCAAGTATAATGTCGTATCCACTGGGTGTAATGATATGACGGGTTACTATTATAATTATGGCGGACATGTAAATAATACATATTATTTCTGGGAGCCATCTCTCGGATTTTCATACTCTCCGGTGCACAACGTAAATCTATATTTCAGCGTAGGTAAGACGAATAAGGTACCCAACATTAGCGCCTTCTATTCGGCCATCGGGTCCGCGCCCACCCCGGCGGCAATCACCGTCAAGCCCGAGGGAGACATCAGTTATGATGCTGGCGTGAGGTATACCAGTGACGTTGTGTCCGGTAATTTGGCGGTCTTTAGGCGCAACTTCAGCAATATATTCAGCGAATACTACGATCCTGCCACTGGTATGACTTTTGAGTATAATAATGGATCGGCGCTGTATCAGGGCATCACTTTGGGTTTGGATGTGCCCCTTCAGGATGATTTCTCGCTGTTTGGATCGTACAACTATACCAGTGCTAAATATAGTAGCCTTTCCTCGGGAGTGAATGGGACTGCGTATCCCGGAGAATACCGGCCTTATATTCCGATGTATACCGCAACGACAGGTATCCGCTATGAGCATGGCGGCCTTTACGCTGCGCTCACCGGGCATTTTGTCGGGCGTCAATACATGGCGACCAACAAGGGGCAGACGATAGGCGTCACTCTACCTGCATACGATACACTCGATTTTTCGACATCCTATGAGATGCCCGTTCATTCTGCCTATGTGAAGTCGGTCAAGTTTAGTCTGTTCGCCGACAATATTCTCGACAATAACTACTTGGTCTATGCAGAGCAGGTCATGAAGCCGTTCCCGTATTATCGGGGACAGGCTGGGGCGCCAGTCTTTATAGGAAGCAACGCGCGTGTTCGTTTTGATTGACCGCTGAGCTTTCGTTTTCTCAATGCTTCAGCCCGCGCAGTGGGTTATAAACGGGGAGGCTTCTCATGTTCAGCGGATACGCCAAATATCGATGGATTTCATGACCCGTGGCTAGGCGGTTCGGGTATGGCAAAGGCGCGGGGCTCGCCGCAGTTGAAGTGGCAATGGCCGTTACATGAGTGGTACGGCGCGACCCAGCCAGGCACAGGGGGTGTCCAGTAATGGGCATCTCTACCGCGATATAGAAAAAAATATGTTGGCTAATTTGTTGCCTGGAAACCATTACTGTTATAAATAATCCTAGAACTCATTACAATAAACAAAGATGCCATGCCGATTGATGAAGTTATTAGTGCTAGCCTATTTCCAATCGCTGTTGCCATAGCGCTACCTATAAGTGCGCCAGCTGGAATAAACATTGTTGAAAAAGAAAACGTAGCTCTAACAACGCTGGACATTATGTCTTTTTGAATATTATTATGTATAAATGATACAATACTAATATTGAATAATATCCGATCCGGCTCCACTAACAAGGCTATATACAGAGAACAAAGAAACGACATAATTACCTTTAAGAAGGCTTATACCGCAGAGTCCTGCTGAAATCAAAAAAACCCCAACAGCCATTGTCTTTGTAATATAAGCGCTGCACAATCTCGTGGCACCGTAAGCACCAATGACGCTACCAACACCGCCAGCGGCAATGCCGACGCCGAAGCATGCAGGAGATACGCCCAAATCGTGAACTATAAATAATGGTTCAAGAGTACTAAAAATAATTCCAAAAAAATTAATTATGGCAGCAACTATAACGATATTAAATATTTTTTGTTTTTAATTATGAGGGATGCTCCAGAAAGGTTACCAGTAGTCTCGCAAGAATTGCTAATGATGTTTTCTGGATTGTTTATAGTCTTATCAATGTTTCCATGTATAACAAATGCCGAAATTAAAAAAGAAATCGCATCAACAAGCACTACTGCTGGCGCTTTCATGATTGCTATCAATAATCCGAAGATGGTTGGCCCAATGATTGTGCTTAAAGATATGCTTGCCGAGATTTTTGCATTAGCTGCTTGGAACCCATCCGGCTCAACCAATGTGGGCACATAACTTAATTGAGAAATGTTTTCAATGTTTTCTATGCTGGCTAACAGAAATGCTGAAGATATCAAAATTGGCATTGATAACAGGCCGCAATAATTAGCTATTGGTATCACTAATAGTATTAGTGCGCAGAAAATATTCGCCAAAACTAAAACAGTGCGTTTTGATATTTTTTCTATTATTTTTCCTGTGATGATGCTGAGAACTAATATGGGTAAAATTTCTGTGACCTGAATTAAACCCATATATAAAGGAGTTGCGTGTAGCATAATAACTGCAATCAATGGTAATTCAACCCGGGTAACCTGAGTGCCGATGGCAGATATTGTCTCAGCTATTAAGAAACGATTGAAGTTGTTTTTCATCTTTCTATCTTACTTGTTGGTTGCGCGATATAAATCTCTTTATGTTGCTAGAAACTCGGTAGTATATCGGCAGTGTACATGCATTTGTTATTTGGTAAACACTGATCCATGCTAATGACGTTCCAGAAAATTATTAATTATTATAATAGACTTCTATTATTTACTATTTGTCCGACGGTACACACGATAAGCAATATTAATGAATTCTATTTTTGGCTCATATCCGCCAAGACTAATGGCTGATTCTATACATTCAATTGCACTAGCCTTATCTCCCGTCTTTGAATATGAGCTTGCAAGCCATGTTAGCGCCTTAACTGTTTGCTCATCCGAGAGCCCAAGTTCCAGAGCCGTTCTATAATATTCTATTGCCCTGCTCTCTTCGCCCAGATGGTCTAGAGTAGCCGCGAGGAAAAAAAATTTCTCTGCGCTTGGCTGTTGATACGTTGTTGACTTTAAAAGAAATGGCACCGCTTTTTTCCATTTATGAGATCTTCTAAGTTCCATTCCTAGTTCAAAAAAATCTATTTCATATTCTTCATTATATTGGTGAATGGTTTCCTCGTCATATAATTTAGATGCCTTAGTAAGCTTCATTTAACTTCTCCACACATGGGTAAGTTTAAATTTTTTATAGGGGCGTACTTGGTCTGGTTAATAACCACGTAACGTTATTGTTAATAATGCGTTCAGAACAGCCATTGAAATCATTTCAACACAAAGCTTGAAATTACAAAAATAACTTAATTATAGATCAACTCAGTGAACGAATGTCCTACAAAAATTTGTATGGTATTCGTTTTTTTTACTAATTACTAGATCTGTTTTTAGCCGTGTTTAATTTGACATAAGTTTATTGTTACAACGAAAAATATGCATTTTAATATGGCTATGCTAACTTTGCATTACAAGCTCATATCCATCTTTACTTAGTTCTATAGAAAGCATGATGAATTCATTACCAGATAATGATTGATCAGCACATCTTGCCACAACTTTGTTGGTGATACCCTGCGATATACCATCAATTCCGACCACATTAAATACACTGCATGAATTGAATATTAGTTTATCAATTGCTATATCTCAATTGCAAAAGTTATAATGACATACTTAATCGTGCGTCTGTAGCGATTACAAACAGCAAACTATAGACGCAAATTTTATACCTCGCATAGTCCACGCAAGGAATTTAAAAAGTTCTCATGAAAACATAGTGTTGCATAATTAATTGGGAAACAGCACAATGCTTATTATCCGCCTGCTTGCACCAGGATCAACCAATTTATGCCCCGTTATGGTGCTCATGAGTTATGTTTGCTCATTTAATGTAACGATCCACATTGAATCCAGGCAGCAAGCCTATCTTTTCAAATTGCGCCAGCCGCCCCGGGCCAAGCGCCTGCTGCAGCGGGAGTTCAGCCGTCGCGCCCAGGTGTGGATGCCGGGCAAGGCTGGGAAGGCCGCAGAAGACACCCTCCAACTCGTGGGATGTAACACAAAGCCGCAGGATGGTTGCGGTGGCTCTACGCCTTGCGCTCCCCATACTGCGCATCCAACCAGTCCCGATAACTGCCGTCCATGACTTTTTGCCACCATTGCGGGTGTTCGAGATACCAGCGAATGGTCTGGCGGATGCCCGTGGGAAAATCGACGGCGGGCCGAAAGCCGAGTTCCTCGGTGATCTTCGTGGCGTCGATGGCGTAACGGCGGTCATGGCCGGGGCGGTCGCGCACGTGCTGGATGAGGTCGGCACTTTTCCGTCCCTGCGCCGCTGCTGATTGCGGATAGGCTTGCAGCCATCGAGGATCGCGGGCGAAAAGTTCATCCATGATCTCGCCGATCAAGCGGACGATATCGATGTTGGCCCATTCGTTACAGCCGCCGATATTGTAACTTGCGCCCTCCTGCCCATGGTCCAGAATCGCGGCGATGCCCCGGCAGTGATCCTCCACGTAGAGCCAGTCACGGATCTGCCGGCCATCCCCATAAATGGGCAGAGGCTTGTTGTGGAGGATGTTGACGATAATGAGGGGAATGAGCTTTTCGGGAAAGTGATACGGTCCATAATTGTTGGAGCAGTTGCTGGTTGTGGTGTCAAGGTTGTAAGTATGCCGGTAGGCACGCACCAGATGGTCCGCTCCCGCCTTGCTGGCCGCATAGGGCGAGTTGGGGGCGTAGGGGGTGTTTTCGCGGAAAGGCGGGTCTTGCGGGCCGAGGGTACCGTAAACCTCGTCGGTGGAAATATGATGAAAACGATGGGGTATCCGGCCTTGCGGCCCGTCCAGCCAGAGCCCTCTGGCCACCCGCAACAGATTGTGGGTTCCGAGAATGTTGGTTTGAATGAAGGTGTCCGGGTCGTGGATGGAACGGTCCACATGGCTTTCGGCCGCGAAGTGGACGATGACGTTGATACCATGATCCGTCATTACCCGCTCGACGAGCAGGGTGTCATGGATGTCACCCTGGACGAAGCGAAAGCCATTGTGTCGCTCCAACCCCGCCAAACTGTGGCGATTGCCCGCATAGGTCAGGGCGTCCAGCGCGATCAGGGTGGCGTGAGGATGTTGATGCAGCCAGTGGTGACAGAAGTTGGCGCCGATGAAACCGGCGGCTCCGGTGACGAGCAGGCGTTTTTCGATAGGCGGTTCCGTGGCGACGAACATGAGGGAGGCTCCTTGAACGGTCAGGCTTCTGTGGATTCGATCAGCATCTGCCGCAACGCTACGCGCCAATGGGGCGCGGCGCTCAATGCGGCGTAACTGGCGGACTTATCCAGCACGGCACAGGCGGGGCGGCGCGCCGCCGTGGGATATGCGCTGGTCGCGATCATCTCGATCGGGATCGCGCGCCGCAGTTGTCCGGCGGCTCTGGCTTCTTCCTGAATGGCGACCGCAAAGTCATACCAGGAGGCGACACCGGCATCGGTCCAATGCTGGATGCCGGTGAACTCCGGGTGGTCGAGGGTAGTCCAGATGGCGTGCGCGAGACCGGCGGCCCAGGTCGGGGTGCCAATCTGGTCACCGACGACGCGCAGCGCGTCCCGCTCGCCCATGAGACGCAACATGGTTTTGACGAAATTGTTGCCATGGGCGCTGTAGACCCAGGCGGTGCGCAGGATCAGGGCGGCGTCGCCGAGGGTTTCCCGCACTTGCCGTTCGCCAGCGGCCTTGCTGGCCCCATAGACACCGAGCGGGGCTACGGGATCGGCGGGCTGATAGGGGGTGGCCTGGCTGCCGTCAAAAACAAAATCGGTGGAGATGTGGATCAGTCGGGCGCCACAGACCTCGGCGGCCTGCGCACAGTGGGCGGCGCCGTCGCGGTTGATGGCATAGGCCATCTCGGCTTCGGATTCAGCGCGATCCACGGCGGTGAAGGCCGCGGCATTGATCAGGTAGTCGGGCTGGAAAGATTCCGCCATGTGCCGCACCTGGGCGGCGTCCCGGATGTCGAGGTCTTGGCGTCCCAGGGCGCGTAATTCTACGAAAGGGGGCCGGCTGTGTTGCAGTTCCCAACCGACCTGGCCCTGCGCACCCAATAGCAGTACACGTTTCATCGTTCCACTCTCCTGGCGTAGTTTCCCCTAGTCCGAGGGACTGACGGGGGCGTAGAGATATTCATAAAAGTTGTCCATGGCGATGCCCTGGGTGTCGTAACCGGTGACTTGAACGATGCGGCCTTTGGTCCCCACGGCGATCATGCACGCGGGTCGGGCCGGGAGCGCCGTGGTGGCGACAAAAGCAGGATCCTTACGGCCACAGGCATTGTCTGGATATTGCTGATTCAAATGCGATATCAGCGTCTGGGCAATGTGCCGGGCTTGAATCGGGGAGGCGGCGGCGAAGGCGCGTTCATTGCGCCAGGCCGTTTCCACGGACTGGCGTTCCTGGTCGGTGGTGGTTTGGGACAGGGCCTCCCGATGCAATCGATCCAGGGCTCGCAAGGCGGCATAGAGGTCGATGCGCACGCCACTTTGCCGGTCAATGACGTGAACGCTGAGGCCGATGGCGAACATGGCATAGCCGATGATGGTGGTGGCAAGTATCCAGGCAAAGTAGCGGCGGGCGGCGGGTGACGGACGTTTTGGCATCAGGAAGATCGGCGCTGGGTCGGGTGCCGCCGCCGGGTGGGTGGTGGTGTCCGACGATCGGCGATGCTGCCTTCTTCGCGACGCACCTGCAGGCGGTTTTCGGCGGCGAAGCGCATGATTTCGGCGAAGGCCTCGGGACGAATCTCCTCCAGACTTTCGTCCATGAGGATGGCGGCATTGCCGTTGATCGTGGCGGGTTCGATGAGGGGCAGGTAATGAATCTTGTGATCGGCACCGAAGTGGGCTAGCCCGACGCCTTCAATGAGCATCTCCGCCCAGGCCGAGGGGCGAAATTTGCCGCCGCTTTCGGTAACTCCGTCGATGATGATCATGAATGCACGCGCTCCTCGGGGAAACGGGCGATGATAGCGCCCCTTTCGGAGAGAATGAAGGGGGTCACGGGAAGGTTTCCGCCTTTTGCAAAGGGAGTCCGGCGGCGTCCTTGCTGGCCAGCAGAGGCGTTGTGCCCCGCGGCAAGGGCCAGTCGATGGCGATATCCGGGTCGTTCCAAATGACGCAGCGCTCGGCTTCCGGGGCGTAGAACTCCGTCGTCTTATAGAGGAAATCCGCCGACTCGCTGAGCACATAGAATCCATGGGCGAAGCCAGGGGGTACCCAGAGCATCTGCTGGTTTTCTGCGGAAAGCGTGGCGCCCACCCATTGTCCGAAGTGCGGAGATGAACGGCGTATATCCACCGCGACATCGAAGACCGCACCAGCGACGACGCGGACCAGTTTGCCTTGCGGTTGATGAATCTGATAGTGCAGGCCTCGCAGTACGCCCTGCTGGGAGCGGCTATGGTTGTCCTGGACAAAATGGAGATGCAGCCCCGCCTCCGCAAAGAGGCGCTGGTTCCAGCTTTCCATGAAAAAGCCGCGGGCGTCACCGAAAACCTTGGGGGTGATCAGGAGCACCTCGGGTATACGTAGGGCCTCGATTTTCATGGTTGGCGCCCTTCGCTGATGACACGCAAGAGGTAATCGCCGTAGCCACTTTTCTGCAGGGGCGCGGCGAGGCGCATGAGGGCGTCGTCGTCGATGTAGCCCATGCGATAGGCGATCTCTTCGGGGCAGGCGACTTTGAGCCCCTGCCGTTCTTCGAGTGTACGGATGAACTGGCCGGCGTTGAGGAGGTCGGCATGGGTACCGGTATCCAGCCAGGCGGTGCCGCGACCGAGCACTTCCACCCGTAAGCGCTGCTCTTGCAGATAAAGACGATTGAGGTCGGTGATCTCCAGTTCGCCCCGCGCGGAGGGACGAATCTGTCGCGCCCGGTGACTGCCATCACCGTCATAGAAATACAGCCCTGTCACCGCATAGGAAGAACGGGGCCTACCGGGTTTTTCCTCGAGGCCGATGGCCTGTCCATGGGCGTTGAACTCGACGACGCCGTAAGCGCGCGGGTTGGCGACGTGGTAGGCGAAAATGGTGGCGCCCGTATCGTATGTATTGGCCGCTTGCAGGGTTTCACTCAGGTCATGGCCGTAGAATACGTTGTCACCCAGCACCAGCGCGGAAGGGCTGCCCGCCAGAAAATCCTCGGCGATGAGCAGCGCCTGTGCCAAGCCCTCCGGACGTGCCTGTTCGGCATAGTGGAAGGACAGCCCCCACTGGTTACCATCGCCGAGCAGTTGCTGGAAGCGCGGCAGGTCGTCGGGGGTGGAAATGATCTGTATTTCGCGGATGCCAGCCAGCATCAGGGTCGCCAGGGGATAATAAACCAGGGGTTTGTCATAGACCGGCATCAACTGTTTGCTGACGGCCTGGGTCAATGGATAAAGGCGGGTACCGGAACCACCCGCGAGGAGAATGCCCTTGCGCTTAAGCATCGTGGCTCTCAGTCATGAGGGGTTGGTCCTGACAGAGGCCATCCATATACTGGCCAAACTCCACGCCTACTTCGGGATGGAGCCTGCCGAAGGCGATCGTCGCTTGCAGATAACCAAGCTTGTCGCCGCAATCAAAGCGTTGTCCGGCGAAACGATAAGCCAGCACCTGCCGTTCGCTGAGCAGGTTGGCGATGGCGTCGGTCAGTTGTATTTCGTTGCCGGTCCCGCGCTGGGTTTGCTCCAGGTAGTGAAAAATCCGTGCGGGGAGAATATAGCGTCCGACCACGCCGAGGTTGGAAGGCGCGTTTTCGGGCTTGGGCTTTTCGACAATGCCGCTGACCTGGTAAATGCGGTCATCCCAGGGGCGCGCGTCGACTATGCCGTAACGGGCGGAGTGTTCCTTGGGAATTTCCTGTACGCCGAGGATGCCGGCCTGATAGCGTTGGTGCTGTTCCACCATCTGCGCGAGGATGGGCGGTTCACCCAGCATGAGATCGTCCGCCAGCAAGACCGCGAAGGGTTCATCACCGACGACGGGGCGGGCCATGAGGACGGCATGGCCGAGGCCGAGGGGATAAGGCTGGCGCAGGAAAATCGTGCTGACCTGCGGGGGCAGAATATTGCGCACCTGTTCCAGCAACGCTTTTTTGCCGCGTTTTTCCAGTTCGTTTTCCAGTTCATAGGAGACGTCGAAGTGGTCTTCGATGGCGCGCTTACCACGCCCGCTGATGAAGATGAGCTGGTCGCAGCCCGCCGCAATGGCCTCTTCCACCGCGTACTGGATGAGCGGTTTATCCACTACCGGCATCATTTCCTTGGCGCTGGCCTTGGTGGCGGGGAGGAAGCGGGTACCCAAACCTGCTACGGGGAAGACTGCTTTACGCACTTCGGCCATGCCTCATCTCCTTGCTTTGTCGTCAGAGAGTATAACGAAGACCGAGGGCCTGTCGCAAAGCGCCATCGGATTCCGGGGGTTCAGTGGGCCGCTGCCGGCGGGCAGGGAAGAAGGTCATTCCGGCTCTGGATCGGCGGGAGCGGCGGACGCCTGTCTCGCGGCCCCGGCGCCTGCGGCGAGTCGGTCGCGGGTGGCCTTTCCGCCCCCGACCCCACCCGCCATGGCGAAGCGCAGGGCCTGCTGTGGGGAAAGGTCGGGCAGGGGAATGACCTTGTCGCGGGGAACGAGGCAGGTGAAGCCGCCGACCCCGTAGCTCATGGGGATGAAGACCGCGACGCAATCCTCCGGTAAATGGGGGAGCTCGCTGAGACTGTCACGGGTTACCAGACCCACGATGTAGCCCATGTCCCCGCCCTGGCGCACGAGCACGGCGCTGCGGAAACCGCGGTCTGTCCCGCCGAAAAGCAGTCCCACCGTTTCCTGAATGGTGCTGTAGAGACTGTGCAGCACGGGAATGCGTTCCAATACCACGTTCAGTCTTTCGAAAATCCAGGCCGTCAGCACATGAGAGGCCAGAAAGCCGACACCCAGAATGGTCAGCAGGGTGAGTAACAAGCCCAGACCGGGGATGTTGATGCCGAAGATCGCGTGGATCGGCGCCTCGAAGAGGTTGTTCAGCCAGCCGCCGATCCACAGCACGACATAGATGGTCAGGCCGATAGGCAGGGAAATGAGCAGGCCCTGAACGAACCACCGGCGTAGGTGGAGGCGTTGCAGCAGGGATTTCTGGACGGTAGGGATGGGTAGTGTCATCGGGCTTTTGACAAGGTCTAAAGTCGGGCCAGCATAGCAAGATAAACGCCGACGGCAAAGCCTCTGCCGCGCGCGAGGCTGTACGGCGCGGGGGAAAAGAAGAGCGGATCATTCTTCATCCCGGTCCTCTTGGCCCTTGAACAGATGGGGAGCCAGACTGTGCTTGCGCATCAGCTTGTAGAGATCCGTGCGATGGCGGCCCGCTATGCGTGCGGCGCGGGAAATATTGCCATCGGTGGCGCGGAGCAGATTTTCCAGATAGCTGCGCTCAAAGGCCGCTTTGGCATCCTGTAGGGGCGGGAAAGCGCTCTGGCCGCCCTGGCGACCGGCGTCGGGGATGGCATCGGCGGCAACCCAGCCCCTTTCCGTGACCGCGGCGGCAAAGGTGATGGCATTTTCCAGTTCCCGAACGTTGCCCGGCCACGGCCGCTGCATCAGTTTGTCCAGGGCCTCCGGGCTGAAGCCTTGGATATTGCGATCGAGCCGCTGACTTTCTCGATCCAGGAAATACTGGGCCAGCAGTGGAATATCCTCGGCACGTTCACTCAGGCTGGGGACCCGCAGGGGGATGACGTGCAAACGGTAATACAGATCTTCACGAAAGGCGCCGCTGGCGGTAAGGGTATGAATGTCCTGGTGGGTGGCGCTGATGACGCGCAGGTTGACGGCGATCTCCGTTTTCGCCCCGACGGGACGCAGAGTGCCTTCCTGCAGGACACGGAGCAGTTTGACCTGCAGAGAAAGTGGCAAATCGGCAATTTCATCCAGAAACAAGGTGCCGTTGTCGGCGCTGCGGAGTAGTCCGGCATGGTCCTGAGTGGCTCCGGTGAAGGCGCCCTTGACGTGGCCAAAGAGTTCGCTCTCGGCCAGTTCGGCCGGAATGGCGCCACAATTGACGGCGACGAAGGGAGCGTCGCCGCGGGGGCTGGCATCGTGGATGGCGCGCGCGACCCGCTCCTTTCCGGACCCGCTTTCGCCGGAAAGGAAAATACTGGCCTGTGAGGGTGCGACGCGGGCGAGTTCGTCCACCAGCGCTGCCATGATCGGGCTGCGGTGAAGAATGCTCTGCCCGGCCTGATCGCGTAGCGCGGCGCGTAGTTTGCGGGTCTCCTGCCCGGCACGGCGCTGCGCGAGGGCGGCTTTGGTGAGTTCCTGCAGTTCTTCATTGCTGAAGGGTTTGCTGAGGTAACCGAAGGCTTGCGCCCGCATGGCGGCCACCGCATTGGGGATGCTGCCATGCGCGGTGAGCAGGATGACGGGTAGATCGGGATCGCGCATTTGCACTTCTTCCAGCACCATCATGCCATCCATGCCTGGCATGCGCAGGTCGGTAATGACGACGTCGGGCGGGTTATTGCGAAAAATTTGTATGCCCTGCACCGGATCACTGCTGGCCAGGACGCGGTATCCCTCACTCTCGAGCCAGAGACCGAGCAGCCGCAGGAAGTCGGGATCATCGTCCAGGATGAGGATGGTAGGCGTGAGCTTCGACATATCGGGGCCGTTTAAGGATGGGGGTGGTCAAGAGATTTTTCGGCATGGTCGCGCAGGAGGTTTTCCAGGCGATCCAGCCGCGCTTGTGCCGCTGCGGCTTGCGCTTGTGCGCTTTTGAGGCGGGCATGGCAGGCATCCTGAACGGCGGACCGTTGTTGCAGTATCCGGATAACGCGGCGCAGGGGGCGTGTCTCGATGGCAGCGTCGCGGTTTTGTGCCGCCAGCGCCAGTTCCCGCGCCGCGTTATCCAGGGCGGTCGTGTTGAGGTGCTCGCTGCGCAGATATTCATCGGCAAGGGCCACATGGATGCGTGCGCAAGGCGCGGAGGTGGCCGTCCCACAGTGGGCGAGATCGTCGAGCAGCGTGTGACGCGTGTTGCTGGGAATGGCTGTGGGTGTGGCTGTGGTGGATGGTGTGTGGGGAATGAGCGCGGCACAGGCGCTGAGCATTGCGGCGAGGCTCAGGGCGCTCAATGCGCGGCCGGTTCGGGCGAGATGCCGCATCAGGCGGTCCCGTCGGGGCGCGCGGCGGGTAGCCAGATTCCCGCGCAGAGACCACCGGTGGGACGGTTTTGCATACGGATCCAGCCGCCTTGCGCCGCTACCAGTTCGCGGGTGATGGCGAGACCCAGTCCAGTGCCGCGGGGCAGGCTGTTGCTGACGGGTACTTGGTAGAAGCGTTCGAAGACCCGTTCCAGCAAGGCGTCTGGAATGCCTGGACCATTATCGCTGACGCTAAAAAGCACACCCTGTTGCTGGGCCTGCGCGCGGACCTTGATCCGCCCGTCCGCTGGGCTGTATTTGTGGGCATTGCTGACCAGATTGGTCAGAATTTGCCGCAATCTCTGGGGGTCCGCATGAACGACAAGGCCCTCCGCACCAATACAGTCCAGATTCTGCCGCTTTTTGTCAGTGAGCGGCTGCATGCGTTTCTGCAGGTCGGTCAGCACTTCGTTCACGCTCAGGTCCTGGGGCGCGAAATCCAGTGCGCGGGCCTGCAAGGCATGCATGTCGAGCATCTCTTGGATGGCGGCGTATAGCTCCTTCACCTGGCGAGCAACGATTTCGAGCACTTCCCGTTGTCGCGGCAGCAGCGGGCCGATGCGTTCACTCAAGAGGAGTTCGCTGCCGGAGCGCGCCGACGCCAGGGGAGTTTTCAGTTCGTGGGACACCTGGCTGAGGAATTCATGGCGCAGGCGTTCTTCCTCCTGTAGCCGCGCCTGCATACTCTCGATACTGCGTGCAAGATCACGAAGCTCCCGAGGGCCTTCACTGGCGACGCTGGTGAGTTTGCCGGCACCGATGTCTTCCACCGCACGACGGAAATCCTTCAATGGTCGGGTCAGGGCGGTGGCGGCCCGCAAGGGGATGAGTATGCTCAGTACCGCCGTGATAAAGACGAGCGCATAGAGCAGTTGAACGGCCCGCATACGTGCGGCGGCGGCGGCTTCGCCTTGCCGGGCGAGCAGTTTTGCCATCGCTTGGTGCACCGCCTGAAATTTCTCTTCGACAGCGATTCTGCTGGTTTGTTGGGCGGCGCTGTTGCCGGGGATCTGTGCATAGGCGGCCAGACTGCCCTGTAGCTGCTGCAGAGCGATCGTCAGGGAGGGGTGGTCACGCGTGGCGAGTTGTAGGGCCTGGAGGGCGCTTTCTTCGCGATGCACCAATTGGACAAAGGCCTTTTCATAGCCCGCCTGGGGTAGTACCAGAGCGAGTTGACGAAAAAATTCCGCCTGATGCTGGGTGTTTTGCAACTGAAGCAATCGTTTCTGCAGCGGCAAACCGACCTGGATGAGCGTGTCGCTGCTGTTGCCGAGGGTATGAATGGCACGGACCGCGATGTAGACCACGCCGCCCACCAGCAGGAGTATGGTCAGGGCGGCCACCAGCACCCGCCGCGGGATGGAGACGGCCTTGTGCTGCTCCCCCGGTGCCGGAAAGGGCGTCTCGCGGTTTATGTTTTGTCCTTCCATGAAATTTATCGTCAATCGCCTCTCCGTGTTTTCGGCGTCCGTCGCGCGCGCCTACGTACCGGATACCCCAACGCTAGGAGTGTAAGCGACCAGAGCGTCAAGGCATAGTGTAGGGCGCGGGCTACACATGAAGCCCGTGCGCGGGCGCCTCGTTGCTGGAAGGGTCGCGTGCGGGGTTCAGGCCTCGGTGCTGGCCAGGAGTGCGGCGGCGGCCTGGGTGGCGGCCGCGCTGATTTCGATACCGCCCAGCATGCGAGCGATTTCCCGTTGACGCGCCGCGCCATCCAGGACGTGAATCTCACTCAGAGTTTGTCCGTGGATGACCTGTTTTTCCACTCGCAGATGCCGGTGCCCTTGCGCCGCGACTTGTGCCAGATGGGTGACGCATAGGACCTGCTGGCGCGCACCGAGGCGGCGCAGCAGGCGCCCCACCCGTTCGGCGATGGCGCCCCCGATGCCGACATCCACTTCGTCGAAGATCAGCGTGTCGATACGCTCTGGTGCGGCGAGGATGACCTGCAGGGCGAGGCCGATACGCGACAGTTCGCCACCGGAGGCGGTCTTGGCCAGAGGCTGGGCGGGATGGCCGGGATTGGCGGTGATCCAGATTTCCGCCCGGTCCCAACCGGTGTCGCGCCAGTGTTTTTCTTCGTCGGCATGGCTGGAGAGGCGTATCTCGATGGTGGCGTGAGGCATGCCCAGTTGCTGGATTTGCGCGGCGATGGTTTGGGCCAGCGCGTCCCGCCGTTGCTGGCGGGCGGTGCTGAGTGCCTCGCTGTGCCGCGCATACGCCGCCCGGGCGGCGGCCATTTCGCGCTCGGCGGCGCCACGGGCGGCGGCGAGATCTTCGGCTCCCCGCAGTTCCTGGCGCAGGGATTCGCGCTTGGCGAGCAGGCCAGCCATGTCGCAGTGGTGTTTGCGTTGCAGATCTTGCAGCAACTGCAGGCGTTGAGCGATATTTTCCAGGCGTTCGGGGTCGGCTTCCAGGGCCTCGGCGTAGGTACGCAGACTGGCGATGGCCTCTTCCGTCTGGATCCGGGCGGAGTCCAGCAGTTCGTCGCAGTCGCCGAGGTGGGGGTCATGCGCGCGGGCGATCCCGACGTGGCGTTGCGCCTCCGCGAGGGCACGGCTGGCAGCGGCGTCTTCCCCGTCCAGTTTGGCAAGGGCCCCCAGCACATTTTCGCGGAGCTTTTCCACCGCGCCGAGGCGTTGTTCTTCGCCGCGCAGATGTTCCCACTCGCCGATTCGCAGATCGGCGACCTCCAGCTCGTTGAGCTGGAAACGTTGCCAATCTTCCTGCGCGTGCTGGTGATTCTGCCGCTCCTGCAGCACGGTATAGCGTTGCACGGACTGCCGCCATTGCCGGTGACTGTCGGCTACGGCGGTCAGTGTTGTCTCCAAGCCGGCGAAACGGTCGAGCAGATAGAGTTGGCGTTCTGGCTGGAGGAGGTTTTGATGGGCATGTTGGCCGAACAGCTCGATGAGGGTTTCGCCAAAGTCTTTCAGCTGGCCGTGGGTGACTCCGCGTCCGTTGATGAAGGCACGGCTGCGCCCGTTGCGCTGGATGGTCCGGCGCAGCAGGCAGACGTCATCCGCCTCGATGTCCTGCGCGCGCAGCCATTGGCGCGCGGGATGCTCCGGGCTGAGTGCGACTTCGGCGCTGATTTCCGCCTGCTCCGCGCCGTGCCGGATATCTGCGGCATGCCCTTTATCGCCAAGCAGCAAGGCGATGGCATCGACCAGAATGGACTTGCCCGCGCCCGTTTCGCCGGTCAGTACGGTCAGCCCCGCCGTGAAATCGACGCTGACGGTATCGATGAGCGCAAAGTCACGCACTTGCAGGTGGAGCAACATCAGTCGTCTCCGGGGGATTCGGCCCAATGCAGTTTGCTGCGCAGAATCTGGAAGAAGTTTTCCTCTTCGGGATGGATGAGGCGGGCGGAGCAGGGCGCACGGCGGATGACGATTTCGTCGCCGATCTCCAGGGGGACGCTGTAATGGCTGTCCAGACTGAGTGCGGCGGGCTGGCGGCTGGCGATGAGGCGGGCGCGGACTTCTACGGTATCGGCTACTGCCAGGGGGCGCGCAGTGAGGGTGTGCGGGCAGACGGGGATGAGGAGGAGCGCCGCGAGGGTGGGCGTGAGGATGGGTCCGCCCGCCGACATGGCGTAGGCGGTAGAACCGGTGGGTGTCGCGATGATGAGACCGTCGGCGCGTTGGGCGTACACGAAGCGGTCATCGATCTGCACCCGCAACTCGATCATGTTTTCGCCGCCGCCCTTGTGGATGAGGACTTCGTTGATGGCGAGACCGGCATGGAGACATCCCTCACCACGCCACAGTTCGGCATGGAGGATGCTACGCAGGTCTTGCTGGTAGTGGCCTTCCAGAATGGGCGGCAGGGCTTTGTCGACCTGATCGATGGAAAGATCGGCGAGAAAGCCGAGCCGTCCCTGATTGATGCCGAGGATGGGGATACCGCTTTGTGCGGTCTGCCGCGCGGTGCCCAGCAGGGTGCCGTCGCCGCCGAGAGTGATGACGAGGTCGGTGTCGGCATTTGCTTGTGCGAACGAGAGCGGCGGCAGCCCCAGGCTGTCGCCAATATCCGCGGCGCACTGGGTTTCCAGAAAAGTGGGGATGCCTTGTGTTAGCAAAAAATCCCGCAGCCGTTGTAATCCGGGGAGGACCGAGGGGTCACGGTATTTGCCGACGAGCAGGACGCGCTGAACAGGTTTTATCATGGGGCTAGCGTACATGGGGGCGGGCTGGACGCCAAGGGGCTGCGGCCATTTTTGCGTGGTGTCGATCTCAGGGCGGGGCGCCATCGTGTATCCACAGATAAAAGCCGCGCAGGAGCAGATGAGGCTGGTAGAAGCTGCCGGCGATGGCGGGTTGCCAATGTTCGGCATCACCGCCGGTGATGAGGATCTGTGCCTGGGGACTGTACTGGCGATAGTCGGCGATGGCGCCGCGCAGGGCATCGGTAAAGAGGTGGACGACCCCGGCTTGCATGGCGCTGCGGGTGTCATTGCCCAGCATTTCTGCCGGGGCGTCCAGTGCGACTTCGGGGAGGAGCGCGGTACCCCGATGCAGACTGCGCAGGCTCATGGCGACACCCGGCAGGATGCGTCCACCCCTGAAGCGTCCACCGGCCAGCAGGTCGATTTTGATGGCGGTGCCCATGTCGATGACGATGCTGTCCTGGCCGGGGAAGTCCATGGCGGCGGCGAGGAGGCAACAGCGGCGGTCAAAGCCGAGGCTTTCCGGCGGATGGTAGCCGTGGGGCACGGCGCGGTGGAAAAAGCCGGGGCCGGGTTCGCGGACCTCTGCGGTGGATAAGATTTCCCGCCAGGCGCTAAGCGCCGCAGGCACCACGCCGCCCAGTGCGATGGGTTCCCGGTTGGGCGCGCCGGACCACGGTAAACCGGGCTGATGCAAGATCTCCGCGGGCGGCAGTCGGGTGACCACGCGGATACTGTCAAAATGCACGCCATCGTGGGTACGTGCCAGCAGGGTATGGGTATTACCGACGGCGATGAGGATCATGGATGTCGGGGCCGCAGGCTGACATCTCCGGCACTGAGCCAGACCGTACCGGTATCTGTATAAGATACCTGCAGGCGCCCGTCGGGGCCGAGGCCCAGCACCCGGGCCGCACGCACGCTCTGGGCATCGTCGATCTGAACGGTCTGACGGATCAGGCGATCCGCCTTCTTCCACAGGGGCAGGAAGGGGGTGAAGCCTTCCTCCGCAAAGCGCGCGAAGTCTTCCCGCCATTGACGGAGAACAGTACCGGCGAGGGTGCCGCGGGTGATCTCGACGCCGAGATCGGCAAGGCTCACGGCGGTGGCGGGCAGAGTGGGGTCATCGTGGATGTTGAGTCCCAAACCCACCACCAGCCGGGTCGCTCCGTGGCTGCGCGGGCGGGCTTCGACCAGAATGCCCCCCAGCTTGCGCCCCCCGACCCACAGGTCATTGGGCCACTTGACCCAGAGCTCAGGCAGGCGCGCCTGCAGCAGGATGAACACGGAGAGGGCGGCAACGATGGTGAGCGCCGCATGGACCGGGCGGTGCTGAGTCCAGCCATAACTCAGGTAGAGATGGCGCCCAAAAGGTGAAGACCACCGCCGCCCGCGCCGCCCGCGCCCGGCCCACTGGCTCTCGGTCAGACAGACGTCGATGCGGGTATCCCGCAACACTTCGGTATTGGTCGAGGCGCAGCACAGTGGCAAGTGGATGCGCGCCGGGTCGATGCCGCCGATGTCGGCAATTCCCTGGGCGGAGAGAGGCGCGGCGGGATACTCCAGTTGCACGCCGCCATTCCGCGCATGGAGGGGAAAGCCCCATTCGCCGGCCTCCGCCAGCAGCTCACCGGGATTATCGGCAGGCCAGGCATGGGGCAATCCATCGGCCACCGCCGCCAATAAGACCTGTAATGCCGTCGAAGGCGCGTCAGGAGCGGATATGGCCATCTCCCAGGACGATCCATTTCTGCAGAGTCAGGCCCTCCAGTCCCACCGGCCCGCGCACATGCAGGCGGTTGGTGGAGATGCCGATCTCCGCACCCAGACCGTATTCAAAGCCGTCGGCAAAGCGGGTGGAGGCATTGACCATGACGGAACTGGCATCCACCTCGCGCAGAAAGCGCCGGGCATGGCTATAGTTTTCGGTGATGATGGACTCGGTATGCTGCGAGCCGTAGCGGTTGATGTGTTCGATCGCGGCATCGAAATCGTCCACCACCTTGACGGAAATAATCGGCCCCAGGTACTCGTTGGCGTAGTCCTCTTCGGTGGCGGCGATGGCGCCGGGGATGCGGGGCAGACCGCGTTCACAGGCGCGGATCTCGATCCCCTTCTCCTGCAAAGCCGCGGCGATGGGGCCGAGCAGGTCATCCATCCGTTCCTGATGAATGAGCAGACTCTCTGCCGTATTGCAGGTGCCCAGACGCTGGGTCTTGGCATTGACGACCACCCTGAGTGCCTTGTGGGCATCGGCATCGGCGTCCACATACACATGGCAGTTGCCGTGCAGGTGCATGATCACGGGCACCGTGGCTTCGGCCCTGATGCGGGCGATGAGATTTTTGCCCCCGCGGGGAATCACCACATCCACGTACCGGTCCATGCGGATCAGGATACCCACCGCTTCGCGCTCGGCGGTATTGACGTACTGGACCAGATCGAGGGGCAGATTGGCCTTGCCCAGGGCAGCGCGCAGGCGCTCGGCGATGGCCATATTACTGTGCAGGGACTCGGAACCGCCACGCAGGATGACGGCATTACCCGATTTGACGCAGAGGCCGGCGGCATCGGCGGTGACGTTGGGCCGCGATTCATAGATCATGGCGATCACGCCGAGAGGCGCACGCATATGTCCCACCTGAATGCCGCTGGGGCGGTAACGCAGGTCGGTGATCTCACCCACGGGGTCGGGCAGGGCGGCAATTTCTTCGAGGCCCCTGGCCATGGCTTCGATACGGGTTTCGTCCAGACGCAAGCGGTCGATGAAAGCATCATCTTTACCCGCTTCTTCGGCGCTGCGTAAATCTTTGCGGTTGGCGCGTTGCAGATTGTCGGCGTCGCGGCGCAAAAATTCCGCCATGGAGCGCAGGGCGCTGTCTTTGGCGGCGCTGTCCGCGCCTTGCAGTCGGCGCTGGGCGCCACGGGCGCGTTCACCAAATTTTTCCAGTTCGCTACGTAAATCCAAGATGGAGCCTCCTGTGCTGGGCTCGGGCCGGACGTGAGGGCAATGGAAAGCCCGCCGCTGATCCGTGCCGGGAAACGGCACCCGCGTGGCTTAACCCGCGCGGGTATTGTTGGTATTGTGCCGTTCCGGAGCCATTCCGGCAATCCGCAGGCAGCGACGGCGGGCATTCAAGACGGCCGCCAAGGGGTGCTGCGGTAGACCCAGGTGGCGAGGAGTGTGGCGGCGGCGATGGCGATGCAGGCGGAAAAGCCGAAGGCATAAGGGGCGCCAACCTCTTCCCATATCCAGCCGAACAATAATCCTGCCGGGATCGCGCTGATGCCGGTGGCCAGGTTATACCAGCCAAAGGCCGTGCCGCGCTCGTCGGCTGTGGTCAGATCATTGATCTGGGCCCGTTCGGCCCCCTCGCTGAAGCCGAAAAACAAACCATAGGACAAGGCCACCGCCCACAATAACGGAAGGCTTTCCACCATGGCGAACAAGGCGTAGTTGCAGCCGTAGGCCAACCAGCCGATGAATAAAACGGGCCGCCGCCCCAATTGGTCGGCCAGTCGTCCGCCGCCCACGCCGGTGCTGCTCTTGGCCGCGTGGATGGAGGCCCAGAGGAGGAGTACCTGGACGACGTTCATGCCGAGTTGATACGCGCGAAGCAGAATGAAGGTCTCGGTGGCGCGCGCCAAGGTGAACAAGCTCAGCGTAAGGAGATAGCGCCGAATGTTGGGTGACAGATGGTGCGGGTTCAGGGAGATACGGGTTGGGGTCTTGTGATCAGGTGGTCGTCGCACCTCATGCACACCGCCGCCGAGCAGCAAAATGGCGATGGCGCCGGGAATGGCGGACAGGAGGATGACCTTCTCGAAGGGGATTCCGGAAAAATGCAAAACCGCCGCTGCCACCAGAGCCCCCAGCACCGCGCCCCCATTGTCCATGGCCCTTTGGTAGCCAAACGCGAAACCGATGCGTTCCGGCGGCGTGGAATCCGCCAGCAAGGCATCCCTTGGTGCGGTGCGGATGCCTTTCCCCATCCGGTCGATGCTGCGAACGAGCAGGAGCACGGGCCAGCTTCCCACCACCGCGATGAGCGGCCGGGCCAGATTGGAAATGGTGTAGCCGATGATCGTCAGCCCCTTGCGCCGTCCGCCGATGAGGTCGGAGTGCCGTCCGGACCAGAGTTTGAGCAAGCTCGCCACGGTATCCGCCACCCCTTCCACCAGACCCAGGGCCACCGGACCCGCGGCGAGGATGGTGGCCAGGAGCACGGGGATGAGGGGGACCACCATCTCCGAAGCGAGATCATTGAAAAAACTTACTAATCCGAGGATGAGAACGGTGAATGGCAGGACCTGGCGCATGGGTGCTAAACCTTATGGAACGCCTTCACGGCGCGAGTCGGGGTACCAATAAATCCATCGTCATCGGCACATCCGCAGGCAGAGATCGGTCAGCGCGGGCCAGACCGGCGTGGGGTCCTGCCCCTTGATGCGGGCGTCGATGGCGAGGCAGTCCTCAATGTCCGCCTGCAGCTCTGGGCGGGTCAGGCGCCGGGCGGCACTGCGCAGCCAACCCTGCCGTGGCGGGAAGATACGGTTCTGGCGGAAGAAGGCATCGGCATCCACGCCGCCAGCCCGCAATTCAGCCAGTAGGCGCAGGTCCTTGTGCAGGACCCACAGACACAACGCCGGTTCACCGTCGCCACCGCGCAGGCGGTCGAGAATGCGCAGGGTTTGTTCCGTCTCCCCGCGCAGGACCGTGTCGGCGAGATCGTAAATGGTGAAGTGGCTGCTGTCCGCCAGTACCGCGCGGAGAGCGGTGACATCGATCTTCTGCCCCGGATAGACCTGTCGCAGCCGCTGAATGGCCTGATGACAGGCACTGAGATTGCCGGCGCTGAGTTCGGTGAGCAACTGGACGGCGGCGCTGTCGGCCTGCATTCCGGCGTTGCGCAGGCGCTGCTCCACCCAGCGTGGCCAGTCCTGTCCTTCCGGGCGGTACAACAGGAGCGTGTGGCCGTCGGTTTCGACAGCCTTGAACCAGATGGTTTTCTGCGTGCTGGCGTCAGGGCGGGGGCCACTGAGAATCAGCAGGGCGTCGGGAGGGGGCGAGGCTAGCCAGTACTGTAGGGCGGCGCTGCCTTCTTTGGGGACTTTGGGACTATCCAGGCGCAGCAGGAGCAGGCGCTGCTCCGCGAAAAGAGAACCTGCGTCCCGCTCGTCGCGCAAGGCATCCCAGACACTACCGTCTTGCTGACCGAGGCGTTGTTTCTGAGTGAAACCACGCTGTGCCGCGGCGGCGATCAGGGCGTCTTCCGCCTCCTGCAGAAGCAGGGGCTCATCGGAAAAGAGTCCATACACCGATGCCAGAGGGCCGTGCAAATGACTGGCCCATTGCGCAGGCTTGAGTCGCATCTCAGGGGACCGGTTGGCGGAAATCGGGGCTGTTGAGCACCCGCCGCAGAATCTGCCGTGCCCCCTGTTCCATCAGCAGCCGTTGCGAGGTGATCTGCTGTTCATTGGTCGCCAGTGGGTTGCCGCTGTTGTAGCTGAAGCTGTTCTCCACAAGCAGTGGTTGCGGCGCGAGGAGGACTTTGTGATCGCTGCCGACGACGCTGATCTCGGCGTGCAAGGTGTCGAGAAACTCCAGCGCCACACCGCTGCCCGGACTGATGCTGATGATCCGCTGGCCGACATAGGCGTGGTCGATCCGCAATAGGGGGCCACCCGACTGCGCGTGGTTGCCGCGACGTTGCAGCGCACGATCGACGGCCTGCGCCAGCGTGCCTCCAGAGGGGCCGGTACCCGCTACGCGCAAGCCGACCAGCCTCGGCGGAATGCTGGCGCCGGTTTGCAGATGAAAACCGCAGCCGTTCAGCAGGAGTGTCAAGGCGATGGCCAGCCACCAGAGGTTTCGATGCGGTGTACGGCTCATCCCGCCACCACGTTGACCAGGCGGCCGGGCACAATGATGACTTTGCGCACCGTTTTGTGCTCCAGATGACGCTGCATGGCCGGGTCCGCCAGCACGGCCTGTTCCACGGCGGCATGGTCGGCATCAGCGGGAAAATCCATGCGTTCGCGCAACTTGCCGTTCACCTGAATAACCAGAGTGATGGTGTCACTGACCAGTGCGTCCGGGTCCGCGACGGGCCAGGACGCATGGCTGATGACGCCGCTTTGCCCCAGTTTCCCCCAAAGCACCTCGGCGATATGGGGCGCAAAGGGGGCCAGCAGCAGGGTCAGGGCGCGCAGTCCTTCGCCCAGCACCGCCCGCAGGTCGGCCGGGGCATCCGCAGGGACCTTCATCAGGCTGTTGGTCAGCTCCATGATGGCGGCGATGGCGACGTTGAAATGATAGCGCCCGTCCATGTTGCGGCTGACCCGATCAATGCACTGATGCACCGCGCGGCGCAGGTCCGTCGCCTCGGCGGAGAGTTCTGCGGGCAGTGCCGGAGGCGTGGTGCCATACTCGTGGACCAGACGCCAGAAGCGGTTGAGGAAGCGATAAGCACCTTCCACGGCGCTGTCCGACCACTCCAGATGCTGCTCCGGCGGCGCCGCGAAGAGGATGAAGAGGCGCGCGGTATCGGCTCCGTAGCGGTTGATCAGGCCTTGCGGGTCCACCGTATTGCCCTTGGATTTGCTCATCTTGCTGCCGTCTTTGAGCACCATGCCCTGCGTCAGCAGATGGCGGAAGGGCTCATCATGGGCGCCGTCGGCGGGCAGCAGACCGACATCGCGGAGCAGGCGGTTGAAGAAGCGGGCGTAGAGCAGATGCAGCACTGCGTGCTCCACACCGCCCACATACTGATCCACCGGCAGCCAGTCGGCGGCGCGCTGGTCGAGCATTTGCCCGGCATCGGGGCAGGCGAAGCGGGCGTAATACCAGGAGCTCTCCACGAAGGTGTCCATGGTGTCGGTTTCCCGCCGGGCTGCGGCGTCACAGCGCGGGCAGGCCACCTGGGTAAACTCGGGGTCGTCCAGCAGCGGCGAACGCGGGTCTTTGAGCTGGTAGTGGGTCGGCAGGATGACGGGCAAATCCCGCTCCGGCACCGGCACGACGCCACAGTGGGGGCAGTGGATCATGGGAATGGGTGTGCCCCAGTAGCGCTGCCGGGAGATACCCCAGTCGCGTAGACGGAAGTTGACGGTCTTCCGCCCTAGTCCCTTGGCGGCTACGGCCGCGGTGATGCGGCTCTTGGCCTCTTCATTGGCCAGGCCGTCGAAAGTCCCGGAGTTGAACAAGGTGCCGCTGCCGGTATAGGCCTCCGTCATGGCTTCGCCGCCGGTGACAATACCCTCGGCCTGAATCACCGCGCGAATGGGCAGACCATATTTGCGCGCGAACTCGAAGTCCCGCTGATCATGGGCGGGCACACTCATCACCGCGCCTTCGCCATAACCCATGAGCACGAAATTGGCGGTCCAGACGGGTAGCTCCACGCCGGTAAGCGGATGCCGCACGCTCAGGCCGAGGGGATGTCCCTCCTTCTCCTGGGTTTCGATGCTGGCTTCGGACACGGAGCCATGGCGGCAGCGTTCGAGAAAAGCGGTGAGTTCAGCGCTATTTTCCGCCGCCTGAACGGCCAGAGGATGCTCCGAGGCCACCGCCAGATAGGTCGCCCCCATCAGGGTGTCGGGACGGGTGGTGAAGACCTTGATGACACCGTCGCCATCGGCCAGCGGGAAATGAATCTCTGCGCCCTCGGAGCGACCGATCCAGTTGCGCTGCATGGTCAGTACCTGCTCCGGCCAGCCTTCGCTCAGGGTGTCGAGACCGGTCAGCAGTTCTTCGGCGTAGGCGGTGATGCGCAGGAAATACTGCACGATCTCCTTGCGCTCGACCGGCGCGCCGGAGCGCCAGCCACAGCCGTCCACCACCTGCTCGTTGGCGAGGACGGTCTGGTCCACCGGGTCCCAATTGACGGTGCTCAGCTTCTGATAGACCAGCCCCTTTTCCCAGAGCTTCACGAACAGCCACTGCTCCCAGCGATAGTAATCCGGCGTGCAGGTGGCGAACTCCCGCGACCAGTCGTAAGACAGACCCAGTCGTTGCAACTGTCCGCGCATGTGGGCGATGTTGTCCATGGTCCACTGCGCCGGGGCTACCCCATGCTTGAGGGCCGCATTCTCCGCAGGCAGGCCGAAGGCATCCCAACCCATGGGCTGCATGACTTCCTTGCCCCGCATCCGCTGATAGCGGGCGATGGCGTCGGCGATGCTGTAATTGCGCACATGCCCCATGTGCAACTGCCCGGAGGGGTAGGGAAACATGGCCAGGGCGTAGAATTTTTCGCCCGAGGGCGTGGCGGCGGCCTTGAAGGTCTGCTGATCGTGCCAGCGCTGCTGCACGGCGGCTTCGAGCTCTTGCGGGGAGTAGGCGGGAGTGTCCATGAATTTATCTTGAGCCGGATACCGAATGTGGCACAAAGGTTGCCATAGGCACCGGGGTGGTGCAATGGCTTCCATATCATTCATAGTGCGTCCACATCCGCAGGACGCGAACTATTTTCTCTTTCGTGAAAACTTCGTACACGATACGGTGCTGAATATTGATGCGGCGAGCGTATGCACCGGCTAGATCGCCGACCAACCTTTCAAAGGATGGTGGATTTTGAAATGGGTCGTTGGCAAGAACCGCGAGCAGTTCTTGCGCCTTTGATTTAAGGCCACTTGCAGCAAGCTTCTTTGCATCCTTCATTGCATGTTTGGAATAAACAACGTCCCAATTCACCACTCAAGCTCCTTCGAGCTTTTTGGGAGGGGCTCAGCCATACCCGCCTTGATGGACTCGCGCATACCAGGCACGGCCAGAAGGTACAAGGTTTCTTGAATTGCGCTCCAATCTTCCGCGGAGAGCAGCACGGCACTGCTCCGTTTTCCGGAAATGATGATTGGCTCATGAGACTCTGCTGTTTGATCAATGAGCCGGTACAGATTTGCGCGAGCTTCGCTGGCGGTAAGCGTGTTCATTTCGTGCTCCTTCAAAGAAGCCTTTATGGTACGTGTTCGCGTACGTTTGTCAAGTGACTATGCGAGGGCTACACCGGACGCATCTGTCCGGCTTGTAGTGGACCATTATTAACCGCCTAATGCGGACAGGCCCCATTCGTAACGCCCCCATTTGACTTGCACCCCAGGCAAATGATTATCTATTTTTTCAACGCGACCGGGACAAGGCGATGCGCACCGATTATCTGAACATACCCATCCGGGACTGCGGTGAGCCGCTGCAGGAGATTCCCGAAAGCGCCTTCCCACGGATGCATCCGCATCCCTACCTCGCGATGGGGGCGCCTTATCCCGGATCGCCGTGGCGGCTGCGTTCCGGGGCGCTCTCCGCCTTATATCGGGCGCAATCCTTGTTGTCGGCCCGACGCCCAGGATGGCGTATCGCGCTGTTCGACGCCTATCGCCCTCTGGCGGTTCAGCACTTCATGGTCTGGGATGCCTTCCGGCGCGAGGCGCAGGCGATGGGCTGTCTCACCCGGCTCGCGTCCTGCGCCGGGCCGGATGCGCTGGAGCGCGGGGATCCTGAAATCTATGCCCTGCTCGCCCCCAAGGTGTATCGCTTTTGGGGAATTCCCGACCCGGACCCCTGCCGTCCGCCACCGCACAGCACGGGTGCCGCCATAGACTGTAAACTGGTGGATGGAGAAGGTCGGGATGTATCCATGGGCGGACCTGTCGATGATTTTACCGATCGCGCCATCCCGGATTTTTTCGCGTCTGCCTTGCCGGGAACGCCGGAGTATCTCCATCATCAGAATCGTGAGCTACTGGTCTTGGTCATGACCCATGCGGGGTATGCGCGGCATGTTGGAGAATGGTGGCACTTCTCCATCGGAGATCAGATGTGGGCGCATACCGTGGGTGCTGATTGCGCGCTCTATGGGCGCGTGGGCGATGGGTGATGTATGGGTTTCTCCAGTCGGCCGCCCATGGGGATTCCACCCCGCGGATCCCGTTGCCATTGGCGCGCTAGCGCCTACAGGTTAGACTAGGCGCCAGATCACGCGTGTCCCATCGTTCCGGAGAAAATCATGGCCGAGTTGCCAGAAATAGAACTGCTCAGACAAAAGCTGCGACGCAGCATCTTGCATAAGCGGGTAGGCGTGATGCAGGTGCACAACGCTAAGGGCGAACCGCTCACCGATGGCGCCGGGATGGAAGACGCCGCCCTCAAAGGCAAGGAAATCACCGATCTGCACCGCTATGGCCAGTACCTCTTCCTGGAATTGAACCGCAAGGATATTCTCGCCATGCAACTGGGCGGCGAATTCAGCGGCGAACTCGAACGCGGTCCAGCCAAAGCGAGGGATGGGGAGGAACCGCGTGCGGCGTTGGTGATTCAGATCAACGGTCAGCAGCGGTTGCGTTTTCAAGGTACCCAGTTGGCCAACCGCTTGCGCATGCTCGATGAGCACAGCGATGTGGATTTTCTGACCAAACTTGGTCCCGACCCGTTGATGGTGCATGGTGAAGGACTTGCGGTATTGCGCGAAGCCTTGAGCCGCCGCCGCAGCGCCTTGCGCAATATCCTCTTGGATGATGCCTTCGCGCCAGGCATTGGTGGTCTCTGGGCGGATGAAATCCTCTTTCAGGCCCGTTTGCGGCCCGACCGGACGGCGCCCCGTCTCAGCGAGGAAGAGCGGGAGCGCTTCCTCGAACAGATACCCAAGGTGCTGGATCGGGCGGTGCGCTGTCAGGCGAAAGTCAACCTCCTGCCCAAGACCTTTCTCACCCGTCATCGGGAAGACGGCCACTGCCCCGGTTGCGGGGGGGCGTTGGAGATGCTTTCGGTGGGGGGCAAAAACGCATTGTACTGCCCGGCTTGCCAGGCTTGATCAAACCTCCATTATTTGTGTCTCCAGGGTAAATCGCTGGCTTTCCAGCCTTCGACCTTGCCACGCTGGCCATACGGATCGTGTTTGCCTTCAAAACCGCCGAGAATGTTGTAGCAATGTCGGTAACCCAGGTCGGCCAGATGTTCAGCGGCCGCCAGAGAGCGGCCCCCCGTCCGGCAGAGCAACAGCAGTAAATTGTCGGGCTGCGCTTTCTTCCGCAGATCCGCATCGAAGTCCGCGTTGGGGGTCATGCCCGGGTAGAGTTGCCATGGCACGTGACAGCAGCCTTCGACAAAACCCGCAAAATCCAGTTCCGGTTGGGAGCGCACGTCGATCAGAATGGCCTTGGGATGCTCGCGCAACACCGCATGGGCTTCTTCCGGCGTAAGGTCCCCGGCATGGCGTTTGCCGGCTGCTCTGGCGCGTTCCCGCGCTTGCTGCAAAATCCTTTCCGTGTTCATGTGGCTTACCTCGTTTTGTCGTTGACCGTGAATCCATTACATGCTGTAGATGTCCGGCGGCGCTGGGTCATCCAGAGGGTCCGGACCGACGTTCTCGACCTGGAAGATATCCGGACTGGCCGTGCCGCGGGCGATCAGGTCCCATAACGATAGCACTTGAAGCGCTCGCGTTCCTGCCGAGCTGGGCGACTTTCACCGACGGCCGGCATTCGGTGATACCATAAAAGCGCGTGGAACACACGATGACCGCCAAACCATGAGAGGCCTCGATCAGTGACAGGAACCATTAGTCGTGTAGAGCGCGGCAAGCAGAATATGCGGGTGACCCTGATGGGGGCGGGCACCAATGTGGTGCTTTTTTTCGTCAAGCTGGCGGGCGGTGTCCTGGGTCATTCCAGCGCATTGGTGGCTGACGCCGTCCACTCTCTTTCCGACCTGCTTTCCGATCTCGGACTGGTCCTTGCCATGCGCTTTAGCAGTCAGCCGCCGGACCAGGAACATCCCTACGGTCATGAGCGTTTTGAGACGCTGGCGGCGCTGGCGACGGGCACCCTGCTGGCCGTCAATGGGGCCGCGATCGGCTATGAGGCGGTTCAGCGGCTCATCATCGGCCATTACGGGATGCCGGCCATCTGGACCCTCTACATCGCCGTTTTTGCCATTATCGCCAAAGAAACGCTTTATCAGGTCACCATCCGGGTTGCCCGGCGAACCCGTTCCGCGGCGCTGCGTGCGAATGCCTGGGATCACCGTAGCGATGCTATTTCCAGTGTCATCGTGTTTATCGGTATTGGGGGCAGTTTGTTGGGCGCGCCGTATTTGGACTCGGTCGTCGCCCTCATCGTCGCCCTCATGGTGTTGCGGATCGGCTTGGTCACGGGCTGGGAGGCGGTGCAGGAACTGGCGGATCGTGGCCTCAATGACGAGGCGCTGGCTCATATCCGCGAAGTGATTCTCGGTTGTGAGGGGGTGCGCGACTTACATATGCTGAAGACGCGCAAGATTGGGCATCAGGCCCTGGCGGAAGTGCATTTGCAGGTGATACCGACCCTGAGTGTCTCCGAAGGGCATCAAATTGCCGAGCGGGTGCGGATGGCATTGTTGCGGCAGGTGGATGATCTGGCTGATGCCACCATCCACATCGACAGTGAAGATGACGAGGAAGGGGGTGTCCTCATGCCGCCGCGCAGCGATATCGAAGCGGCGGTGCGTCAGCGGTTGCAGGTGGAGGGGCTGCCCGCGGCGGAGCAAATGACTCTGCACTATCTCAAGGGCGGGGTGATCATCTGCCTGCGTTATGCCTTGCCGTCATCCACAACATTCGCTAGCCTGCGGGAAACGGAAACGCGGATCCGGGAGGCCCTGCAAGGGCGTGTGCCGGGTTTGCAGAAGGTGGATGTGGTCTGGTGTTTGACCGACGCCCAGGCCGTATCGTCGCTTGCCCCATAATGGTGCATTTTTTGAGGCTGCCCCATAATGGGGCACCTTATTGGTGCAACCGCTGTGCGCGATTCATCCCTGAGCCCGTTTTTATCTGGTATGAATTTTGTTAAGCAGGTTTGTTTCGGGTCGTAGATATTTCTTGATTGGAGGAGAAGCAGATGGGTTACAGCCCCAGTGATGTGGTTAAATTGATTCAGGAAAAAGACATAAAGTTCATCGATTTCCGCTTTACGGACACCAAGGGTAAAGAACAACATGTCTCTGTCCCCGGCCGTACTATCGAAGAAGACACCTTCGTTGATGGCAAGGCCTTCGATGGTTCTTCCATCGCCGGTTGGAAAGGCATCAACGAATCCGACATGATTCTTTTGCCGGATCCTGACTCCGCCGTGCTTGACCCATTCACCGATGAAACGACCCTCATCATCCGCTGCGATGTCATTGAGCCCGCCACCGGCCAAGGCTATGAGCGCGATCCCCGCTCCGTGGCCAAACGCGCCGAAGCCTATCTGAAAAGTACCGGCATCGCCGATGCCTCCTTCTTCGGTCCCGAAAACGAGTTCTTCGTCTTTGATTCCGTCACCTGGAACATCGACATGAGCGGCTGCGCCTACAAGGTGGATGCTGAAGAGGCCGCCTGGAACTCCGGCAAGGAATATGAATCCGGCAATATGGGGCATCGTCCCGGCGTCAAGGGCGGTTATTTCCCGGTCCCCCCCGTCGATTCGGCGCAAGATCTGCGTTCGGCCATGTGTTTGGCGATGGAAGAGATGGGGTTGAAGGTGGAAGTGCATCATCATGAGGTGGCCACGGCCGGGCAGCACGAAATCGGTGTCGGCTTCAATACATTGACCCGCAAGGCCGATGAAGTGCAGATCCTCAAGTATGTCGTCCATAACGTGGCGTCGGCCTACGGGCAGACGGCCACTTTCATGCCCAAGCCCATCGTTGGCGACAATGGCAATGGCATGCACGTCCACCAGTCTCTCAGCAAGGATGGCAAGAATATCTTCGCGGGCGAGCTGTATGGTGGTCTGTCGGAGGTCGCGCTGTATTACATCGGCGGTATCATCAAGCATGCCAAGGCGATTAACGCGCTGACCAACCCCAGCACCAACAGTTACAAGCGTCTGGTGCCGCATTTCGAGGCGCCGGTGTTGCTGGCCTACTCCGCCAAAAACCGTTCGGCGTCCATCCGCATTCCTTTTGTCAGCAGTCCCAAAGCCCGGCGCATCGAGGTGCGTTTTCCGGATTCCACCGCCAATCCCTACCTGGCGTTCTCTGCCATGCTGATGGCGGGTCTGGACGGTATCCAGAACAAAATCCACCCCGGAGACGCCATGGACAAGAATCTTTATGATCTGCCCGCGGAGGAGCAGACCAACATTCCCGGCGTCGCCGTATCTCTGGAAGAGGCCCTGCATGCCCTGGAAGCCGATCATGAATTCCTGATGAAGGGGGGTGTGTTCTCCGAGAGTTGGCTGGAAGGCTATCTGGATTTGAAATGGGCAGAGGTGCAGACCCTGCGGGTGACCACCCATCCGGTGGAGTTTCAAATGTACTATAGCCTCTGAGCGAGGAGACGGCCCGCCGCAACGGCGGGCTTTCGCCCATCTCATCAGCCCCATGCCAGGCGCGGGGTTGATGAGATGGGCCGCCTTGACAACCCGGGAATTGGCAACCATATAGGGAAGTACCCCCCGCTGGTCAGGAGACATAGACCGATGAAGTATGGAACCCCTCCCCTTATGCCTGGTAAAGGGGTATTGAAAGGTGCGCTGGCGGCGGCGGGAATCTGTGTCTCCCTGTCGGCTTTTCTGGTCGGTATCTCGGATGCAGGCACTATTTATCGTTGGGTGAGTGGCAGTGGAGTCGTGAGCTATGGCGAAACCCCGCCCGCAGGCGCCAAAGGCGTCGAGCAGATCTCCGGGGCGCCGCAGAGTTCGGTCAGCGCGCCGGTCCCCGCCGCGGGTGAGGGCGCCGCTTCGCCGCCGGAGCGACGGGTCGGACCTCCGCCCGCCCGCCCCGCCGTGAATCCGGCCTTGAAGCGTATGCAGGCGGAACTGGCCCTGGCGCGGCTGGCGCTGATCCGAGCAACCCGGAATTACGAGCAGGGCAAAGCCATACGTACCGGCAACGAGCGTAATTATGCCCGCTATCTGGCCCGGGTGAACGGACTGAAGCAGACGATGGATGCCGCACAACTGCGGGTGTTGCTGCTAGAGCGGCAGATTCAGCAAGTGCAGAACGAAGGCCCGGTATCGACGCAGTCAGGGGTTGCGGCGCATTAGTGCGTATGGGGTGTGTTGCGCCCCGAGATAGACCGGAGGGCGCTTCGTGGCTTACCATAGGCCATCAGATAGCCACAGTAAGCCTCTGGAGACCCAATGCCGCGCTTCTTGCTCAGTAACGACGACGGTTATCTGGCGCCGGGGCTGGGGGCACTCGCCGAAGCGATAAGACCTCTGGGCGATGTGGAGGTGCTGGCACCGGAGCAGGATCGCAGTGGGGCGAGCAATTCCCTCACGCTGGACCGGCCATTGCGGATACGTACGGGACTCAATGGGTTTCACTATCTGGTGGGCGGCACCCCCACGGACTGCGTCCATCTCGCGGTCACCGGAATCTTTGCGGAGACGCCCGATATGGTGATCTCCGGCATCAATCGGGGAGCCAACATGGGGGACGATGTGCTCTATTCCGGCACGGTCGCGGCGGCCATGGAAGGGCGTTTTCTGGGATTGCCTGCCATGGCGATTTCTTTGGCCGGGAGGGATTGCACGCATTTCACGACGGCGGCGAGGGTGGCGGCCAAGCTGGTGACCGGAGTGCTGAGCCATGCCTTGCCCGCGAACACCATCCTCAACGTGAATGTGCCCGACGTGCCCCATGAGGCCATTCGCGGGTTTGAAGTCACCCGTTTGGGCCGCCGTCACAAGAGCGACATGGTGATTCCGGCGGCTGATCCGCGTGGTGACCCCGTCTACTGGATCGGCCCTTCCGGGCGGGAGGCGGATGCCGGACCCGGCACCGACTTTGATGCCGTGCGCCGCGGTTACGTCTCCATCACGCCGTTGGATCTGGATATGACCCGCTATAATTTTCTGGATAATTTGAGCCAATGGCTGCGCGATTGCCAGTCCTGAGCCCCGAGGTCGGGATGATTTCCCCGCGTACGCGGGGGCGCATGGTGGCGCGTCTGCGCGCGGAGGGTATCCGCGACGAGCGGGTTCTCGATGCCATGAACCGGGTTCCGCGCCATCATTTTGTGGCTCAGGCATTGGCGGGGCGGGCCTATGAGCCGGTGTCCCTGCCCATCGGCTACGGCCAGACCATCTCTCAGCCCTGGAGTGTGGCGCGGATGATGGAAGCGATCCTGCAAGACCGGGAGGTGCCGCAGCGGGTGCTGGAGATCGGCACCGGTTCCGCCTACCAGACGGCGGTACTGGCGGAGCTTGGAGCCGAAGTCTTCAGCATGGAGCGCATTGGCGCGCTTCAAGAGACGGCGAGGGCGCTTTTGACGCGGCTGGGCTATCGTCGAGTGCATCTGCATCATGGCGATGGTAGTGGCGGCTGGCCGGAGAAGGCACCCTTTGATGCGATTGTCATCACCGCCGCGGTGCCCTGCGCCCTGGCACCCCTTTATCGCCAGTTGCGTGCCGGGAGTAGTCTGGTGATGCCGGTGGAAGAGGGCGAAAAGCAGCATCTGCAAGTCAGTTATTGGGATGGTAGCCAGGCGCGGGTGGTTCCGTTGGGCCCTTGCCTTTTCGTGCCGTTGCTGGCGGGAACGATTTCAGTGGTCTCTGGAGAATGCGGTGGATAAGAACGCGATCAGAGACGATGAAGAGGAGGCCCCGGCCACCTTCCTGGAGGCGCACGATGAGGATGCCCCGGAAAATGCCGATGGTGTGGAGGACTTCGGGGAGGCGCATGATTGGGACGCCACGCGTTGCTATCTTCAGGAGATCGGTCACAGCCCGCTGTTGACGGCGGAACAGGAGGTGACGCTGGGACGCCGGGTGCAGGCCGGGGATCAGGACGCCCGCTGCACCATGATCGAGAGCAACCTGCGCCTTGTGGTGCGGGTGGCCCGGCGTTACATTAACCGGGGTTTGCCGCTTTTGGATCTGATCGAAGAGGGTAATCTCGGGTTGATCCGGGCGGTGGAGAAATTCGACCCGGAGCGTGGCTTTCGCTTTTCGACCTATGCCACCTGGTGGATCCGCCAGAATATTGAGCGGGCGCTGATGAATCAGACGCGCACTATTCGTCTGCCCATTCACATCATGAAGGAACTCAGCGCGGTGTTGCGCGCCGCCCGCTGTCTTGGGCAGACCCTGCAGCGGGATCCGACGCCGGAGGAGGTTGCGGAAGCCCTGGATCGGTCCGTGGACGCGGTGCGCGGCTGTTTGGAGATGGATGGCCGGGTCACCAGCCTCGACATGCCGCGTGGCCGGGAATCGGATCGCCCCCTCGCTGATATCATCGCCGATACCGGGACGATCGGTGTGGAGGAAGGGCTGGCCGATCGCAATCTTTCGCAACAGATGCACCAGTGGATGGCCGCGATGACGGAGAAGCACCGTCTGGTGCTGCTCTGGCGTTTCGGGCTGGATGGTACCGATGGAGCGACGCTGGAAGAGGTCGGTGCGCGCCTGGGGGTGACCCGGGAGCGGGTGCGGCAGATTCAGGTGGAGGCCTTGCTGGTGTTGCGCCATCGTATCGAGCAGGAGGGGCTGACAGCGGAGAGTCTTTTCGGCTGACGGCGGACTCAGGCTTCTGGTGGCAGCAGGGCCGCGACGACCGTGCGATCTTCGGCCAGCAGGATGTTGTAGGTGCGGCAGGCGGCGCTGGTATCCATCACCTCCACGGCGAGTTGGGCGGCGCGTAGAGCCTGTATGAGTTCCAGCGGGAAATGCTGACGTTTGCCGGTGCCGAGCAGGAGAATATCCGGCTTTTGGGCGATGACCTCGTCAAAGTGTGCCAGGCCGAGGGCGTCGGCACGATCCGGTCCCCAGGGGCTGCGTAGCCACTCGGCACTGACCAGTACCCCCTGGGCGTGGTTTTCCCCGCGAATGAGGATGCCCTGCGATCCGTAGGCATGGATGATATTGCGATGACTGTTGCGTTGCAGATGTAGTTTCATGAGAGGCTTCCTTCGCGCGGATTGACAGGCCCGCGTCGCCTCTCTATTGTTCTCCGGTTCCGGTATCCGCTACAACCCTGAAGGCTCGCGCCACCATGAACAGTGATTTTGAACGTATCCGCCGTTTGCCTCCTTATGTGTTCAACATCGTCACGGACCTGAAGAATCAGGCCCGCAAGCGGGGCGAGGATATCATCGATTTTGGCATGGGCAACCCGGATCAGCCTACGCCTCAGTATATTGTCGACAAGCTCTGTGAGACGGCCCAGCGCGGTGATACCCATCGCTACAGCGTGTCGCGCGGTATCCCTCGCTTGCGCCGAGCCATTACGACTTGGTACGAGCACCGCTATGGCGTGCAGCTTGATCTCGAATCCGAGGCTATCGTCACCATCGGGTCCAAGGAGGGAATCGCCCATCTGGCGCTGGCGACCATGGGTCCCGGCGATATCGTGCTGGTGCCGAGCCCCACCTATCCCATCCATCCCTACGGCTTTGTGATCGCCGGTGCCGACGTGCGCCATGTGCCGATGTTGCCTGGGGTGGATTTTTTCGCGGAGTTGGAAAAGGCGGTCAAGGCGGCCTGGCCGAAACCGAAGATGCTGGTGATCAATTTCCCCCACAACCCGACGGCGGCGGTGGTGGACCTGGATTTTTTTGCGCGGGTTGTCGAGTTTGCCAAGGAATACCGCATTTGGGTGGTGCATGACCTGGCCTATGCCGATATCGTCTTTGATGGCTATAAGGCGCCGAGTTTTTTGCAGGTGCCGGGAGCCAAGGATGTGGGTGTCGAATTCTTTACGCTTTCCAAGAGCTATAACATGCCCGGCTGGCGGATCGGTTTTGCGGTCGGGAATCCCAAGTTGATAGGGGCGCTGGCGCGAATCAAGAGCTATCTCGATTATGGAACGTTCACGCCCATTCAGGTAGCCGCGATCACCGCGCTGGAGGGACCGCAAGGCTGCGTCGAGGACATCCGCCTGATGTACGAGCAGCGCCGCGATGTGCTCTGCGAGGGGCTGGATGCCGCGGGCTGGGTGGTGGACAAGCCCAAAGCGACCATGTTCGTCTGGGCGAAAATCCCCGAGGCATTGCGCAAGATGGGTTCGTTGGAGTTCTCCAAGCTGGTGTTGGATCGCGCCAAGGTGGCGGTGAGTCCGGGCATCGGTTTCGGTGAACTGGGCGACGAATATGTGCGTTTCGGATTGGTGGAGAATGAACACCGCACCCGGCAAGCGCTGCGCGGGATCAAGCACATGTTTCGTGAGGATCTGTGATGGCGGACGGTATGGAGCCGGTGCGGGTCGGCATCCTCGGCATGGGTACCGTCGGTCAGGGCACGGTGCGGGTGCTGGAGCGCAACGCCGAAGAGATCAGTCGCCGGGTCGGGCGGGAACTGCGGATCACCCATGCGGCGGTGCGTAATCCCGCACGTCTGAAAGGGCTGGATCTGCGGGCGCGAATTAGCAGTGACCCTTGGGCGGTGGTGCGCGATCCCGAGGTGGATGTGGTCGTCGAGGTCATGGGTGGGCAGGAGCCCGCTCTGGGCCTGCTGATGGCCGCCATCGCGGCGGGTAAGCATGTGGTAACGGCAAACAAGGCGTTGCTGGCCAAGCACGGCAACGAGATTTTCGCGGCGGCGCAGGCGCGGGGGGTGATGGTCGCTTTCGAGGCGGCGGTGGCGGGCGCCATCCCCATCATCAAGGCGATTCGCGAGGGGCTGGCAGGCAACCGGATTCAGTGGCTGGTGGGTATCATCAACGGCACCAGCAACTACATTCTCTCCCAGATGTTTCGCGCGGGCTGGGATTTTCAACAGGCGTTGACGGAGGCGCAGCGGCTGGGCTATGCCGAGGCCGATCCGGGGCTGGATGTGGACGGCGGTGACGCGGCCCATAAAATCACGTTGATGGCGTCCGTTGCCTTTGGTATTCCGATCGATTTTGCCCATTGTCATGTGGAGGGCATCCGTGCGCTGGAACGGATGGATGTGGTCTATGCCGCGGAACTGGGCTATCGCATCAAGCTGCTGGGGGTCGCGCGACGACGGGTGGACGGTGTCGAGTTGCGGGTCCATCCTACGCTCATTCCGAAAAGTCATCTGCTGGCCAACGTGGAAGGGCCCTTCAACGCGATTCTGGTGGAGAGCGATGCGGCGGGGCAGAGCCTCTATTACGGGCGGGGCGCGGGCGGCGACCCGACGGCCAGCGCGGTGGTGGCCGATCTGGTGGATGTGGCACGGACCATGACCGCCGATCCCAGCAACCGGGTGCCTCACCTCGCCTTCCAGCCCGGTGCCATGAGCGCCTTGCCGCTGCTGCCCATGGCCGAGGTGGAAAGCGCTTACTATCTGCGTATCCATGCCCACAATCGCTCCGGGGTGTTGGCGCAGGTGGCGACGACGCTGGCGGAATACGACATTTCCATCGAAGCGCTGGTGCAGAAAGAGGCGCCGGAGGCGGATGCCGTGCCCATCGTCCTGCTGCTGCACCGCTGCCGGGAAGGTGACCTGGAGCAGGCCATCGCCCGCATCGAAGCCCTGGCGGTCGTCGTCCAGCCCGTACTGCGCCTGCGCGTCGAGAGTTTGGCGGAGGGGTGATCCGTCTGCCGCCTCAATTTTTGAATGACTACGATCAGGATGACTCCATGACCCGTTACACCGGCATTATCGACCATTACCGCGCCTTCCTGCCCCTGGCTCCCGAGACTCCGGCGGTGAGCCTGGGCGAGGGCGATACGCCGCTGATCGAATGCATAAACCTGCCCCGCCAGCTGGACCTCGATATCCGTCTTTTCCTCAAATTCGAGGGCCTGAATCCCACTGGCTCCTTCAAGGACCGTGGTATGACCATGGCGGTGACCAAGGCCAAGGAAGAGGGCAGCGAGATGGTGATCTGCGCCTCCACCGGCAACACTTCGGCGGCCGCGGCGGCCTATGCGGCGCGGGCGGGTATGCGCGCTTTCGTGGTGATCCCGGAGGGCAAGATCGCCCTCGGCAAGCTCTCCCAGGCGATGATGCACGGCGCCCTGGTGTTGCAGATTCGCGGCAACTTCGACGCGGGCATGCAGATTGTCCAGGAAGTGGCGGCCAATGCGCCGATCACCCTGGTGAACTCGGTGAATCCCTATCGCTTGCAGGGTCAGAAAACGGCGGCCTTCGAGATTGTCGAGGCGCTGGGTGAGGCGCCGGATTATCATGCCCTGCCCGTAGGTAATGCCGGCAATATCACCGCCCACTGGATGGGCTATTGTGAAGCCACTGACGGGCGGACCGACAAATCCCAGTCGCTGACCGCTTCCTGCAAATTCTGCGATGGCGCCTGCGCCTATGGTCACGGTAAGGCGGGCAAACGGCCGAAGATGTTGGGCTTTCAGGCGGCAGGCAGTGCCCCCTTCATCGTCGGCCACTACGTGAAAGACCCCGAGACCATCGCCACGGCCATCCGTATCGGTCATCCCATGTCCTGGGATCAGGCGCATCGGGTGCAGGCGGAAAGCGGCGGCTGGTTTGGCGGTCATAGCGATGCCGAGATTCTGGAGGCGCAGCGCTGGCTGGCGCAATACGAGGGCGTTTTCTGCGAGCCCGCCTCGGCGGCTTCGGTGGCGGGGGTGGTGGCTGCGGCCCGCGCCGGAAAAATTGAAGCGGGCGCGACGGTGGTCTGTACCCTCACCGGCCATGGCCTCAAAGATCCCGACATCGCCATCGCCCAAGGCGGCGAAGTGCTGACGGTGGAGGCCAGCCTGGAGGCCGTGCAGCGCGCCATTCTGGACCGCTGATGGCCGATCTTTGCCTCTGGCTGTCGGGGCTGCGCGGCGTGCCGGAGGACGACCTGGGAGCGGTGCTGCCGCGTTACTGGGGGCGTGGGCGAGCGGAGCGGTTGACGGCGGATTCCTCTCTGGAGGTGGCGGGGCGTTTGCTGGGTTTCAACGGCTTGCTGCCGGCCGCGGCACTATTGGCGGAGTCCGAGGGTATAGCGACCGAAGGACACTGGGTCATCGCCCTGGAGCCGGTGGCGTTTCGCGGACAGGCGGGGCGTGCGGTGTTACAGCCCCTGCCGGGTCTGGATGAGGACTCGGCAGGGGCGCTCTTTGCGGCGGCGGTGGCGCATATGGCGGATGCGCCCTGGACTCTGCGGCGCGGCGTCCGGCGCTGGTATGTGCTGGCCGCCGCTACGCCCGACCTGCACTGCCCCGATCCCGAACGCGTCTGGGGCCGCGAGCCCCTGGCCCTGCAAGCCACCGGTGCCGACGCCCGATGCTGGAACGCCTTCCTCAATGAGTTGCAGATGTTCCTCGCCGCGCATCCCGTCAATCAGGATGTCGATGCCAGCGGTCAGGAACCCTGGTGTCTGTTCTGGGCCTGGGGGGAGGGGCGCTTGCCTTCCGTGCAGCCCATTCCGAGGTGGCGGACCGTGGCGGCGGAGGCGGACTACCTGCAGGCCGCGGCCCACTGGCTCGGCCTGCCGTTGTCCTCTCCCAACGCGCTGCGGGCCGCGACACAGTTTCCCGACGATCTGCTCTGGGTCTGGTCCGGGGCGTGGCTCTATCCGGATACGGCAAAGTCCTTCGCGGCGCTGGTCCCGGCCCTGCAGTCCTTGTGGCGGGGTGGCGGACGGCTGGAGTGTCTGACGGGTATGCTTGCCAGCGGCGGTATAGAGCGCCTTACGCTTCGCCGTGCGGATCGCTGGCGTTTCTGGCGCAGACCGGTTCGGCCGGGCCATGCGCTGCCGGGCGTCTGGTAGATGGCCGCGGAAGCCGTGCGTATTGTCGATCGTCCCGTGGCGGCGGCGATATCGCGCGCGGCTTTGGATCTCGGATACACCCCGCTCCAGGCCCGGATCATCGCCGGTAGATTGAGCGATGCCGATCTGGCGAATCTGCCGGCGCTGCTGAATCTGCAGTTGAACGCCCTCACGCCCCCGGATAGGCTGCCCGATATCGACATCGCTTCTGAATGCGCCGTTTCCGCCATAACACAAGGGCTGCCCATCCTCCTGATTTCCGACTTCGACGCCGATGGCGCTTCAGCCCACGCGGTGCTGAAGTTTGCGTTCCGGGACTATTTCGGCGTTCCGGAAGCGCGGCTGCACAGCTATATCGGACATCGTCTGCGGGACGGCTACGGTGTCACCGAAACGCTGACGGACCGCATCATTGCGGAGGCCCCCCATCCCGCTTTGATGATTACCGCGGATCAGGGGAGCACCGATCATGAACGGATCGCCCGGTTGCGGGACCATGGTTTTACCATCATCGTCACGGATCATCACGGCGTGCCCGCGTCCGGGCCGCCTCCCGCGGCCGTGGCCTGCGTCAATCCGGTGCGCGAGGACTCGGCGTTTCCCGATCCGTATATCGCCGGCGTGCATGTGGCGTGGCTACTGTGCTGCGCGATCCGCCAGCGGCTGATCAGAGACGGCGCCCTGTCCGCCAATGCGCCCAAGCTCGGCGGTCTGCTGGATCTGGTCGCTCTGGGCACCATGGCCGATTGCGTCGATCTGGCGCGATCGACCAATAACAAGGCGATCATCGCCCGCGGCCTGGCGATCATGAACGCGCTGGTGCGACGCCCCGCCTGGCAGGCTTTGTATGTCGCCACGAACTGCAAAGGCCCCATCACCGCCGCTACCCTGGCATTCAGTTTCGCGCCGGTCATCAATGCGCGCGGGCGCCTGGATTCTGCTCTGGGCAGCGTGGATTTGCTCATGAGTGATAGTGTCCCGGTGGCGGAAGGACTGGCGCTGCATTTCGTCGCGCACAATGCCGAACGGAAAACGGTCCAGTCGAGCATGCTGCACAGAAGCACCGTACAGGCCGCACAGCAGGTTCGGGATGGCGCGACGGCGATTACGATATTCGACCCGGAAGGCCACGCGGGTGTCCACGGTATTTGCGCCGCAAGACTGGCGGAGTCTTTCGGCAGACCGGTCGCCTATTTCTCGCCCAAAGCCGAGGGCGAACATATCACCGCCTCGCTGAGAACCGTGCATGGTTTCCATGTGCGAGATGCCCTGGCGGAAATCGCCGACCGTTATCCCGATGATTTTGTCGCTTGGGGCGGCCATGCGGGCGCTGGTGGGGTGACCTTGAAGCGCGATGGTCTGCAGCGCTTTGCAGAGGCGTGGGAATCCATCGCGGCAGACGCGTTGCGTGACCGGAATATCGGTCCCGAAATTGTCACCGATGGTGCGCTGGAGGTCGTTCCCAGCTTCGCCATTGTGGAAGAACTGGCGGCCCTGGAACCCTTTGGTCGCCAATGGGAGCACCCCGTTTTCAGAAGCCACGGCCGGATTGAACAGGTCCGCCCGGTGGGCGACGGCAGGCATCTGAAACTGGTCGTGAAAATGGATGCGATGGACTACGACGCCATCTGGTTCGGCGCCGTGGAAAATGGCATCTGCCCGGTCGAAGTCGGACAGACGGTACTCATGGCGTATGAACTGGATGTGAATACGTTCCGGGATACGACTACCTTGCAATTGCGAATTCGGCATGTGGCGTTGGTGGGCGAAGGGGTTGTGAAATTATTTTGAATCGCTACTCTATCTCAGAGTCGGGTGGACAATAATCCCATTTCTAGGAGAAAATGACGGAGCGTTTTTTGGTCATGGAAATGGTGCGTAAACAATCTCGGAAAAAAACCTTTTATAGTAACAATATTGTTGATATTGTCGTCGATATAAAGCGCATCATCAAAAATCTCTGGATACGACCAAGCCAAAGTCTGAAAAAGGGCTTGGGACTTTCTCGTGCGAAATTCATCAGATAAAAAGATCCTTTCGGTGAGGTTGCCCAATGAATGCTTGACAGTTTCGGTGTACGCTGGAATGTTGTCAGAAATTACGTATTGATGCACTTCTTTATAAACGCTCTGGACAAGTTGACACATGCTGGACAAGGGTTGCGATACGTGGGCTGCTATACGCAGAAAATCGTTGGGTGCTATGCAACACTGAGCATGTATTTTGTTAAGCATTTGTTCCAAAGCAATATCTCCAGATGCGGCGTTCTTAAAGAATCCTTGGTCTTCTAGCGCGGTAAGACACTTCCTTTGCGTGTCATCTACCAAAGAAAGCAAGATTTGAAATCGCGAACCCTGCGTGAAAACGCCACCATAGTCCCACAGAATGTTTTTTATTATTCTTGTAGTCATCTGACTAGCTTGCGAATGATAATGCCAATGATAAGAGTAACCATCAGCAAACCAAAGAAGAATTCCGAAAAATACAGAAGAGGACCAAGAGACCCAAGGGTAGCCTCTAGGGGATCGAGGTTCAGTAGTGCGGCTGTGGAAAGAATCAGTGCGGCAAAAAAACCAGAATACTGGGTATGCATAATGTGCAAGAGCATAGGATGGTGAGAAACGTACGCAGCCCATTCATATAGACCAGAAAAGCATATCATCAGGACGGCCATTGCCGCTAATGGGTTGAAGAGATCGACGCCCCAGCCAAAGATAAACCGGAACATAATATACAACAACCATAAAAACAGATGCTTAATATTTCCAGACTGCAGAAATTCGTCTACGAGGGCTTTTTGCTCGACTGTTTTTAAGAGGTAAAAAAATCGATCTTCCGTCCAGTAGTCGTGCTCCTTGAAATACATTTCTTTAATTAGTTTGATGGTCGCAATGCATTGTATACTATCTTCTGGGTGAAAAAGCGGGGAGTTGGGATAATCCAGACTGCTGCGCGCGAGGTCATGATGCAGGCGCAATTGCGCGAAATCCGATGAGGAAATATCTATTCGGCTATCGTCTCTCATGGAGACTTGGAAGGAAGCCGACTTAGAAACGATAGACGTGACGCAATCTACAGTTGCTTGTTCACTAACAGCCAACTCCATGAACAGCATTTCGATATCCGTACTCGCCATGCGCAACTTCGTTGTTCCTTGCAATATAACGCCGGACAAACGCAAAGTACCTAAACGGGTTTCTTCAATACACACAACAGCATCCTGTAGCGTACTTTTGACAATTTTCAATCCGTGTAGAAACGAATTTTCTATTTTCAACTCGTGAACATTATCCAAGCCTGAAAATGTTGTGTCCGACTGGATTTCTGAACTTGCAAGACGAATCGATCCTATCTTGTTTTGGCGTTCGACGGGAAGCAAGGAAAATTCGCGCATTCGGCATTTGTGTATGGTAATACAAGAAAAAATCGCTTGGTCTAGCGTCAGGGAGCCGCCGACAGTAATAGTATGCAGTTCTAAGGACTGACCAGATAAAATGTCATGAAAAATTAGATCTCCACCAATATCACTATCCAAAAAAGATATTGTGGTCTGCGGCTTTATTGACGAACAAGTGACCCGTGTTTCTATCTGACAGTTTTTTATTAAGAGATAATCGTTGGTTTTCACATTGTGCAAACGTATACTGCGGAGATGATAATTCTCCAGAACTAAAGGCCCTCTGCAGACGGCATCATGAATAAAAAGATCACAAGAAGCCGATGATTGTATGGCTTTTATTTTTTCATCAGTGATGACGCCAGAAATCTCGATGGCCTTCATCAAGATTTTCTCGCCGCCCAGAATTTTTCTATTGCCGAATAGATGATGCTGGCGGTCATAGGCGGTTCCAGCCAATCCGTATTGATAGCCAGGTGACAGTAAGGGGATTCTCCGTTTCCAATAATCATCGCAAATTCCTCACGTTCTGCCACATATGCTCGCAAGCGTTTTTCTGCATCTGTTTCATCGCCACCGTTTCTTGTAAGGATACGATCCTTTGTGTCATCTTGGTTCGCCATTAACAAGACGCTGAACACCAATATGTTTTTTTCGCGAAAGAAGACGCGTAGGTTTTCTTGCTTGCCATTGTGGAGGACCGGAACTTGTCCGGCTTGCCAGTGCTTTTCAAGCGTGCTCCAAGCGATGCCATAGCCGTTGCCATAACGGTTGTGATATTGCAAGAATTGTTTTTCGACGATCATTTGATGAAAAGTGGCTTCATCTACCAGATGATAAACCGTATTTCTGGGATCTTGTACCGCATCTATGATGTTCGTCACCATTTTATGTTTTTTAAAAAGAACACATTTACCACAGCTCATACTTTCCAATAGCGCGGTTAGCGTGTCTTTTCCAGATGCTGGAGTGCCGCTCATAATCAATATCTTTTTTGGATCATCCATGCGCAACTCTTTATTATAGGTGCGCTAAAAACGTGGCGATTTGCTGTTGCAAAGAAACCCCTGCCGTCATTCGGTTGTCAAATACGACAAGATCCGGAATGGTTACTGTTGGTGGGTCTTTTGGCACAGAAGCATACCAAGTGTTCCAGTTCGCTAGTTTCCATAAATCCCGCCCAGCGTTTCGGTTGCGGATGCGTTCATGTAAGGTCTCTTCATCGGAGTTCATCCATAAAAAATAACATGTAGAATCAGATAGCTCTGCATCTACTTGCATTTTCTCTACCCAGTCGCTGTCGCAGAATTCTTTTATAAAAGGCGCAGAGCAAACGACTGAGTGACTGGCAGCGAGATTATCTTTGGCGATTTTTATCAGGGTTTTATACTCCAATGGCCGTACTTTTTCGAGGTACTCCGGACTTTCCCGATCATTTGGCGACTTGCCAAGTATTTCCAAGAGAAATTCCGAGAAAAAACGCGACACGGTATCCTTATCCAAGAAAAGTCCAACTTGCTCGGAAAGCATAGCGCCGAGATGTGTCTTGCCACTGCCTGGCAGACCGCCGATGATTATTAGGTTTTTTTTTTGGTAGTATTGTCATGTGCCGCTCTTAGCTTGTGCCGACTTGTTTAACATACAAAATATGAGCATAATAAGTAGTGCTTAAGGAGATTTTCATTTGCAATCTATTGTCAAAGTTTCATTAATATGGTTGCATGGTTTGAAGTGCAACACCCATCTGTGACTTCAATTTTACAGACGTGATGCGTCATTGTGTCTCTTAGATATTGGGTGGGCATTAGCTAGTGAATTGATTTTGTTTGACTTAATGACTTTCCGTTGAGGTCCATTTCCAGGTATTACGATGAGGCTGCTCACTCCGGAAGCCATCCAGACAAAATCTTGCCATCCACATCCCAAGGACAACCTTCAGGGAAGGTATCCGCTTTTATGCCTGTCTCCTCTTCCGCCTCATCTCTCGCTCTTGCCCAGGCATCAACCAGCATTTCAGGAATACAGCGCCTCAAGCTGGGCGAATCCTTGAGCACTCCGCTAATTTCAAAGCAAGTAAAGTCAGTCTCGTACAAATTCGTTGTCGGTTGCTCAAGCTGTAGCGTTGTTGCCATGGTCATGCCTCCCGCCGACATGTGGCGATGAGAAAATCATAGTTCAATTTAGGTGGCCAAGTCACCTATAGTCCATGTGATTTGGCAAACCCGTCGCTTATTTCTCGCCCAAAACCAAGGGCGAACATATCACCCCCTCTCGGAGAACTGTTGCTTGTCTCTCTAATGAGATACACTAACGTGGATAGTACCTGGAGGTATTCCGATGGCTCGAACCTCAATGCTGCATGTTCGCGTGGACGACAAGCTGAAAGCCGACGCGGCGGAGAAACTCGCTAACGTCGGCCTGACCATTTCGGATGCCGTGCGCATCCTGCTCACTCGCGTTACCAAGGAAGGCGGCTTGCCTGTCGGTCTGGTAGCTGATCCGGATGCCTATGACGCATGGTTCCGGGAAAGGGTGCATGAGGCGCTGGATGATACGCGACCGACTGTGCCGCATCGCCGGGTTATGGATGAGGTGCAATCGCTGATTGATAGGAAACGTCGTGCTCGTACTTGAGTGGCGGGAAGCGGCTAGCGCCGATCTACTGGCGATTGTCGAGTATATTTCGGATGACAACCCGGATGCTGCCCAACGCCTGAAAGACGACATTGAGGCCAAGGCCGCAAATCTGCTGGAGCATCCGATGCTCTACCGTGCTGGGCGGGTTTCTGGCACACGGGAAATGGTTGTGCGGTCGAGTTATGTAGTGATTTACACCGAAGACGCCCACGCTGTGGTGATCCTGCGCGTATTGCATGCCGCGCAGCAATGGCCGCCAGTGCGAGAGGGTGACTGAAATACGGTATCCCGATTTGTTTAACTGAGGTTAGGGCGGGTGGGGCTGTGACTGTAAGGGCTTTGGTCCTCGCAGCCGCTTGCGACGAAGTCGAAACACTGCTGGAGATCAGCGCCGAAACTGCGCATAATTACGGCCTTTGCGTGCAGCGCAACCGGGTGCGCGCTGGCATGGTCCTGACGCGGCCTGATGGAAAAGGAAGAATCATGAGAGAAGTGAATGAGATGCGTGCGCTGCACGAAGATCTCCAGGTCCGTGTCGCGGGCCTGAGGGGGTATCTTTGACCTCGAAGAAAAGCGCGGTCGCTTAGAGGAAGTTCAACGGGAGTTGGAAGACCCGGCCGTCTGGAACAACGCCGAAAAGGCCCAGGAACTGGGTCGCGAACGATCAGCCCTGGAAGCCATCATCACGCCCATGGACCAGCTCACCGCGCGCCTCGCCGACGGCGGCGAGATGCTGGAGTTGGCCCTGAGCGAGCGGGACGAAGCACTCCTCGCCGCCGTCGATGCGGATCTCGAGACCGCCTTGGCTCAGGTCGAGAAACTCGAATTCCAGCGTATGTTCTCTGGCGCGCAGGATGCGGCAAACTGCTTTGTGGATATTCAGGCGGGCGCGGGCGGCACCGAGGCGCAGGACTGGGCGGAAATGATTCTGCGCATGTATCTGCACTGGACCGAATCCCATGGCTTTGCGGCGGAACTGGTGGAGGTCTCCGAGGGCGAAGTGGCGGGCATCAAGTCGGCCAGCATCCATGTGCGCGGTGACCATGCCTTCGGCTGGCTGCGTACCGAAACCGGCGTCCATCGCCTGGTGCGCAAATCGCCTTTCGATTCCGGCAATCGCCGTCATACCAGCTTCGCCAGCGTCTTTGTTTATCCCGAGATCGACGATAGTTTCGAGGTGGATATCCATCCGGCGGACCTCAAGGTGGACACCTACCGGGCCAGCGGGGCGGGCGGTCAGCATGTCAACAAGACCGACTCGGCCATTCGTATCACCCATGTGCCTTCCGGCATTGTCGTGGCCTGCCAGACCGACCGCTCGCAGCACAAGAACCGGGCCGAGGCCATGCGCATGCTGCGCTCCAAATTGTATGAGATGGAGATGCAGAAACGTGCCGCCGAAAAGCAGGCGCTGGAAGACAGCAAAAGCGATATCGGCTGGGGTCATCAAATCCGTTCCTATGTGCTGGATCAGTCGCGGATCAAAGACCTGCGCACCGGGGTCGAAGTGGGCGATACCCAGAAGGTGCTCGACGGGGCGCTGGATATGTTCATTGAAGCGGCGTTGAAGGCCGGATTGTAAGCGGTAGTTACTTCGTATTTTGCAGGAAGGGGACGGATGGTGGATCAGGAACTCAATGACCAGATGCAGGTGCGGCGCGACAAGCTGGGCCACTGGCGTAGCGAAGGCCATGCCTATCCCAACGGCTTCCGCCGCGATGCCCTGGCAGGCGACCTGCAACAGCGCTATGGCGATATGGATGCCACGGCCCTGGAGCAGGACCCCATCAAGGCACGGCTCGGCGGGCGGCTGATGAGCCGCCGGATCATGGGCAAGGCCAGTTTCGCCGACATTCAGGATCAGTCCGGGCGTATTCAGCTTTTTGTCAGCCGCGATAACCTGGGCGAAGAGGTCTACGCACGCTTCAAGGGCCTGGATTTCGGCGACATCATCGGTGTGGATGGCCTTCTGTTCCGCACCAAGACCGGAGAGCTTTCGGTCAAAGTGCATAGCCTCCAACTGCTGAGCAAGGCCCTGCGCCCGCTGCCGGAAAAATGGCACGGACTGACCGATCCGGAGACCCGTTTCCGTCAGCGCTATGTTGATCTCATCGTCACCGAAGCCACCCGCCGCACCTTCCAGATTCGTGCGGAAACGGTGGCGGCCCTGCGCGATGGTCTGCGCCAGCGCGGCTTTTATGAGGCGGAGACGCCCATGATGCAGCCCGTCCCCGGCGGTGCCACGGCACGGCCCTTCGTCACCCATCACCATGCCCTCGACATGACCCTCTACCTGCGTATCGCCCCGGAGCTGTACCTCAAACGGCTGGTGGTGGGCGGCATTGAGCAGGTCTTCGAGATCAACCGCAATTTCCGCAATGAAGGCATCTCCACCCGCCACAACCCCGAGTTCACCATGCTCGAATGGTACGAGGCCTATGCCGACCACGTGCGCGCCATGGACCTCACCGAGACCTTGATCCGCGCCGCGGCGCAGGCGGCCTTGGGTACTACGGCGATAAACTATCAGGGGCTGGAGATCGACCTCGGCAAACCCTTCCGCCGCTTGACGGTGATGGAGTCGGTGCGTGCCCATAACCCCGATCTGGCGGATGCCGATTTGCGGGACCCCGTGGTGCTGGCCGCCAAGCTCGCGCGGTTGCACCTGCCCTGTCAGCCCGCCTGGGGGTGGGGCAAGCGTCTCGTCGAAATCTTCGAGAAGACGGTGGAGGGCCATCTCCAGCAACCCACCTTCATCACCGAGTATCCCCTGGAAGTCAGCCCGCTGGCGCGCCGCAACGATCTCGACCCAGAGGTCACGGACCGCTTTGAGCTGATGGTCGCCGGCCGCGAACTGGCCAACGGTTTCTCCGAGTTGAATGATCCCGAGGATCAGGCCGCCCGCTTCCGGGCGCAGGTCGCGGCCAAGGAGGCTGGGGACGAGGAGGCGATGTGCTTCGACGCCGATTACATCCGCGCCCTGGAATACGGTATGCCGCCGACGGCGGGAGTGGGGCTAGGTATCGACCGTCTGGTCATGCTGCTCGCCGATCAGCCCAGCATTCGCGAGGTGATCCTCTTCCCTCATCTGCGACCGGAACAGTCATGAGGTTTTATGAGCTCTGGATCGGGCTGCGTTACACCCGCGCCAAGCGTCGCAACCACTTCATCTCCTTTATCACCGGTACGGCGATCATGGGTATGCTCATCGGCGTGGCGGCACTCATCGCGGTCATGGCGGTGATGAATGGCTTCGATCATACCCTGCGCGCGCGGATTCTGGCGGTGACCTCCGATGTGATCATTCAGGGCAACGGGGTGCCGGTGCTGGACTGGCCGACGGCGGTAAAACGCCTTTCAGCGCTCCCCGATGTGACGGGGGTGGCGCCCTACGTGCAGGCGCAGGCCATGCTCTCCCACGACGGGCTGGTCAGCGGTGCGGTCATCGAGGGCATCGATCCGTCTTTGGAAGGGCGTGTCAACGAGCTGGGCAAGGACATGAAAGTAGGTCGGCTACAGTCCTTGCAAAACCATCCCTGGAGCATCATCCTCGGACGCGCGCTGGCGCGACAACTGGGTGTGACGGTGGGAGATAAGATCACCCTGATTTCGCCGCAGGGGGGGGTGACTCCGCTGGGCGTGACTCCCGCCTTGCGCCAGTTCACGGTGGTCGGACTTTTTTCCGTCGGTATTTACGCCTACGACAGCGGCATGGCCTATATCAATCTGGGCGACGCGCAGCGACTCTATGGATTGAACCAGGGCGTGACGGGCCTGCGCATGCAGATCAAAGACCCCTTTGCCGCCCCGGCCTTCGCCGCCCATCTGCAACAACAGCTCGGTGCCGCCTTTTATATCCAGGACTGGACCCAGACCCATGAGAACTTCTTCAAGGCCCTGAGCATGGAGAAACTGGTGATGTTTGTGATCCTGTCGCTCATCATCGCCGTCGCCGCTTTCAACATCGTGGCGACCCTGGTGATGGTGGTCACCGACAAGGAAACGGATATCGCCATTCTCCGTACCATCGGCGCCACGCCGCGCAGTATCATGCTGATTTTTATGGTGCAGGGCGGAATCATCGGGTTCTTTGGCACGCTGCTCGGCGTTCTCTCCGGGGTATTGCTGGCCTTGAATATTCCCACGCTGGTCCCGGCTATCGAACAACTGATACATGTCCAGTTCATTTCACCGGAGGTTTATTCCATCAGCCAGTTGCCCTCCAAGCTGGAGCCCTGGGATGTGATCCATGTGGCTATCGCCGCGCTGATCATGAGTTGGCTGGCGACCTTGTATCCCTCTTGGCGCGCCTCGCGCGTCGCCCCTGCCGAGGCCCTGCGGTATGAGTGAGCAGAGCAGCGTTCTTTCCGTCGAGCATCTGCGGCAGAGCTTCGCCATTGGCCGCGAGCGTCTGGAGGTGATCCGCGACATCAACCTGCAGGTGCGCCGTGGCGAACGGCTGGCGATTGTCGGTGCTTCCGGGCAGGGCAAGAGCACGCTGATGCACCTCATGGGGGGGCTGGAACGCCCATCGGGAGGCAAGGTACAGATTCTCGGGCAGGAGGTCTACACACTCAGCGAGTCGGCGCGTAGCCGTTTGCGTAACCAGAGTGTCGGTTTCGTCTATCAGCTACATCGTTTACTGCCCGAATTCACCGCGCTGGAAAATGTCCTGCTCCCCCTGTTGATACGCCGGGTGTCACGCCGTTCGGTGGATCCCTGGGGCAAGGAAATCCTGACGCGGGTCGGGCTGGGCGAACGCCTGGGTCACAAACCCGGCATGCTCTCCGGTGGCGAACGGCAGCGGGTCGCGCTGGCGCGCGCGCTGGTCACTCGCCCGGCGTTGCTTCTGGCCGATGAGCCCACGGGTAATCTGGACAGTGAATCGGCGGAGGGCGTCCATCAACTGATGCTCGATCTCAATCAGGAATTGGGCACCGCACTGGTTATCGTCACCCATGAGCCGGCGCTGGCGGCACACATGGGGCGCGTGCTCCGGTTGCAAGATGGCATTTTGCTACCTTTGCAAGCACTACACTAGAACCGGCGGCGACGGCGCCGCCGTCGCCATAATATCCAGAGCCGCCAGCCGTGGAGTATGCCAAAATACAGTATCAGGGCGAGTCCTCCACCGAGAATGACACTGCCCAGCCAAGTGAGCAGATAGGCATGCCAGAGGCGGTCTCCCATGGCCATTATGCTGATCTGACCATGGACCATCGCGCGGATATCCGCATAATGAATGGTGATGGCCGGAGCCAGCCCCACTTGGTCGAGCAGCCAGAACCCCAGTTCATAGGATGCGAAGAAAAAGGGCACGATGGTGAGGGGGCCGGTCACTATAAAGGGCATGACGACGCCGACGGGAATATAGGCGCGACGCCAGAGACTGACCAGTAAGATGCTGAGCACATGGCCAAAAAAAGGCAGGCTGCCGATGAAGGTGCCGATGGCTGCGGCGCGCGCGACGTTGTGGCGATGGGGATGCCAGAGCACCGGGCGGGCCAGATAATGGGTGAAACGTCCCAGGGGGCGTTTACTGAGGATGTCCTCGCGGCTGGGAAGGCGGCAAAATGCAGGTAGGCGCAATGCGATATTTCCTGGATCGTAAGGGGGCTAGTGTAGCCAAGCCGTTGCCGTGGGCCAACTCCTGGCCGTCTTTGCCGCTGGTGGTCATCGCCGCCGGACTGGGGCTGGGGTTTTTTCACAGTTTTCGGCAATTGCCCACCTTATGGATACCACTTTCTCTGGCGCTTCTCGCGCTGCCGCTGGTCTGGAAATGGCGGCCGGCTCTCCTGCTGGCTGTGGCGGCGGCGGCTTTTGCCTGGGGCGTCTGGCAAGCCGATCTGCGCCTTGCCGTACACTGGCCGGTGGATCAGCGCTTCAGGGTTGAGGGGCGTGTCGCCTCCATACCCCAATGGGGGGGTCGGGAATATCGCTTTCGGTTGACGCCGGAACGCTGGTCGCGGGGTATGCCTGCGGGCGATCGGCCTGCCACCCTGCTCATTCACGGTAACCTTCCGGAAGTTCCCGTGGTGGGTCAGCGCTGGCGCCTGGATCTGCGCAGCGAAGCCTTGGCGAGTCTGCCCGGCAGCCCTTTTGCGGACCGTGCCCGGCAGCGTTTTTGGGCCGGGGAGGGCGGTGTGGCGCGCGTGCAGGATGGCCGGCCGTTACCGGTTTCCCGCTGGAATCCGCGGGATCATATCGCGGCGGCCCGCGAGGCGGTGCTCCAGGCCAGCAACATGGCGCTGGACCGCGAGGCCGCGGGCTTCGTGCAGGCCCTCAGCATTGGTGTCGGCAACCAGCTTCCGGCGTCGACCTGGCAAATTTATCGGGACACGGGTACCGCCCACTTGCTAGTGATCTCCGGTTCCCATGTGGTGGTGGTGGCAGGATTGGCCCTGTGGCTCAGTCAATGGTTGTGGCGGCGCATTCCGTGGCTGGTCGCTCGCTGGCCGATGCAGACGGTGGGTGTCTTCTGCAGTCTCCCGGCGGCCTGGGCCTATGCCAGCTTTGCCGGTATGCAAATCCCCGGCGAGCGCGCCGCCTGGATGATCACGGCGGCCGCTCTCGCCCATCTGCTGGGGCGCTCCAGCAATGCTTGGCAGGGCTTGTCCCTGGCGGCCCTGTTCATCGCTCTGGGAAACCCCGGCGCGTTGGTGGATGTCGGCTTTTGGCTGTCTTTGGGCGCGGTGGCGGCGCTGGTGGCCGTTGGCTATGGCGAAGGGGGCTGGCGTGCGCTCTTGCGCAGCCAATGGGCGGTTTTCATCGCGTTGACGCCGCTGCTGGCGGGCTTTTTCGGGCAGGTTTCCCTGGTCTCGCCGCTGGCCAATGTGGTGGTGATTCCACTGGTTGAATTTTTGGCGGTGCCCCTCGCCTTGCTGGGCGCATGGTTTGCGCTGCTGGATCTGGAATTCCTCAGCCGCTTGCTCTTTCACCTGGCGGCCCTGGAAATGGAGGCGGTGACGGCGTTGCTACGCCTTTTGCTGCGCATCCCTTTCGCGCAGGTCAGTACCGGCACGGGGCGCCCCTGGGCCTTGCTGGCGGCCGCGTTGGGACTCGGTATCTTTTTTCTGCCTGCGGGCTGGCCGGGACGGCCGCTGGCCTTTCTGGGCATGGTGTCGCTGCTGATCCCCGCCGGAGGGAGCGCTGACCTGGAATTGCGTGCGCTGGATGCGGGTTCGGGCATGCTGCTGTTCTGGCAGAAAGGGGCACACACAGGTATTTTTTCGGCGAATCTCTGGACTGCGGCCAGCCGCCGCGTCGGTGGCCTTGCGCTTACAGCGGTTCTGCGCCAGCGGGGTGTGACGCGGGTGGATGCGTGGCTGCGCAGCGATATTTCCGCGCCCCGGCCGCTACCCGCCGTTGTCCGCCAATGGTGGCCCGTCGGCACCCGCGATTACCCCGGAGGACCCTCCGCTCTCAGCTATTGCCGGGCCGGGGGGCTCGTACCCTCCGAAGTGCATTTCCTCAGCTTGAGGATGCCGATCCAACCTTGTGTCGCGACCTGGGGCGTTGGCCCCGACCTGCTTTTTCTGGGTGATGCCGACGCCGAGACGGTACATCACCTCGCGGCGGAGCAACGCCCTGTACTGCACCGCGTACAAGCCATTTTCGCCCCTGCCAGCCTGGGACTTGTGGAAAGGACCGCTCTGAAGTCGGCCACGCACGCGCAGTTGTTTTATCTGGGAGAGGGTAAAACCGGGACATGGACCTGGCGTGCCGGACACTTATACCCCGCCGCGCCGCCGCTACCCGCCTATTGGCAACCCGTTTCTTGAACCGCCCCGATTCGTGAATCAGCCGCCGCTGAAATCACCGCGTTCACGGGGTGTCACTGCCGTTTCCCGACCGATATGTTATATTCCTGCTTCGTCTATATCGAATCGGTTCTGGAGGTGGTGTGCGGGACTTGCTGGAATTATTTCAACTGGGCGGTTTCGTCTTGCCCATCCTCATCTTGTTGGCGATAGTATCTCTGGCCATTGTGGGTAACCGGTTCTGGGTGTTACGGCGCGCACGTATCGCCCCTGCCGATCTGGCGGCGCGGGCGGGCGATCTGATCGAAGCGGGTAAGGTGCAGCAGGCGGTCAAGGTGTTGTACGAGAACGATACGCCGTTGGCGCGGATGATGCTGGTTGCCCTGCAGCAAGTCGGACAGCCGCGCGAGGTGATCAAGGAAGTCGTGGAGGAGAGCGGTCGCCACGAGGTGGCCCATCTGGATCGCTACCTCAACTTTCTCGGCAGCATCGCTGGCGTCGCGCCGTTGCTGGGATTACTGGGCACCGTGTTTGGCATCATGCACGCTTTCGCCGCCATCGGAATGGTGGGCGCGGGTGACCCCAAAGCCTTGGCGGGCGGTATTTCCGAAGCATTGATTACCACCGCCAGCGGCCTCATCGTCGCTATCCCCAGTCTGATGTTCTACCGCTATTTCAAGGGACGGGTCGATGTACTGGTCCTGGCGATCGAAAAAGAGGCCCTGAAACTGGTGAATCTGCTTGTGGGTGGGGGCGCCCAATGAATCTGCGCCCGCGGGTGAGCGAGGAGCCGGAGATCAATGTGATCTCCATGGTGGATATCGTGCTGGTGTTGCTGCTGTTCTTCATGGTCACCAGCAGCTTCGTGCACCAATCCCATCTCTCCATGCAATTGCCCAAAGCCCAGCAGGCCGCCGCTGGTGAACCCAAGACACCTATCACCATCGACCTCAGCGCTAGCGGTCAGGTGCGTATGGACAAGCATGTCGTGAGCATGCGTGATCTGGCCAGACGGCTTAAAGTACTCGCGGCCAAGGACCCTCAACGGGTGATTGTTCTGCGCGCGGACAAAAATGCGACCCAACAATATGTCATCGATGTCCTGGATGCGGCGCAGGCGGCGGGCCTCACCCGCATCAGTTTTGCGACCCTGAGCAATCACTGACCTGTGCGATTGGAAGGACGTTGGTTGCGCGCAGTGGCCGCACTGGCGGCTTATATCATCAAAGGTATCGCTCTGAGTGTGCGTTGGCAGGAGGAGGGGGATGCCGGCGTACGCGCCCTGATCGAGGCCGGACAGCCTTTCCTGCTGGCCTTCTGGCATGGGCGGGGTGTCATGGTTGCCCAGGCTTATTGGCGGGTGGGCGGACGCAGGATAAAAATTCTCATCAGTGAGCATCGAGATGGCGAACTAATCGCCGCCACCATGGCGCACTGGGGTTACGGCGCGGTGCGCGGTTCCACGAAGCGCGGGGCGGTCAGGGGCGCCCGGGGGATGCTGCGGGCCGCCCATGCGGGGTACGACCTGGCCATCTCCCCCGATGGTCCGCGCGGGCCTCGTGAGGTTCTGCAAGAAGGGGTTGTCGAACTGGCGCGCATGTCTGGTCTGCCCATCGTGCCGGTCACCTATTCGGCACGATGGGCAAAACGCTTCGCCAGTTGGGATGGCTTTCTGCTGCCCTTGCCGGGGGCACGGGTGGTGGTCCTCTGGGGAGAGCCGGTACGGATACCCCGCGACGCCGATACGGATACCCTGATCGCTTCGCAGCGGGCGCTGGAGGCGACCATGATCGGCTTGCGGCAACGTGCCGATGCGCGGGTCGGCCGCCTTGATTAGAAAAGACGGGACATCATGATGTATTACGAAAGCGGCTTGTTGCGGGCACGCTGGGCCAGTTGGCAGGATGTCCGCGCCGGGCGCAAGGCCCAGGCCAACGCCCGTTGGGGCTGGATCAAGGCGCCGGGTGATCGTGGACCGATCCTGTGGATGCAGAGTTTCAGCGATGCCGACCCGCAACGTCTCGGCATCGAATTGGCGAAAGCCATGGCCGAAACACGCCGCGACCTGCGCATGGTGATGACTTTCGAGACGGAGTACCCGGCCCTCCTGGAGCAATACACGACGGGGGTTGAGCGGTTTGGCTATGGTTTTGGACCCTGCGATCATCCCCGGGCGGTCGAACGCATGCTGGAACGGCTGACGCCCCTGCGTTATCTGGCACTGGGCCGTGCGCCCAGGCCACGGCTTGCCGCTGCTTTGGGGCGAGCGGAGATACCTTCGGTGTTGATGGCGGCGGAACCTGGTCCGCATGTCCCAACGCTGGTCGAGGCCATCTACCCGCGGGACATTCGCCAGGCGGAAGCATGGACGGGGTGCGGACTTGCCGCGCCCGTGCAGGACCCTGTGGATTTCAGCACCTTGTTCACGATCGCCCAGGTAGACCCCAACTTCCGCGCCATGGTCCGTGGTACGGAGGACGGTCCGCTGTGGTGGATACAGGGGCTGGACGCCGCGCAATGGGCCGGATGGCGAAGCGCCTGGGCCGCTTCGCCTTTGTCCCGGCAGGGACTCCTGTTTCTGGGGGGTACGGACGCGCCTGCGGATTTGCCCGGTCTTTCCCAGTGGCGGCGCACGCCCCTGCCCGCCGGATCGGTGATCGTCGTCGATGCGGATCGCTGGTATCCGGCACTGGCGGCGGCGGCGCAGGCGGTGCATCTACAGACGGCATCTCCGCTGTTGCAGTGGCAGGTCTACGCCGGCTCCCGGCCCATCAGCGTCAGCCCCGGCGTGATCTTGAATGCCGTCGAGCAATTGGATGCGGACACCATCCTCACTCTGGAGGACCCCGCGCAAATTCTCGGCCACTGGCAAGCCCTGCGCGGGGATGTGATGGCCGCTCGCCAGCGCGGCGACGCCACCCGGCGCATTTTCTGGCAGGAACGCCGCCATGCGGGCGAACGCCTGCCGGAATTTTTACAGCGGGTTTTTGACTGGTGACCCTGCGCCAGATCCTGGAGCAGCAATGGCAGGAGGGTGGGGCACTGGCCACCGCCTTGCGGCCTCTGGGGGCGCTCACCGGCAAGGTGGCGCGGTGGCGACGGCGGCACATACAGGGCAGGGCAGCGCCCATTCCCACCATTGTCGTCGGTAATCTGGGCGTGGGGGGCAGCGGTAAAACGCCACTGGTGGCGGTGCTGGCGCGGCAACTCACGGTAGCAGGCTGGCGGGTGGCCATCATCAGCCGTGGCTATGGTGCCCGGCCTCCGCACTGGCCCTATCGGGTGCGACGCGACGACAGCCCCCAACAGGCCGGGGATGAACCCTTGTTGCTGGCGCAGGAACAGGAACAGACTCAAGCGGTTTATCTTTGCCCCGACCGCCATCGCGCCATCGCCGCGGCGGCAGCGGATGGTTATAACCTCGCGCTACTGGATGACGGCTTCCAGCACCTCGCCCTGCAACCCAGCCTGCGTCTGCTGGTGCTTTCCGGTCCACGCCCTTTGGGTAATGGCCACTGCCTCCCTGCCGGCCCTCTGCGCGAGTGCCCGGACGCCATGCTTCATGCCGACGCCTGGCTCATGGATGCCGCCGCCGCAGCAGCCATCCCGGAGCGCAACGGGCCGCCCCGTTTTCTTTTCCGCATCCAGCCCAAGGACCTCGTCGCCGTCAACGATCCAGGCCGCTCTCGCAGTCTCGACAGTCTGCAGGGACAGCACGTAACGGCAGCTACCGGCATCGCCCGCCCGCAGCGTTTTGTCGCCAGCCTGAAGGACCTGGGTGCCCTCCCTGTCCCCCGATTTTTCCCCGACCACCACCCCTTTTGCGCCAGCGACATCGCCCATTTGCCCCGCCCCCTCGTCATGACCGCCAAGGATGCCGTAAAATGCCGGGAGTTCGCGCAGGCCGACGACTGGACCCTGCGCATCGAAGCGGAGCTGGAGCCCTCATTTCAGCCCTGGCTGGAGCAATCATTGCTGCCCTGGAGAAGCTGATGAGTATTGACCACCACCTGCTGGACCTGCTCGCCTGCCCGCAATGCAAGGGCAGTCTGCAACCCTGCGCCCAGCGTCAGGCCCTGTGCTGTTCGCGCTGCCACCTGCAGTATCCCATCCGTGACGACATCCCGGTGCTGCTCATTGACGAAGCCAAGCCCTACGAGGACAAGCCCGCGTGAGCTTCTGCGTCCTGATTCCCGCCCGGCTGGCCTCTACCCGCCTGCCGCGCAAGGTGTTGCTGGACGTGGGCGGTGTCCCCATGATCGAGCAGGTGCGGCGGCGTGCGCTGGAAAGCGGCGCGGCGCGGGTGGTGGTGGCCGCGGATCACCCCGAAGTGGTGGACTGCATCCGCAGCTATGGCGGTGAAGCCCTGTTGACCGCCGCGGAGCATGTCTGTGGCACCGAGCGCCTGGCGGAAGCCGCGCGCCTGCTGCACCTGCCCGATAACGCCGTCATCGTCAACCTGCAAGGTGACGAACCGGGCATGACGCCCGCCCTGCTGTGCGCCACCGCACAACTGCTGCTGGATCACCCGCAGCGGCAGATGGCCACCGCCGCCGTCCCCATCATCCACTGGGATGAACTGGCCGATCCCCATGCGGTCAAGCTGGTGCTCGACGCCGAAGGCTACGCCCGGTATTTTTCCCGCGCCCCCATTCCCTGGGATCGCAGCCATTTCCCCCTGAGTAGCGGGCAGGTTTTGCCGCAGACTCCAGGCATCTGGTGGCGGCATCTCGGCCTCTACGCCTACCGCAACGCTTTTTTGCAGGACTACGCCGCCTGGCCCGCCAGTCCGCTGGAATCCATCGAATCGCTGGAGCAAATGCGCGCGTTGGAGCGCGGCGTACGGATTGCGGTATATTGCGCAGCAGAAGCGCCCGTCGCGGGTGTGGACACCGCCGCCGACCTCGACCGCGTGCGCCCCCTTTTTTCCTGATCATCCCCAAGGAGTTTTTACATGGATCTGAAAAAAATCCCGGCCGGCCAGTCACTGCCGGATGACATCAATGTCGTGATCGAGGTGCCCCAGGGTTCCTCCGTCAAATATGAACTGGACAAAGAATCCGGCGCCATCGTGGTTGATCGTTTCCTCTTCACCGCCATGCACTACCCGCTCAATTACGGTTTCATCCCCAACACCCTGTCCGACGATGGTGACCCCACCGATTGTCTGGTTCTGGCCCCCCAGCCCGTCGCTCCAGGCGCCGTGATCCGCGCCCGACCGGTCGGCGTACTGATGATGGAAGACGAGAAAGGCATGGATGCCAAGATCATCGCCGTCCCCCACGACAAGGTCGCCGCCGCTTACTCCGCTATCCGGGACGTGAGCGATTTGCCCGAGCCCCTGCGCAACCAGATCCGCCATTTCTTCGAGCACTACAAGGACTTGGAGCCGGGCAAGTGGGTTAAACTCAAGGACTGGGCCAGCGTGGCCGAGGCCCGCAGGATCATCGAAGCGGATGCCGCGCGCCACGCCTGAGGGTCTTGCCACGCTGCAGTGAAGCAGGCAGACTGAGGGCGACTCGCTTATGCAGGAGAGGAGGGTTCCATGTCTGCATCATCGCTGGTGCTGAAATCTCTCGAATCGACCGCCCTCAAGCCGTCCGCCTTCGCCGGTCTGCAACCCGACGAGCCCCTCTGGAAAAGAGTCCCCAGCCGCGACGATGCCGGCCATCTCCTCTCCGATTTCCGTATGATCTTCCCCGGACTCCGCCAGAAAAGCGGCATTCGCCAGCAGCACACCCTGCGTATCATCAATGCCGTATTGCACCATTACGGCTCCTGGGTGGTTTTTGCAGACCTGAATATGCGTATGAATTTATTGTGGGTCAGCATCCGCCCGCGTCCTGGTTTAACGCTGGAAATTCCCGCGGCGATTAAAACGCTGGTGCCTGAAGCGTTATTATTGGCGCCCTATTGGCGGCGGTAATGGGCGGTGGTTATGGATGGTTTACATATCCAGCGGGCTGACAACGCCACGACCGCCTTTGTTCAGGACGTGGGTATAAATCATCGTGGTATTGACATCCTTGTGGCCTAAGAGCTCCTGCACGGTACGAATATCATAGCCCGCCTGTAGTAAGTGTGTCGCGAATGAATGGCGTAGCACATGCGGTGTCACCGGCTTTACAATGCCGGCCCGGCTTGCCGCAGTACGAATGGCACGTTGTACCGTCGCCTCATAAATATGATGGCGTCTTTGCGCCCCAAAGCGCGGATCAATACTTAATGCCGGAGACGGGAACACATATTGCCAGCCCCAGGATTGCGCACTGGAAGGATATTTCACCGCCAGCGCATCCGGCATAAAGACTACCCCCAGACCGTTTTCTAAATCTGTGTCATGCAGTAATTTGGCCTTTTCCATTTGCTTTTTGAGGGGTAGCAGAATGTTTTCGGGTAAGACGGTCACCCGGTCTTTAGCCCCCTTGCCATCTCGGATGATGATTTCGCGGCGCTCGAACTCCACGTCTTTTACGCGCAGGCGTAATCCTTCCAGTAAACGCATGCCGGTGCCATACAACAAGCTGGCAACAAGCCATATCGTACCCGAGAGTTCATGCAGTAAGGCGCGGGTTTCCGTTGGCGTCAGCACCACGGGCAGGTGCTGCGAAGCTTTGGCGCTGGTGATGTTATCCAGCCAGGGCAGGTCGATGCCGAGAACCTGCTTGTAGAGAAAGAGCAGCGCCGCCTTGGCCTGATTTTGGGTAGACGATGAGACGCTGCGTTCAGTGGCGAGATGGCTCAGGAAGGCCTCCACCTCGGCGGCACCCATGTTTTTGGGGTGCCGCTTGTGGTGAAAAAGAATAAAGCGGCGCGCCCAGTCCGTATAGGCCTCTTCGGTACGGATGCTGTAGTGCATCACCCTGATCCGGGCGCGCACTTGATCCAAGAGTCTGGGCGGGGTACTGGGAGTGGCTTGGCTATTTTCCATCCCGAAAATTTTAGGCTGTCCTAAATTTTTAGGCAAGGGTCGGTGCTTTGTAGATACAGTATGTTGGTTATTTTTCATGTTGCGTTAGACGATATATGTGTGGTAGCGTTGCGGAATCTAAATTATGTTCGCGGGCGCTGTGCGCCCGCGAACGGGGCGCGAGTGTCGAACATCGGGGTGTTGGGCGCACAGCGCCCGCGAACCCCTCGTTCGAGCGGACACCGCTACGCGGCTT
>NZ_WNJL01000029.1 GCF_010378095.1 Acidithiobacillus ferrianus | reverse complement strand
GTGATCTGCGCCAGCAGCGTGGCTTGGGCCTCGGCATCGATCACCGGCGGAACATCTGTCGCATAATCCACTGCCGGGCCAATGGTCAACTCCTGCATGGCTCCCCCGAGCATGGCCAGGACCTCCTCCACCATCTCCTCCTGCACACAGAGCAGGCGGAGCGCCGAACAGCGCTGTCCGGCAGCGCAGTCAGCACGCCCGAATGTCTTGGCGGCGTTTTGGATCGATAGTGAACTGTTACCTTCCTCCAGTAAAACTGGCTCATCCCCACCCATCGCAAAGGTTCGCGCCATGACCCTGAGGTAGGAGCCGTATGCGGTAATTCCGCTCGTCACGGATCTGTGCGGGGGTAGTAGGTAACTGCTGTCTCTACCGCGACCGGAGTGAATATGCCGCAGCCTTGGGTCTCAGGCTGAACAGTCACAATTTTGCTTGATAATGCCCATATATTGCATAGTGATACCATCAACCACAGGCAGTTGAGAAAAGAATGTTTGTTGTAACAGGTTCAGAACCTCTTTTCGGCTTTGATCAGATCTAATGGCGGTTACGGGCATTTTCAAATCAGCGGACACCTGTGCCACCGCCGTCTGAAAATAGCCCTGTTCATAGTTATAGCTGACATGCTGGACGGTCGTCAGTAGGGCCATCAAACCATCTGCTCCCAGTCCGGCACCGATTCCTGTAATAACAATAAACAGCCAGAATTTTGGGCTGAAAGTCAGGACAGAAGAATCGAAGGCGTGAGCGTGCGGCAGGAAAATATGACGCACAATGGTCGAGAATCTATTCAAAGGAAATAGTACTTAGTCATTCTGCGATCCCGGTTATAACTCCATAAAATTGGAGGGTTGTGTCATGTTTGTCAGTTGCGATCTGAGATCAGTGTTGCCTCCCATAAAGGAGATTACCCTCCGTCACCATTGACCAGAAACCATGATTTAGTTATGAATGGGGAGTGGTATCTTGCCACCCTGATCAGTAGGCAGTGTGTCTATCCACGCTATCAAGCGAAATGAGCAATCCTCGTCAGTCATGCGTTCCATAACGTTTGCTTTTGGATTCATTGTATTACCAAATCCTAGGCGGTACTGGGCAGTTCTTACCCCGATGAAACCATCGCTCGCCGTGAACTGGATGGCGCTTTCACTGTGGCCGGTACATTCTCCTTCTGCCCCTCAAAAACTTCCCGCGCAAATAGATACCCCAACACCAGTACTACCACATTGAAAAGCGCCAAGCAAAAACCGGCGACAAGTACGCCCAACCCCCATCCCCAATGATGCACCGGCGATTCGATAAAGCTGGGCACCATACCCAAACCCATAAACGTGACAGAGGGTGGGACGTTTTTGAACAGGGCATAATGGATTGATGCGAAAGTAGACTGAATCCTGGATGACCCACCGCGAGCGCAATGTAAAGCATGAACAGGAACCATGGGGATGCTGAAACCAGTTGGTCGGCTTGGGCGGTCTCAAAGACTGACCGAATCCAGGCCGGTATTTGGGTCCATAGGAGATCGGGGGGCGTCGATTTAATAACCCCCATCGCGTGCCCCATGTTCTGCGATAAATGCCCCACTACCATGATAATGAGGCCAATCACCAGCATGTAAATAAAAATATTGCGAGCCAAGTGGAAGGTGTCTCTGACGCAGGCGCGCAGTATCTCCCAAAAGGGGTCGCCTGAATGATGATCCGCGCTCCGTGCCCACGGCATGACCATTCCCCCAATGGATACACTGACAAAAGCTGATATAAAATATTGCGGCACGAAGGACAACAGAACCACGAGAACTGTCACACCCGTAAAGCCCATCGGATGGCGGCGTATCAGGTCCAGCGCATCCCGTGGCCAGCGATACCACCTGCCGGGATCCACTTCGCGCGGGGTGAGCGCAGCGTTGTGGGTCATATCCGGTGCTCTCTTCCTTGATAGTTTCGGCGTGCTATTCATGCCTGCGGAATCCATACTGGTGGCAGCGGGTTTTTTAGTCAGGTATGGCGCACTCTCCATCTGGCCGCTTATTCCGGTGACCGTTATCGCCGCTACTCTGGGAAATTATGGGGCTTACGGCCTCGGCAGCCGGTTCGGTCATCTTGTCCCGCTGCACTGGGGTCGGTGGATTGGGATCACTGCGTCGCGCCTGGAGAAGACGGATCGTTTTTTCAAACGACATGGTCCAGTGGCGGTCATGCTGGGGCGCTTCCTCGTTCCCTTGCGGCAACTGCAGGGTTATGTGGCGGGCAATGCCAAGATGGGTTTCTGGCGCTTCGCCTGGTGGAGTTTCCTGGGCGCTGTGGCTTGGGTTCTGGTATGGGGTGCTGGGAGCTGGTGGGTGGCGGGATATGTGCCGCTAGCGTAACGGTCACCTTCCGTCAGCGCGACGGACGCACCCTGCATGTGCGCAAGGCAACAGTGCCTGACCCAAGAATTGCGAGAAATTCTTACACTGCTTAATTTATCCAGCAACCCCGGAGGCATCAAAAAACAGATCATCTAACCCATGGTAACGCGTTTGTAGTACCACTCGCCGATTTTTCGCATTGCAACTACCGGGAGTAGTTGAGAAAATTTAGTGGGGTGTCAAACATGGGCTAGGCTTTGGTTTAATGCCGGTGCTTCCCGCGTACAAACTACTAAGGACCTAACGTCTCATCCGGCAGGCCCTGTTGAGTATGTCAAGACGTACCGACTCCCATGATAGCTTCCGCCCCCATCCAGTTGGCAGGTGATCTTGCGATGGTGGTATTCCCGTATCCGCTCAATTAGGGAGTTCGGTAATCACCGCTCACAGATGTGTCCTCAGCCCGGGCGGTGTGTGACTTTCCGAAGAAGTGCAATGGCGTAAGGTTTCAAGACGAAACTCGTCGTGGCGTTTTCACTCCGCGTAGTGGGTATCTGGTTGGCGGCAACAGTCATCTGTGCGGGTGCGTAACGCTCGCGATAATGGAATGCTCCGCCCAGGAGCTTACCCATATCCAGGGTGCGTGGCCGTGAAGAGAGATTTATCAACACGGCGCGTTGGCTTCTTGGCGATTGAAAAACTGCACCGATCAGGGTGGGATAAGCGGGCATTTTCCCCAAACGAAGGAAGGGTACGGGATGGGCCATCGGTTCGGGAGCGAAGCTTAATGTCTGCAGAGAAATAGCTTCTTTTGCCGCCCGATAAAGAAGGCTTAATGTATAACCACTGGCGCTGCGTTGGTATGGCGGTGCGCTCTGTAGTACGGAAAACATCGGAGAACCGATCAAGGCATGGACTAATGCCATCTGGACATGCGGGGTTTGGGCGAGGAGCAACCCCAACGTGGCATTATAGAGTCCGTGCACCCAGAGGGCATCAATAGCGTCTGGATGGGGATGGCCGTCCAGACGCAAGGGGCCAAGGTTGTATTCGGTAACCCATATCGGTAACTGCACCAGGGAAGCAGGCAATTCGTATCGCGATTCATCCAAGCCGCGCACCGCTTGGAAAGGCAGACCGAGCAGCAGGGGTATCGTCGATGTGTCGAGACGGCCTTGGAGCATGGCGCGAGGAATAAGCCGGGCCGGTGACGCATAGTCATGCATGGTGATGGCCTGCACCCCCGCCAGGTGGCCGAGGCCGGTGTTCCACTGAGCGGCCCGTGGAGCGGGCTGTTGCCCAGGAACATGCCAAAAACCCACGGCGGCGATGCGCGCTCTGGGGAAGGCATGATGAATAGCCGTAGCCCAGCGCCATGCACGGTGGGCATACGCTTGTGGGGTCGGAAAATGTGCTTTGTAACCCGCTTTGGAGAGGTAAAATTCGTTACCTAACTCCACGTAACGTACCGGCAGACCTAAATTCCGGGCTTGATGCAGCATGGACAACTGATCGGAAAGTTTGGAGGTAAGCAGATTGAGATCAAAGACGGGGGACGCCCCGGTCGCGTTCACGATGGTCTTGAAACGGGAGAGCGTATAGGGAACGTGGGTGCGATGCTTTGTCCAGCGCAAACGACTCGGAAGATCATGCCGAATGAACCAGCCGGTACGCCAATTCCAGTAATTGGCCAACGTACCGCCAGGATAACGAAGCACCATGGGATGCAAAGCGGCTGCAGCGCGTAACAGGGTGGGATTATCTAACCGGGCGGCATGGATTGCGAACCAGAAATCCAGGTTGAAACCATAAAACCCCGGCGAAAGCCCCTTGGGAAGGCCCGTTAGCGCGACGCGGATGGCTCCAGGGTCAGGGTCCGCATATATGATGGGAGATTGACCGACCAGTGCAATCGCCATGCAAATGGCCACACGGGATGGCAGCCCTGCAGAAAATACGGATCTGGCAAAATTGGACATGACGATTCTCCCTGACCGACTTATGTCGGGCTTTACGCAGGCACTCCTCCGAGAACCTCCGCTGCCTAAAATCGCACGTTGCCGACCTGTGATTCTCGGCCTCACAATATCATGTGCGTAGCATAGCTACATTTTCGCATGCGCCAACAATGCCGCATTGCCCCCGGCGGCGGTCGTGTTGATGGTCACCGCCTGCTCAGCCACCATGCGCAACAGGTAATGCGGGCCGCCCGCCTTGGGTCCGGTACCGCTGAGCCCCTCCCCGCCAAAGGGCTGCACGCCCACCACCGCGCCAATCATGTTACGGTTTACATACACGTTGCCGCAGCGGGACCGTGCGGCGATATGGGCTGCACGGCCATCGATGCGTGTCTGCACGCCGATCGTCAGACCAAAACCCAGGGCGTTGAGATCATCCATGAGCGTATCGAGACGATCCGCCTTCCAGGTGACCACTTGCAATACCGGACCAAAGATCTCTTCCCGCGCCTGCGCGATGCGATCGATCGCGTAGATACAAGGGGCCACGAAATGCAGGTGGCGCCGCTGATCATCGCGCAGCACCAGCCCCGCTTCCGTGCCGCCCGTCAATGCCATGGCCTGCATTTCCGCGGGCCATGGCGTCCGCATCAGCAACCGTGCGCCTCCCTGCTCCAGCCGAGTGATCTGCGCCAGCAGCGTGGCTTGGGCCTCGGCATCGATCACCGGCGGAACATCTGTCGCATAATCCA
>NZ_WNJL01000028.1 GCF_010378095.1 Acidithiobacillus ferrianus | reverse complement strand
TCCGAAGTGATCCTTCTTGAACTTTGGGGACTGAACCGGGGAGGAGAGGGTAGCGGCGTTCATACGTTCTTAATGTCTCTGGTTAGGCTCTAGGTGGCAATCTCTAGAAAAGTGTGGCGCTATTGGTAATCACTGCGACGCTGTTTACCTGTTATCCGGTAAGTCAGCATGGTGGGAAAGTTCGGAGTCCCGTTCGGCTTACCCACAGGATTCACGAGTTTCTCCGGTCGGCAAGATGCTCCTCGGAGATTTTATGACAGCGGTTTTCATGGCCGTCAGTTCCGTCTGATGGTCCGCTGTTTGTTGAGAATGGGTGCCATCCTAACTTGCTCATTTGCTGCCATGAAAGAAATGATGGAGGTCAGTCACCAAGATACAAACCATTTCAGATCTCATCGTCAAGTACTCCTCATGTAAGCACCAACGCGGGCTATCGCGGTACAACATACTGTAATAGTACGCTTCTTGCTTATTCCCATGTCGAAACATCACGACATTTATGTGCCCATCTCATCAAATCGGATAGCGTCCATATTTTTATCTTTGTTGAAAAATCCATGCGGGAGACGTATCAGCTTCCGGATCTGTCTGAGCGGATACGTTATCCGAAAAGAACGCGACCGATAAACATCATCGAGCTCCTTTTGAAGCGCTTTTATACGCTCAATGGACCATTCCAGCACCAATTTGTGCATATCGCTTTGTTCAAGTTCATTAGCCGACATGATACCTCGATGGATTTCCCGCATTGCACTATGGCTGGAGGATATGGATATGCCATCTCTCTCGCCCAAAAAGGTTTGATTCACCCACGTAATGTCCGCTTGAAACTTTTCCTCGAGAATGCCGACCGAGTGATCAGAAATATGCGGTGTTTCTGAACAATACTCCGGTTTGCTATAGATCAGCCTGTCGGATACCTCTTCTGAGAATTGACCGCCATATCGCCTGTTAAAGTCTCGCATATAGTTGCGTTCATGGTTCGTCAACGACCGATTTATTTTTCTCTGTTTATGTCGCACATCAGTTTTCATGTTGTCACCAACTCCAAGCACTTGAAGCACCGTATCGACGAGATGCTCGCTTACGCTGTCATAGTTGAACACGTGAATGTTAGTACTGGGAATAATGCCAGATACACGCTTCAAAAACTCAATATGATCAAGCGTGCTTAATTCTGGGATCCAGTCGTCTATTGATCGCCATTCGCCATGCCGTTTTATGATTTGGTCATAGGCAGAACAGACAAAAGGGATGATACTGCGCACAAGATATATCAACTCTAATTGTATCCCCAAAATAAATGTCGCAGACATTAGTCTGTAGATCTGTTTAGAGTCTATATGCTGCATATATTCACTGGATATAATTGCGCAATTGCAGGTTCCAAAATAACTCATAATGACATCATTGATACAATCATTGTCTGGTGCGGAGACGAGCAATTCAAATAGCGCGTAGCCGTTTCCTGATGTGATTTGATATTCATGCCGCACTTCTGAATTGTTTTTATAGGCAAAACCGTGTTGCTCCAGAGCACGGGCATACTGCGAAAAGAAAACCTGCAAGGCGCTGGAGCCCGTCTTGCTGCCACCGGCATGAAGGTAAAGTGTTTTCATGTTTATTGCTCGTGCCTATGTAATAGGTTGAATCCGTCTGAATATAGATCTGTCACGTAAGCAACTGGAACTCCAAACCATGCCTCTCCTGGATCGTATTCGCCAAGGTTATCGCCGCAACCATTCAGAATGGCTCAGACGTCAAACTTCTCCGGTCGCTGATCCCAATCAAACGCCCCCATCATGTCGTAAGCCGCACGATCGCGATGATTCAGTGGATCGATGCCAAAACGCGTTTCAATAAACTTCAGGATGCTCGCGGTACTCGTGACATGGTGATCCACCAAACCCGCACGCGCCCAAGGACTCACCAGGATGGCCGGGATACGTGTGCCGAAACCATACTCATCCACCTGAGGTGGCGGCGCCGAATCCCAGAAGCCGCCACCCTCATCGTACGTGATGAAAATCGCTGTTCTTTCCCAGGCGGGACCCTCAGTGACGGCGCGCACCAGCTTTTCCACCCAGTCCATACCGAACACCGGCGCGCAATCAGCGGGGTGCTCAGTATGGGCAGCGGTCGCTTTCAGGAACGATACACCGGGGAGTTTTCCGGTGGCCGCATCCTGCAAAAAGTCGTCACTGTCGCGAATATGCCCTTGCTTTACATACTCCGGCCAGCGGGCGTAATACTGAAAAGGATTGTGATGGGCTTCATACAGTCGACCGGTATCGATGACCGCCGAACCATCCCCGGGACCGAAAGCCGTTTTGAGTGCCCAGGCTTTGACGAGACTCCAGTTCTCGTTGTACCAGGCCCAATCCACGTGACCGGCACTGAGCCGATCACCAATATTCGGGTAAGTTTGGTATTCGGGCGGCGGGGACAATTTCAACACGTGCGGCTGATCCGCTCCAGTTGGGCCCTGCGTCGGCGAGAGGTCGTTGATGAGAATCCCGTTATGATCATAAGGCAAGTCAAAGAAGGAATGATCCAAGCCTGTCGCCTTGGGATCATAGGGGCTGCGAGCATCTACCGGCGCTTTGGGGTTCACACAGGAACGCGCGGCGGCGAGGTAAAGGGCGTTGCCCGTGGAGCCGCCCGTCATCGCCTGAAAGAAGTGATCGAACAGGGTATAACGGTGCGCCAACTGATGGTAGAATGGGATATCCGCCCCTGTGTAATGCCCCAACACGGGGCCACTCGGATGCGCCAAGTCGAACTCGATACGCTGCGTCACATAGTGATCCAATTCTGCGCGAGAAAGATGGCGGTGATCTCCCATGGCAAGAGCAACGAAGCGATCCATCTTGCCGTTGTTGATTTGCGCGGACATCCGAAAGAAGCGATGTTTGGGATCCCAATGGGCGTTGTCATTTGCCGGAATATAAGGGGCCAAATGGAAAGGCGCATTGGGCAGTTCCGCGGTTTGAAAGCCCGGGATATCTTTCGGCGTCGGCAGTATCGCATAGGGAATCCCTGCCGGGTTTTTTTGGAAACCGACAAATCGCCCATCGAGTTTTCCATCCGCATCGAGAAGGTTGATGATCCCCTGACCATTTTTCGTTTGGAATGTACCAAAATAATGGTCGAAACTACGGTTCTCCTGAAAGATCACCACCACATGGTCAATTTTATGACGCAACTGATTCTGCAGCCCGACACCAGCCGCGCGGGCGACCCCGACCAAGTATGGTGCCGCCATCAGGGTGGCGCCGCCAACTCCAACCGCTTTCAAAAACGACCTGCGATTCCACTGATTCACTAAAACTACCTCCTTATTACCTTAGAAAGAAGCGGGACCAAGTTGCGGCACCGAGAACCGAGGGTCTCTTCCCGCAGAACGGGCAGCCATCCTGCGGTCCTGCAGAGAAACGCTGGGGGGGGGAACGAACTGATAGCCGCGCCCACGGAGGGTGACGATACAATCGTCGAAGCCGAGATAACGCAGGCAACTGCGTAACTGGTGGATGGCGCTACGCGCTTCCATGACGAGCGTCGATCCCGCTGACGCCAGGACCTTCTGCAGGAGATCCATCGGCAAGACCCGCTGCGGATGGCCCCAAAACAGCAGCAACAGATCAAATAGCGCGTCTTTCAGCGCCACGGAACGCCCCGCCGCATTCAGCATTTTTTGGGATCGGTCCAGATGCAGCGAGCCATAAGCGAGGGTGGTCGTCCCGACCTGCTCGATCCACGCCTGGATATGACGGGTGACATCCACGGCGTCATGGATACCCTGAAATGTTAAAAAAGAAGGTGCGGCAGATGCTTTCGGCAAGTCCACAGCCACCATGGGACAGGAAGCGTGGGTTGCGGACTGGACCTGGGCGCGCCAGTCGCTCCAACGGCTTTCCGGCGGTTTGCCCGCAAGGACCAGAACCGGGGTGGGCCGTTGTACGCCCAGGGCGACGGCACAGCGATGCAGATTGGTGACCAAAAAGATGGACCCGGCATAGGTGGACATGCGATCGAGCAAGGTCTGCGTAAGCAGCCTGTCGCGCTCGAGCACCACCAGTGGGTGTGCCGAGTGTTGTATTACGGCGTTCATGCGGCTACCTCTTATGTGCGCCTGGATATATCCGACAGCATCCAAAGTGGAGGTCTTTTTGCCTCCTGGAATGGCGCCCATGTTAGCATCCTCATGTGACAGCAGCGCGTCACTGAGGTGACCTTTTTGTGACGTTTTGCATGCTCTTGGGCGGTGAAAAGCGATACCCAAAGCCGGGCACGGTTTCCAGCCAGCCTTTGGCCCCTGCGCTTTCCAGAATCTTGCGCAAATGATGAATCTTGACCACCTGGGTATTGGGGGCGAGGTACGCGCCCTTACCCTCCGAGAGGAGGTCGGCGATCTGATCGTTGGAAACCACTTCGTCCGGATGCAGGGCGAAATAGCGGAGCAGGTAGAAGAGCCGCCGCGGCAAACGGATTTCCTGCCCCAGTATCCAAATCCGCAATGACACGAGATCGATGCAGAGGGTGTCCATTTCGCCCACCCGGGCAGGGCGGCGCGTGCGCTCGCAATTTTTGAGAACATTGCGCACCTGGGCGGTCAGCGGTTCAAACCCCATACTGGACGGGAGATAGGCTTGCGCACCCACCTCCAACGCCGCCACGGCATCCCTTTTTTCGTGGTCTTCTTGATTGAGTGCATTGCCGACGACCAGAAAGGGCAAATCGTCCTGATGGGGTGCGCATGGCAGTCGTTGCAACCAGTCGCCCGTCGCGGCGGACCATCCGAGCAGGACCAGAACCTCGGGATCCCAGCGCCGCATCCACTGTTCGGCTTCGGTTCGTTCCGTGACCGTATGCACCTGGGCGCCGGCGCGCTCCAGAGCGACTTTGACGGAAATGGTGCTCCTGTCGTCGTTAGTCGGCGCATTTACCAGCAGAAGAACGCGTGGGTAATGCGGCGAGGGAGCGTGGTTTGGCAATTTTGCCCGCGCCTGCGCCCACATCACCGCCCGCAGCACATGCACGTGTACACCAAATAATATCCAGAACATATCCGAAGCTTCCTATCGTCCGGTCAGGACTGCGGGCTACTCTCCACCAGATGCCCGGAGTGGCTGGCGGGTCCGGCGACAGCATGGGGGGAGGCATCGTCCTCTCCGCCCAGCGCCTCCAGCGTTTTACCACTGGGTTCCGGGAGGGTGAGCTTGGTGAGGATGACACCGAGAATGGCGATACCCGCCGAGAAGAGCATCGCGCCTTTGATGCCGCCCTCGGCACTGATAAACGGGAAGACAAAAGTACCCACAAAGGCACCAAACTTGCCGATTCCTGCCGCCATGCCATGACCGGTGGTGCGGATACTGGTGGGGAATACCTCAGCTGGGATAACGAATGTGGTGCAGTTGGGTCCAAACTCAATGAAGAAGAAACTGATCCCATAGACGACAAGGAAAGGTGCCACTTCATGGGTAATCCCAGGTGCCAGTGCCATTATCGCGAAAGCCACAGCCATCACGGTAAACCCAATCCATTGCAACCGTCGATGACCGATGGCGTCCATGAAGAAAATAGAGGCCAGATAGCCCGGAATGGCAAATGCCACAAAAATGATGAGCGCCCAGGCACTCCCGGTCATGGTTGAAGAAGACGGCGCCAGCATTTTGATGATTTCTGGAGTGGAAATAGCATTTCCATAGAACGCATAATCGTTGAGAAACCAGGCGCCACCGGTGCCTAGAATAAGCAACAAATACTTTTGGTTGAACAGCATCTGACCGAGGCTAATGCGACTGGGCTGGGTTTTTTGCTCCAACTCGGCCGCCAGTTGACCGGTTGAATAGATCGCCATGTCCCTGGCGGCATCGCCCACGTCGCCACGCACCAATGCCTTATAGCGGGGGGACTCCGGCATGGTTCGGCGTAAATACAGTACGGCCATAGGCGGCAAGGCGCCCACCGCGAACATGATCCGCCAGATGGAATCCGGTGGCAGACCCGATGCTTCGAGCGTCAGGGCGACCACCGGACCGAAGGCAAGACCGAGCCCCTGCATGCCGAAGACCAACGAGGTCAGGGCGCCGCGTTTTTTGGCATTGGCATACTCGGACATGAGGACGGCACTCATGGGGTAGTCTCCGCCGATGCCGATGCCGAGAATGACGCGGAACACCAAGAGCCAGGCGAATGACGGCGCGAAGGCGCAAGCCAAGCCGCCGATGACCATCAGCAGTGCTTCCAGTCCATAAATCCGTTTGCGGCCTACCACGTCGGCCAGGCGCCCAAAGATAAATGCGCCGAGGAATGCGGCAATCAGTGAAATACTGCCGAGGAAGGCGATCTGCGTATCGCTTAACTGCCATTCCGGTTTAATAAAAACGAGTGCGGACCCGATAATGAACAGATCGTAGGCGTCCGTGAAGAATCCCATCCCTGCGGTGAATGCGGCGCGCAGGTGAAAAAAACTGATAGGGGCGTTGTTGAGGGAATCGATGACACCGAGTTGGGGTACGTGCGTGCCCGTGGACTGACTCATGCAGACCTCCTTATGGGGGCTAGTATTGTGGCCCCGCTAAGGATAACTGGCGGATGTGACACCAATGCGAAGATTTTATGATGGTTTTATGACAATTTACGTCCGCTTTATCCCTGTTCCACCTGCCTTCGGATATTTCTCGCACAATGCAAAACCCAGATGCCGGCGAGTAGACCGAGTGTAGTGGTGGCCCGCCGGTTCCACGATGCCGCATTTTGCCATGTGCTGCCTTCTATGGGATCAAGACCCTCTTACCGGCGCCAGCCGCGATGCCAACCATATCCCCAGGGATGGTGGTAATATCCGCCACGTGGTGCGATCACACATCCGGAGAGCAGGGAAAGCGTCAGGATTGTCACTATGACTCGGGCGAAAAGAGTAAAACGTCCGTAGTGTTTATTCATTACGCACCTTCCTCTCCTGAGATATTTGGGTCGACCGACCGTTTATGCTGAAAACCATCCGGGGTTTTCGACCGCATTGCCGGTCCAGGAGTTCCACTCTCCTTTTACGGCTGGGCCCCTATGGTTGTTCCCGCCAGCCACCTGATAATAAGGCATATTTCGTGCTTATCCGGTTGCCATACCCAACCACCGTACAGGTAGCATATTAAGCACCCGCACCACCATATTGGGGTGGTCGTGGCGTACGACACATTTGAGAGTGCAGTAAGCCGTAATCGGCCTTGGCTGCCGCAAATCGCGCCGAAGAAACACTCTGGGGCTCCGTTTATGGCAAGGCTAGAGAACGTGGTGCTGCGGATGACCAATCTACCGATGCGTATTTTGTCTCGCTTGAGAGCGTGGCCCTGGGTGGCGTCATTGACATCGGTGAACCCGCTGGGTGGTTTGTAGCCACCTGGCGGGTATCCCGTTTGCGTGCGGTGCCTTGCCGTTTCCCCACTCGCTGCCAGATTTCCAGCACCTCTTTCCTGACGCAGCAGGAGGATCGCCTTCCAGGGGCTTCATAAGCTCCACGCTGGCCTGGTTCGCCAGGATCATGGCCGGATCAGCGGGCAAGTCTGAGGAATTGTCGAAGCCGACGAAACTGGCTTCACAAAACTGTCACATTCGAATGGTATTATGCGTTCGGGTAATCCCACCCATGATGGTCGACTGGCAGGATGATGTATGGAACGCAATGCGGTGGAAGAGCGAGTAGCCCAACATTACGCCGGTGGTATCTATGCGCCAGATCGCGCCCCGGAAGACATGGCTATCCAGAGTGATACGCTGTTTATGTTCCTGATGGGCGAAGCGGGACAGCGTGAAGATATGGAGGCTTGGATGGTGCGGATGGCCGAAGCCATGGATCGGATTCAGGAATTGATGGATGTTCTGGAAGCCCGGGCCGAAGAAAAGGAGGAATCCGGCGCGGCCTGACGGAGGATCAGCACAGCATTGTTGAAACCGAAAGGACCTTGCGGTGGAGCGGGTTCCGGGCTTGTGAATGGAGACTATGTCAAAGAGCGGGATGGCCGGGCTGTCGCTGCAGACCTCCTGCCAACCAGACATGGAGGAAAGTCATGGAAGTCAATCCAGCCTGTGGAAGGCGGTATGCGCTGTGAACCGGTCGGGGCATAAAGGATGGCAAAAGGCCGTCCGTCTGGTCATTTGGATACCTGAGGCGGTTGAAGCCTTGGCCTGGCAGGCGGCGACTGAAAGAGTGTCGGCGGGCACCTGGGCAGGCCACCTTCTGGCAGAAGCCGCTGGGGATTTTTGGGAGAACCACGAAGCGGTGACGGCGGGCGAAGGTCGGGTACTACATGCGACGGCGACGTGGAATGAGCAGAAGGGTCTTGTTTCCCTGACGTGGGCGCCCATGGAATGGCTACACCAGGCGCATCACGGGCCGTCGCAAAGCGCACCGGATTATCCATGAAAGTCGCTCTGGTCACGGACGCCTGGTTCCCGCAAGTGAACGGGGTGGTGACGACCTTGAATCAGACGGCAACCCAATTGCGCCATTTGGGCTATGAGGTGCGCATGGTCACCAGCGAAGGGAAGGTCGGTATTCCTTGTCCAACCTACCCTGAAATTCGCTTGACCCTCTCGCCCAAGCGCCGTATCGGCAGGATCTTCAGCGCGTTTTTGCCGGATGCCGTGCATATCGCCACTGAAGGCCCCCTGGGTCTGGCCGCCCGCAATTGGTGCCAGCAACAGGGTTGGATTTTTACCACGTCCTTCCACACCCGTTTTCCCGAATATATCGCCGCCCGATTCCCGGTTCCCGTGTCTTGGGGGTACGCCTACATGCGCTGGTTCCACGGGGCGGCGGATCATGTCCTGGTCTCCAATGAGGCCCTGGCCCAGGAACTGCGGGAGCGCGGACTGGGCCGACTGTGCTTGTGGCCACGCGGCGTGGATGGAGAACTCTTTCGGCCTTTGCCGGAGGAGGAACGCCTCGCTCATCTGCCCGGTCCCCGTCCGGCCTTCGTGTATTGCGGTCGAGTGGCGGTGGAAAAAAATGTCGAGGCGTTCCTCAGTCTGGATTTACCCGGCAGCAAGCATGTGATTGGTGATGGGCCCCTCCGCGCGGATTTGCAAAGACGCTACCCCGAGGTGCATTTTCTCGGATTGATGCGGGGGGAAACGCTGGCGCGCCACTTGGCTTCCGCTGACGTGATGGTCTTTCCCAGCCGCACCGACACCCTGGGATTGGTCCTCTACGAGGCCAACGCCTGCGGCGTGCCGGTCGCCGCTTATCCGGTGGTGGGCCCCCAGGCCGTGGTCGAGAATGGGATCAACGGTTATCTGGATGAGGATTTAGGCAAGGCCTCCCTGGCCGCCTGGTCCGTTTCCCGTGATGCCTGCCGGACTGCGGCGCTGGTCCACGACTGGCGCCGCTGTACGGAGGTATTTGCATCCCTGCTGGTACCTGCGCGTCCCGATTCGCTGAATGCTTTCCCGCGGCAAGACGTCGTATAGGAAGAAAACGCGATGCGGATCGTGATTCTGGGTGGAGATGGCTTTTGCGGCTGGCCCACCAGCCTGTACCTCTCCCGTCGAGGCCACGAGGTTCACATCCTCGACAATTTCATCCGCCGACGGCAGGATCGTGAGCTCGGAGTGGAATCCCTGACGCCTATCCGGCCCCTGGAGGAACGTTTGCAGGTATGGCAAACCCTCAGCAAGCGGCGGATTGGGTTCACCGCCATGGACATTGCCAAAGATTATGAGCCATTCCTGAATTTCCTCGGGCGTTGGCGCCCCCAGGCCATCGTTCATTTCGCGGAACAGCGCTCCGCCCCGTATTCTATGAAATCTCCCTGGCACAAGCGCTATACGGTGGACAACAACCTCAACGCCACCCATAACGTGCTGTGCGCCTTGGTGGAATGCGGACTGGAAGCGCACTGCCACCTGGTACATCTCGGGACCATGGGGGTCTACGGTTACAAAACCTCCCGCTTCCAGTTGCCCGAGGGCTACCAGAAGGTAAAACTGGTCTCGCCGGATTGCGAGGAAAGCGAAGAAACGGAAATTCTTTATCCTGCCGATCCCGGCTCCATCTATCACCTGACCAAGACCCAGGATCAGCTCTTTTTTTACTATTACAACAAGAACGATGGATTGCGAATCACCGACTTGCACCAAGGTGTCGTCTGGGGAACGGAGACGGCGGAGACACAGTTGGATGAACGGCTCATCAATCGTTTCGACTATGACGGCGATTTCGGCACGGTGCTCAACCGTTTCCTCATGCAGGCGGCGGTGGGTCATCCGCTGACGGTCCATGGCACGGGTGGGCAAACCCGGGCCTTTATCCACATCCGCGATACCGTCCGCTGCATCGAATTGGCCGTCGATCATCCCCCGGCGCTTGGTGAGCGGGTCCGGGTCTTCAATCAGACCACCGAGACCCACCGTGTTCGGGATCTGGCGCGATTGATCCATACCTTGACCGATATTCCTGTGGCATTTGTGGATAATCCCCGCAACGAGCAGGCTGAGAATGAATTGCGGGTGGTAAACCAGGGCCTGCGGAATCTGGGGCTGGAGCCCGTCACTCTCTCAGCAGGACTCCTGGAGGAAATCCGGGGCAGCGCCCGCAAGTACCGCGACCGTTGTGACCCCGCCAAGATTCTCTGCCGATCTCGTTGGCGGCGGTTACCGGAGCCCGAAACTTAGCCCAAGTTTAAGCCCTAATAAATTCTCCAAAAATACCGATGGTTGCGGGGCGCAAAATCGGCAAGTGGCACTACAAGCGCGTTGGAATGGAAACCACCAGTGCCAAACAAGATCGCATCGGTGCGCGCGTCCCGCATGACGTCTATGAGACATTGTGCCGAGCAGCCGAACTGACCGGTGCCACGGTCAATCAGTTTCTGGTGCAGTCGGCGTTAAAGGAGGCGCATGCGGTCATCGAGCGAGAGGATGTCATCCGCCTGTCGCCGAGCGGCTGGAATTGGCTGCTCGATCTGGTGGAAAACCCGCCCGAGCCCAACGCGAAGCTGAAGGCGGCCATAAGTCGCTACCGGAAGACGATGCGAGACGATGCAGATACCCCCTTTAACTGGGAACCATGACCGGCAGAACTTCGATTGTGGCCGTCAGGAACTGAACGACTGGTTGCGGCAGGTGGCCCGCCAGCATCAGGAGAAGGGACTATCGAAGACATTTGTCGCAGTCCGGGAAAGTGTACCAGATCCTATTTGCGGATATTATGCACTCACACTGGCCGAACTCGAAAACCGACATCTACCGGATACATGGCGCAAAAAGTTACCGCATCGCATTCCGGGTGTACGCTTGGGGCGATTGGCTATTGACAGGGCGTTCCAGAGCAAAGAACTCGGTGAATTGTTGCTGCTCCATGCTCTGATGCGGGCACAACGCATCTACAACGAGGCTGGCGGTATTGGCCTATTCGTCGACGCTATCGATGAGCGAGCGGCAGACTACTATCGGCGCTTCGGATTCGATGCGTCACCTGATAACCCGCTGATGCTATTCCTGTCGTTCAAGGTGTTGGGGACAACCATCAGGTCTTGAAGGAACACCTAAGGTATTGGCGCATCGACCCTGTACCAATTGATCCATCTGACGTGCTCCGAGGATCGGGCTCGCCGCCAAGGCCCTTGGACGAATTTGACCTGTAGTATCGGATGACCCTCTGGATGGAGCCGATCGATTTTTTCTTGACGTACTTCTGCGGGATGACGTAAAAGCTCGACATGAATCGCCCCGTATTTCGTGGAGGCAGTGAGGCTTGGACAGTTACCCTGGTAGGCCCCATGGGGGGCGACTCAGGACCCTAGATTTGGGGCGGCTTGGCCAAGTAACGCTTGCGCCACCATCTGGTCCTCGGGCGGTGTGAACCATTTTCCCCTATTCACGTGTGGATTGCCGGCCTTGCTTCTGGCGAGACAGGCGGGATGGTTGTGTCAAAGTCGCGCTCCATTTTTCCCCGAGGAGGATGCATTATGTCGGCAATACCGGAAACCCCTGCACCACCACCCACCGAGGCCGATCTCCTGCAGCAGTTGCCCGAGGATGAGCGTCAGCGCATCCAGGACCGCTGGCGAATCTATCAATTGCGTCATCATCCCTCCTGGTGGCGGCGCCTGCTTTTGTTCCTGAGCCTGATCGGGCCGGGCATTCTCGTCATGATCGCCGACAACGATGCTGGCGGCGTCATTACCTATGCCCAGACAGGCGCGATGTATGGCATCGGTTTTTTTATCCCTTTCTTGTTGCTCATGATTCCCGTGGCCTACATTGTACAGGAAATGACCGTCCGTCTGGGTGCCGTGACCCATCGCGGCCACGCCGAAATGATCTGGGGCCGCTATGGTGCCTTTTGGGGCGTGTTTTCCCTGCTTGATCTCATCGTTGCCAACATCCTGACCCTGGTGACCGAGTTCATCGGTATCCGCGTGGGCATGAGCATCTTTTCCGTATCCCCTTTCCTTTCGGTGCCGGTCGCCTGGATATTCGTCGCCTCCATCATGATTTTTTTGCATTACAGCACCTGGGAGCGTTTGGCACTGTGGATCGCCGCCGGCAACATCATTTTCGTACCACTGGCCATCGCCGCGCACCCGGACTGGAGCCAGGTCGTTGCCGCCATAGGCAACTGGCATATCCCTGCCGGAGCCGCCCTGGGTGCCTTTACCTATGTCATCCTGGCCAACCTCGGCACCACCATTGCCCCCTGGATGCTGTTTTTTGAGCAATCCTCCGTCGTCGACAAGGGGCTTACCATCCATGACATCCCCAGCGGTCAGGCGGACACGGCCATCGGCAGTCTCTCCATGGGGGTCATTGCCATCGCCATTGTCGTGTTGACGGGAACGCTGGTCTACGGACACGCGGGCGCGGCCAACTTTGATATACAGGCCATTCTGCACATCCTACGGCAAAGCAGCCTGGGCAGCATCGGAACCGCCCTGTTCGCGCTGGGCCTCGTCGAGGCCGGACTGATAGCGGCCATCGCCATTACCGCCAGTACTTCCTGGGCGGTGGGCGAGGCGCTCAAACTGCCCCGCAGTCTGAATCTTAAACCACAGCGCGCACTGCCTTTTTATCTGTCCGGCATACTCAGCGCCGCCATGGCCGCCATGGTGGTCCTGATTCCTCATATCCCCTTGGGCTTCCTGAACCTGACCGTCCAGGTGATTGCCTCCATTTTCATGCCCGCCGCCATGCTGTTCCTGCTCATGCTGCTCAATGACCGGGACATCATGGGAAACTATATCAATCGGCCCTGGCAGAATTGGTCGGCATTCGCCATCGTCGGCTTTCTCATTCTGGCCAATGGACTGTATGGCTATACCATAGTGTTCCCTTCTGCCTAAGGAGTTCCCATGCACCGTAAAGAAGATTTTCATTCGGCGCCAACCCAAGATTTTCTGGAGTTTTTCCAGGAGGAAGCCCATCTGGAGCCCCAACCCCTCACCCGCGCCCCGGTTCGAGGATGGATCCAGGTCGCCTTTTGGGGTTTGCGCATCTACATCGTGGTGATGCTGGTCATGGTGGCCATCGGCTTCGCACGTGGTATGCAGTAGATTCAGGGTAAATGAGCGTCATGATCCCGCAGATGCCCGACCTCATCCTCACTGCGGAAGACCTGCTCCTCGCCCTTTGTCCTGGGTGCCCTCATTGATATTGAGCGGCAATGGCGCCACCGTGCGCGGCCTCAATACCGCAATCAGGGCCAGCGTGGTGGTACACGCCACCAGAGAAAAAGCACATAAATCCATACCAGAACATAAATAGTGCTGAAAAAGAGGATCGGAAGATTCCAAAACAGCAGGTGATCTATCCAAGTCTGAATGAATGGTTGCCGGTACCCTTGTCCTCCGGCAGCTTGCTGCAATTGACTCTGCCAAATGGTCAGAAAACAGGCGCGACCCAGCACAGCTTGAATGGCCACGACGAAGAGTGCGCCAAGGTGTAACGCGCGCCACCAGAATATCCTGACCCAAGGCCACCCGCGCCATGCTCCGATTGGTATAACCACCAAACCAAAAATATTGAAAGTTATGACGGCCAAGTGAATGGCCAGAATGGTTTGCGCAAGGAGCAGGTCCGTGGCGAGGCTCATCCAACAAACGTCCGCTTGGATAATTCTGACACATAGGTCAGGCTATCGAGCAGAATGACATTCAAATACCGCCGAACGATAATAGATTGGCCGCATTTATGGGGTGTCCGTTGGACCCCTGGAGTTTTCATTGCATTTCTGGCTCTTTACTTTCTTCAAACAGTGGTAGCTGCGCCTGGTCTGGGGGAGGTGGTTTTTCTGAAGCTGGCTTTGTAGCCTTGGGCGGCTTCTTGCTGCGTACGACCTTCACGGGAGGTTTTGCGGCTTGCACTTTGTTCACTGTTTTCAAGAAACTCCGACTCGCTTCCTTCCCTGAAGGTCTTTTTTGGGGCTCACCTGGGGTTTTCTGCGACGCCTGCTTTGGTGGATCGCTTCGCTGGACTTTTCGGGTTTTGACAAACGTCCGACTCTGCGCTGGGGGTTCTGCAGGCGTGGTTGCGCGCGCGGTGGGTTGGACGATCGCCGCTACCTTGCGCAATATCTCCCCGCGAGCCAAGAAATGCTGTTCCAGGAAATGCAGATTGTGCGCACGGGTCCAGTGCTGCCATTGCCCGTCCTGACCGGAGTCTCGGAGAAACAGGTCGGGCTGTAAAAGATAGACCCCGGAACCCACCCTCTTGAATATGTGACGGTTATAGGCATAATCACGCTGAACTTCGTTGCGGGCCAGAATGGCGGAGATGTAATTCCTTTTTTTACGAAAAGCCGGTAGCACCGCTTCCGGCAGGAATTCCCAGGCGCGTTCGATCACCTCCCGGGTAAACCCCAACACGAGGAGATCCCCCACCGGGGTGATGGGAATGAGCGACCAGATGCTCTGAAAAAGGAAATACTCGGCCTGATGCCGCTCCAGACGTACCAACCGATCCCCGATACGCAGATCCAGACTGAGAGGGGCCAGTACGGTCCACAATGCCGGCAAGGCTTCCCGGGCAAACTGCGGATTACCAATAGCCTCGCGCAGGGCGAGGTGTGCCGCATTGCGACCCAGATGATCCGCGGCATCGCGACATGCGCCCTTGTCCAGCAGGGCTTCTACCAAGGGGATATTCCCCGCCCGTGCTGCCGCCATCAGCGGTGTCTGATTCATGGGGGTGCGATGCTCCAGGCCATAGCGATCACAATCGGCCCAGACTTCATGAAATTGACGTCGGCCGTAAGTCGCCAGGCGACTACTGACAACTCTCGGACGCTGGGCCATAAAATGCTGGGCGGGTGCAAAGTGACCCTCTACCGCCAGACGCTCCGCTAATTCAGGAGCATCATAGAAGGCGGTATACTCAAAAAGCTGCTGCCGCCATTTGTTGCCGACAGATACCGTCTTGAACCGGTTTATGCAAGGGCATGATTGGGATTGAATGGTTGCCCCGATTTGAGCACACCGAAGGCGATATGCAGCAGCCTGCGCATGGCAGCCACAATGACCTGCATAGGGCATTTACCCCGTGCCAGCAACCGGTCGCAAAAGGCGGCGATCACTGGATTGTACCGTTTGGCTACTACGGCTGGCAGGTACAGCGCCTTGCGTAGAAGAACATTGCCTGCCTTGGCAATATGGCTTTTACCGGCCCACTGGCCCGACTCACGAATACGCGGGTTGAGTCCCGCATAGGCGACGACCTGTTTAGCGGAATGAAAGCGCGTGAGCGGACTGAGGAAAGCCAGCAGCATGGCTGCGGTGGCCTCGCCGATGCCGGGAATACTCAGCAGGAGCGCCTTTTGGGATTTCAGGTCCGGGTGATGGTCCATATGATCCTGGATTTGTCTGCGGACGGTATCAATTTGCTGATGGATGGTGAGCAAAAGGGCTTCAATGGACGCGCGAGCGGCAGGCTCTGCCATTTCGAGGCGATTGTTTTCCATGTTCTGCATACCCAGAAGATCATCCAGACGCTGTACCAAAGCCTGGAGGGTAACGATTGCTTCTGTCGGCGGTACCCATGGGGCAGGTCTGTGCATCTGGCAATAGCGGGCAATGAGCCGGGCGTCCGCTTTGTCTGTTTTGGCCCGGGACAGCTCGGTTTTACCAAAGGCGTGAATCAAGGCAGGATTCATCACACTGATCAGTAACTGTTGTTGCGCCAGAAAGCGCGCCAGGCTTCGGCCATAGGCGCCAGTCGTTTCCATGCAGATGTGAGCCTTGAGGGCCTCCTGCTTCTCCAACCAATCCCGGAATTGCCGGAACCCCTCAGAATTATTGGGAAAGACCTTGCTGCGATATTTACCATGGGGTTTCAGCAGGGCAACATCGAATTTAGCTTTGGCTACGTCAATACCAACACAGGAAACGGGATCCATCATCATAAGCCTCCTTGCCTAGCATAATGGCGATCTACGGACCATGCCGGTTCATCCTTATCTGTGCAGGCTCATGCGCAATGCAGGCCTCGGATACCGTCCGAACTGGGTGGCAAAGTTGAGGCAAGTGATTAATCTGTCGGACAGGATCAATTCCTTGGCCTACTAACAATCTATCTTGCCTCGCTCCGGGGATCAGCCGAAGGGTACCAGTACATACTGACTGGCTCCAAGACATAAGGCTTGATGGCCCAGGGCACAGGCGATGTAGGTCTTGCCGACGCCGGTGGGGCCCAGAACGAGCACATTGCGATGTTGGCGGATCCAGTCGTCGCTGGCCAGGCTCTGCAGGAGGCTGCGGTCGAAGCGCCGGGATCCTTGCCAGCCCAGATCCTCCAGAGTGGCGGGCTGTTTCAGCCGGGCCGCGCGCAGGCGCGATTGCAGGCGTTTTTGATCGCGCAGGCTCCATTCCGCGTCGAGGAGGATCCCGAGACGGTTCCAGGAAGGGCAGGGCGGCGATTTCCGGATGCTGTTCCTGGTGTTCCAGGGCATGGAGCATGCCGTTCAGGTGGAGTGCATGGAGCCGATCATAGGTGGGGTGGGCATACATGGTAGGTTCCTTTTCAATGGAAATATTCGGGACCACGGATGTTTCCATGGTGAATGATGGGGCGATCCGGTTGCTCTGGCGCCTGACGATCCAGCCCTTTGTCCAGGATGGAGGCCACCGAGCGGTAGCTGATGGCCTGGATACGCAGGGCGCGGGCGCAGGCGGTTTCCATCCGGGTCCGGTCATGGGTCTTGGCCAGACGCAGGATGCCCATGCCGCTGCGGAAGGCCTGCTGGGGGTAACGGCGCCGCAGCATCAAGGCTTTCATCAGGGTGCGGGTGTGCGGTCCAATCCGCGCCGCCTGCTCCAGGAGCTTTTCCGGTGACCAGCGGGCGGCCTGGTGGCATGTGGCTTTCCGCTGTGGTGAAGTCGTGAGGTACTTTGCTGCGCAGGTGGGAGGCCTCTCGTTTGCCGCGGTGGAAGATCTCTACGGTGGCGTTGCTGTAGCGGACATCCACGGTTTTTCCTACCAGCGGGTAAGGGACCGAGTAGTAATGGTGGTCGACTTCGACATGATAATCGGGGTGGATCTTGGCCCGTTTCCACTGCGCGTATTCATAGGGTGCATCCGGGAGCGCTTTGAGCGCCGGAGCCTCCAGGGTGGCGAAGACTTCCGCGCGGGAGCCCGGCTGCTTGCGGAAGGACTTGGTGTTGAGCTGCAGTACCAAGGAGCGAATGGCCGCGTTGAGTTCCGCCAGGGTGAAGAACTGGCTTTGTCGCCTGTGTTGATGGAGTAAAGGGTTTTCCGGAAGCCATCGAAACGGTCTTTCCCGAAACCGCTGTGCAACGATGTATTGTGCATAGGGTCCGCTATAGCCTGAACTACGTCAGCTGGAAATTACGCAAGACGGTCGCTGCGGATTTGCGGGCGATCTACTCAGCGGCCACGGTCGCGGAAGCCGAAGCGCAGTTCGCTGCATTCGCTGAGAAATGGGGTGAGGCCTATCCGCCCATCGGGCAGTCCTGGCAGCGGAATTGGGCCTACATCATTCCCTTTTTTTGATTATCCACCAGCGATCCGCAGGGTGATTTACACCACCAACGCCATTGAATCCGTGAACAGGAGTCTGCGCAAGATTACCAAGAATCGCGGCGCCTTCCCTAGTTGATGATGCCTTACTAAAGTTATTCTATCTGGCCCTGCAGAACACCAGCCAGAAGTGGACCATGCCGATCCGGGATTGGAAAGCCGCCCTAAACCGCTTTACCATCCAGTTCGATGACCGGATGCCACAACGTTAAATGAATACGCCGTTTACACAAAATTCAGGACACCCTCCCGGCAAATCGTTCAGTGCGTAGCTGGTACTGCGCCCGCCCGCATCCGTTTTCCGCAGCACGCCCCGCGCCAGCAGGTCGTTGATATCGCGTAGGGCCGTGTCCGGCGAGCACTTGGCAATGGCCGCCCACTTGCTGCTGGTGAGCTTACCTTCAAAGCCATCAAGCAGCTTATTCAGCAACTGCACCTGTCTTTCGTTGAGTGGTGTGGTCGCCCAGCGCTGCCAAAACCGAGTCTTGGTCAGCACGGCATCAAGTGTGTGCTGTGCCTGGTCGACGGCGCGGTGAAGCGTATCGAGGAACCAGGTGAGCCACTCGGTGACGTCCATCGACCGCTTCTGAATCCGCTCCAGGATATTGTAGTAAGCCTTGCGTTCGCGCTGGATCTGCGCCGACAAACTGTAGAAGCGTTGTGGACTACCGTCGGCGCGCGCCAGCAGCAGGTCGCCTATGGCCCGGGCGATACGACCATTGCCGTCGTCGAACGGGTGCAGGGTGACAAACCACAGATGGCCGAGCCCCGCCTGGATGAGCGGTGGATCCCTCGACTCCGCATTGACCCATTCGAGAAAACGGTTCGTCTCGGACTCCAGACGCTCGACGGGCGGTGCCTCGAAATGCACCCGCTGGCGGCCGATGGGACCAGACACCACTTGCATCGGTCCGCTGGCATCATCGCGCCAGGCGCCGACCTTGATCTTGGAGAGTCCGGAGTAGCCGGTAGGAAACAGCGCGGCATGCCAGCCGAACAGCCGCTCCCGCGACACCGGCGCATGGCAGTTGGCGGTAGCATCGAGCACCATCTCGACCACGCCTTCGACGTGCCGATCCACCGGGGCCAGGGCGCCGATGTCCACGCCCAATCGGCGCGCGATGCTCGAACGCACCGATTCGACGTTGAGCTGCTCGCCCTCGATCTCGCTGGTCTTGACCACGTCCTCGGTGAGCGCGGCCAGGCTGGCCTGATCGCGCAGCGCCATGCCCATGTCGGCCAGACGGCCCATCAAGAACCCCTGGGTGCGACTGACCTCGGCCATTGGGCCGACCAGCGCTGCCAGGTCGAAGTGCCAGTTCGGCCAGTCGCTTGTCTCCCAGATGTACTTGTAATCTCTGCTTCCCATGCGGAGATTATGAGTCGCAATCTCCGCATGCGCAAGTTATTCGCCGCACATTATGCGGTGATAAGAGAGCGCCATTCGCCGCACGGCGGTGGATAACTTGCGACGAACTCGCGACATGGCTTGTGACCATCGGGCCATGGCATATCCATTCGATGGAGATGTTCATCGGAAGGGGGCCGATCAGGAAATCCGCTTGATTTTTCCTTGCCGGCTCTTTATTTTAGCGCGGGTGGTCGAGTTAGCATTAAAGATGAAGGAGCACTCCAGGGCAGATACGTGACCATATCGATGGCATGAGTCGCGGCACGGAACTGCCGGGCAGGGTGTAACCGCCCGCGTCGCTTGCATAAGCGGCCTCCAGCATGAAGTCCGACTCCCCCTGGAGAATACACCTTGAACGAAAACAATCCGCAGACACCCTGGTACCGTCAGGTCGCCGCGGTAATACCCAGGCACGTCTATCTCAAGAGTATCGGAACGACGCTTTTCATTAGCCTGTTTTTTGGCGCTTACTTTTATGTGCTCAAAGACCCGGCCTATCCGCCAACAGTGATGCCGAAGACTCTGTTGGACCATCTGATCGGTTTCCAGCCCATGGCACTGCCCATCTATCTATCGCTGTGGTTCTACGTGTCCCTGCCTCCGGCGTTGCTGGCGACGCGACGCGAGTTGTATGACTATGGCTGGGCCATGGCCGGGACGTGTCTCGTGGGGCTGGGCATTTTCTACTTTTGGCCCACGGCGGTGCCCGCGGCCCATATCCACTGGGCGCATTATCCCGACGTGGATTTACTTAAACATGCGGATGCTTCTGGCAATGCCTGCCCTTCGCTGCATGTCGCCACCGCGGTTTTTTCCAGCATCTGGTTGCATCATCTGCTTCGCCGTTTTGGCGCACCGCTGTGGGTGCTCCTTTGCAATTGGGGGTGGTGTATCGGCATTGTGTATTCCACCCTGGCTCTCCGCCAGCATGTGGTCGTGGATGTGGCGGCCGGCCTGGCGCTGGGGGTATTGGCCGCCCATCTGTCGTTGCGACGGAAATCGGCCCCATGACCGCTTGTCATTTTGTGATTATGTTTGTTACAGTGCAAACGTACGAATCGAGATGGCCTGACATCGATATGCAGAGAATCCGTCGATATTTTTCCACATTCGCCGTGCTCACCGTGTTTCTCCTCGGCACGTGGATGAGCCATGCTGCGGTAGCCATGCCACTGGGTATTCCACCCGCGGCGCTGCCCGGCGTGTCGATGTCGGAGATGCCTTGTTGCCTGGGGAGTCATGGCATGGATATGAGCGCGCAGGCCTGCGCGATGTCCGGTCCGTGCATGTCGGTCTGTGCGGAAACGCATGCCCCAAGGGGATTAAGACTTTCCGGAGTAAACATCCCCGCCGCGATGATGGCGGGTCCTGTCATTTTTCTCCGCCCGGCAGGATTTCGCCTGGCGGCAAACCCGTTTTTTTACGCCCATCCTCCCTACCAGCCTCCGCCGCTCGAACACATGCGGTTGGTCATTTGAAATCTTCCGAGCAAGCTGACACCCCTCGCTAAATGGGGGAAACCTGTCACTGGTTTGCCGTGGAGATTTTTTATGCATATCCACTCTCGTGGTCGTCTCATTCAATCGGCAGGGAGCCGAATTCGCTTCTTGACCGGAATACTTTTGGTCCTTTCGGCCACGACCGTCTGGGCCGCCCCATTGAGTCTGCAGGAAGCGGAGGCGATTGCTCTGCGGCAGAATCCTGGTCTTGGCGTTCTGGCCCAAAAGATTGCGGAATTGCGGCATCAGGCCATTGCGGTGGCCCAACTGCCCGATCCGCACCTCGCCCTTGGCGCCGCGAACCTGCCCCTCAACAGCTTCTCCATGAACCAGCAGCAGATGAGCATGTTGAGCGTGGGTCTGAGTCAGACCTTTCCCTCCTTTGGCAAACTGGGGCTG
>NZ_WNJL01000027.1 GCF_010378095.1 Acidithiobacillus ferrianus | reverse complement strand
ACTGGCGGCATCCGGGATTTGTGGGTCAGCCGCCATCATCAACTGCTGTACTCCCGCAGATTGATCATGGCGTACTTCTTGAGTTTCTCCACCAGCGTGGTGCGACGCAGTCCCAGACGTTGCGCCGCATGGGCCACCACTTGGTTACAGGCGACCATGGCCTGGAGCAGCAGATCCTTCTCGATCTCCTCCAGATGCAGCTTGAGGTCGAAAGGGCCATCCGGCAAGAGGGACACCGGCGCGGTCCAGATGGCGGCGAGGCTTTGCCGCTCATTCTCCACATCGTCCTTGACACCACTCCGAAAGCGAGCGGGCAGATCACCGACCTCTATCTGTTCACCGCCGTGGAGAATCATCAGCCGCTCCGCAAAATTCTGCAATTCACGCACGTTACCGGGCCACGGATACGCCTCGAGCGCGGCCATACAGGCATCCGACAGGGTGACCGGCGCATACCCATCGCTTTCCAGGCGATCCAGAAAATGATTGAGTAGCAGGGGAATGTCACCGGATCGCTCCCGCAAGGGAGGCACCTCAAAGGGAAACACATTGAGCCGATAGTACAGATCCTCGCGGAAGGAACCCGCGCGAATGCGTTCTTCCAGGTTGCGATGGGTGGCCGCCAGTACGCGCACATCCGCCTGAAATTCCCGTGTGCCGCCCACCCGCTCAAAACGCCTTTCCTGCAAGACGCGCAGCAGCTTCACCTGCATCTGCGGACTCATCTCACCAATTTCATCCAGGAAGATCGTGCCGCCCTGGGCCAGCTCAAAACGTCCCTTGCGGGTGGCCAGCGCGCCGGTGAAGGCCCCTTTTTCATGTCCGAAGAGCTCACTTTCCATCAACTCCGAAGGGATAGCCCCACAGTTGATGGCCACAAAAGGCCCGTCCCGGCGGGGGGAGTGCCGGTGCAGGCACCGGGCGATCACTTCCTTACCCGTGCCTGACTCACCGAGGATGAGTACCGTGCTGTCCGTGCGCGCCACCTTGCCCAGCATCATCGTCATCCGGCGTATGACCGGGCTGCTGCCTATCAACCCGCAACCCTGCCTCGACAAACTCCGCCTTTCTGGTTCAGAAATAGTTTGCTCAATCAATTCAACGCACATGAAATGGCCCGTCACTCATCAAGTGGATAATGCTGATTCCTACTGCGCGCCACTGCGCGCCGATGGTGACGGAATATTAGTCGATCCAAGGATTCCTGCACGGGGCTATCCAAACAAAAATGCAGATGACAGCGGATCGCGCCTGAAGCGCTGGCGGGGACGCCGGACGGGGGCCGCATGGACCCGGGAAGCAGCAAGGGCATGGCGATGCGCGGGCGCAAAAAAAGGGCTACGCAGGCTTCAGCATCCGC
>NZ_WNJL01000026.1 GCF_010378095.1 Acidithiobacillus ferrianus | reverse complement strand
GCTTTCCCCATCTCGCCCTCCCGTCATGTCACGCGCGCTTGCGCACGGGAGTAAAGAATACATGATTATTCAAGGATAAGCTCTAAGTCTCCTGGAGTCGGCTTGCAGGCGTGAGTGTGGTCGGCCAAATTGATGGTTCTCTGGTCAACTTATTTGAGGGGCAGGCGGTGGCATAAAAAAGGCCACGCGGCCCGATTTTGTGAGCGGGCGACATGACTTTGGGTTGGTTAGCTTCTCAGAATGGCGGGTCGTCGGCGGGCGGCGGATCGGCAGCTTTCATATTGGCCTGTGATCGTTCTTCGTAATACCGGTGGATCTCCCCGTAGTACTGATTTTCGAAGCATTCCGTGAAGCGCTGCAGAAGCTCCAGGACCATGGCGGCGGCTTTATCAGAGAGCGGCGGCATAGGCACCTGGTCATTGCAGGGATAAGAGATCATGACCACCTCCTCAGCGTGCCGTCTTGCGCCGGGCGGGTTGCTGGGGTGGACCATAGAGTTCGAGGAACAGCTTCTCGTCCAGTTGATCCAGTTGGCGTTGGGCGGCGGCTGCAAGGAGTTCGGCCGCCGTTTGGGTGAGCACTCGGTAATTGCCCATGGCATGATCACAGAGGGTCTGACAGAGTCCTGTCGTCATGAGTCCGGCGTTACCGGCTTCGGTCATCAGATGTTCCAGGCAGCCGAGAAGTTCATCGCGGCTGGTCGACTCGGTGTGCAGACGGGTCCAGATGCGACTGCCCAGCGGGACCAGTTCTTCCCGGCGCAGTTTTTCGGTGCGCCGGGCATCCCCGGCGAGGATGACACTGAGCAGGCTCTGGGAATCGAAGCGGGCACTGGACAGCTTTGGGCGGGACGCTGACCACCGCAATGGGCAGATCGGCAGAGAAGGGATTCCACTTGAGCCCGTAGAGGGCCAACAAGTTTTGACTCATGATTTACTCCTTGGGCAGATAGCGGGCGGGAACGCCGGTGGCGGCATATTCAGCGAACAGTATGGCGCATCAGCGGGGCCATACCAGGAGCCGGTAAAGGGCTGAGGTCCGGCGCCGGATTCAGAATTCGGCGCGCACCGTCGGCATGGGCGGTTTTATCCAGCGGGTGGATCGGGCAGAGGACGGTACCCGTGCGCGGTTCCACCAGATCGATCCGGGTCAGATCCCAGCGGGCATAGCGCAGGGTAACCTCCGGGAGGGTGCGGTAGCGGGCAGGGATCTCGAAGCGCTGACCGTCCAGATTCACCGTGCCATCCGAGCGCCGTTGCCGCCGCTGTACTTCGATGCGGAAGGCACGAGACAACTCGGTGACGGAGGGGCATTCCCGGGCGGCACTTAGAGCCTTCCAGGTGGCGGGCCAGCGGGGTGGTGCCGATCTCGCTGTGCCGGCTGCGATGATATTCCCGCTCTACCCAGGCCTGCGTCGCCCGGTTGAGAGCCCCCAGAGTAAGCCCTTCCTCTCCCTCCAGCATCGGCAGCAGGCGACCTTCGATCTGCTCTTGCTTGCCATTCTGGTGCGGGCTATAAGGCAGTGTCGTCTGATGCAGCACCCCCAGCATGGCCAGCCCGTTGGTGGTTTCCTCGGCCACCATGGCGGCGCCATTGTCGGTCATCAGCGCCCGTGGCAGGCCGCGCTTCATGAAGGTCTGGCAGAGGCCGTGGATGAGGCTCTCGGCGGTCTCGTCCAGATACCACTGCAGGTGGCAGAGCAGCCGCGAGTGATCGTCGATGATCCCCAGCAGCATGGGTGTCTCCCAGGTGCCAGCACGGGTCAGCACCTTGCGGGAGCCATGGTGGAAGTCCAGATGCCAGAGGGCGGCGGTATGTTCTACCTCATAGCTGCGCACTTCCAGGCGTTCCAGACGGTCCCGTGCGGCGATCGCACCGACGGTGGCGCGTTTCGGTCGCGACTGCCGGAACAGGCCATGTGCCTTGAGATAGCGACGGATCGTCGGGTAGGACGGAAGCGTCACGTCATGCCCCTGCAGGGCGGCCTGCAGATTGTCGTAGTGCAACTGGACCGTCCAGCCCGGATGCTCCCGGTATTGGGTGGTCAGCGTCTCGATCACCCGTGGCGTGATACTCGGGAACTGGCCGACGTTACCGTGTAACCGATTACGCAAGGTGATGACCGGATTCTGGGCAGTTCGGCCCAGGTAATACCAGCGCTCCAGAGTGGAGAATCCAAACTGGACCAGTTCACCGGTGAGCGGATGACGCCAAGTCCGGGCTGCCAGCGCCTCCAGGGCCGGAGCGAGTTCTCCCGGAGCGGGTGGTGCCGCCAGCAAGGGGCCGATGATCGCAAAGCGCAACAGCGCCCAGCGATCTCGTTGGGGGGAGTCGATACGGGTCTTCATAATCAGGTCTCCAGAGGTGGTGCTGCCCAGGGCAACACAGGAGACAGCGCCAAGCCGTCCAGCACGGCAGCAACGGGTGGACCCGCAAACCGGACCAGCAGGCTGCGTGGCAGATCTTCCCGGTTGACCGGCGGCAGATAGCAGGCCACTTCCGCCTTCCAGAGGGCCGTCATGGGGAAGTCCTGCATCCACCAGTCTCGCCAGCGTCGCAGGGTGCGTCCGGGAATGTCGAGCAGAGCGCAAACCTCCTGGGCGCCCGGTGTTCTAGCGGTAAGCCGTCCGGCCATCAGCAGGATCACCAGGGCCAGATAGACCATGCGCCTGAAAAACCGCACGGAGGGTGATGTTCTGCGCTTACGGCAGTGGCTGCAACAGAAACTGAAGCGCGAGGCGTACCGCATTCTGAAATCCCGTAAACAACCTCTCGGCTTGCGGGGGTAGTCCGCCCGATGCCACTTCCCACCACAGGCACACCGAGTGGTCCTGGCTTCTTCGGCAAGGGCTTCATCAACGCGGGACAACAACTGAAATATTTTGGGATCATGCAGAAGGTTGTGGCACACTGGCGAGGTCCTTTTCTTCGTCGGAAAGTGACACTCCCCCAACAGGTGCGTTTGTTCAAGTTCTTCGAGGGGGGTTTACCCCCAGCCCCTCACGCTACGTGACCGTCAGCGTATCCAAAGCCATCAATTTCTTTGACCGTACTCAGTCATGTAGCGGTCGCCGTAGTTCGGGATAAACGCCTAGTAGGCGTCAATATAGGTGCGGTATTCTCGCATCACCTTGAGCATTTTCTTCTTGTTCGCCGGATTCTCCTCCAGTATCTCCAGATCGTCTTCCAGATTATCAATCCTTTCAGCGCGTGCGGGACATGGAATTCCTCTGGCGACTGTTCTAACAGTTGTAAAACCATCACCCGCGTAGGCGCTCGGAAAGTCTTAGAACTTATCCGTAAATAATGTTGATATCGAGCGGCACTTTTCTAAACGCAATGATGGCGGCGGCCA
>NZ_WNJL01000025.1 GCF_010378095.1 Acidithiobacillus ferrianus | reverse complement strand
GTCAAGAGCGCGGCGAGGGAGGTGGCTCGATGCCACCTTTTCCGCCCTTGCAGGGCACAAGCCTAATCCGGTGTTTGTTGCTGCTCGATGTATTGGCGAATAATGGATATGGGCGCACCTCCGCAGCTTCCGGCAAAGTAGGATGGTGACCAGAGCGCTCCACCCCATAATTTTTTGCGGATGCTGGGATAGTTCTTTTTACGGATCATGCGACTGGAGACGCCCTTGAGGCTGTTCACCAGTGCCGAAACGGACACCCTGGGCGGATAGTTCACCAGCAGATGCACATGGTCATCCTCCCCGTCGAACTCCACCAGCTCCGCGCTGAAATCCTCGCAGACGGCGGCGAAGATGCCGCGCAGATCGGCCAGAACCTCGCCAGTGAATACGCCGCGGCGATATTTGGTCACAAAGACCAAGTGAATATGCAGGTTAAAAACGCAATGTCTGCCGTGTCTTATTTCAGTTGCATCAGTCATCGGCCAAACATACAATAAACGTATGATGCTTCGCAAAGCCGTGCGCTACCGACTGGAACCGTTGCCTGAACAGGAGCATCTCCTGTCTCGCGCGGTCGGCTGCGTGCGCTTCGTCTGGAACCGGGCGCTGGCCGTGCAAAAGAGTTATCTGGATCACCAGTGCGGCATCTTGTCCTACGTGGACATGGCCAAGTGCCTGACCACCTGGCGGAACGGGGAATCGTTCGGCTTTCTGTCCGAATCCCCTGTCCACCCCCAGCAATGGGCGCTGAAGTTTCTGGACCGGGCGCTCAAGGATGCCTTTGACAAGAGCAACCCCAAGCGATTCCCGGTCTTCAAGAAGAAGGGTTTGCACGACAGCATGCGCTATCCCGACCCGGAGCAGATCAAAATCGACCTCCGGCCCCAGGATGCTGATGGGAGGACGCAGTTCCCCAAAATCTTCCTGCCGCGCATTGGCTGGGTGAAGTTCCGCAAGTCCTGCGTCATCGGTGGTGAAATCCGCAATGTCACCGTCAGTCACTCAGGTGGGCACTGGCATGTCGCCATTCAGACCGAAAAGGAAGTGCCGGATCCCGTTCACCCATCCACTACAGCGGTGGGCGGTGACCGGGGTGTGGCGAATCTGCTCACGTTGTCCGACGGTACCATGTTCCTGCCGGTGACTACCTATCGGGATTTGCAAAAGCGACTCGCCAAAGAACAAAAGAGACTGGCGCATAAAGTGAAGTTTTCGGCCAACTGGAAGCAACAGAAGGCCAAAATCACGCGGCTGCATCAGCGCATCGCGGAGATTCGCAAGACCGTACTGCATCAGGTCAGCGCCGCCATCAGCAAAAACCACGCGGTCGTGGTGCTGGAAGACCTGAAAGTACGGAACATGACTGGCTCCGCAAGGGGCACAGCGGAGGAATCCGGACGCAACATCCGGCAAAAGGCGGGACTGAACAAATCCATCCTCGACCAGGGATGGGGCATGCTCAAACGGATGATGGGCTACAAGCTCCAGTGGACAGGCGGCATGCTGCTTTTGGTGGACCCGGCCTATACCTCGCAAATCTGTCCGGTTTGCGGTGTGGTGGATGCCGGAAATCGCCAGACACAAGCCGAGTTCCATTGTCTGCACTGTGGGCATGAGGCGCACGCCGATGTGAACGCGGCACAGAACATCCTCGCAAGAGGACTAACAACCTCGTATGAGGTTGCGTCAACGGCGGGGCACGCCGGGGTAGTCTGTTTCGCGGCGTAAGCCGTGAAGTTGGCCCAGACCAAAGGGAATGAGTCAATCAAAGTGGCTGAAGTAAGGCCGCTGTTGGCAGAAAGGAATCCTCGTCCTTCCCGCTCTCAAAAGCGGCAGCCATAGGCTGAGGGCGAGGAGGATGTCAA
>NZ_WNJL01000024.1 GCF_010378095.1 Acidithiobacillus ferrianus | reverse complement strand
CGGATCGCCCGGCTCCAGACGGCCCACCAGGCGCGGCCCGGTGCCCCATTGCAGCACCAGAAGACGTACCGCATCCCCCTCCACTCCGGCACCGCTGACCGTCAGGACGGGAATCTGCAGACGGGTCCCGGCGCGCTCCGCGCTGTGAGACTCGTAGGTCTGCAAACGAAAAAACTGCCCCGGCCGAAAGTTCCGCGCGGCCAGCGGCGCTTCCACCCACAGCTCGACCACGGCGGGGTTGCCGCGGTCGATCCGCAGCACCCGCGCCCTCAGCAGGTGTCGCAGGCGCTGCTGGAAGGCGGCGAGATCGCCGCCGCCATCGGCCAGCCCTTGCAGACTGCGCATCACCTGCGGGTAGGCCGCCTTGGCCGAGGCGATGGCCTTGACCACGCTGCCGTGAAACACCGGGTGCGTGTCGCCGATAAAGCTGATCCGATGCCCGCCGTGGTCCGTGTAGGAGGTAAATGGACCGGACTCCGGCGCCTTGCAGTGCTCGGCAACCTGCACCGCCTGCAGCGGGCCCCGCGGGTGCGCCACGTGGGTCTGAAAATGATCGCCATCCAGTTGGAAGGTCCCCGGATACTCGCGTTCGTAGAGGGTGTTCGGCACCGTGCCGGCGGCGATGAACACCGCCCGCGCCGGCATGCTCCAGTCTTGATCGCTGGCCAGCCAGCGTCCTTCCGTTTCGTGCATCTGCCGAAACACCATCTGCGCGACGTGCCCGTAACGATCCAGTTCCGCCCGCAGGGGCTCGAGACCTTCGCGGTAATACAGCCCTTCTTCCATGGCCTTGATGAGTTCTTCATGGTTGCGGGTGTAGGCGGGCGATTGCCGCATCCCCTTCCGGTACGCCAGGGTGACGCCGCCCCAGGACCGGATCAGCGGCACGAAATTCGGGGCTTCGTGCTCTGCCGCGGCGCGCGCGCGCTCCGCACGCACGGCGCGGCCGTGGCTCAGAAATTCGTCGAGAATCTCGGTGTCTTCCGCACAGAGCCCGGCGCGGAGTGCCTCTTCGCCGGAGCGCGCCGCCATCCGCTCGTAGCGCGCCAGCACCTTCTCCACTTGCCGCACGTAGTAGGCCTGCACTTCGGTGGCCGTGTCCACCGCGGTCAGACCGCCGCCGATGACCACCGCGGGCAGACGCACCTGCAGGTTGGCGAGACTGGAGCGCTTGCCCGCTCCGGTCAGTTGCAGCGCCATCAGGAAGTCGCTGGCCTGGCGCATCCCCCGCGCCAGACTCTCGCCCATCGGCACCATCCGCGGCAGACCGGCGCCGGTGGCGATACAGACATGATCAAATCCCAGTGCCCAGGCGTCCTCGACGGTGACGGTGCCGCCCAGCCGCACGCCGCCGAACATCTGAAAATTCGGCCGCCGCGCCAGCGTCAGGTAGATCAGCTTGAGAAAATTCTTGTCCCAGCGCACGGTGATGCCGTACTCCGCCACCCCCCCAAAACCGAGCAGAATGCGGTCGTCGAGGTCTTCCTGCAAACGGCTCCAGTCGCGAATGGGCTGCTCCAGCCATGGCTGGGGAAGCGGTTCGATCTTCAGACCATCGATACCCACCACCGCGCAGCCTTCCTGCAAAAGGTGGTGGGCCATGGTGAAGCCCGCCGGGCCCATGCCCGCCACCAGCACCTTCCGCCCGTTGTACGGCTGCGCCAGATATTGCGTGCGCCGCAGCGGGTTCCAGCGGGTGAGCAGCGCGTAAATCTCGACCCCCCAGGGCAGATTCAGCACGTCCGTCAGAATGCGGGTCTCCACCTGCGGGATGTTCACCGGGTCCTGCTTCTGGTAAATGCAGGATTTCATGCAGTCGTTGCAGATGCGGTGCCCGGTGGCCGGCACCATGGGGTTGTCCACCATCGCCATGGCCAGCGCGGCGATGCTCCATCCGTCCCGCTTCAAAACCTGCATCTCCGAGATCCTTTCTTCCAGCGGACAGCCGGTGAGTATCACCCCCAGGGGGTCCACCTTGAGACCCAGTTCCGCCACCCCTTTCTTCTCCGGAAAACCCTTGGCACAAAAATCCCCTTCGTGCGCATGGCAATACAAACAATAATGCACTTCGCTCTGCACGTCGCGCGGGTCCATCCGCGGGTCCGTGAGATGAAAACCGTCGCGGCAGCGCAAACTGCCTTCCGCCGCCACCAGCGGCGCGCCGGGCCGATCCTCCCACCGCTTTAACGGCACCAGCGCCTCAGGGTCCACCCGCTGCGGCAGCCGAAAACTGGACCAGCCCTGCACCGCCAGCGCAGCTTGCGGGTCCTGGAGAATGAGACCGCACCACTGGGTCAGCCGGTCAATGGCCTCGGCGTGCGCCGCTTCCTCCTCGAGCCACCCTTCACCCAGCCGGGCAATGGCCCATTCGCGATCCTCCCCAGACCAGCCGCGCCGCCGAACCTCCTGGTCCAGCCACTGATCCAGTTCCGCAAAACTCCACGGAAACCCGCCCCGGTAACGGCGCGCCCGGCGCAGCACGAAATGCTTCTTGAACGCCATCACCACCTCATGGCTGCGCGTCCTCTCCCGCAACGCCCTCACCTCGGCCTCGATGGCAAACACTTCGCCGATAAACCGCTCCACCCACGGCGCCAAACTCAATAAAAAATCACTCCCCAAAACACCCTCAAAACCCTCACCACCAGACCGGTAGGCGCGCAACCCCTCCGCCAGAGATCGGTCCCCCTCCGCCA